>JBPCNX010000069.1:0-39238 GCA_051000815.1 Pyrinomonadaceae bacterium
AACAGAACTCGCAGACAACGTTCGACTCTCTTGTCAGATTCGCGTTAACGATGATCTGAAGGTGCACGTGATCAACCAGGCTAGTGTGCGCGGAATGGATCCAGGACCGCGACCATTGGATGAATAACCGAACCGTGCCGACCGGCGACCGCCCTCGATGAACGTCGCATTCAAGGAAGGTTACGCTTAGCGTTAGACAATTGAGACTTGGTAGTTGACGGCGGTCGCTACCGCTCCCGTACTGTAGTTGAATCCGACCAAGCTAAGTGTTCAGACGATGCCGACCGCAGCCTTATTGCCTCGCGGCTGTCTCCGGGTGTAATCTGCGCCCGTCACCACGCAATTAAGAACACAGGCAAGGACAGACACCGGCTCTGTCAGAATCGATCGAGACAGGCGGACTCGCCTGTTCTACCAATCATCCGGAGGTCGTATGCTAATTGAGTCAACTGCCCATCTCCCCATCAGTCTGGCTATTTTTCAGGACATCTTTCACGCACCCAACAGCGAAGCGCTGCTGAGAATTATTTTTCGCTGGGTCCACTTCGTTGCCGGTATTACCTGGATCGGGCTGCTCTACTTTTTCAACCTCGTAAACGTTCCCGTCCAGAAAGCACTCGATCCCGACACCAAAAAGAAGGTTAATCCGGATCTTCTTTCGCGAGCACTGTGGTATTTCCGCTGGAGCGCTGTCTTGACAGTGTTGGCGGGCCTCGCGTATTTCGCGATGTACATTCTTAAGGGCGACGTTGCGAATGCCAACAACCTGGGCGGCGGCAGTGTAAATTTGTGGCTAGTCCTGCTCGTTTGGCTGATCATTCCCTGTGTCACTTTCGTGGTTGAGTTCCTGATCATCAAGAAGGTCGCAGCGATCACCAAAGACGGAAGAGTGTTTGCAGTTGTAGTAATAATCCTGATTGTGGCGATGTGCGCGGCGATCCTCTGCTATCTGGATTACGCTTTAACTGTGAACGGTGAAGGTTGGGCCAGCAACAAGACGCACTCGATCGGTTTAGGTGGCGCCATGGGAATCATGATGATGCTGAACGTCTGGGGCATTATCTGGCCCAACAACAAACGCATTATCGCCGCCACCGCCGGGACCGGGCCGGCGGCCCCACCCGAATTAGCTCGCCAGGCCTTTCTGGCGTCGCGCACTAACGCCTGGTTGTCGCTACCCATGCTTTTCTTCATGGCCACGTCGCATGGCGATTGGGTGATATTCGGTAAGAACTAAGAAAGAGCAGTGGGCGGTGGGCAGTTGGCAGTGGGCGGGGAAAAGTTTCTGCCTTCTGCCTTCTGCCTTCTGCCTTCTGCCTTCTGCTTTCTGCCCTCCCCGCTCGTCGCCATACTAATTTCTCAGCATCTCCACGTAATAAACACACCTGAGCGCAATAGTTAGTCTCGAGATCTTAGGAGGTGTGATTCATGAGTGATTACAAAGCTAGACAGTTTGGCCTGAGTGGTCTGCAAGGCATTTCCGACGAGACACTCGAAATGCATTTCAAGCTATATGAGGGTTACGTCAAAGAAACTAACAACCTCACCAACCGCATCACTGAGTTTATCAAGGATGCAAATGTCGACCAGGAAGAAATGCCTGCCTACTCCGAGCTGACACGACGGCTGGGTTTTGAATACAACGGCATGGTCCTGCATGAGTACTACTTCGACAACCTGAAGAAAGGCGGAGGCACAGGCGATCCTGCGACCACATCGCAGTTCGTAAAAGCAGCCGAGGCGACTTTCGGCACTTACAAAATCTGGAAAGCGGACTTTGTTGGAATCGGCAAAATGCGTGGCGTGGGTTGGGCAATTTGTTATGAGAATCCGGCAAATGGCCGACTATCAAACCATTGGATTACTTTGCATGAGACAGGAAACGTCGCCGGCTTCACGCCCATTCTCGTAATGGACGTTTGGGAGCACGCCTACCTGCTGGATTACAAACCGGCCGAGCGTCCGAAATACATCGAGGCCTTCTTCTCGAACATTGACTGGCCTGCCGTCGGTAAGCGTCTCGTGAACGAAACTGGGTTGAGTAATAAGGCTACGCGTTAGGGCGGTGACGCAGATCTGAAACGTTTTGAGTTTTAGTCTTACCGTCTTTGTACTTTGGTCTTTGTTCGCTCACGCAGGTTGATTCAACTAGCAAGAGAAGTGCAAAGACCAAAGACCTAAGACCACCAGAATTCAGGATCCGCGTGTTCGTCTCAATCCCCGGCTTCTTATCCCAACAGGTGCTTCAAGAGGCTGCCCACTGACGCGATTCCGCCTCGGCGTTCATCGTCCGACTCGGCAAGTTCGAGGATTTTCGAGGAACGGCCCTTTAAAGTCAGCTGTTCCAACTGGCGGCGTTCTTCTTCGAGCGCCGCCTTTTCCCTGGAACGCGCCGCGTCCAGTCCGCCACCGCGAATGAACTCCACGATACGGCTCAATTCCTCTCGATCGAACCAGGTTCCATGTCCTTTGCAGATATCCACCACCACGCCCGAACAGCGCGCAAAATTAATCCGGTTCATTAGTTGTTGGCACTCCGGACAGGGAACATAACGGACCTTATCAGTTCCCTGAACCTCTTTCGTCGGCGCAGGCGAAGCAGCGCCCAGGACCGCCGCCTGTTGCTCGCGATCAGCGCAAATCTTTTCTAATGACGGCACATCAACCCACAACCCGATACAGCGTTCACATTCTCTGATCCTTGCGGCGCCCAGCATGATCGAGTGCATCTCGACCGCACAACGCGGACATTTTCGCGGGGGCAGATCTGCATCCGCGCGCTTCCCAGCCATGGCTCCACAGCGGGGACAGTGTTTGCTGCCAAGGAACATCATGCCAAAGCAGGAGGCACAAGCGACTGTTGCCAGCCGCGCGCTGCAGTAGCTGCACGTTGGTTCGGCCGTTGATGAGGCCGCGCCACACATGGGGCAGTTAAGGGTTTCCGCTTGCATCGAAATTCATTTTATCAGTTACCGAAAAACTGGACTACGAGATGTTCACTGTGCGATTCTTGCAGCGAACTCGCAGGTCGTTTCTGGCAACTTTCTTAACCAACATCTTCGTCGCGCGAAAAGATTCCGCGCAAAGACTCCCTGGGACTCCCGGATGAGCAGCGTGCTGGATGAAGTCCTCGAAGGATTCGAGCCATCACCCCAAATTGTCTCCGTGATGGCAGGATCGAAGCCGGCAGCCGTTTTGGGAGTGGACATCGGTACATCCGGTGTTCGTGCTTCGCTGTTTGATAAACGCGGACATGAGATCGCCGGGGCCGGTGTGCGACTGCGACGTTCAGCTCTTGATGATATTGCAATGATCGATGCTGAAGACGGCGTCGAGTTGGTTGCCCAGACCATCGATGCGGTGCTCAGTAATCCTGAACATTCGACAAACCGGATTGAGTTAATCGCCATCTCTTGTTTTTGGCACAGCCTGGTGGGCATCGATGCGGAATCGCGCACGACAACGCCGGTCTTCACCTGGGCTAATAACCGGGCGGCACTGGCCGCGAACGAGCTGCGGCAGTCCTTCGATGAGTTAGCCATCCATGCTCGCACCGGTTGCCGCTTTCATCCGAGTTACTGGCCGGCAAAACTCGCCTGGTTGCGCAAGGAACAGCCGGAAGCTTTTAAGACCACGAGTCGTTGGTTGTCGTTCGGCGAGTTCCTGGGCCTGCGGTTTTTTGGAGAGACATCGGCCAGTGTTTCCATGGCTTCGGGCACCGGTTTACTGAATCAGCAATCATGCACCTGGGATAACGACTTCATTCACGATCTTGGGGTTCAACCCGATAGTCTTCCCGAGATTGCCGATTCCAAAACCGTCTTTCATGGGTTGACCGACAAGTACGCGGAGCGGTGGCCCCAGTTGGCCGAAGCGCGAGCATATCCGGCGATTGGAGACGGCGCTGCCAATGCGATTGGCAGCAACTGTACAACTGCCGAAAAGGTCGCGCTAATGGTGGGAACATCGGGGGCGATGCGGATCCTCTATCAAGGCCCACTGCCGCAGGCATTGCCCGCAGAGTTGTGGTGTTACCGAGCTGATCACACTCGCGTAGTTCTCGGCGGTGCGCTGTCTGACGGTGGCAGTCTCTATCGCTGGTTTACAGAGTCCTTATTTCCCAACGATGATGCGGAGTCAATTCAAAATGCGTTAACTATCCTTGAGCCCGACGGCCACGGTCTAACAGTCTTGCCGTTGTGGTCGGGTGAACGGAGCCCGGGATGGTCATTGAAAGCGCGCGGCGCCATCGTTGGCTTGACGCGCGATACGCAACCGATCGAAATATTGCGGGCGGGAATGGAAGCCGTAGCTTACCGTTTTGCGCTCATCGGACGGGCCCTCGAACCGTTTGCGCCCGGGGCAACGATCATAGCGTCAGGGAATGCGCTACGTTCATCTCCGGTTTGGATCCAGATAATCGCGGATGTTTTGGGGAGACCGATCAGAGTCTCGGATGCCGCCGAAGCTTCAACACTTGGCGCTGCCTTGCTTGCATTGGAAGCCGCGGGCAAAATACCAAGTATTGAAACATGCAGTTCACCTGAAGGCTCAACGGTAAGGACTTTCGTGCCTGACCAGTCTCGACATGCCCGTTATCAGGCCGGGCTCGAGAGGCAACAACGCCTTTACAAACAACTGATCAGCGAAGGCTGATTCGCTTTCATAAACACCAACTTAAGGATCATATAAATGAGCGCAACCATGACCAGGCAGACCGACAGCACACCAGATCTTGATAAACTTTGCATCAACACAATTCGCGCGCTGACCCTCGACGCTGTGCAAAAAGCCGAATCGGGTCATCCTGGCCTTCCGCTCGGCGCCGCTCCCATGGCCTATGTGCTCTGGACCCGTTTCCTGCGTCACAACCCAAAGAATCCCAAGTGGGAAAACCGCGATCGCTTCCTGTTATCCGCCGGTCATGGCTCGATGCTGATTTATTCGCTGCTGCACCTCACGGGTTATGACCTGTCACTCGATGAAATCAAAAACTTTCGGCAGTGGGGCTCGAAGACGCCCGGCCATCCGGAAAACAATCTGACGCCCGGAATCGAGATCACTACAGGGCCACTGGGTCAGGGCTTTGCAAACGGAGTGGGTATGGCCATGGCCTCAGCCCACCTTGCCGCAAAGTTTAATAAGGAAGGATTTCCCGTCATTGATCACAACGTTTACGCGATTGTTTCCGATGGCGACTTGATGGAAGGCGTAGCTTCTGAAGCCGCCTCGCTGGCCGGTCATCTCAAACTCGGAAAGTTGATTTATCTCTACGACGACAATCGAGTGACGATCGAGGGATTTACTGACCTCGCTTTCAGTGAAGACGTGCCCAAACGATTCGAGTCTTACGGCTGGCACACCTGTACTGTTGAAGATGGCAACGATCTGGAAGCAATTGATGCCGCGATTCGTGAGGCGCAGTCGACCGGCAACAAACCGTCGCTGATTTCCGTCAAAACCATCATCGGTTATGGAATGCCGACCGCCGGCACTCGTAAAGCGCATAGCGACGCGCCGGGCGACGACGCAGTGCGCGAAACCAAACGCCATCTTGGCTGGCCTGAAGACAAACAGTTCTATTTGCCTGACGAAGCGCTGGCGCATTTTCGCCAGAGTATCGAGCTCGGCAAAGCGCACGAAACCAAGTGGAACGAACTCATCGCAGACTATCAAACGAAACATCCTGACCTGAGCGGCCTATGGCGTACAACGATGAGTGGCGAGTTACCTGCGGATTGGGAAAAACACTTACCAGATTTCGCGGACTCAAAAGCGATGGCCACGCGCGCAGCAAGCGGCGAAGTAATCAACGCGCTCGCGCCGCACATGCCGATGCTGCTCGGCGGATCTGCAGACCTGGGGCCATCGAATAACACGGACATTAAAGGCGGCGGAGACTTTGAGGCCGTGTCATATGAAGGAAGAACGATTCACTTTGGCGTTCGCGAGCATGCGATGGGCTCAACGCTAACGGGGATGTCGCTCAACGGCGGCTTGATTCCCTACGGCGGTACGTTCATGACGTTTTCGGATTATATGCGACCGGCGATCCGCCTCGCCGCGCTTTCTGAAGTCCAGGTTGTCTACGTTTTCACGCACGATTCGGTGGGCCTGGGAGAGGACGGGCCCACGCATCAACCAGTCGAACACCTGGCAGCATTGAGAGCCATTCCGCATCTGTATGTGATCCGGCCCGCGGATTCACACGAAGTTCGCGAAGCCTGGCGCACGGCGATACTGCGCCGCAACGCTCCGACCGCCCTCGCACTGACGCGTCAGAAATTGCCGCTGATTGATCGGACTCGTTTTGCTTCAGCGGAGGGTTCACGCCGCGGGGCTTACATTCTCGCCGAGGCTGATCCTGTCAGAACCGGGAGCGGTAGCGACCGGGTCAGGGACGAACGGGTCTCACCGGACATAATCCTCATCGCCACCGGCTCGGAGGTTTCGCTCGCCCTGGAAGCGCGTGAGACTTTACAAACGGATGGCATTCCAGCGCGTGTCGTCTCCATGCCTTGTTGGGAGCTGTTCGAGGAACAACCGGAAAACTATCGCGACGAGGTCCTGCCGCCGTCGGTCGGCGCTCGGCTCGCAATTGAAGCCGGGGTGCGCCAGGGTTGGGATCGATATGTGGGCCCGGCGGGCGATGTTATCAGCCTCAATCGTTTCGGCGCTTCGGCTCCGGGGGACGTTGCTTTGCGAAACCTCGGCTTCAATGTCGACAACGTCCTGAAGCGAGCGCGAGCTTTGTTATAACTCCGGAATGTCAGGGCCGCACATGAAATTAGAGCTTGTTAGATGGGAATCAGAATCGCAATTGGCGCAGATCATGGAGGCTACCCGCTCAATGAGCGCGTAATCGCTGAACTGCGTCTCGCCGGGCATGAGATTACAGACTTCGGAACTCATGACGGCTCAGAAGCAGACGACTATCCGGATTATGCGCGCAAGGTTGGGCAGACTATCCAACATGGCGAAGCGGATATCGGCATTCTTATTTGTGGCAGCGGAGTCGGCGCCGCGGTTGCGGCCAATAAGCTTACTGGAATTCGCGCGGCTCTCTGCGGCGACACTTACTCAGCACACCAATCTCGGGAACATGACAATTGCAATGTACTCTGCCTTGGGGCGCGGGTTGTGGGCCCCGAGTTAGCCATGGAGATTGTGCGGGCGTTCGTAGCAGCACGCTTCACCGGTGAGGAACGACATCTGAGGCGGCTGGGTAAGATCGCCGAGCTTGAGAAGACCCACTAACCGCAAAAGATGAGAACCGATTTTCCATTTATCATTTCTCAAGGCTCATTTTTCATTAGCTCTAACGGTCTGGATTTAACCCTTCCAATCCGGGCTGACAAATGAAAAATGAGGTATGGAAAATTGTTCTCTCATCTTTTCATTTCGCGCCAACGACAAATCGCAGCGCGCTGGGCATAATTTGAAACTCAGCAGGCGTCTTACCTCGCGGGTTTCCATCAGCTTCTATCAGCAGCGCATCATTCGTGGCAAAGGTTTCAATTCTCACCCTGCCTCCCTGCATAATCTGCACCTTTGGGTTTGCTACATGGCCACCGCGGTAAATGCGCGGTAGTTCCCGCATCACTTCAGCTCGATTCAAGCCACGGGCCGTTACCACGTCGAGTTTGCCGTCATCCACGCGAGCTCCCGGCGAAAGCATCATCCCACCACCGGCATAAAGACCGTTGGCGACAGCAACGAGATTCATCGGACCCTCAATTACCTGTTCCTCATTGACGACGACGCGAACTCTTCGCTCGCGCCAGGCAGCGAGGGCACCAACCGCAGCTGCTGCAAAGCGCACTTCGCCGGAAAAGCGACGCATGAAATTTCCCTGGGCCGCAACTCGCCCTCCTGTTTCTCCGCCAATCCCCATGGTCGAGGCGTTCAAACAAATGAATCTGCTCTCATAACCATCACAAGTGGCGGCCATTACATCGACCATTCGCGTGCTCGTCTCGTCATTGCGCCGGCAATGTGAAATCAGCATTCTGAGCCAACGTTCCAGCGGCGCCCGGCCGCCCAGGAGTCCGCGCGCAAAATCGTCGCCCGTCCCCGCCGGAAGCGCCGCGAGCGTGGCTGCCGGACTGATCGGTATCGGGATGGGAGAACACGGTGCGAACTCAAAAAAACCGTCTGCGGCCTCGCTTAATGTGCCGTCGCCCCCGACTACAGCGATGGTTTCGTAACCTTCACGCAGCGCGTCTCGGGTCCTTCGTGTCGCATCACCAGCGCATTTGGTTTCGTAACAGTTGAACGCAATGCCGCTGGAGTCGAGCTGCAAACGTACAGTGGGCCAGGCTTTTCGCGCTTTGGCTGCTGCGTTGTTGATTAGGACGAGAAGGCGCACGACGTGATGGTAGAGACTCAAGAGTCAGGTCTCAAGTCTCAGGTCTCAAGTCTCACGTCTCAGGTCTCAGGTCTCAAGTCTCAGGTCTCAAGTCTCAGGTCTCAAGTCTCAAGTCTCAAGTCTCAGGTCTCAGGTCTCAGGTCTCAGGTCTCAGGTCTCAAGTTTCAGGTCTCAAGTCTCAGGTCTCAGGTCTCGGATATCTAAGCGTCTATCAAACTAAACCCGAATTTTGAAACTTGAGACTTAGGATGTGAGACTTGAGACTTACTCACCAGGCGCTTACCATTCAAATGTGAAAGCAGTCAGGATTCTTAGTCATGGCGGCGTCGAAGGGCTGGAAGTTTGTGAAGCGCCAACTCCAGATGACCCGAGCGGTGACCGTGTAAGGGTACGAGTGCGCGCTGCGGCGTTGAATCGCGCGGACATACTCCAGCGACTAGGTCGCTATCCTGCGCCGAGGGGTTTCCCCGCGGACATCCCAGGGCTCGAATTTGCCGGCGAAGTTGAGGCGATCGGGCCGGAGGTGTCTCTTTGGACCCCTGGACAACGCGTGTTCGGAGTCATTGGCGGCGGCGCCCAGGCGGAGTTCGTCAGTATCCCGGAGAACCAACTCGCTGAAGTTCCCGCTAACCTGGAATGGGCCGAAGCTGCGTCGGTGCCCGAAGCGTTCATAACCGCGCATGACGCCCTTTTTACGCAAGCGGAACTACGAATCGGTGAGACGGTGTTGGTGCATGCAGCCGGCTCAGGTGTTGGCACAGCAGCGATTCAACTTGCGCGCGCGGCAGGCGCGAAAGTTTTTGGCACCTCACGAACCGAAGAGAAGCTGCGACGCGCGATGCAATACGGGCTCAGTAATTCATTAGTGGTCAACAACGATCCTTCAGTTTTGATTTCAACGGTGCGCGAATGGACCGGCGGAGCCGGCGTCAATGTAATTCTCGACCTTGTCGGCGCGGCTTATTTCGAAGCAAACCTTGCGGCCCTCGCGCACAAGGGCCGGTTGATGCTTGTGGGCACAACGTCCGGTGCGCAAGCGACTCTTAATATCGGATCGGTGATGAGCAAACGATTGAGACTTCAGGGAACCGTTTTACGGGCACGTTCAGCCGAAGAGAAGGCGACGGCAACGAGACTTTTCAAGACCCACGTCGTCCCATTGCTCGCAGTGGGCAGCGTCCGGGCGGTTGTCGATCGCGTTTACAAGATGGAAGAAGTGCGAGAAGCGCACCTCCGCCTTGAGTCGAATCAGAGCTTCGGAAAGATTGTGCTGGAGATTGGGTGAACGTGCGCCCAGGCCTTGCACAGAAAGGCGCTAATCAATCCGTCCTAGCTGACGGCGGTGTCCTAAATTGTGATGGTAGGATTAGGTTTGCGTCCAATCTTCGCACTTCAGTGGCACTTGTTGAAAGTGTCGGAGGTTCCTGGTTATTACGGTAAAGTCTCGTGACAAGGCGCTCGCCGCGATGCGACTATCCCTTGTGCCTATTGCCCGCCTTATGTCGATTGGAATGGCTTGAAACGCGTTGAAAGCCGATTCATCAAAGGAAAGGATTTGGTATTGGCTAACCGCGTAGAGAGTTTTTCATAAGAAGTTATAACCGAGCGTGACGCGCGGTGTGTTCTGATTATCTTTGATAAGTTTAAAAGCACCGCGAATAGACTCCTCAGCCGTTACTACACTGATCCAGATGAGGCTGTCGTCTGTCTCTAGGATTCGTGCTGCTAGGGTTGACTGAGAGCTTTCACGGGTGAAATACAACGAGAAGGTGTCGTTGTCTAAAAGATTCACTCACCCTCGCTAGTCTCTTAGGTTTCCGCACCTTCTTCTCGGCGGATTTGCTGAATAGCTTGTTGATACTCAGACCACATCGGATCATCAGCGAACAAGCCAGAGAGAGGCGCAAGCCTGTGAGGAGGCCGCCTCACGCTCACGGTATCTGCGGCTGTCGCGTTCTCACGATTTGACCGCTCGTGAAAGTCCGTTATCGCGACGCCAACAGCCAAGCCTGCTCTGAAAACCGATTCATACGTAAGTATCCGTGCCATGTTCTCTTTGCTCCGTTCGATATTCCACAACGAGGCCTGCGCCGCCTATCGATTTCTGTTTGTACGCTACATCAAACCAGTAAGCCCCTTCCACTTGAGCCGTAAATTGCAACCCGATTACTAACTGAATCTGGGCTGGAAGTCCGGGCGTGTATGTTTGTTGTTCTCCACCAAACTGAAAGCCGAGACCGGGCTTACCCATCGGGTCAAAAAGCGTAACACTCAGTCGCTCGTCAACAGTCTCCGCCGTGCGAATAAATAATGTAAACGTCGGGGTCTTTTTGTTTTCAGGATGCACATAAATACGGTCAAAGATGCCTAGTAAATTCACCTTCTTATCTATGGTAAAGTTCGCAAAATCACAAAACAATATCGATAAGACACGGGGCTTTTCGCGCTCGCTTTTTAGGTCTAGGCCAGAAGCGTAGCGCCTCTGCGCTTCAACTGTAGTGTTCGCCGTTGATAGCGAAGGTTGGGAAGGCGCTACTGGTTTTTGACGCCGAGTAGGTTTGCGTTTCTTTGATTTTGCCAAAGCCGCTTTTAAGCCGCCTGTGTTTTGGCTCTTTGCCAACGCTCAATTAGTCTTGTTGGCCGGAATACGTGGAGCTGACACCCCGGACTTTTATGCTTTCACACGCTTCGCCGGTTTAGGATCGCGCGCGGGCACGCCTTGCAGACTGTGCCAATTCTCGCGCACGCGGCATCGCGTCGATCGCTCGCGCAATTTGCTTGTCATCGTTATTGAACACCTGCACCGCTACCATTGTGCCGTATGCGGCAGACGTCAGATTGTAACGAAGCTGCCTTTCGGCATGCGCGCGGAAGCGATCAAGTTGCTCAGGCGTGGCCTTGAACTCAGGCTTGGCCGTCGCAAACCGTTTCAACTCGGCAAACAGAGGTTCCGTGATGGGAAAGTCTGTCGCCTGGAGATCGTGCCGAAACTCAATCGAACGTTGCACCTTGTAGTTTTCAAAACCTTTCACTCGTCCACTCGTCAGCTCCAAAGCAAAGCCGAAGAGAACATCCGCTAGCTTGGCTTCGGCCGGCGAAATCGTTCCCGGTTTGGCAACTTCATCAGGAGCGATGCCGCCGCCTCCATAGACGGCCCGACCGGTATCGGTGCGGCTCTCCGGACCCGAGGGCGCCAATGTCCGGTCTTTATCAGTGGCAAGACCGCCGCGGGTGTAATAGTCGTAGGCGCCGCCATTGGAATAGTCACGCTGAATCGAGCGCCCCGAAGGTGTGAAGTACTTGGCAATGGTTAGAAGCAGGGCTGAATCGTATTCGAGTTGAATCGGCAACTGCACTATGCCCTTGCCAAAGGTATTCTCACCGACAATCAGAGCGCGATCGTGATCCTGTAAAGCACCGGCAACAATCTCAGCCGCCGACGCTGATTCGCCGTTAACGAGCACCACGAGTGGAACCTGATCCGGACTATCGTTCTCAGCCTTAAACACCTCGGAACTGCCTCTGATTCTTCCTTCCTGCTTCACAATCAACTGATCGCTTTGCAGGAACGTGTTTGCAACCTTAACCGCCTGAATCAGGAGCCCGCCGCGGTTGCCCCGCAGATCAAGCACCAGCATGTTCATGCCTTTGGAGTGGAGATCAGCAAGCGCTTCCTGAAACTCGTCGTTGGTAGTCAAATTGAAACCGCCGGTCATCGCCACATAACCGACTCCCGGCTTCAACATGTAGGCCTGCGGGACTGACGGAAGCGGTACGGCATCACGAGTAATAGTTACAGTCTCTTTCTGGCCGTCTGCACTATGAACGACGGTGACTTTAACCACGGTGCCACGAGGGCCAAGCAGAAACTTGCGGACTTCGGGAAAACTCTTATTGACCATCGACTGGCCATCAACTTCCACAATTCGATCACCAAAGCGCAGACCGGCGCGTGCGGCGGGCGAGTCTTCAAACGTCGCGCGAATGTAGGTGTTGACCTGATCGCCCTGATGCATGTGGTCGATGGTGGCGCCGATGCCGAAATATTCCGAGCGTTGTTCGGTTTTGAAGGAAGCGAATTCAATCGGATCGAAATAAGTGGAATGCGGGTCGAGCGCGTTAAGCATGCCCGTAATTGACGACTTGAAGACTGAGTTGTAATCGAGCTTCCGGCCGTCAATGTAGTTATTCTGAATTACGGTCAAAGCTTCATTCAGATCGGTCTTGACGACCGCGGAGCTAGCGGACGGTTTGTTTCGCGCTGCGCCGTTCCCCGAGCGGTTGACGGAGGCGCCGGGTTCGCGCCGGACTGAACGGCTCTGTTGGGCAAAAATAATTGCGGGTGCCAAAAGGGCAATGGATAAAAACAATATACCCGGAAACGATCGTCTACTTCTCACGCCACCCTCCTAAATTCTGTTTCTGATCGACGAGGAGCTTCGTTGCGATACCTGCTTCCGCGACAGGGGACCGGAAACGGGTTGCCAGAATAGCACGAACAACTAGAAGCTTTGAATATACGGCCCGCCTTCTAACAAAGTTCAACGCAGCCTGCGCAACGCCGGCCTGGAAAATCGCACGACCGACTTTTAGTGATTAAAGTCTTGAAAAACGTTGCCCTGACCGGGCGGCGAGGCAGACGGCAGGAGCCGGAAAAGACTAGCCGCGGATAAACGCGGAAATCGCGGATAAGAATAAGAAAATGATTAGGGCGTTCATCAAGATCCAGAAAAGCCCTGATTAAATTACTCGAATGCCTTTGTTTGATCCGCGGTTTCCGCATGAATCAGCGGCTAGTTGTTCTGCTCCTGCCTCCTGCCCTTGCCTCCTGCCCGTGCCTCCTGCTCCTGACCGTCTGTTCCTGCCTCCCGTTCCTGCCTCCTGCTTTTTCATCGTGACAACTAAGGGTAAGGTTGTGCACTATAAGCAGCGAAATCGAACATTCGAATACGCCTGGAAAGACAAACTCTCCAACGGAGGATCGAGAATGCCTAAGGAACTGGACCGGGATCAACTGTTTGCGTTTGCTGCCGATCATCGGACGGAATACGAAGACCTGCTGCAGCGATTTGTCGAGACACCTACCGTGTCTTGCGATCCGGCGCACGCAGAAGACATCAGAAAGGGTGTTGAACTTACGGTGGAAACCCTGCGTCGCTTTGGCGGCAAAGCAGATGTTTACCAGGTGAGCAAAGGTAATCCCGTTGTCCACGGCGTGTTTGGCAATGATAAGAACCTGCCGACGGTTACTGTCTATAACCACATCGACGTTCAACCTGCCTCGAAAGAAACCGAACCCTGGGACACGGAGCCTTTTGTGATGGCCAAAAAGGGTGACAGCTATTTTGGTAGAGGCACGACGGACGACAAAGGACCGGCGCTCGCCGCGCTTTATGGAGCGCGTGCGGCGCAGGAGGCCGGCGTGCCCGTGAACATTCGCTTCCTCTGGGAATTTGAAGAAGAGATCGGCTCGCCGAATTTTGAAAGGATTATTACCAAGGCCGGACGTGACCTGCGCACTGAATCGGTGGTGGTTTCTGACACGGTGTGGGTTTCGCGAAAGCGTCCCGCAAGTTCAGCCGGCTTACGTGGTCTGACCGGTTTTTTGCTGACGCTCGAGACGGGAACCACAGACACGCATTCCGGTGAAGTTGGCGGCGCCGCTCGCAATCCGATTGCTGAGCTCATGCGACTTGTCTGCGACATTTACGATCCGATGACCGGGCGGATCAAGATTAAGGGCTTTTACGATGACGTGATTCCCCCGTCCAAAAGGGAATTGAACGATTGGCTCAACTCGGGCTTCAACGCCAAAGAGTTTAAGAGAGCTCATCATCTAAAACTGATGCGCACTGAAGACAATCTCGAAGTGATGAAGCGGATCTGGGGCATGCCTACGATGGAGATTCACGGTGTTGTGGGCGGCTATCAGGGACCGGGGGTTAAATCGATCGTCCCGCCGCGCGCCGAAGTAAAAGCCTCGTTCCGCCTCGTCCCCGTCCAGGAACCATTGAAGATCCAAAAGTTGCTCAAAGCAGCGATCAGGGAATTGAACCCGGATGTGAAGATACACTTTGAGTCGGGCGCTCCTGCCTTTCGTACCGTGCTCGACAAGGGCCCCCTGCCGCCGGCTTTGAAACGCGCGATGAAGTTTGCCTTCAAACGTGATCCGGTGTTTGTGCGTGATGGCGGAACGATTGGTGCGATGACGAGTATTGAGAAGGTCTTAAGGTGTCCTGTGCTGTTTCTCGGTCTCTCGCTGCCGGAGCACGGGTATCATGCTCCTAACGAGAATTTCGACTGGCAACAAGCCTCGGGTGGGATGGTGGCCTTCGCGAAATATTTTGAGGAGATCGCAAATCTTCGGAGTGAGTGAGTCGAGGGAGTAAGTAATCAGCCGCGGATTTACGCGGATAAACGCGGATGAACTAAAAGATATTACTTTTAAGTGCCTGGTGTCTAAACGTCGCCTTGTCTAAATCGTTGTTGATTGATGCTGTGAGGGCTGGGGTTTTCGGGTAAGGTTGCTTTGGTTGTTTCTTCCGAATCCGCGTTTATCCGCGCAGATCCGCGGCTGATTCCTGTGACTTATTAAATCACGCAGGCCAAACGTTCCTCATTCAAAGCAACAAACCCCAGCTTCTCATAAAACCGGCGTGCTTCCGGGTTTTCAAGATGCACGCCTACGTCAATTCGCGTTACGGATTCTTTCTTTAACTGCACCTTCAGTTGTTGCAGGAGTTCGCTGCCAATACCCTGGCCGCGGCGGTCCGCCTTGACTGAAACGTCGTCGAGCTTGGCAACCAGCGAGCCCATCGACGTCGACACTGCATAACAAACCACACAGACACCGCCGACTCCTGTCTCATCGTAAGCCATCCAAACGAAACCCAGGTCCGGATGCTCCAGAAATAAGTAGAGCGCGTCATTGAGGCCCTGAATTCCGCGATCGCCGTACGCGGCACTGCTGGCTCGATAGTGTTCGTCACCGCCGAGGAAGTCACTCAGCATGCTGAACGCGTCAGTGACATCGGGCGCGGTCATCTTGCGGCACTTGATCAAGCAGGACTCCCTTCCGTTGGCAATCTCAATCGTGATGATGGAGCGTCTGAGTTTAACTCAAATCTAGCTCTTCAATTTGAAATCCTTGGGAACGAACTCCACTGAGCGCAATTCGCCGTCGTGCCTGACCTTGGAATCGTTCACCGGCAGATAACAAACGACAACCAGGTTCTGTGGTTTGCGCGGGCCACAAGTGATTTCGGAACCAGCTTCATTCGTAAATGCGGTAATTTGAATGTTCTCAAAACGAGTCGTTTTTAGTTTGATGAGCCGGTCGGGTAGTTGAATAACAAACATAATGCCTTTGGCATCGCATTCAAGTCTGACCAGAGTTCCCTGAACTTGTTTTTCACCCTCGCCCGGCGTCCGTAATGCCTCTTGCAGATAAGCGAACGGATTAGTTTCAGCCTCTACACCACTATCGGAGTCGGAGCGGATATCAGTCGAAGCATTCCCGCGTCTCAAACGTGGCGGACCCTCGGCACTCTCAGTTGATTTGCTGCGAGCCTCCATTTCGCGGTAACGCGCCAGATTCTCTTCCTGAGCTGCGAGGCTAGTCAAAAGGTTTGCAGCCTCCCTGCGCACTTCGGCATCGCTCTGATTCTGAGACAGCGGTTCAAGTAGTTGACGTGCCGATTTGAAATCCTCAGCGCGCAGGTAAACTCGAACCAGCATCAACGCCAGATCATTTCTTCCCGGTGACGCCGACAACACTTGCTTCAGCATGGCAATGGACTCGTCAAGATTGCTGCCGTCTACAAGATTTATAAACGCCAGCAGACTGTATGACTCGGGAAAGTCAGGTCGCAGGGCGATTGCCTGCCGCAACTCTTCACGCATCTTCGCGAGATTCTCTTTCGAGTAGCCTGAAATCATCTGCGACGCATTCATTCCCTCCCGACTTAAGGCGTAGGCATAGTAGTAGTGAATCAAATAGTTCTGCGAGGTTGCCGTAATCGCGCGTTCGAGGTTGCTGCGTGCTTCTTCAATTTTTCCCTGACGCACGCGCAACATCGCCAGCGAGGCATTCGCCAGAGGTTGATTGGGATCGAGTGTCAACGCTTTTTGCAGATAGGTTTCACTCTCGGCTCGGTTGCTGTGGAGCAGCAGGTCCCCAAGATACGCTTGCGCCTCAGCTTCACTAATCTGTGATACCTGGAGGTCCGAATCGAAGTTGATCTTACGCTCAAACTTGCCGCTCGTGATCGAATACCTATCCTTCCTGATGTAAGCGCGCAGCTCTTTTTCCATCACCTCAAAGGTCGTTTGGAAGGCCTGCTGGAATGCCTGCTCCAGAGGCAGCTTGTCCATCAGCTTCATGAACGTGTCAATTGAGGCGGAGCCTTCAGGCTTATGAATCAGGTAGTGCATCAGCGCCCACGACTGCGCGTAGAAGATGCTCTGCTTATCGCGTTCATTGTAGTAAGGCGACTGCTGGTCTACCTGGAACAGGGTCGGTAGTGGCAGCATCTTGCTCTGGCGCAGCAAGTAGACGTGACTGCTTATGGGCGTGCCCAACACAATCTTGCTGTCGTCACTAATATTGAAACTGCTGTAATACTCGGCAAGCCCTTCGTTGAACCAGGAGGGTGCATTTCCGAGTGTGCTGTTCACAAGCAAATGCGTGTACTCATGAAAGATTACCGTGTAGGGATCCTGTTCACCACGCACTTCGTTGGTAAGTGTGATGTAGTTGACGTCGGGCCCGGGTTGAAAGTAACCCGCGGTATTCGCGTTTGTTTTGAACGGACGATAAGCATTGTCATCCTTGAAGACGATCACCGTTGTTGGCACTGCAGACGAGAATTTTACCTTCGGGAAGAGACGCGTGAAGACCTCACGAAACTGTTCCAGGCGGATTGCCACCTGACGGACGTCCTTTTCGCGCGCATTTCCAATCAGTGAAAAGTTCTTCGAACGCACGCTGACCCAGGTGTCTTTGGCAGACACCACTCGGTGAGCTGAAAGTATTGTTAACGAGAGGAAGAGCGTTGCAAGGATTGGGGTAAAACGTTTCATAGCGTTAATGCGGATACCTGAAACAATTTGAGATGGGTTCGTTGAAGTAAAACTGGGATACTGAGCTAATTCGCCTGAGGAGCCGGCGTCGTCCGAAGCCAGACTATAAGAGCGTTGCCGGCTGGAGTCAATTTCACCTAATCAGCAATGAGCAATTGGCAATCGGCAATCCAGCTCAACAGTAAGGCGCCTCCCGGATTTCCAGGAAGCGCCTCTGCGTGATCCGGGCAGTATGTTTACTTCTTACTTCGGCAATAGGACCGTATCAACCACGTGAATCACGCCATTGGATTGATAGACGTTGGCAATCGAGACCGTAGATGTGCCGCCCTTCTCATCTCGAAGTTCAAGGCTCTTGCCGTTCATTCGGGCCCTGAGAGTGTTGCCACTTACAGTTTTAAAGCTGGCACTGCCACCGCCGGCTCTGATTCGTTTGGCGATTGCGCGTGAGTCAAACTTTCCAGCGAGCACGTGATAGGTAAGGATCTTCGTCAGCATCGCTTTATTGTCCGGTTTTACCAGGGACTCAACGGTGCCAGCCGGTAGTTTGTCAAACGCACTGTTTGTCGGCGCGAATACCGTGAAGGGGCCCTTGCTCTTAAGCGTGGCGACGAGATCAGCGGCTTTTACTGCAGCGACCAGCGTCGTGTGGTCGGCGGAATTGACGGCGTTATCGACGATGTCCATGGTGCGCATCATCGGCGCGCCGCCAACCATCGGATTCATGTCTTTGGAATTACTGCTCATCATTTGCGCGTAAGCGCTCTGATTCGCGGTCGCGATTGATGCCGCTGCAAACAGCAGCGTGAAAACCAACTTCTTCATGTTTTACTCCATCCTTTGTCGTCCAGGTAGATTTGTTGCGAACTCGACAAAGATACGGAAGGACTTGGTGAGGTGGATTTACTACGGAAGGAATTTGTTTTTACTTGGGTCTTTGTACTTTGAGCTTAGTACTTTGTTCGTTTGCGGACCGCTTCTGGTCTGTGGCTAGTATGTTCTTGCCTACTGCCTACTCTACTGCCACTGCCCACTGCTCACTGCCCACTTCCCAATGCCCACTGCCCACTGCCCACTGCTCACTGCTTGAACAGTCTCGAGTCAGGCAAACGAAAAACATATTCAGCGGTAACCCACTGTGAAACACTTTGTCCGTCCTTCATCGCCGGCTTGAATTGGAGTTTGCAAGCAGCTTTGATTGCGCTCTCCGTAAGTCCGAAAGGCAGCCCACGCAAGACTCGGACACGACTGATCGTTCCCATTGCCGAAAGCGCCACCTTGAGAATCACGAACCCCTGTTTGCGATTTCGTTGCGCTTCCAGCGTGTAGCCGGGCCTTGGCTTGGCTCGGAAAACGGCGCGCGTGTCGACCATTTTCGAGGACAGAACTTGCTCAATTTCATCTTCAGTTTCTGGAACCCTGTGATGACCATCCCTGGTGCAGCGATAGTCGAGATGCCTTTCATTCGTCGGGCGCACAACGGAAATGAGGCGTGTAACCGGAACTGGGTCTGGCGATGATGTTGCTTTTACATCCGAGACGCGTCGCCCGGATTGGCTGAAACCCACCGAGCAGGCCAGGAACAAGATCAAAGTTGAGGCGAGTGCTTTCATGGCCAGTCGTGAAAGCTATTGGAACGGAGATTCGCCGGAGACCGGTCGAACCGCAAGTAAATCACTGTGAGGGTAAGAACACCAACAACGGAGAATGAACAACACCTGGGTCTGGAAACCTTAATGTGAGGTAATTCAAATATCGTAATTGAACACAGGCGGAACCAGACCCGCTTCTTATTCCATGAGATTTGTTTCTACTCTTCTGGTCCGGTGCAGCTTGGCCCATGCAAGGCGGGTATCTTCTGGCTAATGACGGGATAGTTCGGCGCCTCGTCAATATTGATTTGCGTCCAATGCGCATAATTATCGGGAACGTTGGTGTCCGCGAAGATTGCCTCTACGGGACATTCAGGCACGCAGGCGTCGCAGTCGATACAAGTCTCGGCATTGATATAAAGACGGTCAGGCAATTCATGAAACGCCTCAACCGGACAGACCGCAGCACAATCGGTGTACTTGCAGTCAACACATAACTCAACTACGACATAGGTCATTGGAGGATAGCTCCTTCTCGAGAATGACAAATGTTTATATGTAACGCGATGAATGTCAACAGAAATTTATGAGAGGGATGAGATGAAAGGATGAAGGATGAAGGATGAAGGATGAAAGGATGAGGGATGAAGGATGAAGGATGAAGGATGAAAGCGTGGCTTTCTAGGATCTCAAATCAGTTTAAGCATAGTGGACAATGTACGTTGCCTTCGAAGTCGAACCTTGAACTTCGCACTTCGAACTTTGACCTGAACTTCGCACTTCGAACTTTGACCTGAACTTCGCACATCGAACTTTGACGTTGAACATTGGACGTTAACATGCTTTCATCCCTCATCCTTTTCTTCCTCACGATCCTTCGGAAGCTTTCTTTTCCACAGAACCAGGGCCGTTAACCGACTTCGTCACTTTCGGATCTCCGCTGTAGATCACCTGCGAAGGACCCGAGACAGTTGCCTTGAGCTCTTCGCTCGCGAACACCTCAACCTTTGCCACTCCATTTGATTCCACGTCGGCCTTTAGCGAACGCAGTTTATGAGCATCTATCTTCCCGGCGCCGTTGGCATTTATCTCCAACGCTTTGGTCTGACCGGAAATTTTGATTGTCGGAGCGCCACTGCTATCGAGTTCAAACTTCTCGTTCTGCAATCCTGAAACTTCGATCTTCCCCGCGCCGGAGGCTGACAGCCCTTCGAGGTTCGGCGCGGTAATCCTCAGCTTGATAGGCTGGTTGACGGAAAAGCCGGTCTTACTTCTAATCCGCAGCACGCCATTGCTCACATCGGTAGTTATTATCGGCAGAATATTATCGTCGGCTTCAATCTCCAGACTGAGCGGCTTCTGAGCTTCAAAATCGATCTCATAAGCACCCTCGGTGGAGATAGACGTGAACGCCGCAATCTCACGTATTTGCTTCTGCCGCTGGCCCGAACCGATCACCTCGCCATGATGAAACACGCAGCCGGTAATGAGCGGCGTAATCACTACCAGCATTACAGTCAGTAACAACCTGAAGTTTTTCATGTGCTCTCCTGCCTGTCTCACGAGTAGTCCTTGCGTCCCGGCTCGTCACGCAAATGTCCAAGGGTGCGAGTTGTGTTTTCGGTGACGCTGGGAAGTGGTTCTGCCAAAGTTCGGGGTTCGGCTAAAGATCGCGGCTGCGGAGCGTAATACTCAGCCGGCGCGGCAGTCGGCAACGGCGCGGGCAGAGCCGGCGGGAACCTGGGTTGCGCAGTGAGGCGGCTCAGTTGACGGTAAAGAAAAATCTCAGTCACCGCGGTGATGAAGAAGGTCAAAAACATAAACAGCACGATCAGTTCTTCACCAAACTGACCTTCGCGTTTCAACGCGATCGGGCCGCCCAACAGCAACCCCATCGCGGAAATCGCCACCAGCACCATCGCACCCACAAGGGCGGCGATGGCTGCCGGCGATCTGGACTCGCCACCGCCGCTGCGTTCTTTCAAGCTGGTACCGCAGCGGTTGCAGAAACTCAGTCCCGGTGCAATCGGGCTCCCACATCCTGAGCAGTACATGCTTATTCTCCTTTCGCTCCGGCCGGGCTATGCAGCAGTACTCTTCGAGCCTGCTTTCAAGTACCTCAAACGGTTCGTCCCGAAACAATGTTCCAGCTAACCGAACAAGACCCATGTACAGGTTTCTTTGCGCGTACGCCCGGTAATATTTTTTAGCTAACCAACCTATTCAGCCACTGAGTTACTGCGGGACCGAACCAGATATAGAGTGCCTGAACGACTCCTATAATGAATCCAATTATAGCTCCAAACAACTCGATAGTTCTCAGGTGTTGGGACGCGACTGACAGAACCAATTCTTCCAACTTTGCAATCGGGTAGTCGGATACTTTCTTTCGCACCAACCCACCGACATCGAACTCAGCGATCGCGGTTGGCAGACGTTCGCGTGCAGCGTTGGTAATCCTCTCAACAAGCATTTCGCGCGCGCGTTGCACCGAGTGTTCGGAGAGATGGTCCCCCAGCTTACCGATTGGGGCAATTAACAGTCGCTCCACCTGGGCATTCATGATTGCATTAACCGTTTGCGCGGTGTCATGTCGCGCCAGGATCTCAAGCAGACTGCGGCTGAGAAAGCTCTTAATCCGCTCGGCGGAACTCACGTCGATGCGCTGCAAAGCATCTCCGAGACTCAGGTGCCGAAACTGTTCGAGCGCGTCGTGAACATACGCCGAGATTGAATGCGAAAGAGTTGGGCTGCGCGCCAGCTCCAGAATGTAGTTACTCACCTGGCGCTTCATCAGCTCAAATCTCTCGGGCTCGAGCTGACCTACTATTTCGCTCAACGGACGTGCCAACAGATTGTCGATGGTCGAATTCAAAAATGCTTCGGCTTCCTGCTCGAAGGCCGGCCCGCGTAAATACTCCTCCACACGCCGCGGCAGGGTCTTGTTCATCAAGTCGTCAACTTCGCGATGAATACGCTCACGCGAGATAAAGATCTTTTTGAAGAGTGAGAGCTGTTCGTAATAGTCGTCTACTTCATGCTTGATCAGCGCACCCATCTGTTTGCGTGTGTTCTGGCTCGTAGCAATGTCGGCAAGGTGATGAACGATGGGAGGCACCTGCTGATCAAGCCGGTCTTTGATGAAGCCTACGGTTTCGGGAGTAAAGGTATCAGCCAGTGTTGCCGTGCTGCCGGCAAGATCGTCGAGGCGGCCTGACAGGAACTCGTTCACTTTCTTTTCGAACTCTTCATCGCTGACCAGCTTCTGAAAACGCTCCTCGATGAAACTCACAACCTTAGTTAGCGCCTCATCATTCACCGTGTCGTCGATTCGCCGCTCGAGTAACTCATCAATCTGACGATCAACAAAGCGGAAGATAGCGCCGGCGGTCTCTTCACTCCTGAGCATCGCGGCGATGTACTCAGCGAGCCGGTATTGCAAGGCCGAGATCGTATCCAAAATTGGAGCGCGCGCGGCTGACGGCAAGGCGTCAATAAATGAAGGGTAGACAGTGGCGAGCAGGTCGTCTGTATAAGCCTTAACGAAGTCTTCGATCTTGCGTTCAAAGAAACTTGTTTCGAAGAGTGCGTTGAAGACCGTTTCCTGCGAGACCAGCTCGTTGCCGACAGCGTTGCCAATAGACTGCGCCAGGCGCTCGCGGTGACGGGGAATCATGCCTTGCGGCCAGACGGTGATTCCGAAGACTTTTACCGGTCGATAAGGGTGGAAGAGCATCCAAATCGCCAGCCAGGCCGCGCCATATCCATGAATCGTGGCGATGACGACGATGACTAAGCTGAGGAGAAGTTTGAACGTGAAGGGATCGATGGCTGGAACCTCTGTTCTTAGAGTTTGTTCTTCAGGGGATTCAAAGGGATGCTAACGAAGGCGAGAAGGTGCGTCAAACACGTCCGTGATTGTTCAATCCAGAGGAACACGCTTCGTGTCATTTCGTGTGGGTTCGTGGATCGTCTGATTGCTTGGAGAAAATAAGACGATCCACGAAACAACACGAACCTAACACGAAGGGGAATTCCTTGAGTAGCCATTGCCTCGCTAACGCTCGCGGTTTTGACAGGAGGATCTTCTATCAGCACTCATCACTCTACTTCATAGCCTGCCTTGATCCAGGCTCCGGTGCCGCCCGTGACGTTGCGCAGATCGGAGAAGCCATGCTGTTGCAGGATGCTCGTCGCAGCACTTGACCGGTAACCACCCGCGCAGATCACGGCAGTCGGCTTGGCAACATCCAGCTTCAAATTCCCCACATTAGCGTTGAGTTCAATCAATGGTTCGGGAATCGCGCGCGGCACGTGTCCGCTGACATATTCGGGCGCTCTTCTCACATCGAGTACCTGCAAGTCAGGCTGTTGTTGGAGTAGATCTTTAAGCTCAGTGACAGTGATCTGCGGCACAACCGCGACTGCCAATCCAGCGTTAAGCCATGCCGCCATGCCGCCTTTCAAGTATCCTCGGGCGCTCTCGATTCCGACGCGCGCGAGCCGCATTACGGCTTCGTCTGTCTTCTCATCTGACTCGGCGACGATAATCAAGGGAGTGTCCATCGGAATCAGAGACGCTGACCAAATAGCAAACTGCCCGCCCAGACCAATGTTTATTGAACCAGGCACGTGGCCCGCTCCAAATTCAGCGGGTGAACGCACGTCGAGCACCGTCTGGCCCTGAGCAAGCAGATCACTGACCTCAGGGGGAGTGAGTGCCGTGGGCCGCGGCAGCGTTTCGAGTGGACCGGCGCCACTGCGATTAATTTCAGCATCCTTTGCGAAATACGCAGGCGCTTCAGGAAGGTCCGAAGTCATCATCCGCACAAATTCATCTTTGGACATCGGTTGCAACGCATAGTTAAACTTTTTCTGCTCGCCAATGGTTGAGGAAGTCTCCTTTGACATGTTGCGTCCGCACATTGATCCAGCCCCGTGCGCCGGATAGACCTCAACCTCATCCGGCAGCGTCAGCAGCTTGTGATGAAGTGTGTCGTACATCATCGCTGCCATCATCGCTGGGGTGTAGCCTTTGCCGCCGGCGAGATCGGGACGACCGATGTCGCCAACAAACAATGTGTCACCCGTCAGAACTTTCTGCGGTTGATCCGAGACTTCCGAGTCAATGACCAGGATTGAAATGCTTTCAGGAGTGTGCCCCGGCGTCTCCATGATCCGAAGTAACACCTTTCCGATCCGGATCTCGTCACCATCGCGCACTGGGCGATGAGGAAATGCAGCGTCTGCCTCTTTACTGAAAACTATTTCCGCACCCGTGCGAGCGGCCAGTTCACGATGCCCGCTGACAAAGTCAGCGTGCAAGTGGGTCTCGATCACATACTTGATTTGTAAACCGTTGGCATCAGCTTCCGCGATGTATTGATCGACATCGCGCTGCGGATCTACGACTACCGCCTGTCCCGCGGACCCAAGCAGATAGGAAGCGTGGGCCAGACAGCCGAGATAAAATTGCTTGAAATACATAGCATCCTCTTCAATCAGCTCTGCGACTCCGGTCTTCGTAAAAAACCTTTGGAAGATTGGGCGACTGGGGTACATCCGAGCGTAGCTAATGGTGAACTTTTACCGATCCCAGGGCTGCAACGCAAGCGGAAGCATTCGACTTTACGGCAAACCACGCCCGGGATCTTTTTCAGTAAGACGGTAAAACTCGCGCGCCGGCTTCAACGGGCGCAACATCCAGTAAGGGCGCCTCGTGCCATCAGGTGAGTACTGATCCGCCGGTCGAGTGAGCGCCAGCCATTTTTTGTAAACCTCGCGGGACTTGTTTGTATCCACCGAGATGTCTCCGTATTTGTCTTCAGGTTTGGCTTTCTTGACGCGCACCGCCTGATGCCAGCAATGCATTCCGGAAACCGGATCGGGATGAACCGGAAACGTGAGGTTTTGATGAACGCCCACATCGCTCCACCAGATTCGCAGCGTATCCGGATCGCTCGACTCATACGCCTCGACACCCTTCTCGCGTTGCAACCCCCACTCGGCGCCGCGGTGATCCAGCTTCACCGTCGCCATCATTTGCCGCGCGCCCTGCTCGTGCGTTTTCCAGCGACCCATGTGATGACTACAGGCAACCACGTCCGGACGTATTCCTTCCGTGACCCAGGCATGCACAACAAAGCGGCCAATCTCAGTTTCAACGCGAACCAGGTCACCTGTTTCAACTTCCAACCGATTGGCAAACGACGGATGTATCCACAGCGGATTCGTGTGCGCGATTTCGTTCAGCCACTTCGCATTTGAGCTGCGCGTGTGGATCTGCATGGCGAGTCTGAAGGTGGAAATCAGAATAGTCTGATCGGTAGCCATGTTCTCCGGATGAACGTGACTGCGGATGTAGGTCGGAAGGGCAACCTCGCCCCAACCCCAGTCGCTGAGTGTTCGCGAGTAAAACTCCAAACGACCGCTAGGTGTCGGAAAGCCACGTTTCAGTTCGCCGTCAATGTTCACTCCCACAAAGCGGCGGCCTTCGGGATCCGGATCAATCGTCGGAAGGGGCACGATATTTGGCGAGCCTGGCTTCGGCGTCGTCGTGTAGACGCGACCAAACTCGTATTCGCGCGCATCTTCGAGCTCTTCAGGCGGCACATTCTGCTCGTAGAGCGGGCCGACCTTGCTGGCGATTTCAAAAGCGCCATAACGGCGCATGTAAGCCAATGGCTGCAGACCTTCCGCAGCAGCTTTCTCCGGCAGGCCGGGAACTGAGTTCTCAAAAATCCAACCGTAGTATTCGTCAACGGTGAGTCGTTCGCCGGGATTCTTTTGCGACTCGACATACTGGCGGATCCCCAGGCTGCCATCGGGGTCGATGCGCCAGGTCAATTCCAACCAGAACTCGTTTTCCTCCCACACCTCGCCGGGGTTCACTTCGCGCGTGTTTCCAATTTCTTCTCCGGCCCTTTCACGCGCCGCCTTCATCACCGGCTGGCGAAATCCGAGCCATTGCGAATCGTGCGTTTCGTAAGAGTGAATATCGTGTCGCTCGGAACCGAGGCCCATCGGCAGAACATAGTCGGCAAAATAGGTCGTTTCATTCCAGACGGGCGTAAGCGCCACGTGGCAACCGATCAGGTCCTCATTTGTTAGTGCTTCGATCCAGGAGAAGCCGTCGGGATTGGTCCAGACGGGGTTGTAGACGCGCGTGAAGTACACATCCAACTTTGCCCGACCGTCTTTTAGAAAATGCGGCAGCAGGAAGGAGAGCTCGTTCATTGAGAGCGGATACTCGCGCGGCCAGGTTGTCTCGTTCCACATCTTCGGATGAGGCGGCGTGTAAATCGGCCGCGGCACAAACTTGTTCCAGGCGTTGGGGAAGACGCTTCCCTCCGTCGCCACGGCGCCCATCAGCGCGTTGAGCATGAAAAGGCAACGGGCCACCTGCCAGCCACCGCTATTGCCGGACGATGCGCTGCGCCAGTTGTGTGTGCTTAGACGCGTTCCCGCAGTAGCTACACACTTCGCCACTTCCTCGAGCATGTGGGCGTCCACACCCGATTCCTTTGCGGCGAATTCAAAGGTGTAGGAGGCGTAGAGCTGTTTGAGCCGATCCTCAAAGTCGGTGAACGCAAGCGGGGGTAAACCACCCTTCCCGACCTGCGAATTAGCCTGAGAGTCGCCTTCGCTCTGGTTTCCCAACCCGGAACTCCGAACTCCGAACTCCGAACCGCTTTGCAGGTATTCCTCCCAGTTCCACCAGCGGCGCACGAAATCGCGGTTGTAGAGATTGTTTTGGATCAGGTAGTTGGCAATTGCGAGCAGGATTGCAGCCTCAGAACCGGGAATCGGCGAAACCCAATAGTCGGCATGTGTCGCCGTATTTGAAAGCCGCGTATCAAAGACAATTAACTTTGCGCCGTTTGCTTTGCCATCGATCACGCGCTGCGCATGTGGATTGAAGTAATGCCCCGACTCAAGATGGGCACTAATCAGAAATATGACTTTAGCGTTCGCGTGGTCAGGGCTGGGACGATCAAGGCCCATCCAGAGTTGATAGCCTTCGCGACTGGACGACGAGCAGATGTTTGTGTGTGAGTTGTGGCCGTCTATCCCCCACGCAGCGAGAATGCGTTCAGTGAAACCGTCCTCCCCGGGACGCCCGACGTGATACATGATCTCCTGTCGGCGATCTTCAACAATCGCCTTCCTGATCTTGCCGGCTAATTCATCGAGGACTTCATTCCAACTCGTCTGTACCCATTTGCCCTCGCCGCGTTTGCCGGCTCGCTTCAGCGGATGAAGAATACGATCCGGATCGGTAATCTGATTGAGCGTGGCGGGACCTTTAGCGCAGTTGCGCCCGCGCGAGCCGGGATGTTCCGGGTTACCTTCAAACTTCTGTACTTCCCCTGTGACTTTGTCGATGTAGGCGAGCAAGCCGCAAGCGGACTCGCAATTGAAACAAGTGGTGGGTACTAAAGTGTAGTGACGTTCTTTGCGTTGCGGCCAGGCTTGCGGATCGAGTTCAGTCCAGTTGTCCCAGCGCTCTTTGGGTGGATATGCCGCGAGATGAATCCGGCTCGCGCCCGGATAAAAAGTCTCGCCGCGTGCTTCAGTGTCTTCGCGGGCGGCGCTAAGCCGTTCGTTCCTCTCATTTGATTTCATTTTGGGAAAGTGTGAATCAATACGTGAGACTTGAGCTTTCAGTCAATGGCTGTTGCTATTCTTCCAAGAAGCTTCTCTTCCAGTTCGTCGGGTAATATGGTAGCGCTATCAAGTCGCCTTACAACTTCTTTACTTAACTCGACTTTTGTTTTGGTGATTCCGTTCAATTGTATCCGATCACCTTGAATTGTCATTTCGCTGGCCCGATTGGGCGCACAAGCATAAACATCACTCAATAGAGATTGGGGGTATAGGTAATCAGCTCATGCCCATCGGAAAAGAAACGAATTGCGTGGTCTGAGTTGACTTCCGGGATATAAAGCTTGATTGCAACGCTAGCATCGACGACGTAGAGGTTCATCGTTTGCGATCTTCGGCAATCAATTCGGTACTATCGGTATGCTGCCGTCCTTCGAGGCTGCGTCGGATCTCTTCAGCCTTCAGCAGACATTCCCTCATCAGTTCGGTCCGAGCGTGGTCGGCGACAGTATCGCGGTTGGTTTCAGCTGATCTGTTGAGCTTTTGCGCCATTATTGCAGTCCCCAGTGCTTCATTATTACCTTTCATGGGCCAAGGGGCTACGCCAGCGGCACTGACTGTGCCGCCTGTACATACGCATTCTCGTAGAGCATCAATCCAATCAAAGCCATCGGCGCTCCACCGACACCGAGCGAGGTGCTCACATAACCTGTCAGCGCCAGCCAGGGCAACAGACCACCCAGAATCGAGAGGATCAGTCCGAGCCAGAAGTCGCTCTTGTAACGGCCACGCACCATCTCCCAAACCGCAAGGCGCGCGTGAGCTGTGACGTGCGTTAGAGAAACTTCGCCCCAAATCATCAATACATGCACGAGACTGGTAATCGCGAGAATCCAAATCAGCGGAACTGTAACTCCCGGGTCCAGTCTGGTCTCGGGTTCAAATCGCACTGCGAAGGGCAGCAGGGCCGCGGAACCTACCAGTAATGCCTGTATCAGCAGATGAGGCGGCAGCAGCGAGCTTTGCCACATGTCGCGAGCTTTTGCCTGCGCGAAAAGATAGGCAGTGTAAACCGCGGTCATGATTGAGAGCGGCAGGCCAATAACCAACAGCCATCGATGGAGCCAAAAGGCGCCCAGCCAACTGGCTATGAAGTGCAGCGCGAGGACGAGTGTGTAGCCGGCAATAATAAATGCGCCTCTGACGAGCCAGCTGCGCCATTGCGGACGCGTGAAGATCAGGTGAAACCGTTCCGGATGTTCCAGGTCCAGAAGCAACAAACCGCCTGTGATGGCGAGAAACAAACCAGCGAGTATGGGCGCGACCCAAATCCAGATCAGGCTCTCGCTTCGCAGAAACCCAAACAAGACCAGTAGCAACGGCACGAGGTAGGCGCCCGCAGCAATTCCCTTCGTCCAGGTGTAGAGACTAACCTTCCAATCCCAGGGAATCGAATGCGCAACATCGTAAGAGAGTAATGCCGCTGCCGAGGTGTTGTTGTAGTTGGGATTTCCTGAAACTACATGAGTGCTGTCCTCCTGCTGTTCGCTCCACATGAAGAGGTCGCCCCCGGGGCGGCGCGCGGCTAGCGGATCAAGCGTCGCTTGATGCGCTCCTTTATAGAAAAGCTTGGGCAGGGTCTCTTTTTCCGGTCTCCGGACGTTTACAGCTTCACGATTCACAATCTGCGCCACATAAGAATCGGAATCGTTCATGTCGCCGATCAGAATCGCCTGCGTCGGACAAACGACGACACACGCCGGCTCGAGCCCGACGTCAATGCGGTGCGCGCAGAAATTACATTTTTCGGCAGAGTGATCTTCGGGATTGATAAAGATGGCGTCGTAAGGACAAGCAGCCATGCAGGCTTTGCAGCCGATGCAAATGGATTTGTCGAAATCGACGATGCCGTCCGCGCGCTTAAACATCGCCGTTGTTGGGCAGGCGGTGACGCATGGTGCATGCTCACATTGATTACAGCGCGTCACCTGATGGGCCCGGCGTGTTTGCGGAAAGACTCCGATGTCTACATGTTTGACGTAAGTGCGGGTGACGGAGAGCGGCACCAGGTTTTCAGACTTGCATGCTGTGGTGCAGGCGTGACAGCCAATGCAGCGGGTGTTGTCGATTACCTTGGCCCACTGAACTGGAGAGACTGGGAGTTGCTGCGGCTCTAGCATGAGTGCTCCGTCGGACTCTTGCTGTCGTTTAGCTTTGAAAGCGCAAACTATAACATGCAGCGCCGGTTGAACGGCGGGCAATTGAAGCGCGCTTCCAGCAGATTCCTGAGCGGCTCATTGACAAAAAGTCGCCGCCGTACGAAATTAGACCCTGGCCTAAAGACCGACTGCTTTTTCATTCGTTAGTTTCGAGTTTGGAGTTCTCTATGCGTATCCACGGTTTACTCGCGTTAGTGGTTTTGATCGCGGTGGCACTTGCCGCTTGTAATTCAACCGACCGAAGCGCCTCAAGCCTTCCGGCTGTCAATAAGGGCGACGCTAAGGCTCAGCCTAAGGAGACCGCTCACGCTGATGGCGTACGTCGAATTACGGTCAACGAACTGCAGGATCTGATAGCCAAAAACCAGGCCTTCGTTGTTGATGTGCGCAACCAGCCGGCCTTTGACCAGGGGCATATCCGGGGAGCCAAACTGATACCCACCAACGAGGTTGCCAATCGGGCCGGAGAGTTGCCGCATGACAAGACAATAGTGACCTATTGTTCTTGACCAAGCGAACATACGTCCGCCGGTGCGGTGGTCACAATGAAAACAAAGGGATTTGAAAACGCGGCGGCCCTGTTGGGTGGTTTTGACGCCTGGAGGCAGGCGGGACTGCCAATCGAAAGCAAGCAGTAACCAGGTTAGCGGGGGAACAGGGGAACGGGAGAATAGGGTAACGGGGAAACGGGTAACAGGATAGTCCTCGTTGCCCTTTTTCTTTTGCTCAACTTCCCCTGTTCCCCTGTTCCCCTTGTCCCCCCGTTACATTTGCGGCACCGGCTGCGTCACGAACGCCGGCAAGGGCGTTACTGCTTTGCTTGCTGGAACGCACAGCACAGGACAGGGGGCGTTGCGCACGACTCGTTCGATTTCCGAGCCAAGCACCGGCGTACCTCCAAATAGCGAAGCGTGAACGTTGGTGCCAATCACAATCAGATCAGTTTCTTTCTCCAAGGCAAGTCTAACAATCTCCTCATAAGGGCGTCCTTCAGTGAGATGCGTAAACGCCCGCGCTCCAGATCCAAGCGCCAGCTGGTCCAGGCGCTCGCGCGCGAATCCACGCATGCGTGTCAGTGCCGACAAACCGCCTTCGGGAAACATGGCTGAGATCTGCTCGAAGTAGTCGCCGATGACATAGACTGCATGCAACTCAGCTCCGGTTTGGGAGGCGAGTTGCGTCGCGATCAGAGTCGCGGCACTTGATGAGGGGCGAAAATTCGTCGCGAGCAGAACGCGATTCAATCGCAACTCGCTGCGGCCGCCAATCTGTTCGACAAAATCATGCTGCGGCGGACTGATGGTGAGAACCGGGCAAGGCGCTTCAGCAATAATCTCTTCCGCAGTCGAACCCCAGAGAGCGCGAGTCAATCCCCTGCGGCCATGCCTTACAACCGTCACCAGATCGCTGCCGTAATGGAGGGCCGCCCGCGCAATTTCCGGCGCAGGTTCACCGGAGACGACAGCTGGCTCAACATCCAGTCCTGAGAAGAGAGGATCCGCCAGTACATCTTTGAAATCATGACGCAGTTGCGAAACCCAGCGGTCTTCAGGTTCGGCCGAAACCTGATGATTTGGGCTGAGGAGATTGGCAGGAACTTTCGAACTCTGAACGCTGAAAACAACTACTCGTCCGCCACCGCTGTGAGCAAAGGCAGCGGCATACTTCAACGCCGCGCGTGTGTGCGGCTTGAAGTCTGTGGGAAACAAAATGTTTCTGAAGGGATACACGGCGGTCCTCACCAACGTGGCGGAGTCTAACAAAACAGGGGAACAGGGGAACAGGGGAAGAAGGGAAACATTGGCCCCGTTACCCTGTTCCCCCGTTCCCCTGTTCCCCCGTTCCCCCGTTCCCCGTCTCCCTTGACCCTTTACCCGCTCCCCTGTTTTCCTAGGACGGAGAATGTGGAGATAATTAACAAGTGATGCTGACGCTCGTGGCGCTGGGATTTCTGCTCCTGCTTGCTCTTGCCTACCGCTTCTACGGCCGTTGGGTCGCGCGGCAGTTCAAGCTTGACGACTCGCGCGCCACGCCCGCTCGCCGGGTGAACGACGGCATCGATTTCGTTCCCACCAAACCGTTCTATCTTTTCGGTCAACATTTTTCCGCGATAGCCGCCGCCGGTCCAATCGCCGGTCCCATCCTCGCCTGTCAGGCTTTCGGCTGGCTTCCCTGTCTACTGTGGATTGGACTCGGCGTCGTATTGATCGGCGCTGTGCACGACTTCTCTGCTCTCGCTGCCTCGGTTCGCCACGGCGCAACTTCCATTGCCGAAATAGCTCGCGAACACCTGGGAAATGGCGCCGGCCGGGCCATGATGGGCTTCATCTGGATTGCGCTTATCTACGTCCTAGTTGCTTTTACCGACATCACCGCCGGAACTTTCGTCGGTGGTTCGGAAGAGCTGAAGGCGACTCTCGTCAACTTCAATCCTGGCGGCGCCGTGGCAGCAGCCAGCATCATGTACCTGCTGCTCTCAATCTTACTCGGACTCGTACAGCGTTACTTGAAACCACCCTTGTGGCTTGTCACTCTGATTTTTGTGCCGGCTGCCTTCGCGTTGTCCTGGGTCGGGACGCTAACCTCAAATCTGTTCGTCCTGGATCACAAATCGTGGGGCCTCCTGATAATTATCTACTGTGGTGTGGCTTCGATAATTCCGGTCTGGGTCCTGCTCCAGCCGCGCGGTTACCTCGGCGGATTCATACTTTATTCGGCGCTGGCGCTGGGAATCATCGGTGTCTTCTTCGGTGGTTATGAGATCCGCCAACCGGCCTTCAAGGCGTTTGATGTCGGGGGCATGACCGGCACTCTCTTTCCATTTCTCTTTGTGACCATCGCCTGCGGCGCGTGTTCCGGCTTTCATGGTTTGGTCTGCTCGGGAACGACTTCAAAACAAGTGGAGCGCGAATCGCACATTCGAGCCGTCGGCTACGGGGCAATGCTCGCCGAAGGTTTTGTCGCGCTGATCGCGCTCGTCACGGTAATGATCGTCACGCAGGATGCATTGCGGGGAAAAGCGCCGGGTACGATTTACGGGAATGGCATCGGTCAGTTTCTAACCCTCATTATCGGCCAGGACAAATTGGCCTTTGCCGTGACCTTCGGCGCGATGGCTTTCTCGACATTTGTTTTCGACACGCTCGACGTTTCCATGCGTTTGGGACGCTACATCGTGCAGGAGTTGTTTGGATGGAAAGGACGAATCGGGGCTCTTGTAGGGACGCTGGTGACGATGGGATTACCTTTCTACTTCATTATGTTCGCGCCGCCAAATTCATGGCTAAAATTCTGGACGTTGTTCGGAGCATCGAACCGTTGCTGGCGGGGTTAACCCTTCTGGCCATCACCTTCTGGCTCTATCAGGCGCGCCAGCGGATCGCGTTCACTCTCCTGCCGATGATCTTCGTGCTGGTAATCACTCTCTGGGCTTTGGTCGAGCTCGTAATTGGGAACCTGCGAATCACAAAAATCGGAACGGGAGTAGTCGACATCGAGTTGATCAACGCGATGGCAGCTGCTGCGTTGGTAATGCTTGCGCTCTACCTCGCTGTCACGGCTCTGGTCAAGATTCGCAGAGAAAAACAAAAAGGAAGCCTCACCACGCACCACGCGGCAGTCAGCCTGGAATGACCATGAGGGATGGAAGTGTGCGCGGCTCCGCCGCTGCCCAGTGCGGTGAGGCTTGCCTCAGCGGGGTGGCGCTTTTCTTCAGATCCGATTTCGTCCTTTTATTAACCCCTTCTGGACAGTTTGCCAACTTATCGGGATAATACGCAGTTTCAGTACGATTGGTTGCTCGGCGCAGAAGGGATCGCCCCTGGGAGTCCAGGCGGTATTCAGGCTGGGTGACCCATATGCCTCCAGAGGCCGGCAGGCTATTTTCCGGCGATTAACCATCAGAAAGGACCGTCACAGAAGTGGGATAACGCTGATCTAATCAGCTTTCTGTCAGTTTGTCTGAATCCGTTTCTCTTTAAACTATTATGAATCACAACCTATCGATCCCCGGTCAGTCATCTTTCAGTCCTGTCGGACGTTCGTTCGTGGCGCTGGCAATCACTTTCGCGTTTGCGTCTATTGGCGCTTCGTCTGTTTTTGCCCAATCGCATGGCGGCGGTGAGGCCAATCTGATCCTGCCAGATCTTTCTGATGTTAGTTTCTTCGGCAACAGTATCAACGGACACAATTTACTGCTGATCGGCATTGTCGTTTGCATGCTGGGCCTGTTGTTTGGGCTGGCGATGTACATAAACCTGAAAAAGCTGCCGGTGCACCGCGCGATGCGCGAAATTTCCGAGCTGATTTATGAGACATGTAAAACCTATCTGGTCACGCAGGGCAAGTTCATTCTGATTCTCGAGATCTTCATCGGGAGCATCATCGTTATTTACTTCGGGGTGCTGCGAGAGATGGAGTTGTTTCGCGTGCTCATCATTCTCGCATTCAGCCTGGTTGGTATCGCCGGTAGTTATGGCGTCGCCTGGTTTGGTATTCGCGTCAATACTTTCGCCAACTCCCGCACAGCTTTTGCCAGCCTCGAAGGCAAGCCATTTCCGCTCTACGCAATTCCGCTGCGGGCCGGCATGAGCATCGGCATGATGCTGATCAGCGTTGAGCTGCTGATCATGCTTTGCATCCTTCTGTTTATTCCCGGCGACTACGCGGGTCCCTGCTTCATTGGTTTCGCAATCGGCGAATCGCTCGGCGCGGCCGCACTTCGTATTGCCGGCGGCATCTTCACGAAGATCGCCGACATCGGTTCTGACCTGATGAAGATCGTGTTCAAGATTAAGGAAGACGATGCGCGCAACCCGGGTGTGATTGCCGACTGCACCGGCGACAATGCCGGCGACTCAGTCGGGCCAAGCGCCGACGGATTTGAAACCTACGGCGTGACCGGTGTCGCCTTAATCACATTCATTCTGCTGGCCGTGCCCAATCCGACAGTGCAGGTGCAACTGTTGGTCTGGATCTTCGTCATGCGCATCATGATGATCATCGCCAGCGGCGCCTCCTACTTTATCAATGACGTGATTGCGAAAGCTCGTTACGCTAATGCAGCCGAGATGAACTTTGAGAAGCCGTTGACTTCTCTCGTTTGGATCACGTCAATACTCTCGGTCGTAGTGACCTTCATAATTTCCAGGCTGACAATCCCCGAACTCGGCGGCGACACCACGCTGTGGTGGAAACTGGCAATCATCATCTCGTGCGGTACGCTGGCGGGCGCGATCATTCCCGAACTCGTTAAGATCTTCACTTCAACCGAATCGCGACACGTGCAAGAGGTTGTAACTTCGTCCCGGGAGGGCGGCGCTTCTCTGAATATTCTCTCCGGCCTGGTGGCGGGCAATTTTTCGGCTTACTGGCTGGGTATCTGTATCGTCGGCCTCATGACGATTGCCTATATCTTCGCCAGTATGGGTGTAGGCCTGTTAATGGTTGACGAGCTGGCCGCGCCGGTTTTTGGTTTCGGTCTGGTGGCCTTCGGTTTTCTGGGCATGGGCCCGGTCACCATCGCGGTCGATTCGTATGGTCCGGTGACTGACAACGCCCAGTCCGTTTACGAGTTGTCGCTGATCGAACAAGTGCCGAACGTTGAGGCCGAGATTAAGAATGAATTCGGTATGACGACCAACTTCGCCCGCGCCAAGCACTTGCTCGAAGAGAACGACGGTGCCGGCAATACCTTTAAAGCCACGGCCAAACCGGTACTCATCGGTACGGCTGTAGTAGGGGCCACGACGATGATCTTTTCGATCATCATGTTGTTGACAAATGGACTAACCACAAACACCGCAAACCTATCTCTCCTGCACGCGCCGTTTGTGCTCGGGCTGATCACGGGTGGTGCGGTAATCTACTGGTTCACCGGTGCATCCATTCAGGCAGTTACCACTGGCGCCTATCGCGCGGTGGAGTTTATTAAGGCTAATATCCGACTTGATGGCGAGAAAGCTTCAGTCGAAGACAGCAAGAAAGTGGTGCAGATCTGTACGCAGTATGCGCAGAAGGGCATGTTCAATATTTTCATGACCGTGTTCTTCTCGACCCTGGCTTTCGCTTTTGTCGAGCCTTTCTTCTTTATCGGCTACCTGATCTCGATCGCCATTTTTGGTCTTTACCAGGCAATCTTCATGGCCAACGCCGGCGGCGCCTGGGACAACGCCAAGAAAGTCGTGGAGGTAGACTTAAAACAGAAGGGCACGCCGCTCCACGATGCTACCGTCGTCGGCGATACGGTCGGCGATCCCTTTAAAGACACTTCCTCGGTAGCAATGAACCCGGTCATTAAGTTCACTACGCTCTTTGGATTATTGGCGGTTGAACTGGCGGTCTCGATTGCCAACCGCGGCGACAACGGCGCCACGCTTACTCACATCCTGGCCGCAGTGTTCTTTGCCATCTCGGTATTTTTTGTGATTCGTTCGTTCCACGGCATGCGTATTGGTACAATCGTCAAGGCGAGCAGTGAAGCGCAAGCCAGAGGAATGAGCGCCGACTAACAACAACGGAGCGGCAAATTCGTTTGTCGAACACTATGAGCACCTCTTACGCAACACCTGACACCCTAATCGGCACGGCCCTCGCGCCTCTCGATTGGACTCGCTCCGTGGGGCTTGTCTTTGCCTTCAGCTTATTGATGGCGCTTTCAGCCCAGATCTTTATCCCGGCTGGCCCAGTGCCAATCACCGGTCAGACCTTCGTTGTGCTTTTAACGGGGGCGCTCCTCGGATCGCGTTTGGGTGCGATGGCGATGATCGTCTACCTGATTGAAGGCGCTAGCGGGTTGCCGTTTTTCTATGGCGGCAGCGGCGGTCTGGGTCATCTTTTGGGACCGACCGGCGGCTACCTTGTGGCGTTCCCCGCGGCAGCCTTTATCACCGGCGCTTTTGCAGAACATGATTGGGACCGGCGGTTCTTGTCGGCGGTGGCGGCGATGGCGATTGGGTCGGTGGTTATCATGCTCAGCGGCTGGACCTGGTTCGCACTCCTTACCAACACGCCTATGAGTGTCGCCTTTCAACTGACTGTTCTCAGATTCATTCCCGGCGACATCATCAAGATTCTTTTGGCGGCCGCGGTACTCCCGGCTGGGTGGGCGCTGCTGAAGCGGCGGGCCTCGCAGCAGAAGCCTGAGTAAAAACCCAAAATCTCACCACTGAATTCCACGGCCGCTGGGCAATGCACCAGCGGTTTTTCTTCACCACCCCTAAGGCCCGGACCATCTAGTTTACAATGGCCGCTATGTACACTATCAAGGTTCGCTCTCAAGAGCGGGAAGAGTTGGTCGAATTTACCGATCAGGTTCAGGAGAAGCTCGATGAGTCAGGTTCCGCGGAAGGCGTCTGTGTTTTATATGTCCAGCATACAACCGCAGGCTTAACAATCAACGAGAATGCGGACCCAGATGTGCCGCGCGACATGTTGCATGCGCTCCGCACCTTAGTACCGCAGCACGGCATGGGTTTCCGACATGGCGAAGAAAACTCCGATGCCCACATCAAGACCAGCCTGGTTGGCACTTCGTTGACTGTGCCCTTCAAGCAGGGGAAGCTTTTACTCGGACGCTGGCAGGGGATATTTTTGTGTGAATTTGATGGTGGCCGAGAAAGAAAAGTACTAATGATGATTCGATAAACTTACACGGACCAATTTCGATCCCGATGGCTACTCACCAGATTGTTGTTTCCGCTGAAAACAATCCGTATATGGGATGGCAGTGTAAGCTGTTTTACTTCTCCTGCGTCACAAGACTAAATCAACAACCGATCATCATCGTCCACGAGACCGACCAGGACTGGCATCCGGATTTTTACGATCTAGCGAAAGCCGGTTGCGCCGTTTACTCCGCACCTAACTATAGCGCCAATGGAAGCTGGGACGCCTACCCGGCCCGCAACCACCCCGGGACCCTTATTCATGCTGCGCAACGCTTTGCTGGTCAGGACGCATTCATTGTTCTTTGTGACCCCGATTTGATCTTTACGCGTTCGGTGGAATTCCCCGAGAAGCTCTCGGGAGAGTTCAGCTCTTTCATGAACTACGACGTTGATCATGTTAGTGAGGCGATGCGAGAACTAGGCATTGAACGGGAGATGTTGGATCAACAGAAAAACTCGCTTAGCTGTAGTGTGCCCTACGTCATTCCGGTGGCCCAGGCTCGTCAGCTTGGTACGACCTGGCTGCGCGCCATAGACGCATTTCGTCCCCGCCGCTGGGAGGACGTGATGTATGCGTTTGGTCTTGCGCTGGTAAAGCTGGAGCTGAAATTAAATATTACTCGTATGGCGGATACCAATTATTGGCCCGACGAGAAAGTCAGAGCGCCGATAATTCACTACGCCTATGGCGACGACCGCTGGACTAAAAGAGACTACTTCACTGTTGAGCAAGCAGCTAGGGTCTGGGAAACGCGCAAAGAAGCAACCGAAGGGACAATCCTGGGCGAGGTACTGACTCAGATTAGGCAGGCAAGAGATTTCTATAGCGATCCTTTTCTACGTCAACCTAAATCCATTTGACCGGGACCGGACCGTCAATCCACGAAACAAGAACGAACTTCCTGCCATCGATCACGGGCTCACTGCCATGCAAGTACGTTGAGGGAAAGAGGACAGCGCGTCCGGCATCCGGTGTGACAGCGTAGTCGAGCGTTGGAAACAAGGTTCTGCCGCCCTCGAAGTCATCATTCAGGTAACACACGACGCTGAAGTACCTTTGTTCCAGGTCTACCCCCGTGTCCCTGTGTGGCCGGTAGTGGCCGGCGGCCTCATATTTCAAAAGCTGCGTTCCCGAGCAGCTGCTAAGGTCAAGCTTCCAAAGTTGTTCCACGAGAGGCTTGACGAGCTTGAACATCCTCTGCTCAAACTCGCGATAGAACCATGAGGCGTGAACAGAATTTAGTATGTGAGCCGAGCGTTCGTCGGGCCTGGTGACATTCCCGTAATCTCCGTCTTCCAATCCTTGACGGATCAGCGCTACAGTCCAGCCTCCAAGTAGCTCGATTCTTCCCAAGATCTCACGGCACTCGGCCGGGTCGAATAACCTAAGCGAGACCACGCCCTGAGTTTCGTTCCTGTATGGAATCATCTTCTACAGATCTATCCCTATCCATGAGGCTCGACAACTCTGGATCTAACCCAGGGCGTTTGCCCAACGTTCCAGCCGCTTGAAGTATCACCCTCTCGCTTTCCGGCCCCGCGTTTATTTGGGTCCCGGAGGCGGGCCGCTCGGTCCTGGCCCCGGAGGCGGGCCGCTCGGTCCTGGCCCCGGAGGCGGGCCGCTTGGTCCTGGTCCCGGAGGCGGGCCGCTTGGTCCTGGTCCCGGAGACGGGCCGCTTGGTCCTGGTCCCGGAGGCGGGACGATTG
>JBPCNX010000070.1:0-7107 GCA_051000815.1 Pyrinomonadaceae bacterium
TTATGTGGGTAGTCAGAACTATGCCGCCAGTTTCATGTTCTTCCGCTTTAGCCCGGAGGGCACTTTCCTCGGCACGCAGAAGATTACTCAAGACATTGAACTTGACCGTCATGCCGATCAGTTAAACATCACCGCCACGAACGAAGTCTTTGACACTGGCGGCAATGTAACCGGTACGGGTTGCGTCACCGCGATAGGGACGCGCTTTGAATAAATGGCGAACAACTGCGAGTTGCAGCGGCCGGACAAGCATCTGGGCCTGGCGACAAGTGGTCCACAAGTCCTGATTCCGGTTCCGCTGCAAGCGGAACTGGCAACTAATCGCTAAGCCCAAACTTTGATCCAAGCGACGTCAGCTGCGACGCGAAGTGAGCCGCCCACGCGGCTCCGCACAGCCCAGATCGGTTCAGCACTTGTCGTTACAGCAATAGTCCAAAGCCCGCCGGTGTGGATTGCTCTGGCGGGCTTATGAACATGATGGATTGATCGTGCTGAAGCAATCCGTGCCCTTGCGTGTCTGCGTAACGATCTATAAATTACCTCCCATCTGCCTGCCGAACACATCCAGACTCAGAGGCTTTCGCTGGTGTTCGCAAACTGGAAACGCATATTTTGGATTCTCCAAGCTCCTTGTCTCGTGCTGTCGCTTGCGCCCGGTGCGGCGCTCGCTGAGCGTTTGCCGATCAAAGCCTACACAGTAGCTGACGGTCTCGCCCATAACGAGGTCAACAAGATCGTTCGCGACTCGCGCGGATTCCTCTGGTTCTGCACCGCTGAGGGACTGTCACGCTTCGATGGATATAGATTCACGACCTACGGCACGAACGACGGTCTGCCGCACAACGCCGTCGAAGCTTTTCTCGAGACGCGCGCTGGAGAGTTGTGGCTGGGAACCGGGGCGGGCCTCGTCCGGTTTAATCCGAAAGGCGCTCCAACCGACCGCATCGTTTACGCTGACGAAACGCGCAGCGGCGACTCCGCGATGTTCACCGTCATCGTGCCCGAAGATGAGGACCGGCGCGCACGTTACATCAGTGTATTGATCGAAGGGAGTGACGGAACAGTTTGGGCCGGGACGCGGAAAGGGCTGTACCGCCTGGAGCGAGCCGGCGGGTATTTCCGTTTGCGCTATGTTGATCTGCAGTGGCCGAGCGAAATGCCGCCGGTAATCTGGGATTTGCTTGAAGACCGACACGGTACTTTGTGGGTCGCACACTCGGGCGGATTGATCCGCCGCCGGCCTGACGGCGGCGTGGCGCATTATACGACCCGCGACGGACTGCCTGACAATCAGATTCACGACCTGTTTGAAGACCACCGCGGACAACTTTGGGCGGGGACGCGCGGGCACGGCTTCTTCCGCTTCACCGCCGACCAGACACACGCGCCGCCGTCAGTCAATTTCACTTTCGCGGTGCGCGACCTGGAGCAGAGCGAGTGGATCAACGAACTCTTTGAGACTTCCGACCATAAGCTCTGGGCCGCGACCGCAAACGGACTCATCGAGTTTATTCCTGATGGCGACGATCAGGGCCGACGCTACCGTCATTACACGAGGAAGAACGGACTCAGCGATCAAGGGATTACCGCGCTTAACGAAGACATGGGCGGCAATCTCTGGCTGGGAGGCGAAGTTGGGGCGATGAAGCTGGCTCGCGTCGGCTTCATCAGCTATGGCGAGCAGGACGGGCTGCTGACAGTCGCGGCGATTTTTGGAGACCGGACCGGCGGGACGTGTTTTAGGGCCGGCCTCTCCGGTGACGAGCGCAAGACCGTCTTCGAGGGTGCGCAGCCAAACTTCCCGCGCCCTTTGGAGAATCGGCACACACGTTACGGACGCTTCGACGGGCGGAGTTTCACCTGGCTCAAGCCCGATGTGCTAACACCTGTTCAACTAGGCTGGGTCGGGGAGGGCGTCACGCTACAAGCCCGGAACGGTGAATGGTGGCTGGGCGGGGGCCTGGGACTCTACCGCTTCCCGGCGACTGACAACTTCGCACAACTCAAACATGCGCGCCCCATCGCTGTCTACACGACGAAAGACGGGCTGACTTCGCCCCAGGTTTTCCGACTCTTTGAAGACTCGCGCGGCAACATTTGGGTCTCGACCATCGCCGTACAGAACGGCCTCGCACGGTGGGACCGCGCGAGCGAGACATGGCACGATTTAGCAAACACTCCGGGCCTGCCATTGCCAAAAGACGATCTCGCGCGCGCCTTCGGAGAAGACTCGGCAGGGAACCTCTGGATTGGCTTCAACGGCGGGGCGGCGCGCTATCGCGACGGAAGTTTTACTTTCATCACTGCGAAGGACGGGTTGCCGCCGGGAGGCGTCATGAATTTTCACACGGACCGCAACGCCCACCTGTGGCTCGCTTCGGCCCGGAGCGGCCTGATTCGGGTTGATGATCCTGGCGCTGAGCGCCCCGTCTTCATCAACTATACGACCGCCCACGGGCTGTCGAGTGACAGAACCGAAGCCATCACGGAGGACCTGAGCGGTCGCATTTACATCGGTACGGGACGCGGCCTCGACCGGCTCGATCCGGCGACTGGACGCTTTAAACACTTCACTACTGCCGATGGTTTAGCGCCGGGCAATGTGATGGCGGCCTTCCGCGACCGCGACGGTGTACTCTGGTTCGGCACCTGGAACGGTTTGTCGCGGCTCGCGCCTGGCGCGGACGACGAACAGTCGCAACCGCCACCCATTCTCATCACGGCGCTGACCGTAGCCGGCAAGCGGCAATCGGTCTCGGCGCTCGGTGATACCGAGATCTCTCTGCCCGACCTGGCTGCAGACAGCAATCAGCTCCAGATAGACTTCGTGGCACTGAGCTTCGCGCCCGGTGAGGTCTTACGCTACCAGTACCAGCTCGAAGGGTCTGACTCGGAATGGAGCGTCCCGGCCGAGCAGCGCACCGTCAACTTCGCCAACCTCGCGCCGGGTCGATACAAATTCTCTGTGCGAGCGGTCAATTCGGACGGCGCTATTAGCCCGCAACCTGCAACGGTTACATTCACGATTCTGCCGCCCTTCTGGCAGCGTTGGTGGTTTGTGATGCTCACGCTCGCTGCAATTTGTCTGATTGTCTATCTTCTGTATCGCTATCGCGTGGCCCGCATCCTTGAGCTAGCGAATGTGCGCACCCGCATCGCTAGCGATCTGCACGATGACATTGGAGCCAATCTGACGAAGATTTCCATCCTCAGCGAGGTTGCCCGGCAGCAGCTCGGGAATGGAGATGATGAGAAAGACAGTCCCCTTGCCTCAATCGCGCGGATCTCACGTGAGTCGGTAGCGTCAATGAGCGATATCGTCTGGGCCATCAACCCCCGGCGCGATAGTCTGCGTGATGTGATTCGCCGGATGCGGCTGCATGCTGAAGAAACCTGTTTGCCTCATGAGATTGAGCTGGAATTTGACGCGCCGGCAGACCTTGATCTGAAACTCGGTAGCGAAACACGCCGCAGCCTTTACCTGGTTTTCAAGGAAGCCCTCAATAACGCGGTTCGTCATTCTGGCTGTTGGCGCATTCGGGTGGCGCTATCGATCGACAGAGATCGCCTGATGCTGGAGCTTACTGATAACGGTCTGGGATTCGATGCCGCCAGTGAGAATGATGGTAATGGACTGGTGAGTATGCGGCGCCGCGCTGAAGCCCTGGGTGGGAAGTTAGAGATTGCGTCGAGTGCAGGAAATGGCACCACGATACGATTGCAGTTGCCCGGCGCCCAGTTACACAGGTTCCTTCCGATGCGAGGATAAGCTCGGTTAGCTACGTACACTCGTAGGTGACATCCGTTCCCGACAGGAGTAGTTTCGACATCGTTTTCGACTCTCGCATCCGTTTCAATGCCTAACTCTTATCAAGTTCGCACAATGAAGACAGATGAAACGGCTATCGATGTGGCGATCGTCGAGGATCTGCGTGAAGTGCGCGAAGGCCTCACCTCTCTCATCAATGGTACTCATGGCTTTCGCTGCGAGAAAAGTTATCGCACCATGGAAGATGCTTTAGCACGGCTCGAATCAGCGAAACCCGATGTAGTGCTCACAGACATCGGGTTACCTGGAATGTCCGGCATTGATGGCATCCGCATAATCCACGAGAAGTTTCCGCAGCTTCCGATAGTAGCGTTAACGGTCTACGACAACGATGACAATATCTTCAGCGCTCTTTGTGCTGGAGCCTCAGGCTATTTGCTGAAAAATACGCCTCCAGCTCGGCTATTGGAGTCGTTGCGCGAAGTTTTAGATGGCGGTTCGCCGATGTCCCCGGAAATAGCCCGCCGCGTAGTCCATCTGTTTCGCGAGTTTCGGCCACCCGAGCGAGCCTCATATCACCTTACGCCGCAGGAATCAGAACTGCTGAAACTCCTGGTTGACGGACATCACTACAAAACCGCAGCTCACCAGTTGGGTATCTCGGTAAATACTGTCTCTTTCCATCTCAAGAATATCTACAACAAACTTCAAGTCCACTCCAAAACAGAAGCTGTCGCCAAAGCCCTGCGTGAACATTTGATCTAAGAAGCTGGCAGGTGTCAGCAATTACTAACCACGGCCCACTGCTTTCGGCTTTCTTTCTGCCTACTGCCTTCTGCTTTCTCCCTTTTGCCTTCCACCCACTGCCCACGCCCTACTGATCAAGGTAGTTACGGCACTCAACCGCACGGTGCTACAAAGGGCTTCCATCTTGAGTCAGCAGCGCTCGCTCTAAAGGAGAACCGTCATGTTTAAGCCTTCTGCAGAGGCTGCTGAAAGTCGGCATGACTTCTGCAACATGTTTAATAATAAGGAGAAAACAATGAATCTGAAGAAACAACCCTTAGTCATCGCGTTGGCGGTGATTACAACTTTGACCCTCGCGGTTTCTATCGTTTACGGTCAAAAATTTCAAGGTAAACTCTCGGCGGAATCGGCATACGTCCCCGAAAAAACCATCGTAGGTGTGTGGAGAACCGTAGTCACGCTGCGTAACTGTCAAACGGGCGACCCGGTGGCGCCTTCTTTTCAAGGCGTGTTCACTTTTCATAGAGGTGGGACAATGTCGGAATGGGGTGTCGGTCCCGGTTCGAGTCCGGCTCTTAGGAGTCCGGGTCACGGGCTTTGGCGGCGCGCACATGGCTGGCAGGATTACGAGTTCACTTTCTTTCACTATCGCTATAACGCTAGCGGCGTTCTGCTCGGATCTCAGAAAATCACGGCTACCTTGCAACTCGGGCCCAGCGGCGATGAGTTTACGGCGGTCTCTGCAAGCCAAGCTCTCGATCCCGAAGACAACGTACTCGGTAACTTTTGCGCCACCTCCGTGGGGACGCGGTTTGAATAACCCTTACGGAAAGCGCATTTGAAAGGCGTGTTTCAAGTGCACGCTTTTCTATTCAATGCTCGCCGCTGTGTGCGTCAAGTGAGATTCCTCAAAGTGATCAGGGCCAGCTGTGACGGGCAGGGATATTTCTCAAGGGAGATAGGGCATGAGAACCCGGGGGTTCGCTACAGCGTTGTGCTGTTAGCAGAAAGACCAAAGCCCGCGAGAACGTTGTGCTCTCGCGGGCTTTCTTATTAATCCCGGCGACTTCCCTATCCTGCAGCGGTATCACTCACGAAGTACGATCGGTGTGACCTGCCGACAGAGTCAGTTGAACCGACCCTGGGCGTTGAGACTTTAATCTTGGTGTTCTCTAGAAGGTGAATCAAACTCCCATAGACCAAAATGGGTAGCGACCGTCAACCTAATACTTGACTGCCATGGGCATCTCCGTCAACACCGTTTCCTTCCACCTCAAAAACATCTACCAGAAGCTGCAAGTCCACTCCAAGACCGAGGCCGTCGCCAAGGCCATCCGCGAACATTTGATCTGAAGCACAGGAAAAGAACCTCTTCACGCTCGTTTCCTTCCCTACCCATCAGTGTAGTTACGCCGGCCACGCGGCCGGTGCTAATACTCACAGTCGTACCATAGATTCATGGCCCGCCCCGACCGCGGCTCGCGACAGCCGTCGCGCTCGTGTCCGCCGAGGCGGGCGACGGGTCGGCGAAGTCGAATAACGGAACAATCCAGGTACACATTCTTAGTGAAGCAACAAGCCGCGCCCTGACAGGAAGGACAGAGACACGATGAACACGCAGCATACTGGCGAACGCCGCCCTCTTCGCCCTGGCCTTGTGCCCGGCCGCGCTGGCGCAATCGGCGACGAGCATCAAGGGCCGAGAAGCCGCACCGTGACGCAGACTCGGCTTGAGGTCTTCGGACCCGCGGGTGAGCGGGTCTATACCGCCCTCGCCGAGCGCCCTGCGCACGACCCGCGGCAGACATCCGTATCGGGAAGATGTTTTCAAGGAGAGGAGAGTCGAACCATGTATCACCGCAACGTCAAGCCGAGTCTCAAGAACGCCAACGCGTACAACATCCGCAAAGACCACGGACATCCGTTGGGGGTTTTTGCGGTAACTAACGGTCAAGGTCTCTACCATTCAACTGACTTTGGCGACACTTGGACTCCAGTTGGCGATTGGACCTCGTCGCTTATTAGTATCGGTAGTGCCTCTTTGTCAGATTGCGCGGTAAACCCGGCCTCACCCAACATCGTCTTCGCTCTGTCTCATAGTGACCTTTTCAAATCTACCGACGGTGGCTCCACGTTTGTCCAGCAGTTCGGCAATGGCTTGCCCATGCCTGCTCACTGCTCACTTTCTCCCCTACACATCAAGGTAGTTACATCGCCCGCCTACACGCTGCTACAACCATCGCGTCTGATCAACCGTTACGCCTGATCTGCTTTGAAAGGAGAAATCATGCATTTGCACTCTCTTCTAAGAGGTCTGGTTGTGGCTTCGGCAGTATCCTTATCACTGCTGCTCCCACATAAAAGCATTTTGGCCTCGGTCTAGATGATCCTAAAAGCTACGGTTGGAACGTGCACCGACGGGTCGAGGTAACAAGTCAATAACTCTTTGGGTAGCACAAACATAGCCCTGAAGACCAAATAGATTGACTCATCAATGAAGGAGGAAAACGTTATGAAAAGGATGACATTCACCGCAATCACGGTCGGGATGATGGCGATCATTACCGCAGTAGCGATCTCACAATCCACCA
>JBPCNX010000071.1:0-94416 GCA_051000815.1 Pyrinomonadaceae bacterium
GATTGACAGGACTAGCAAAGTTTTCGCGCTTCGCGCTCACTGCGGGCGAGACGCCCGCGATCCCAGTATTGAGTTGATGCTTCGTGATGGTTCGTGTTGTTTCGTGGATCTCGCCATCGTAACTCTAACCACACGTTCCACTAAATCACACGAAACTCACTAACAAAGACCGCGATACAATGAACTCCGATTCAACAGGCGAGTCGTCGTCACTCGAACACGAACTCGAAAAACAGTTTCCTTCGGCCAAGAGCGCTTCCGAAAGACAATCGATCCTGGAACTGACGCGTGGGCTCGCGCGTGTGCCGCTCGCCCACAAAACTGCGATTCTCGAGACAGCCACTTCAATCGCCGGCATCTCATTACGTGCAGGCATCGAGTTTCTCCGCTCCGCGCCCGCGGCGTCTGAAATCCTTGAAGTAACTGAATTACGTTCGTGGGGAGAGATGGGACGCCGGCTGGCCATGGGCGACGTGGAAACGGCAATTTCTTTTTTCCTTGCCGGCGTCACTGATTTGAAGAGCGTTCCACGCACGGCATATGCAATTCTGTTTCAAATCTGTACTCGCCAGATGATTTTGTCGGCGACGACCGCCACAGACACCTTGAGAAACGTGGAGGCGCTGGCGGAGGCTCTGAACGATGCTTCAACACTAACAGCCGTCCTCGAAATCGCTGCCGAAATCTCACGCCGCTCAGCAAAACATAGTGCTGACTTTCTCGCGACGACGCCGCAAGTGGTTACGGCACTACAAAGGTTCGCCGATCCTACCGTCAAAGAAAACTCATTTCAGGTGGCTTCGGCCTTTGCTTTCCGAGCTGGCGGTATGGCTGCAGATGCCTGGGCAGCAATTCCCACGGCACTGGAGAATCTTGAGTCAACGGATGCGCTAAGACTTCTGGATAGCACCCGCGAGTTTCTCGAGCGTGGTGGTGGTGGCGCGTTGCACCTGATGCTTTCTGGCGGGGAGATCCTCCGTCTCTCACCGGAAGTATTTGCGGAGTGGATCGAATTACTAAAAACCGTTGCACAACACGGTAATGCCAGTCTCGTAGCTTTCGTCAGAGCGAGCCCGAAGTTCATCCGCGGCTTTTCCGTTGAAGCAAATCGCTCCGCGTCCGTCGAATTAATCAAACGGATATTGGCGCTGACGCAGGAAATCGCCCGCGTCGATGGCGAGGCTGCCCTTGCATGTTTTCGTTCCAGCCCCGCTGTTTTGCGAACTGTTGCGATCGAGCAGTTTGAGGAATGGGCCCGGCAGGGACTTCTTGCGACCAATGGCGACGCGCGTGCCCGCCGTAGTTATTTTGCCCTGGAGACTCGCAGCAGTTACGACGTTTTGCATAGTGGCAGCAATGGCGTTGCGCTCGACCGGGTCAAGGATGTGCTACGTCTTTACGTCGAAGCGCTCACAGGACGTGAAATTGAGATCGCGCCGATTGCCGCGGTGCCGGCCGAAACGAGAATCGGCGATGGGAGGACTATTCAGCTGCCATCGCTGGTGGCCGAGTTTGGTGACGACGCTCTTGATTTTCGTCTGTACAAGGTGTTAGCCGCGCACGCTGCAGGTCAGATCGAATTTGGAACTCACGAACACGACAGCGAAAGCCTGAGCGCTGCTTACGCCGCGATTTTCGAAACATACGATCCGGAAAATGCCGCCGCTCGCGACGCCTTCGCGCTGAATGGTTACCTCGCCGACATTCCCGCGACAGACGTCGCCTCGAGTAGCAAAGATTTTCCACCCAAGCTGGATCATACGGCAGTGCTGCGACTGTTTCCCGACCCGCAGTTGGCACGCCGAATTTTTGGCACGCTGGAGAATGGCCGCATCGACCTTCGACTGCGTCACAAGTATCGCGGGCTAACTCGCGACCTTGACTTGATACGCGAACATTTGCGCCGCAGTCGTCCGAAGGTTACTGAGTTGCCGACGACCATGCTTCCTTTCGAGTTGTTGTTCCAAATCACGATGCTCGGCGGGGCCCTCGACGACGCCCGACAGTATTACGGTCAGATAGTCTCCGAATTGGAAACCGTCGTGGCCGACTATTTGAGGGACCCGATCGCCACAGTTGCCGATACTTTGATGGCGACGAAGCGCGCTTACATTCTTTTTCAGTCGGTTGTACCCACGGATGAATCGGTCCAGCAACTTGAGGTCGAAAGGGAGCCCTCGGAAGGCGAGGACGAAAGTTTACTAAAGAGCGAAACCCGCAGGAACCGGCCCGACGAGCGCAAACCCCAACGGCGCGATGCGCGCGAACTCTTCAATGCCTGGAATGATCCTGACGCAGACGGAGACCCTGATGAACTCGAAGGCGGCGAGGCCTGGACTGAAGGTGAGAGCGCTGAGCACGAATTGCAGGAAGGCGAAGTCGCTTACAACTATGACGAGTGGGACCGCGAGCTAACGGATCACCGTCTCGGTTGGTGCCGGGTAATCGAGAAACGAGTGAAACATGGCGATCGCTCGTTTGTCGATCAAACACGCGAACGTCACCGCGGCGTGATCTCATCAATCCGCCACCAGTTCCAGTTGCTGAAACCTGAGGAACTCACGCGCGTGGCTAACGAACTTGATGGCGAAGAGTATGACCTTAACGCGGTTGTTGATTACGTGCTGGACCGCCGAGCTGCGAAAGTGGGCGGTGGGCATCAATCGGAGAGGCTATACACTAAACGCTTGCGACGACGCCGCGATGTCGCCGTTTCTTTCCTGCTGGATCAATCATCGTCCACGGCGCGCACAATCGGCCGCCACCCTTTACAACCCTACACACATCCCGGCCGGCGGATCATCGAGATTGAGAAGGAAGGACTCGTGTTAATGAGCGAAGCGCTGGAGGCCGTGGGCGATACCTACGCAATTCATGGGTTCACTTCCGAGGGCCGGCGAAATGTGAAGTTTTATATCGTCAAGGATTTTGCCGAGCGTTACTCCGATGAAGTGAAGGAACGGATTGGCGGCATTACTTATCAAAACAATACTCGCCTGGGAGCGGCCATTCGTCATGCGACGGCCAAGCTCGCGAAGCAACAAGCTCGCACTCGTTTGTTGATTGTGCTTTCTGACGGCCGTCCCTACGACCACGACTACGGCGACGCGCGTTATGCTCGCGAGGACACGCGCGAAGCATTGAGGCAAGCCAAGATTCAGGGCATCACACCGTTCTGCATCACCATTGATCGAGAGTCGGAAACGGAGCTTAAAGACCTGTACGGCGAAATTGGCTACACGATCATCGATGATGTGCTTTCGCTGCCGGAGCGGCTGCCGGGGATTTATCGCCGCCTTACAACTTAAGAAGTATCCGCAGATTACGCAGATTCCACAGATTATTTTAAAACTGAACTGGCAGCTAAGAAGTAGAGGGTGCCAAGTTAGCAGCTATCAGAAGTAAGAGCTGCTCTGAGTTGGCGGCTAGAAGAAGTGGGGACTGAAACTCGTGCCTGCGAGAGCAGAGAAACACTGAGTGAGTTTTGAAATCTGTGTAATCTGCGCAATCTGCGGATGTATGAATTATTTTTCTCGGGAACCGTGCCCTCCACCTCCAGGTGTCTCGATGCGGACGCGATCGCCGGCTTTCAATTTCCAACTGCCCTTCGATTTCAGCGAACGTGATTTTCCGTCTCTGATGATCGCCGACTTGCCGACTCTCCCGGGACTCCCGCCCTTCAATCCATATGGCGCATGTTTCCTTCTGTCAGCCAGCAAGGACATTTGCGCCGGCACGAGTGTTTCGATCTCACGAACCACACCATCGCCACCGTGATGTCTGCCCTTGCCCCCTGAACTCTTGCGAATTCTGTACTCGCGCACGCGCAGAGGGTACGCATACTCGAGGGCTTCGGCGGGAGTGTTGAGACTGTTCGTCATGTGTGTATGCACACCACTCATTCCATCAAGTGTGGGACGCGCACCCATACCGCCCGCGACGGTCTCGTAGTAGGAAAATTCGTTAACGCCACGGGTATCGATGCCACCAATTGTCAGATTGTTCATCGTGCCCTGGCTGGCGGCGGGAATACGATCGGGCAACGCCTTCGACAGCGCCTTGAAAAGAACGTCGACGGTTCTTTGCGACGTCTCGACGTTGCCGCCGGCCACGGAAGCTGGATGAACCGCATTAACAATTGTCCCCGCGGGCGCTACCACTTCGATCGGCTCCATTAGTCCCGCACTGGCCGGGACGTCGCCGGCGATCAAACAGCGGAAGACATAGGAGACGGCGGAAACTGTGATTGCCTCGACGGCATTGATCGCGCCGGCAACTTGTGGCGCGCTGCCGTTGAAGTCAACCCGCGCTCCCTCTCCCTTGATCGTGATAAGAACGCGAATGTGAATTGGCGCTTCCGTGATCCCGTCGTCGTCAAGTTGGTCTTCAGCCTGATAGACACCGTCAGGGATGTCGGCAATCGTGTGTCGCATCAGTCGAGCGGAGTAAGCAATCAGGTGGGCGGCATAGTCTGTCGCTTCGCGGGCGCCGCGACGCTCAATAATTTCCAACAAACGCCTGGCGCCGATTTTCAGCGAACCGATCTGCGCCTGAAAATCGCCGCGCCGCTCGTTGTGACCACGCACATTCGCCAGCACGAGTCGCATTATGTCTTCGTCCAACTCGCCGTTACGCACCAGACGAATGGGCGGAATACGCAATCCTTCGCCATAAATGTCGGAAGCCAGCCCCATCGATCCAGGTGTCGCACCACCGATGTCTGCATGATGAGCGCGATTGGCGACGTAGAACAAAGGGGGGAACTGGGGAACGGGGGAACGGGAAAACTGACGCGATCGAGATTTTTTTGTTTTCCCTGTTCCCCTGTTCCCCCGTTCCCCAGTTCCGCCGGTTTCAGCCCACACGCCGCTCACCAACGTCACGTCCGGCAGATGCGTGCCACCTGCAAACGGGTCATTTAGAGCAACAACGTCACCGGGTTGTAATTGAATGTCGCGGAGCGCGGCGGCCACAGCCATGGGCATCGAACCCAGGTGCACCGGCATATGATCGCCCTGCGCGATTACTCGTCCCGCTCCGTCGAAGACGGCGCAGGAATAGTCGCGGCGCTCTTTGATGTTTGGTGAGAAAGCGGTGCGCCGGAGCGCAATTCCCATTTCCTCTGCTACAGAAGTGTAGAGCGCGCGATAAATTTCCAGCGTTGTGGGATCAAACTTCTTCATTCGTTCATGAAGCAGCGGGGGCAAGCCACCCTTCCTGACTGAGCATATTACTGCCCACTGCTCACTGCTCACTGCCTACTGAAATCAATAAGTTCCCGAAACCATCAACCTCACACTTAACCTCAGCCGGTATCAATGTTGTTGCCGAATATTCGAGAACAATACACGGCGTCCTAAGTTTCATTCCTACGCTCAACCGATCTCGCTGATAGATTCCTGCCCGCACCTTCCTGCCGCCAAAATAGGCAGAACGATATTCAGGCGCTTCCACAAATCTCGCTGCCGCACGTTTGGGTCTTTCCCGTCGAGGCTTAACCAGTCCACTGGATCGCAGTCGCAGGGTAACGATCTCGACCGCGTTTGATTCCTGCGCATAACCATAACGAGCCCTGTGAGACTGATGAAAACTTGCCGCCAGGTCGTTCCCCCTGGCTTTGATCTCTAACTCAAAGGACTGGCCCTCGTAACGCATAGCCAGCGAGCGCTCATGGCGTTGATTTACATCGGAAAAACCTTCCCGTCGCAGAATCGCGCGGGCCTTCTTCTCCAGATCGCGAAACAAAGACTCTAACTTCGATGCGACTCCCCGAACATACTTCAACATCACCGTGCGACTCTGATCCCTGACAACATCGGCGGCAACTACGCCGATTGCGGAAAGGGCGCCGGCAGCATTCGGCGCGATTATTCGTGGAATGCGCAAAGCCCGGGCCAGATCGACTGCATGCAGTCCACCGGCGCCGCCAAACGGAAGCAAATTGAAATCGTGCGGATCGTAACCACGCTCCACGGAAATGCGTCGCAGCGCACGCTCCATGTTTGAATTCACCACGGAGATGACACCTTGAGCCGCCGCGATGGCGTCAAGTTTTTTGCCTGCAACTGCGCTGATCTCATTTGCTAACTCACGCAGCGCCGCGATCGCGCGTTGTTCATCCAGGGGAAACTCGCCACCTAATAAACCGCCCTTGCCGAAGTGGCGCAGCACTACATGCGCGTCAGTAACGGTCGGCAGGAGGGATCGGCCATAACAGGCGGGGCCCGGGTCGGCGCCTGCTGACTCGGGACCCACGCGCAGCGATCCACCTTCATCTAAGCGAGCGATAGAACCACCGCCGGCGCCCACTGTATGGATGTCCAGGACCGGAACCGCGACCGGCATGCCGGCAACGACAGCTTCATTCGTTGTGCGCAGGCCGGCGCGATCGCAGAGCGCAACATCAGTTGAAGTTCCACCCATGTCAAAAGTGATGATGTCGGCAAACCCGGCGGCTCGCGCCACCTGTAAGGCGCCGACAATTCCTCCTGCGGGTCCCGAAAGAATCGTGCGCACGGGCTCGTCAGCGGCAGCCGCCGCTGAGATGCTGCCACCCGAAGATTGCATGACGCGAAGCCGAAACGGTGGTCTTTGATCTTTGGTCTTTGGTCTTTGTTTGTGTGGCGCAGCCTGCTCGGTGAGCTTCGGTATTCCCTTTTGCAAGCGTGTGAGGTAGTTCCCCATCAGGGGTTGCAGATAGGCATTGATAGTCACGGTCGAAGTTCTTTCAAACTCGCGATACTCAGGATGAATCCGGTGGGAGATTGACAGCGGCACCCCCAGCGGGGCGAGGGCCGCGGCGATTTGTTGTTCGTGTTCGGGATGGGCGAACGAAAAGAGCAGTGAAATTGCAATTGAGTCCACACGCAGTCGCTTTAGCCGTGCGCTGAGGGACTTGAGCTGAGCTGGATCGAGAGCTTCGAGCACTTCTCCGGACGCCGCAACCCGTTCGCTGATACCGAAGCGCAGCCGGGCGTTCACGAGCGGCGGCGGGCGCACCGCATTCAAGTTGTAAAGTTCCGGGCGTGCCTGCCGTCCAATTACCAGCACGTCCTCAAAGCCTTTGGTGGTGATTAGCGCGGTACGGGCGCCGCGCCTTTGCAGCAAGGCGTTAGTTCCCACGGTAGTGCCATGGACTACCTCAATTTGATCCGGTGCAAATTCTATGAGTTCGAGAATGCGTTTGAGGCCGTTGGTGATGGCGATTGAAGGATCTGCCGGCGTTGAGGAAAGTTTGAAGATCTCGCGACGATTATTTAACTCAAAGACAAAATCGGTAAAAGTGCCGCCCGTGTCGACGCCGATGCGCAAGGGGGTGGGGACCTTTGACTTATTCATCGGCATGCGACACGACAGTTTCGAGTCCGGGGTTCCGAGTTCCGGGTACGAGATCCCAGAATTCGGGTCCAAGATTCCAGACTCATGATCCAACCACGAATCGAGGCAGGCTAATTGAACAACCTCCGAAAGCCGGGAACTGAACTCTAAACTCGAAACTCGAAACCTAATGCTCGCCGACGGCAGCCCAGCACCCGCTGCGATTCGACTCGCGTGCAGCATCAAGCACAAGCTGCGTTTGGTAGCCATCGTCGAACGTTGCGGCGCCGGCAACTGTGGTGCGGCCTTCTCGCAACGCCTCAACAATCTCACAGGAAAAAGCCGCGAAACCGCGCGACCAGCTTGCCGGTCGCATCCCCGGGGCCATCGGGTCCTGGTGCACCTTCACTGGTTTCCAGGCGCCGGAACCCGCGGGCGAATGCCACAGTTCTCCAGTCTCCTCCACCATCAGCGCGCCCGTTGTTCCGTAGATTTCCAGTTGGTTCTCGTAGCTGCCGGATTCCACAACCGAGAGCGACGCGGCTGCCGTCGTGTTCTTCGTAAGCTTGGAATCAGCGAAACGGAACAGCAGTTTCGCCTCGTCGTCAGATGTAACCCGCTGCATCGCGCCGTTTGCCTTGTCGGGCCGTTCGCCGATGTGTGTCGTCAGCATGCAGGAAACTGAATCGACTTCCGCGCCCAGCATCGAACGAAAGGAATCAACGACATGCGAACCGATCGCTCCGAGTGTGCCGCCGCCCATCGTTTCATCCGACCACCAATCCCAGGGACGATCGAGCACGCCACGGTAATCAGAGCGGAAGCGATAATTGCAGTGACGTATCATGCCGATGGCGCCGCTCACGAGCATCAGGCGCATCGTGCGGCGGCTTTTGAGGAAGCGCAATTCGTGATCGACAAGCGCCAGCACACCTGCTTCGCGGGCGCGATTCGCCATGCGTTTCGCTTCTGCCGCGTTCATCGCCATGGGCTTTTCACAGAGGACGGCTTTGCCATGTTCGAGCGCCGCGAGCACCATCTCCATGTGCGTGACTGGTGGTGTGACGATGCTGACGAGTTTGACGTCGTCACGAGCGACAATTTCACGCCAATCGTCAGCGACGTTCTCGATATTAAATTCTTTGGCGACTTCCGCGGCACGCTCGCGATGCTTGCTGGCAATTGCGACGACGCGTGCGCCCATGCAGTCGCAAAACCCGGGAATTTGCGTGGTGCGCGCAAAGCCCGCGCCGATGATTCCGATACCGATGGTTTTTCCGTTAGTCACGATTGTTACTTTCTACGCAAATTTCTGCCTCACCTGCTGTCTGCCTTTCGTGTTCTGCTCCTGCCGCCTGCCTCTTGTCTTCTCCTCGTGAAAACCGTACCGCCTTCAGGCGGCCAGCCCGCGGCCTTTATCATCGAGCGCCGGACGAATTCGCAAGGCCGTTGAACGGCCTACGGAGTAAATAGCTGCTGACATAACAAGCCGTAAAACGGCTGGCCTATTGGCCCTGTGGGCGAGCCTCGTAAACGAGGCATTTCTTAGATCTCTTAGCGGGGATCGTAATCATCTAGCGCTTGCCAACCTGGGACTCACGCCAAGGGTATATCCGGCCGCGCATGTCGGCCGGGGTGAGTCTTGATGCTTTCAGCCGCTGCGCAGCTTTAATGGAAGGCGTGCTTCGGCGGTCCAATCCGCCGAACTAAATCTTTGAAGCGCGGCCATTGCGCAAGAAATCCCGGAACGTGTGAGAGGCATTCTAAAACAGGATGGTGCGTGTCAGCCAGCACTAAATACTTCAGCACGATAAAACGCAGCAATGCGTTCGCCGCAACTCAATTCTGTCTTGAACTCAATCAATGAACGGCTTCGATCAACGCAATAATGCGGTGAAAGTGATACCACTCAGGCTCTTTCCTGGGAGCGCGGGCGGCTAGCCCGCCTGCAGCGCGCTTAGTCGCTATTGATCTAAGCGCTCGCGGTGTGTGAGACGCCCGCGATCCCTGACAAGCACCCGAGTAGTGAACAGCCTCAAAGTGCGATCTCTCAACAATCTGTAAGACTCTTAGAAAGAAATCCTTAACAAAGCTAACTAATCCCAGAAACGTATAGGTCAAAATTCAATTAACAAACTTTTGAAATATACTCCTGATAAGTTCTCTAACCTCTCGCCCTGGTGAACCTCCCGACAATCTCGTGCCCGACGTGAAATTTCCCCCCACTAACATTTTCGCTGTGGAGGTTTGTATGAAATCAAGAGATTCACAAAGGTCGGGACAACTCGTTTCCTGCGTCGTTTGCCGTCACATTGCTGCTGGGGTGGGGCAACGTCAGAGTCGTAGACGCCGCCGCTACAGTACCCCCAGGATTTACAGATTCGCTGGTGGCCAGCGGCCTAAGCAACCCTACCGCCATGGCCCTTGCGCCCGATGGCCGTATTTTTGTGTGCCAACAGGGGGGCGCCTTGCGCGTCATTAAGAATGGCGTCCTGCTGCCAACTCCCTTCCTCACGGTTACGGTCGATTCATCAGGAGAGCGAGGCCTGCTGGGGGTAGCATTCGATCCGAATTTCATCTCCAATCAACTGGTTTACATCTATTACACCGCGACGACCCCGACCGTGCATAACCGCATCAGCCGCTTCACCGCTGACGGCGATGTTGCTATGGCAGGCAGTGAGACAATCGTAATGGATCTAGACGATCTGAGTACCGCCACAAACCACAACGGCGGGGCGCTTCACTTTGGACCTGACGGCAATCTTTACGTTGCTGTCGGCGACAATGCTAACGGCGCTAATGCCGAGTCGTTTTCAAATCGACTGGGAAAGATGCTTCGCATCACATCAACTGGCGGCATCCCCGCGGACAATCCGTTCTTCGGCACCGCCACGGGAGACAATCGGGCAATCTGGGCGTTGGGATTGCGCAACCCATTCACCTTCTCATTCCAGCCTGGCGTAGGGCGCATGTTTATCAACGACGTCGGACAGAGTACCTGGGAAGAGATAAACGATGGGATAGCAGGTTCGAATTATGGCTGGGACACTTGCGAAGGAGTCTGTAACCCTCCTAATCCCAATTTCCGCGATCCGATTTTTGCTTACCAAAACGATGCTCAAACCTGCGCAATTACGGGAGGCGCGTTCTACAACCCACAGATCGTCCAGTTTCCCGGCAACTATGTCGGCAATTACTTCTTTGCAGATTTTTGTGGAGGCTGGATCAAGACGCTTGATTCGTCGAATGGAGTAGCGGATTTCGCGACCGGCATCTCGTTTCCGGTGGACCTGGAGGTTTCAGCGGATGGTTTTCTTTACTACCTGGCCCGAGGCAGCGGATCTATAAGCAGAATCGGGTTTCCGACAGGGGATACCACTCCTCCAACCGTTTCCATCACTAGTCCAGCCAACGGCTCGATTGTTCCGAAGAAAGGTAATGTTACGATCACAGCGTCGGCCAGCGATAACATCGGTGTCGCACGAGTTGAGTTTTTTGTTAAGGGCACATTGCTATGTACCGACGTCGGTTTTCCGTATAGCTGCAACTGGCGGGTCGCAAGCCCACCGAACAAGGTGTATCAACTTCAGGCGAGGGCGTTCGACCAGGCGGGAAACTCCGCTACGGCCACGATTCAGGTTACGTCTCGCTGATCTGGAGTGTACTGCCAGCTTCTATTCAACTGCTGTTCAATTTCATTCGGGCAAATTCAAGCGCTTCAGTATTTCCTTGAAGCGTGGGTCATCGCGTAATGAGTCCATGAAGGGATCGACTTTTATCCGATTGATGTCCCAATCACTTGCAGCTAAGGATTTCTCGATCTCAGCAAAGGCCCGATCTTTATCACCAAGCATGGCATACAGATTACCGACCCGGTAGGCAACGACGTACTGCGTCCTGGCGATCTGCTCGAATCGTTTGATTACGTTCTCGACTTCCGATCGCCGGCCTACTTTTGCGTAGGCATAACCTAATATTTGCAGAAGATCCTGGTTGTTCTGATCCGTACTCAGCGCCTGTTCACAAAGGGAGATAGCCTCGGAGTACATACCGTTGGCGTTATAAGCCCAGCCCAGCCAGAATTTTGCCGTGGGGTGATTTGGATCCAGTGCGGCCGCCTTCCTGGCGTACTCCAGTGCGAGGTCGTTCTTTCTCGCATACAAGTGGACGCCAGCCAGGTTGGCACTCATCGGTATTGATAAGGGTTCCAGATCTAATGCGCGTCTTATCTCCACTATCGATTCGTCCAGTCGGCCAAGCGGCGCTAGATATTCCAAACCATAGCGATAGTGGATCTCTGCCACGTTCGGATTAAGTTCGAGTGCCCGCCTGAACTCATGTTCTGCTTCGGCCCAATTCCGTTCTACGGTTAGCCCGGAGGCGTAACTCGAGTGGGCTTCGGCAAGATCGGCGTCGATTTGCAACGCCCTACGAGCCGCGTTCAATGACTGTGGCGTTGCCTCTTTTGGTGAAAGGTAAGCGTACGACGGCATAACAAAATACGAGTCAGAAATACCGACGTGTGCAAGAGCAAAATTTCGATCAAGTTCGATTGCTTGCCTGAACGATGCGATGGCACGCTCAAGACCATCCTTAGATCGTTTATTGTAGTAATACCGGCCTTTTAAATAGAGCTGATATGCCTCGTTACTCTGCGTGTACTGTTTGTTCAGTCCTTTCGCATCGGCGCCTGAAAGTTTTAATTGCAGCTTCTCAGTTATCGCTGTAGCGATCTCACGTTGCGTTGCGAGAAGGTCGGACATCTTTCGTTCAAACTGTTCGCCCCACAGTGTCGTATTATTTCGGACGTCAACGAGCTCTACGCTGATCGTCAAATTATCCCCACGTTGAACCATCCGGCCCGACATTACCGCGTTAACTCCCAGTTCGGTGCCGACTTTCACCGCGTCCGTCTCCTTGCCCTTATACCGAAAAACTGAACTTGTTGAACTGACCTTCAAACCCGGTAGCTGTGATAACCGGAAGATCAAAGATTCAGCTAGTCCGTCTGACAAGTAATCAGTGTTGGGGTCATCACTCTTGTTCTGAAAAGGCAGGATTGCAATTGAAGTGACCTGTCCTGTGTTACCGCCTCGGGGAAAGAATCGGAAATAAGCAACTGCTGAAATCACCCCAACAAGCAAAATTCCAACCAGCGCCGTGCCAACTTTATGACTCCTTGCTTGATTAACGGCATATTCAAGACTCGACGTGGATGTAAGTACACTCTGGGTCGACTGAGCGTGACCGCTGCGTGTCGCTTCGAAGGTATCCGACGTAAACATTCGGGTAGCACTTTCCGGAAAGGAACTTGCGGGCTCGGAATTCGGAATTACTGAACGTTCAAGTTCGCCCTGAATGTCCAAGTCTCTTCGCAGACTCTTCAGATCAATCAGCAGGTCGCGTGCCGATTGATAACGCATGTCAACATCTTTCGTAATTGCCTTGCGAACAATTCTCTGCAATTCGGGCGGCACGTTTCCCAGGGCCGGCGGCTCTCTCTCGAGGATCGCAACGATGGTGTGATTGATGGTTTCGCCAGTGAACGGAACTCTTCGCGCCAGCATTTCATAGAGAACGACGCCGAGACTCCAGATATCGGTTCGGGCGTCTGTTTCTTTGCCGCGGGCCTGTTCGGGCGACATGTAGGAAACAGTGCCCATGACCATCCCGGGAATGGTTTTGACCAGGGCGCGGGTTACGTCCTCGCCGCTGCTCATTCCTGCTGCCGGTTCTGACAATTTCGCGAGCCCAAAATCCAACACCTTCGCATACCCATCCTTACGGATCATGATGTTTTCAGGCTTGATGTCTCGATGGATGATTCCGGCGTGATGTGCCGCCGAGAGTGCTTCTGCCACCTGAACACCAATCTTCAAAATCGTATTCAGCGGTAACGGTTCTCTCTGTGAGAGCTGCTGGCGAACAGTCTGACCGTCGATCAACTCGGTCGAAATGTAGTGCTTACCATCGACTTCGCCGATCTCATAGACCGTCAGGATGTTCGGATGGTTGAGCGCGGACGCGGCTTTGGCTTCCTGAATAAAGCGGCTCAATTTGTCTTCGTTCCTGCTAAATTCCTCGTTCAGAAATTTGATCGCAACTTTGCGATCGAGTCTCGTATCCAGCGCCTGATACACCTCGCCCATTCCGCCCTCGCCGATCTTGGCGACCATCGAATAATGAGCAATCGTCGTGTTGGGGGATATGGGCTCGTTCACATTGTCTCCGTATCCAGGGATGACTCTTCAATCAACAGCACGTCTTCGCCGCTGCCATCACTTGAAAAGCACTCCGCCAAGCGGCGGCACAGCAATGATTGTTCTCGTTCTCATTCTTATTTCACATCCCGATCGCCTTTAGGTGATAACGATCGGTGTCATAGAATCGCGCTATGTCCACCGTGTCGATCTTTCCCAGCACCGTCGAAATATCTACCAGCGACAGGTCGCAAGCCGGCGCAATTCCACGCGACGATACCATCTTGCCGAAGTCACCTTCGGCGACGGCGTCCGCCGCCCGCGCGCCGAATAACAACCCCATGATACGGTCCACCGGCGAAGGTGGGCCCCCACGCTGCGGGTGACCAAGAATTACCGAACGCGCCTCGTAGGACGTATCACTCAAAATTCTTCGGGCCAGAACTTCAGCAATGCCCCCAAGCCGCGCGTGGCCGAACGCGTCATGGCGGTCGTCCATAATTATTAGCTCGCCGTCTTCCGCGTAGGCGCCTTCCGCAACGACGATTACCGAGTAACGCGGGTGCTGCGGATCGCGGGGATGCGAAGTTGAATCGCCGAGCTTATCTTTCAACAGGCGGTAGACCTTCTCGTAGCGAAATGGATGTTCGGGAATCAGGATGATGTCCGCCTGACCTGCCGCACCCGACCAAAGAGCCAAGTGGCCTGAATGACGTCCCATGACTTCGATTACCTGAACCCAGCCGTGCGAACCAGCAGGTGTGCGCGAACGTTCGATGACTTCAGTGATGTTTCTCAACGCGGAGTCGAAGCCGAGTGTGTAGTCCGTTCCTGCCAGATCTTTATCGATCGTTTTGGGAATACCTACTATAGGCACTCCCTTCTGTGCGAGACGCGCGCCAACACCCAGGGTATCCTCACCGCCGCAAGCGACGACGGCATCGAGCCCGAGCTTCTTGATGTTGGCGATCACCTCAGGTGACCTGTCAATCCGCTCTCCTAACTCGTTGGGTGTTTGGAAGGGATTTGTGCGCGACGAGCCGAGATTAGTCCCGCCGTCGCGATCCCAGCGTCGCACGGTCGCACGCTCAAGCGGTACTACATCGAATGGAGGGTTGAGCAAACTTAGCCAACCATCGCTGAGACCAACAGTTTCAATCCCCCGCTCAGAAGCGCGGTAGACCAGACCCTTAATAGCGGGGTTGAGGCCGGGCGCATCACCGCCTCCCGTCAACACGCCGATGCGTTTTACTTCAGCCATGGAAGATCAATAAGTTCCTCAAGAACACGCTGGAGAATAGTTTGTCCTGAAACGCCAGGATCGCCAAGACGCGACGCAACCAGGCGCGGGACTTATCGTGGAAAGCCTTGTAAAGAAATCCCTCTTTGGTAAGTGACGCTTCCCTATTTGGCGACTGTGTCGCATTTCATCCAGCAGCTCCCAACCACCCGCCGCGAAATCCCGCGCGCCGCAAACCGTTGACGATGTATGGACATCGTCGCATCAATCTCCAGAGGAACCCGGAACGATAGTTCTCGATCATCATCACGATTGGACCTTGATCAAGGCCGTAATAGCCCTGAGAAACCCACCCCTTGCCTTTTCGATTGCCTGAAGGAAAGGTCGGGTTATAGCTGCACTTAAATCCATATTTGCTCGTCATCTCCGGATAATCCTGGTTGAGGCGTTGAAGTGAAGGCAGCACCAGTTCCGGGGCAAATGGTAAAGAACCAGCGACAGCCCAGGGCGCGAGTGTACCGTCGTCAGGGCCATACGGGATCGCGCGCGCAATGTAATCGTAGAAGTGGAGACTCCTACCGTTGAATCTGCGCAACGCGGGTCCAGGACCATCGCTCGCCGTGATTCCCCAACTGAAACGGTCATAGCCGACGAATTTTTTTGGATTGCGCATGGCGTAGGCTTGCTGAACATAGACTGCGCGGCGGCTGTTCTCAAAATAGTCGATTGCCTTCCCGCTCATATACTCGTCCTGGATACCACGGAAGTCTATCCACATGTGCGAGAGTTGGTGGATAAACAAGGGTCCGGCGTAGACAAACTCATACCCATAAAGCTTCTTCCATTTATAAGTCCTGGTCCACTCAAGGTAACTCTCAGCAGGAAGGGGAAAAGTGGGAGAGGCCAGCCCGAGAACATATAAAATTAACGCTTCGCTGTATCCCGTCCATCGATACTTGATGAAACCCGTTTCCGGCTTCCATCCGTGCGTGACTGTGAGACCCCCATTCTGGAACCATTGCCAATCCGCCCGAGCGTAGAGCGACTCTGCGGTTGAACGGATCTGGCTCTCCTCTTTTGTTTCGAGGTCGAAGTACATCGCCGCCGCGAGTGCTCCAGCGAGAACGTATGCTGAGTCAATCGTTGAGATTTCAGACTTCCAGACGCGCGTGCCGCTCTTCATATCGAGGAAGTGGTAATAGAAGCCTTTGTTGCCAATCGCGTCTGGGCCGGCTCCTTGAGGGCCGTCATGGAAGAACCGTAAAGTGATCAAAACCCGCTCTATCGCTTCGGCCCTCGTCATGTAACCCCGCTCGACGGCGATAGGGTAGGCAGTGAGGGCGAATCCAACCGCCGCGATCGAACAGGGCGCCCCCTTACGTGTGTTGTCCGGCACAAGTCCATTATCCGGATTCATCTCATCCGCGAAATACTTGAAAGTATCGCGTTGTAACCGCGCTAGATCTTCTTCGCTCAGCGATGGCTCTAATACTTTCATTTTGAAACAATCTGATTATGGGCTTTATTCTAGTCGTGAGAAGGAAGTCAACGATTTGATCGGCCTTGAAGAATGAATAGAGGAATGCCTTTCCCTGATCAGCGTGCCCATGTCGTCAGAGCAAACCATAAAGCGTAGTCTGAACCACAACTCGTCATGACGCGCTGCAACTGACGTTGCCATCCAGCGCGCAGGGCGTCAGGCGCAATGGTCGCTACCTATCGTGTGTTCCCAAAAATGCGGGAATGGTGTTGCCCTTCTGCAACGTTACTGAAGAACTCGATGCTGCTCACGCTTGCAACTCACCCGAACTGGATTCACATCCACGAATTTCTCACAGTGCCTTGCGCAAGCTGCGTCGCGTAAGTTCTGCTGCCAATCCGTAGACGAGGTGCGACGCGAACGCATAGACGTGCGTGGAGACTGGGTACTCCGTCGGCGCTTTTGAAAGCCCGAGCAATGGCACCGCGGTTTCGTCCGCGACGAGCCAGAAGGCAGCGCCGAATGGTAAGCCCGCGCCAACTGTGACCTCCGGCGCGAACTCTGCGACCGCGCCATACAACCCACCGGTCGCCGTGCCAAAGGCGTAGTGAACCGCCGCGCCCGCTACTTTCTTCTCCCTTTCTTTCAACTCGTGACCGAAGATACCTTCTGAAACAGCCTTCGCGGCTTTGACGGTCGCGTTATCCGAATCTTCTTTACTCTCTTTTGAAGCTGGTCCCGGACTTCCTCCGTCGCTGGGTTGCATAGATTGCGCACCGTGTGGTTTTTCAAAGCCTTCTGCTGCTTTGCTCCAGGCGGCCTGAAACTGGTTCATTGCCCAGGATGCAACCAAACCACCAACCAGACCTGCCGCAAGTCCCTTCCAGACATCGCCATCGTCGCGACTGATTACCTTTCTTTCTTCCCTCATAAACTCCTCCCGCTAGACATTCGTTGATAAAGACGTAAACGTAACTAACCTGACGGCGGCAAAGCCTGCGTTATCACAACGCGCGTTGGCGTTGGTCCTGGCCAGCCGCACTTAACTGAATTTGCTAAGGAGCAGCAGTCCAAAGAGGGCTTGTCGAAGGATAAATTTGAAGGGGAACGATATCAGGGTAGATGCCATAAATAAAATTGCAAAGCACGAAGGAATGTAAAGTGCCCCCGCGATATCGCTTCCGTTCCACTACCAGGCGTAGAATGGCCGCGCCGGAATGGAGATGAAGAGATGAACGATCTGGATCAATCAGAGTTACTAACTCAGATACTGGAACCCTCTACAGCAAAGACCGCTGAGTTGACTGGCGTTCTCCCTTGCGCTGACAAGAATAACGAAGACTTCCGCGCGGGTCAGGGTCGGATCATTGGAATGATGGCCGCCAACGCGCCGCTCAGCGAAATTCTCAAGCGCCTCGTCCTACTGATCGAGTCGCAGTCGCCAGGGATGCTCTGTTGCTTAGCGACGATGGCGACCACATACGCCATGGGGCAGCGCCGAGTCTTCCTGAGGATTATGTCGCGATCGACGGCGCTCCAATTGGGCCGAAGCATGGCTCATGTGGGACGGCGATGTACCGCGGCGAGCCTGTAGTCGTCACCGATATTCTTGAAGATCCTCTGTGGGCGGACTACCGCGATTTGGCATCCGCTAGCGGTCTGAGAGCTTGCTGGTCCACGCCCATACTGTCAGGGCGTGGCAAAGTCCTTGGCTCATTTGCCATGTATTATCGGGAGGCGCGGACTCCCACTGGCGAAGAAGCGGGTTTGACCGACGTCGCCACCCGCATTGCCGGCCTGGCCATCGAGCATCATTTGGCCCGAGAAATCCTGGCGCGAACACAAGCTGAATTAGCCCAGGCAACTTATGTAGCCAGCAAGGGCGAGGCAGCGGCGTCCGTCGCTGATAAGGTCAGCCAGCAGCTCGAGACGATTGTTAATAACGCAGACAAGTGCCTCAAGTTGCTCGATCAAGACAAGCCCGACATTGCGCTGCTCCGGGAGCCACTCAAGAACATCGCGGGCGATGGCCGACACGCTCTCAGTACCATTACTCGCATTCGACCTTCGGCGAAGAAATGACCTTCGCCCAAGTCCAATGTCCAACGTCCAACGTCCAAGGTCCAACGTCGATATTTTGGAGTGCGCTGAATTGTCAGCGCTTTCAAAAGCGGCGACTAGTCGCCGCACTCCAAATAGATAAACAATTTAAGTATGAATGTCTCTAGGTTAGGAAGGTGGGCTTGCCCCCGCTCTTGGCTTAGAACTTTTTCAACACCCGCTTAGCGCAGGATTTTGGAGTGCGCTGAATTGTCAGCGCTTTCAAGAAAGCGGCGGGTCGCCGCCATAAGAGGTCTTCTTCACGCTGAATGCGTGAAATATAGTAGCCAGGGGCAAGCGCGCAGCGCGCCGCCCCTGGATCACAAGCAGAACAACTCCTAGCCCTGAAAGGGCGATATCGAAAATGGCAATTGGCAATTCTCAACCGCGCCGTTGCCGGTGGGAATCGAGACCAGCGATTAATAAACCACCAGCGGCGACCGAGACGCGTTAAAAGTCGATCGATTTGCTGACCAAGTCTGCAATCAGTGAAATAATCTAGTTTCGGTTGCGCTACGCACTACCCCAGGACTTATGCTTTCGCCCTCGCACAGTAGTTTTCAGTGATCCACACAAGGAGAACTCCTCATGACGAATCCCTCTTTCAACGCTGCCGTAACCGAGCTTAGTCTCAGATTTTCTGGTCAACTGCTGCAGTCACTGACGCGGCATATGAGGAAGCTCGCAGAGTCCATAACGGTCTAATTAACAAACGTCCTTTGCTGATTGCGCGCTGCCATGGCGTCGCTGACGTAGTCGATGCGTTAAAGCTGGCGCGAACGCTGAATCTGGAGGTCGCCGTTCGAGGTGGTGGTCATAATGTCGCCGGGCGCGCAACCCTCGATGATGGACTGATGATTGACTTGATGCCGATGAAAGGCATCCATGTGAATCCCCGAGCCAAAACCGCGCGGGCTCAAGGTGGTGTGACCTGGGCGGAGCTAAATCGAGAAACACAACTGCACGGCCTGGCTGTCACTGGAGGTGTGGTGTCTTCGACAGGGATCGCAGGACTTACACTCGGCGGCGGCCTGGGCTGGCTCATGGGAAAGTACGGGCTGGCACTGGACAATCTTCGATCTGTTGAAGTTGTTACGGCCGAAGGCGAGGTGTTGCAGGTAAGTGAAGAGCAGCATCCGGATCTGTTCTGGGCAGTTCGAGGCGGAGGAGGAAACTTCGGCATAGCGACCTCATTCGAATATCAGCTTCATCCAGTTGGGCCGATGGTTACGGGCGGGCTGATAGCGCATTCGTTTGAGAGCGCGCGCGACTTGCTCCGATTCTTCCGCGAAACTACGGCATCACTTCCCGATGAGCTTACCGTATTCGGCGGACTCATCCATTCTCCTGATGGAGCAAAGCTATCGGCAATGGTAGTCGGGCATTGTGGTTCGCTTGAAGATGGTGAAAAGGCGATGCGCCCGCTAAAGGAGTATGGCACGCCGCTGCTGGATACGATTGGGCCAATCCCCTACAGTCAACTCAACAGCATGCTCGACGCCGGATACCCAAAGGGCGCGCTCAACTATTGGAAGTCGAGTTTCCTGCGCGAACTGAACGACGAGGCTATTGACATGATCGTTGACTGTTTTGGTAAATGTCCTACCCCGATGGGCCAGATGCTGATGGAGCATTTTCATGGTGCCGCAACGCGCGTTGGCGCCAGCGACACGGCGTTCCCTCATCGTGCAGAAGGCTACAACCTTTTGGTATTGTCGCAATGGATGAAGCCGGAAGAGAACGATCAGTGCACTGTTTGGGCGCGACAAACCTATGGGCAGATGGAGCCGTTTGTCGGTCCCGGACGCTATGTGAATTATCTGGGTGATGACGAGCCGGGTGATCCGGCCATCGCCGCGTATGGTCTTAACTACGAGAGGCTTCAGAAGGTTAAGACGAACTATGACCCGACCAACTTCTTCCATATGAACCAAAACATTCGGCCGCTGTCGTGAAGTTGACTACGACCACAGCTCATTCGAAATGACCGCTTGCGCGTCGGAGTTGTCACTCCAGCCGCCACTTCTTGCTTTATCTGATCCCCACTAAGCCCTGCACCGATTGGATCAACTTCTCTGAGTCGTAGCCAACGCCGTCTTTGAAAACGATCTCGACGTTTTCGATGTCGGTAATCTTCGCGGCGGGGTTTCCTTTGACGATCATTAAGTCGGCTTGCTTGCCGACGGCGATGGAGCCGATGCGTGCGTCTTCGCCGAGAAACTTCGCGCCGTTGAAGCTTGCTATTTTTATTGCCTCCACAGGAGTGAAGCCCGCTTCGACTAGCAATTCGACTTCACGCAGGTCGCCGAAGCCGGCGACGATGCCGCCGTTCCCGGTGGGATCGAGACCAGCGATTAGCAAACCACCAGCAGTGACGAAGGCGCGTTCGAAATCCATCGACTTGCGCACGAGCGCAGGCGTGGGTGAATCAGCCGCTATTCGTGAGCGCGCCGTCAGGAACGCACGCGCGCGTCGGTGTTCATTACATTAAGCACACGCGGATTCAGAACCGCGGCGGCCGCCCCAATGCCGGTTTGCGTTAATGGCGCTCCCGCTTCAAAGACGGGCAACGTCGACGTGATTGCCACATTCTTGGCGACGAGTGTGCGAATCGTTTCCTTCGCCGCTTCGCTGTTGAGGTCAAGCTGGCGAAGGCTGACGCCTACGCCGCCAGGGCACTTGTCTGGTTGTTTGTTGGGAACGAATTCCGAATCGGCAAGCAAGCCATGCTCGAGGTTGTTGATGCCGAGGTCCGCCGCTTCGCGATAACCGATCGAGCAAAGATGTCCGGTGACTTTCAGCCCGCGCTTGTGCGCTTCCTCTACCACAGCGCGCAACTCCGCGCGCGTAATGTTCATATAAACCTTGAAAGACGTCGCTCCCTGATCAGCCCAGAAGTTCACCATGCGACGTGCGTCGTCCGGCCCGGTCAGTTCATGCATCACGGGCGTGAAAGCGCCAGCGCCTTCCAGATACGGCGCGGTAATGTGCATCTTCGGACCAATCATCTTCCCGCTGTCGATGAGTCTTTTGATTTCCAAGTCGGTGTAGGGAGCGACGCTGCCGGTCGTTCGAATCGTGGTGACGCCGAGCGCGAGATATAGACGCGGAAAACTTGTTCCCATGTTCGAGTACATCGGCGGCGAGCCGCCCATGGGGAAGAACAGATGGTTGTGCATGCCCACCAGGCCCGGCAGGACTGAATAGCCTTTGAGATCGAGAACCTGGGCGTTGGCTGGGATCTTCGTGTTAGATCCTATTGCCTGAATCTTTCCACCTGCGATGACGATCGTCTGGTCTTCAACAGGCGCAGCGCCGGTCCCGTCAATGACGCGCACATGTGTGAGAGCAATGACCGGGCCTTCGACTCGGATAAATTGCTGACGATCTGTTTGCGAGAGAGGGTTGATGCAGGCGGCTAAGACTAAAAGGAAGGCGGTTGTGATTTTCATGGGGTTATCTTAGTCCAATGTCCAAGGTCCAAAGTCTGTGTTTTTAGTGCTTGCTACGCCTAAAACGAATTCTTAGACCCGGTCGCTATCCCGAAATGTCGGGATACTGACCTCACTTCCAGTCATGACTTTGGACATTGGACGTTGGACTTTGGACATTTTGGAATTGCGGGGGCAGGCCCCCTTCCTTACCTGCGAATTTTCCTTCCTGACTCAGTAAAACCTATTTCGCTGGCAACTCAAACAAACTCGCGTTGACGGGAACGTTATGCTTTATCTCGGTGACGGTGAAATTCAAACTTACACCTTGAGAACTTTGGCTAATCCGGAATGGATATTTAATACCATCAACCGCTCGCCAGTCGTCCAGATAAATCTCAACCGGCACTGCAACCTTTCCTACCATCCGCACCCCATTCATCCGCACTGGAAGGTATGTCTGAGCGTCCAGGTACAGTTTTTCCGCGCTGCCAGAACGAGGCTGTAACTCGAGGACGTAAACTTCTCGATAGCCAATTTTGCTCTTGCCGAGAAGAGATACTTTCGTAAAGTTTTGCTTGAGATTGAGCGGGCTGTAGAAGTCGCCGTCACGCCGCAACGCCTCGAGCTCAGCTCCTTTTGACAGTTCGATCCCGCGTTCACTTTGGCTCCAACCAGTACGCCCGTTGTAACCGACCTTTACGAGTCCCAGTGGATGCGCGTCCATGACAGAGAGCATCTTGTTAGGAGCCTGGGCGTAAATCTCGAAACTGCCCCCGCGACTGACACCCACCACGTCAAGCGTCCCCTTTATAACGCGACTATTAGGAGTCTTAATCGCATCGGCACCACCCAATGCCTTCAAATAACGCGCGAGCACTTCATCCAGCGCCGGCAGGGATTCAGATTGTTCGATCGTGCGGCCGTCGCGGATTGCCGCCCCGCTGTTATCTCCCCCCGTGCCTCCCATAATCATCCGCGATGATCCCGATGGAACCGGTTCGGCAGTGATCGTGCTACCAAGACTCGCAGTGTTTCTAGAGTCTGCGGAGCTTCGCGAAGCGGTCGCACCCGCCTGGTTCAATGAATTCAGGAGACTCTGTGCCTCGCCGCGCACCGCCGGGTCACTGTTCGTGGTTAGAGGTTCCAGGATGGAACGGGCTTCTCCAGCATTCCCCCTTCTCACATAGGCATGGGCGAGCAGGAGCGAGTAACCCGCCCTCGATGGTTCCAGTTGCCGGGCCTTCTGCGCCATTGCCACTGCTTCGTCAAGGTTTTTATCCGATACCAGATCTACGAGTGCGAGCAAGTAATACGCTGGAGCAAACTGAGGCGCTAACTTGATCGATCGCATCAGTTGGTCACGCATAACCGCGACGTTCTCACGCGGGTACTCACTGATCTGGCCGGTCGCAGAGACGCCTTCGCGACTGAGCACATAAGCGTAGAGATAATGAATCTGGTAGTTTTGCGGCGCGAGCGTCGCCCGCTGTAAATATTTTTTGGCCTCTGCATAACGTCGCTGATGTGTGTAGAGCTGACCCAGTGAAGCGTATGTGGGAATGAAGCTTGGTTCCACTGCGATCGCTTGTTTGAAGTAAACCTCCGCGTCGCCTGGGCGGTTGATGTGCAGCAGCAAATCACCCAGATAGTAGTTTGCTTCTCCGTCGGAGAGTGCTGAACGCTGCGTCGCTGTGTAGTAAGCGTACGTTTGAGGGTTGTCGCCGCTGGCCATACGCTGCGCGGGAAATTCTCCGCGCCGCACATAGTCTCGAAATTCTTTCTCGAGGATCTCGATGCTTGTGCCGAAAGAACTCTCGAGGGCTTTTTCGGAAGTCTCCCCACGGGATACGTTATGCAAAAACTGCTTGAATTGCTGCTGACGCCCGCCGTGTGCACCCAACATGAGATAGTGGACAAAGGCCCATGACTGGCCATAAAAGACGCCGCTCTTATCCTGTTCATTGTAATGAGGAGACCTGGTATCGATGGCAAACAAGGTGGTTAAGGGCAACAATTCCTGGCTTCTCAAAACATGAACATAAGGAAAAATCGGTGCTCCCAGTAATGCCTCTCCGCGCGAAAACTGCAGCGAGCCATAAAGTTCCGCCATTCCTTCGTTGAGCCATAGAGGAGCACTCGGCAAATTATCTTTAAGATGGAGGTGAACATACTCATGAAATGCCGTCTCGTAAGGAACGCGCTCACCTGGATCCAGTGAGATGGCTATGTAATTAACGTCTTCTCCAGACTGGAAGTAACCGGATACATTCGCCGGCCGACTCTGGTAGAGCGGTTTGAAGGGGATAAAGGAGGCGTCGTCACGAAAGACGATCACGGTTGTTGGCGCCGATGAATCGAAAACAGAACGCGATACGAGCCGCGCGAAAGCCCCGTGAAAAAACTCGAGCCACACTGCCACCTGTTGCAGAGTCTCCGCGTCTGCATTGCCAATGACAAAAAGGTTGTTTGTGCGAACGCTGCGCCAGGCGCCCTTCGCCTGTGCAAGAGTGGCGGAAGATGGCAATTCAGCCCGTATGGGACTGCCCGGGAAAACGATGAGGAGGGCTAACAGAAACGAAATACAAAACTTCATAAGGACTTTCCAGGTTGTGAGAAGAGCAATCCGCAGTCCGCGGCTTGCCACGTCCAGTGCGGTAAGCCTTTTGGCTTACCGTTCAGGCATCTTTCGAATTCACGAGGCTCAGCCTCGCGACGAATTGTGGGGTGGAATGAGCCGGTGAGGCAAGCCTCACCGCACTGGTTGGGCGAACTGTTGCGCTATCCACCCGCTCTCGCCTCATTACTCGAGAACGGCTTTGCCGCTTCGCAGTGCGGTAAGCCTTGGGCTTACCGTGAAGCTTCTCTCTTAAATTCGCGAGGCTCAGCCTCGCGAAACAACAAGGGAGGCGAACAGGTAGGCCAGCCTCACCGCACTAGGAGGGGCAAGCCGCTCAGAAGTGCCCTAAGGCTTTTCATGTTGTCCCCTGGGGGCGTGTTCGAGTCTCTACCGGCAGCTGCAACGTCGCCCGAGTATCGCGTATCGTAGATTCTCTGTCATTTTGCTTATGCCTGAACTTCCAGACATCGTCGTTTATCTCGAGGCTCTGGATCAGCGCATTCTCGGGCAAGCACTCGTACGGGTGACGCTCGGTTCACCTTTTTTGTTGCGCAGTGCGAATCCGCCGCTCGCCTCAGTCGAAAATAAAAAAGTCGTCGAGTTGCGACGCCTGGGCAAGCGCATCTGCATTGGCTTTGAAAAAGATCTCTGGCTCGTTCTCCATCTCATGATTGCGGGACGCCTCCACTGGAAAGAAGTAACTCAGCGCACCAGGCGGCTTCCGGGCAAACTTCCCAACAAGCGCAACCTGGCGATTTTCGAGTTCACAAACGGAACTTTGACCCTCACGGAAGCTGGTACGCAGCGGCGTGCTTCCCTGCATCTTGTAGAGGGTGAGGCTGGTCTTCAGCATCTTGATCCGGGTGGTCTGGAGGTTTTTGAAACCGACCTCGAAGGATTCACAGAAACGCTCCAGTTAGCGAATCACACGTTGAAGCGTGCGCTCACCGACCCGAGACTATTTAGCGGAATCGGTAATGCCTATTCCGATGAAATTCTTTGGCATGCGCAGCTTTCACCCGTCGCCTTGACGCAAAAGTTGACGACTGATCAGATTGAACGCCTGTTCAATTCCACGCGAGCGACGCTGACGGAATGGGTAGAGTTGCTGCGTGCGGATGCGTATGGCGGGTTTCCGGAAAAGGTCACAGCCTTCCGTGCGGAGATGGCCGTGCACGGCAAGTATCTTGAAGCTTGCCCACGCTGTGGCAGTAAGATTCGTCGCATCCGATATGCTGCGAATGAAACCAATTACTGTCCGGGTTGCCAGACCGGAGGAAAACTATTGGCCGATCGCGCGCTCTCGCGGCTGCTGCGGTCGGATTGGCCGCGCACGCCGGATGAGTTCGAGGGGCTTACAACTGCTTAGCAATGTTGAGTAGAAAATGTAATCGCCAAGTGCTCATTTGGTACTTGGTTTGCGATAAATTTGCCACAAAAAGGGCACTTAAGTCCTCGAAGTAACTTCCGGTAGGAGGTAGATCAGGTTTGGCCAGGTACGGAAAGAAAGCAGGCGAGAAAGTGGAAAAGGCGATGCACGAACGGAGGAGGGGCATCTTAAAAAGCGGCCGCTCCGGTAAGAAAGTAACCAGCAAGAAACAGGCAATCGCGATCGGGCTTTCGCAAGCGCGCGAGACCGGCGCGAAGGTGCCGCACAAGAAGTCTGTATCTAAAAGGAAGTAGGGCTTGCTGCAAATCGCCATCTCCCCAAGTGGTCTTCCGCTTTAAATCGAAGGAGAAGTAATGAAGAGAACATTTGCGAAGTTGTTGTTTGGGTTGTGTTGCGTTGCCCTGTTTCAGCCGGTAACCGAAGCAGTGGCTCAACGCCAGCGCGTGAACGGAACAGTAGTTAGCCTTGGCGGCAGGCTGGGTGGACGCACTCGCCCATTTAGCTTGATCATCAACAGCTATACACCGGTGAATCAAGTGCGCGAATTGAATGATGCCCTTGCACGCGGAGGACAGGATGAGTTGTTGCGCGTGCTGAACGGAATGGACGCAGGCCGAATTCAAATCGGCACGGGTGTCGGTGTTCGTGCTAACGCGATCATCGCCGATCCCTGGGGAGAGGGCGGCACAAAACTAACTGTCTTGTATGAACGCAATCTCAGTTTTGCTGAACTGCGTTACGGCTCTAGATCCCAGGACTATCGCGTCGGTTATGCTGAGATCTTTCTCGATCGAGAGGGAAAAGGTCAGGGAACACTAATCGCGGCAGCTAAAGTGCGATTGCGAGACGGCAACACCTGGGAGGTTGAAGACTTCGGCGTGTATCCGTCGCGGTTAATGGGTCTGCGTGCAAGTGGACGAGTAATCTCCCGATAGGGGTCCAAGTTAGTAACCGTGGGCTTGCCTTTCGCGATGCCTACGGAAATGCTTCACGCTGAAAGCGTGAAAGTTAATAGCCGTGGGGCAACGCCCACGGACACGAGGCGAACATCGTTCGTGACCCTGAAAGCAACCCTTTCCGGGTCGGAATGTGTTTTGTGTGTTATGTTCCGGGTGCGTTGCCCCCGGATACTAACTTGAGTTCCTTCACTCCCGAGGTTGCTGCAGCAGCAGTTCGATGCGATGGCGTAGAGCGAGAACTTTCCCTCGAACGTGATTCGATTGAATGGGGCCGAACCCAAAGTTTGTGCCTCCAATCCTGATGTGGCTCATTCCTGGATCGCCGTGGTCGATAATCAGGCTAATCGTCACCGGCCACGTAAATCCAAACTGGAAGCTTTCGGCACCGGTAAAGCCATATCCTAAATCCCTCATCGGCAGACCGAGCGAGGTGATAGCGTTTCGGCAGATCGCTTTCGCCTGCTCTGGCGGAACGGGGATCTGAAAGGATTCTTCGTGACGTGACATGGTTCGATGTGCTAATTGCGAAAATTCTGCGTGACCATCAGGCCACGAACGCCTCCATCCATGATGCCAATGCCTACGCGGCCGAAATCCTTTGTCAGAATATTTGCACGGTGGCCCGGTGAGTTCATCAGTCCGTTATGTGCAACCTGCACTGTCGGCGCAAGGGCGAGATTTCTCCGGCGGTAATAAAACTCACGTTGCCCTGGCGCATCCGCCAAAATGGATCGTGACCTTCCGGGGTGTCGTGAGCGAAGTAGCCACGAGCGAACATGTCAGCCGAGTGGCGCCGCGCTACTGTCGTTAGTTCCGGATCCGGTGCAAGCGGCTTCAGCCCCTTTGCCACTCTTTCCTTGTTCAGAAGTTCCAACATCCTCGTTTCCAACTCGGGTCGGGGGCGCGTGTTAGCAACCTTGTAAGGCAAAGTGACGCGTTCATGCGAATCGGGTTGGACTGTAAGAAGATTCAGAGTCTCCGCGACTGCTTCGGCAAACACCGGATGGAGTGCCGTTTCCAGGCGTTGAGCGTAAACGGCGAGACGATTGACAAGGGCACTTTCACGCGCGCGTTCCTGCAGCGCTCCGCTGAAGGGAACGGCAAGCAACAGGGCCGAGGCGAGCGCGGCGGTAATTAGACCGCTTAGTACACCGGGAAGGATTCCCAACAAGCGATTGACTCTACGTTCGTGGATATCTTTCGGCAGACGCCGGAACAGGGCGTAACCCAGAAGTTGGAACACCATTCCCACCACAAAGGCAATCAGGAGGAACGCCAACGGCTGGTCCCAAATTTCCGACCAGACATCGATATGCTCACCCAGCCACTTTGCTACCGGCTGATAAAAACGCAGTGCCGCGACGATGACCAGTATCCATCCAAGAAGGTCCAGCAGGCCGAGGAGGAAGCCCCGGCGCAAACCATAGAGCATGCTCAGGATTACGAGTCCGATTAGCAGGAGGTCGACAAGGTTCACGGAAGACAGAGTAACAAAGAAACGTGTTTCCGGGGGAACAGAACTGTTTGACTGGCCTGGATGGATTGCCGATTGGCGATTGCCGATTGGCAATTGCCGATTGCCGATTGCCGATTGCCGATTAGTTGAGGTCAGTACCACCACGCGGTAGCGGAGGGGCCGATCTGCTAGCACTCACGCCTCGCGTGGTAATGATTAAGTACTCGAACTCCTGATGTTGGCCGTGATGTCGCAAGAATTAAGTATCTGCGTAACGGCCCACCGGCTACCGGCTGGCGGTATTGACTTCACTTCGCACGCGCTAATCGGCAATTGGCAATCGGCAATTATGAAAGCCGCTTACAGTTTCTTTGCTACGTCACCTACTCTAATCGCGCCTGACTTAATGACTCTTGCGTTTAAACCTCGCAGGCGCAGTTCTCTTCCCAATTCTGAATTTACAAACTTCATTGCGTCCAGACCGAACCGCGAAACAAACTTTGCGCAGCCGGTGTGCGGTGGTGGTGTGACCTCGAGCACCGCGGTGCCGAGTGCGATGCGGGTACCAGCCGGCAAATTTTCCGCGCTTAAGTCCAGGTCGAGATAAAGTTGGTCGCCCGCCAGGGGCCAGCGCTCCTTCGACTGGGCCACAAGTGAGATCGCACGGGAGCTCATGATGTTGATTTGCATGTCCGGATGCGCCGACCCGTCTTTAGTTCGGCCACTCCCACGCGTCTTCCAACTATCGCCGACGAGGCCTTCGAGCAGATCAAGATTCGCCTGCACAAGAGTTTCGCGCTCATCAACCCGCGGCCGGCAAACGATCAACTCCAATACGCCTTCGTCTTTCGGCGCCATGCGGATCTCCTCCAGACCCGCTTCCAGTTCCGATGTAGTGAGATGTTTCATGGAAATAGGGTAACAAGAAAACGGGGAAACAGGGGAACGGGGGCAATGGCGGTAGACATTAGACAGTAGGCAGTAGGCAGTTAGTAATTTGCAGGTCGGGAAAGGACTCCGCCTCAAGTTGAACTTCACTCACCAAACAAATAGGCCGAGTTGGACAGCGGGACAGGGTCCCCTTCCTGACCTGCAAATTACTGTGTGCCCTACTGTCTACTGGCTACTGGCTACTGCCTACTTCCCCACCATTGACACGTCGCTGGGGGCGGGGGAACAATCTCTTTACCGAAAGCTTTCACGCAGATAACGAAAACCAGGAGAACCTATGACTACCAAACGAATTCTTCTAATGACAGCTGCTCTGCTGCTCGTGAACATAAGTTTCGCAGGCGCAAGCTTCGCTCAGTCCTCGCGACTCATCGAGCTCTCGGCGCGCCTTGCGAATGAAGCGAACGATTTTGCCGATGCGAGCTACCGCGGCTCCTCCGGGACCCTTCGAGATAGTCGCACTAACGTTCAAGCAGCCATGCTCGCGCATCATTTCAATGGCGGCGCTCGCCTGTTCAACCGCATGGTCATCGATCGTTTAAGAAGAAACGACCTGCGCGACGCTTTTCGCGTTCTGCAGAGTCTGGCAACTCCGATTGATGGCAACAACCTCCAGGTGAATCGCTGGCAAGCGATTCAGCGCACAATGTCCGAAATCTCTCGTGAACTCGACTACGATAACCCGCGCGGCGATAACCCACGCGACGACGAAAACTTTCCGCCAGCCCGATCTGGCCGCATGACCTGGAAAGGAAGAGTGGACGACGATATCCGGATCACGATTCGTGGCGGCCAGGCGGAAGTGGAAACGATCGGCGGTACGCCATACTACGACGCCACGACAAACTTCACGGCATCACTGCCCTCGCGTCGTGGTGTGAACGTCAGACTCCAGGCTAAGAGGGGACGCGGCGAAGTTTTTGTTGAGCAGCAGCCCTCGCGAGAAAACGATTACGCCGCAGTGATCCGAATACGCGATCCCAAGGGTGGCGCTTCAGATTATGAGTTTGAGGTGGTGTGGTAGGAAAACACGAGCCGCGGATAAAGAATAAGGGCCGCGGATTTTCGCGAAGAACGCGGATAAAGACAAAGAATCGGATAGCAGGAACTGGGGCAAATCACCCTTTGGTTCCTCTGTATTTTCCCTTTTCTTTTGGGCAGTTCTTATCCGTTTTCCGCGTGAATCCGCGGCGGTTTGCTTCTTGCTCTCCGCGTAAATCCGCGGCCGATTGTCTCTGGTTCGTTTCTACTCGATGATGATCTCATCGACGAAGATCCAGGCGTCGCCGCCGCTCCCCGGATGCCAGTCTGGCAGCTTTCCGTAATTGCGCGCTCGAATCCTCACGTAACGCGCTTTTGTCGTGCGAATGTTTCCCCCGAAGTTTTTGATGATCACGCCATAATCTCTTTCAGAAACCTCAGCGGGCATCGAGATCGCCGGTACGAAGTTCCGGCCATCTGTTGAGAGTTCGAAATCAACCTGGCGCGGCATCAAGATCCATGAACCAACATCCTGGAGAAAACCCGCGCTCAGTCTTGTCACGTCCTGTACCTTCCCCAGATCAAGCGTCGCGATTAGATCCTGACCCTGATAGCCTTGCCAGCCACCACCGCTCCAGTTCGTGGTACCTCTGATCCCATCAATCAAAGCAAGGTTTCCGCCGCCGTTATACTGTGAGCTGTACTTTGAAGCGAGCGCGATCGTCCAGCTGTGCGGAATGCGATGATAATTTGCTGTCGCCACGAGACTCTTCCGTCCGCTACGATCGATGGCGACCGCCTTAACGGTGCTGGATTTATCAATCAGAAGTAGTCTTGTGTAACGCTGTGATCTCAAAGTCGGTTCCGAACCGTCGGTTGTGTAATGCAGTTCCAAACCTGGAGTAACCCCTGAAATCGAAATTAGCAGAAAATCCTTGAAAGTTTTGCCCGCAGCTTGGATGACCGGAACGGCAACGGTGGGTCGATCTACAATTCGCGAAATCGGTATCTCTCGATCGCTCGCACCCCATCGCAAATTCGGACGCGCGCCCATTTCGAAAATCAACTCACCGCCAGCCATCAGGTCCTTGTGGGAAATTAATGACCTGCTGTAAGGCCTGCCGTTCAGGACTGCTGACTGGATGTAAATGTTGCTTTTCGAAACCCGGCGAGCCTTAATCACAAACGACTTCCCGTTTTCGAGGTTAAATTTTAACTGGGGAAACAAAGGGCTTCCGATGGCATAGATTGGTGCACCCGGAGTGACTGGATAGAATCCCGCCGCACTCAGCACATACCAGGCAGACATCTGCCCGCAATCTTCATTGCCTATCAGGCCATCCGGTGTTGGCTGGTAAAACGTATCCATTACCTGGCGCACGCGTGCCTGAGTCTTCCAGGGTTGGTTCGCATAGTTATAGAGATAAGCCATGTGGTGGCTGGGTTCGTTGCCGTGTGCGTATTGCCCAATCAATCCGGTGATGTCGACCTGTTCGCGGCCGGTGGTTTTACTCTCGCCGGCGAAAAGCGCATCGAGTTTTTCAATGAAGGCCTGCTTTCCACCCATCAATGCGATCAAGCCACTTATGTCCTGGGGAACGAAGAAGGTGTACTGCCACGAGTTTGCTTCCGTGAAATTGAAATCAACCTCACGCGGATCGAATGGCGAAAGCCAATTGGCATTTGTGCGCGGTCTCATGAAGCCTGACTGTCGATCAAAAACATTCTTGTAGTACTGCGCTCGTTCGATGAACCGTTCGTAGTCGTCCTCGTGTCCCAGCGTTCGCGCGGTCTCGGCAATGCACCAATCGTCGTACGCATACTCGAGTGTTTTTGAGACGGACTCGCGTTCCTCCTCCATGCCAATCATTCCGTGGTCCGAGTACGCGGCAAGTCCGAAGTGTTTTAGGTCCGCGCTATGCTTCATCGCTTTCAGAGCAAGACTGCGATCAAAACCATCTATGTCCTTGGCGACGGCATCGGCGATCACCGAGACTGCGTGATAACCAATCATCGTGTCGGTTTCATTCGCCGCCAGTTCCCAGACCGGGAGACGGCCGCCCTGCTCATACTGCGCCAGAAACGTCCTGATAAAATCTGTGGTGCGGCGGCGGTCGATGATCGTGTAAAGAGGGTGGGCAGCGCGAAAGGTATCCCAGAGGGAGAAAACGGTGTAGTTGTCAAAATCCTTTGCGAAGTGAGATTTGAAATCACGTCCGCGATACTGCCGATCGACGTCCATAAAGATATTCGGCGCAAGCACTGAGTGATAAAGCGCAGTGTAGAAATTCCTGAGTTGCGCTTCAGTTCCACCGGCGACTTCAATTTTGCGTAACTCCGAATTCCAAACACGGTTGGCTTCGGCTTTCACTCTGTCGAAGTCCCAGTGATCAATTTCTGCGGCGAGATTCTTTCGGGCGCCTTCCAGACTGACGGCGGAGAGCGCGACCTTGGTTAGAACGGGCGCACCATCCAGCGCCGAAAAACGGAACGCAGCTTGCACCTTTGTGCCGCGCGCCTCGGATGCGGTGGGCGAGATTTGACCTCCTTCGCTAATGGTTGAAGCAGCAAACGGACGGGAAAATTCCATTGCGAAATAGACGAGCTGATCTTTTGCCCAGGATTCCGATCGGCGAAACCCCTCGAGGTGCGTCGAGTCAACGATGTGTAGATACGACTCCAGCACCTTATCGCGGTGCGCGAGGTCGATAATGATGTTGGCGCTAATTGTTCGCGGAAAAGAATACCGGTGAAAACCAACGCGGCTTGTTGTGGTGAGTTCCGCGAGGATGTTGTCGTCATCGAGTCTTACTGAGTAATAGCCGGGGATGGCGGTCTCGTTCTGATGACTGAATCGCGATGCATAGCCTTTACCCGCTTCATTGGGACGAGCTTCAAGATGGACGTCGCCAACGGTCGGCATCAGGAGGATGTCGCAGTAGTCGGGGATTCCCGTACCGCTCAGATGAGTGTGGCTGAACCCGTAGATGATGTGATCGGAGTAGTGGTAACCGGAACATCCGTCCCAGCCGCTGAGTCGCGTGTCAGGACTTAGTTGCACCATCCCGAAAGGCAATGTAGCGCCAGGAAAGGTGTGGCCATGTCCGCCCGTTCCGACAAAGGGGTCTACTAAACGAGTCAGATCTCGCTGGCGCGACTGCGACAAGCTCGACAAAGGCAGAAGCAGAAGGAGAGAAATGACAAGGAAGCTTCTCATTTGATTAGTTCGCACAGATTGTTTATCCATCAATGTTTAGTTCGTGCCGTTTCGTGTTAGTTCGTGGATCGTATTAGAGAAACCATGGTTTACGAACCACGAATTAACACGAAGGATCACGAACTGCGAAAAAGCGGCAACAAGTTGCCGCACTCCAAAGCGAAACGCCCACGCTGCCGGCAGCTGCGGCTTATATAGCTTGCTCAGCAGCCGTTTCACAACCTTTCTGGCGGTGACCGCATCGCAAATGCCGACACACACCTCTCCCGCTTGCAAAAGCATAGGAGTCTTGCTAAACCTCGTCATTGAATGCTTGCTGGAGAAGAACGATGAAAAAGCTTTGCTGCACGTTATCTGCACTCGTCCTTTCGCTCGCCCTGGTTGCGCCCGCCCTCGCCGATACGATCCGCCTGAAGGATGGCAGTATCATTCGCGGGCAAGTCATCGGCTTCCGGGATCAACAGTTTACTGTGCTCATCGGAGCAGGCACGAAAGGTAGACGCGGCCGGACCACTGTTTACGTTGAAGACATCGAATCCATCGAGTTTGACTCCGCAACAACAGCAGCAGCATCGGTCCTGGCTAATGAGGATCTGCCCGGGACGAACAGAGAACCTGTATCGCAGCCGCCGCGATCCAATCCACAACCCGATAGCACTTCCACTGTTAACCGTAACACTGGCGGCTCACCGGCCTCCGCGGCCGCGCCCACATTTTTTACGATTAAAGTTGCTGTACGAGCTGACAATGCAAACAACGGCTGGTCAAACAGCGGCCTTGTGGTGCGCCAGGGGCAACGTCTACGGATTAGTTCCTCTGGTCGAGTCTCGCTGGGTCGCGGTCGCTTCGCAACTCCCATCGGAATTTCGACAATTCCGGACAATGACAAACTGATGCGTAATGAAGCGACGGGCGCTTTAATAGCCGTCATCGGGGATGACAACGATGATTTTATTCTCATCGGCACCCGGCGTGATTTTGTTGCCCAGCGGGATGGGGTGCTATTCCTCGGCGTCAACGAGGGCGATTTGAGCGATAACACGGGGACTTACGATGTCTCAATCGAGGCTGAAGCCCGTTAGCTCAGCCGATTGGGCTGCAACCTGCGGTTCGCCTGTGGGCATCAGACCTTCATTAACTGAGTCCTGAACGTAAACTGATCTGTTAGCTTGCGGACGCAAACCAACAGTTTGAGTTACCTCGGGTCCTGGCTGTTTTTTCCACCACTTAAGGTAACGTCATGAATCGCTTAAAGCTTTACCGCTGCGCCATCGCTTTCGCGCTGATTCTGGGCATGTTGGTCGGAATTGGCGAGAGCTTCGCATTCGCCCAATCACGCCGCCAGCCTCCAGTAACGAATCAGAAAAAAAATAAGAGACCCGAGCCCGGTCAGCAGGGAGAGAAGCAGGAGGAAGCGCCACCGCCGGACATCACCGGCCGGCCGCAAGATGCAGACAAAGTGACTATCTCGACGCAGATCGTCAACGTCGACACAGTCGTTTACCATAAGAAGTCCGGACAGATTGTGACCGGCCTGAAGAAGGAAAACTTCGCAATCTTCTCCGACAACACTCCGCAGGTAATTACCAACTTCTCAACGCCCGAAGCGCCCATTACTGTGGTGATGGCCCTGGAATACAGTAAGTGGTCTGAACAGTTCGGCTATTTCGGCAGCGGAGGCTACGATCCAGGCACCTACGAGGTTCTGAGGCCTACTGCGATGTTCCTTTCACGGTTCATCAAACCACCGGACGACTACGTTTCGGTTGTTGCCTACGACCTCCGTCCCACGACCCTGACAGATTTCACAAACGACCCGCGCCGGATCAACGAGGTGATATCGCTGCTGCTTCGCAATCAGCCTGCCTTTAGAGAAAGCAATCTCTTCGACACGATGAAATTCGTGCTTATGGGTGGACGCGGGGATTCAGTTGTCCTTGAAGATTCCAAGGAAGAAAAGTCGGACTATGCCGGGCTGGTCACAGTGCAGGGACGAAGGCGGGCGGTGATCCTAATTTGTTCAGGAATCGACACGTTCAGCAAAATCAACTACGGCGATACGCGTAAGGTGTTGCAAAATGCTGGCATTCCGATCTACATCATCGGCACGGGCAATCTCTACTTCAAGAAATACGAACACCTGATGAATGCCACCGACAGCCTCACCGGTTCGCCCGGCAGATTGACCTTCCTGCAAGCGGATAACACACTCAAGACTTTCGCCAAAGAAACAGGTGGAAAGTATTTCCCCTACACCTTCGAAGGCGAGTTGCCTAGCATTCTGCAATCGATCAACAACCTGCTTCGAAGTCAGTACAGTCTGGCCTTCAACCCTGGCGATGTACGCGACGGCAAACAACACAAGATCAAGGTCAGTGTGGACGTGAACGGCGACGGCGTTTATGACGATAAGGAGTACACCATTCAAGCGCGCTCGGTTTACAACGCACCAAAGGGATAGTAGGCAGTAGGCAGAAAACGAAAGGCAGCGAAATTGAGTTTCGCTGCCTTATTCTTTTTTCCCGAACCGTAAGCTTGAATTTCGAGTATGCTTTCTGCCTACTGCCTACTGCCTACTGTCTCCTGTCTCCTTCTTCTACGTCCCATGTAGTCGCAGACGAAATTCATCATTGAACGCGTAGATCTCTGTTCGCTTTCCCGAAAACAGTCGCGACTCGCGGAGCAGCATCGGCAGACCACCAGTCGGCAGAGTTTGCCCATAGGCTGGACTGGTAAACGCCGCGGCCAGCTGCGGATTCAAGCGCTCCGGCAATCCATAACGGATGGCTTTTTGCGCCACCGGTGAAAACCCGGCCGTACGCCGAGGATTAATCAACTCCAACGAATGCTCGAAGATTTGCAGCCGGGTTGGCTGGTCACGGAGCGCCAGATCGCGATGTATCAGCGCGTTGGCAACCGCTTCCCGAACGGCGCCACGATGATAATTTGCACGCGCAGCAATAGGGCTCTCCTCAGTTCCCGCCGCAGGAAATCGACGCGGCCGCGCATCCCACAGGTCGCAGTAACGTCCGACAAAACTTAGCGTTGATTCGTAAAGAGTCGCCAAAGTTCCGCTGAGAATTACGCGTTCGACAACAGCAGTCTGAGTCGAATCTCCGGCAAATCTGGTAGCGACAACTGCAGCGCGTGGCAGCAACTCCGACACCCGTTCATCGCGGCCAAATAATAATAAGCCGGCAGTTGTGGGCACGACGTCCACCCCATTACTTGTTCCCAACAAAAGTTCTTTTTCCAATACTTCAGCAGTAGGATAGCCAGCAGCGGCAACCTCATCGAAAGCATCTCCCGCAAACCCACGCAGGAAGCTCCACAGGTGCGCCTCATCAATGTCCTTGATCGACGCTCCGCTGACGGGAACATTCTCATAACGTAAGGGTCGCGTCTCATCCAGCAGCGCGGCGAGTTCCTCCGGAGTAGCTTCCCTTTTCTCAGCCCCAATCCGCAGGTAGAAGCGGCCATCGCGCGTGCGATAGGGTCGCCGTTTGCCCTCGACATCGAGCGCGACGACGCGCCGGCCGTTGTCGAACGCCACGCGATCAATAAAAGGAACGATAGAAGGTTGAATCTCTTCGCGACAGATCTTCACCAACTGTTCCTGCACACTCTCCGGATCGTCCACTCCTTCAACACGCAATTGATCATTAACGCCAAACACAATCAAACCGCCGCCGGTGTTTGCCAGTGCGACAATTTCCTGCGCAATCTTTTCGTTGTTGGAAAGTTTGACCTTGAGTTCGAGGTAGGTGTCTTCGCCGCCACGAATCAAGCGAAGCAGTTCCAGTCGTGATGTCTGCGGAGCAGAGGTGGAAAGGATGTACTCCTGGAAGGAGCGCTCGGTGGCTGGTTCGTGCCGCTGATTGCTGCGAAATCTTCTGCGAGCCATTTGTGTAGGGACGGGGCCGCCTGTCCGAATGCCCGCCCGGATACGCCCTCGCGTATCACTGGAATTTTGATTTCAAGTCTGCCGGGTTAATCATCGGTGGGTTCACGAACGGCTTCAAGTATCTCCACTTCGCGCCGCTGTAACGCTTCGCCCTGGCTGCCGATCAGCAGCAGATAAACCCCGACTGCAATCCCTGCAAACAAAGTGAGTGTAGCATATTCAACCAGCCAGCTCCGGGCTATATAACCCGCTGCTGTGGCGGCGAGTGGCGGTAATGCAAGCAGAATAATGATTGGAATCAGCAGTAACCCTGTCGCTCCCGAAACATTCATTCGTTTGCCAAACTTCATCCGCTTAGGAAACCGAATTGATAACCCATTACCGACCACGGCGGTCATGGCGGCAAACGTAATGAAGCTCAACGCCGCGAACAGGAGAGCACGCGAAGTTAGATCGCGAAAGATCAGTTCGTTGACGAGTAGCAGGGTGACGGAAAAAACCAGCGCCATCACACTTACAGCAATGTTCTTACCGATTAGAATTTTTGCGCGACTAGCGGGCGAGAGAATCAGGGTCCGCATTCCGCTCTCTTCAAATGCAAACAAATTGCATGAGAGCCCGGTGAGGATCAAGAAGACGTAGAGCACGCCCCCGGTGGTTATTAGCCCTTCCGCGTAGATGAAAATTTCGCTTCCGAAAGGTGCCGTAGCTACCGGTCCGTCAGCACGAAAACGGTTGGTATTCACCACTCTGATTACGATTAAAATGAGTGGCATCAGTACCATCAGGCGTACCTGGGCATTGCGCAGAACATAGCGCAGCTCCTTCTCAACGACAGCTGCAAGCTCTGCGGAAAGGCCCGGAATGTCCCAGCCGGCATAAGTCGGACTGGGTATGTTCAACTTCGCCAGAGCATTTCGTTTCGCGCCGCCCTTGGCGAGGGCTGTTCGCTGCGCAATCCAGTACGTCGCCCACACAAGGATAACTATGTAGCCAAGGATTGTTCCCAGAGCCAGAAAATAATCCAAAGCCGCGCCCCGCGACAGACCCAAAGTTAAGGCGAACGCGACAGCGCCGGGCGGCGTCCAGCGCAGCCCTCTGAACGACTCCGCATTTCTGAAGATCGTCGGAGCCAGTTGACCAACCAAAGCGCCGCCCAGTCCGGCGCCGACACCCATGAAGGCAAGTAAGGTTTCCCCGCGAGTGCGCCGGCGACGAATCAACGAGCCGACCGAAACGGCCAGCCATTTCGAAAGTGCTAGTCCAAACACTGTCGCGAACAAGGCGACCAGTAGCGCCCAGCCGAGCATTCCCTTCCCCAAACCGGCGCCCAGTCCAATCGCGATGATCGTCGGGATCGCAAAGATCGATTGCAGGCTCACGGCCTCGCTGATGAAATCCACCGCAAATAGTTTTCGGAGGCTGATGGGGTACATGAGCAGCCGGCCCGGCTCAAAATGCCGGCTTGTTCCAATGCTGAGAGGCAAGGTGGCCCACATCAAGTACAAAAAAGCTAAGATGGAGAAGAAAATGAATTCGGCGGAAGGAATCGCTTCGGCACTCGCGGAATCTCCTCCGCGCCTGACCTGGGTCATGATCTCAGCCGATGACAGCCCGAACGCCACTGCTCCCAGTCCGAGGGCAATTACGAGCGCAAAAACCAGCGCTGCCAGCATTCCAAGTATTGAGGCAAGGCGACTGACTACCGCCTTCGAAGAACGCAATGAATTTCGAAACAGCCTCCACTTGAGCCAGATTAGGGTTAGAAGTTGTGACAATGGTTTCCTGGTCTTTGTGCTTTGTACCTGGTGTTTTGATCTTTGTATCCAAACGTAGTTTGATGATACCAGACGACTTACAATAGAAATCAAAGGACGAAGAACAAAGTACAAGCTCAAAAACAGGGTCCCCAGGCTTCTATGTCAAATCTTGCGAGGGCAGCTGCGTTCGTCAGTTTGGGTTCGAACCTTGGTGATCGCGCCGGCAACTTGTTGCTGGGGATCCGCGGCATGCTTGAAGCCGGTTTGGAAATCACCACCCTTTCAAGCATCTATGAAAGTCAGCCGGTTGAAACTTTCGCTCAACCATATTTTCTTAACATGATTGCGGCACTGGGCGGCAAACAGCTTCCCGAACCGGAAAAACTGCTGGCATGTTTGCTGCGCCTGGAATATGCCCTGGGACGAAGACGCGAGGTCGAAAAGGGCCCGCGCGTCATCGACCTCGATCTAATTCTTTACGGAGACAAGGTCAGTGCCACTGAGTTCTTGTCGCTGCCTCATCCGAGATTGCATCTTAGGCGCTTTGTTTTAATCCCACTCGCCGAGATCGCTCCCGATCTCCTGCACCCGACCCTGGGCCAAACTGTTGCCGAATTACTCGAGAGGCTGGATGATCGCTCGGAGGTCAAGCGCTGGCTGCCATACGAGGGGACGGGGTGATGGGGGACATGAGGGACGGGGGGATGGCGAGACCCGGAGATACGGAGAATGGGACGTGTTCTCTTAATCTCCCGTCTCCGGTCTCCCGTCTCCCCGTCTACGCGTCCCCCCATCTCCCGGTCTCCGTGACTTTTCCGCTTTTCCCGAATTTACAGTTATAATGAGCCCACTTGCTAACAACCCTTAAACATCCCCGAATTTGCCAACTATTGGCAATTTAGTCGGTCACAGATAAGGTGACCTGAGAGCTGAATCATGCCCTATCTCAAACCCGAGCGTCCGGAAAAAGTTAGTGCGCCTTCATTGCGAGCCAGTAAACAACGCGGCGAGCGGCTGGTGTGTCTGACCGCTTATGATTACCCCACCGCCCGCATAGTCGACGAGGCAGGTATCGATATCGTGCTCGTCGGCGATAGTTTGGGAAATGTTGTGCTTGGTTATGGCAATACCGTTCCCGTCACGCTCGACGAAATCATGATCCATCTTAAGGCCGTGCGGCGCGCGGTGCAGCGCGCGCTGCTCGTGGCTGATATGCCTTACGGGTCCTTTCATACTGGTGCGGACGATGCCGTGAGAAACGCTTTGCGGCTCGTTAAAGAAGGAGGCGCAGAAGCAATCAAACTCGAAGGCGGCCGCAAGAGGTTGCCGCTGATCAAACGCCTCGTTGACGAAGAGATTGCGGTGATGGGGCACATCGGCCTGACGCCGCAGTCGATCAATAAATTGGGAGCCTATCGCGTGCAGGGTAAAACTGCCGCCGCAGCTCGCGAACTGCTTGACGACGCTCTCGCTCTTGAAGAAGCCGGCGCTTTTGCGATCGTGCTCGAAGTCGTTCCGCGGGAGATTGCCAAACTCATTACCCAAAGTGTCAGCATTCCGACTATCGGTATCGGCGCCGGCGCCGACTGTGACATTCAGGTGCTGGTAATTCACGACATGCTCGGACTTTCATTCGGCAAACTCGCACGGTTCGTTCGCCCCTATGCCAACCTGCATGACACAATCACCGACGCTGTGACTCGCTATGCCGACGACGTACGTAACGGCACCTACCCCTCCTTCGACGAGTCGTATGCGCTGCCGGCCGAGGCCGCAGACGAGTTAAAGCTGACCGCGCCGGTGAAAGAGTCGAAGATCAAGAAGTCCTGAAGTCCCCCAAAACTATGGAGATCATTAACCGTCGTCAGCGCATGAGTTCAGTCGCGCGCAAGATTCGCCGCGAACAGGATCGAACCATCGGGCTGGTGCCGACCATGGGAGCGCTTCACGAAGGTCATCTCAGCCTCGTCCGGGAAGCACGCCGGATGTGTGACGTCGTGGTGGTTTCGGTTTTTGTGAATCCGGCGCAGTTTGGGCCTGGCGAAGATTTCGAGCGCTATCCACGAGACTTAACGAAAGACACGGCACTCCTTACTGACTACAACGTTGATTATATTTTTGCCCCATCAGCCGATGAGATCTATCCGAAAGACTTTTCCACCTACGTAAATGTTGGAGGACTTTCGAAGTTGCTTGAAGGCGAGGCGCGGCCGGGCCACTTTCGCGGCGTCGTTACGGTTGTTTCAATCCTTTTCAATACCGTGCACCCCGATTTCGCTTTCTTTGGTCAAAAGGATGCTCAGCAGGCGTTGATAATAAAACGGATGGTCAGGGACCTGGCATTTGATACTGAGATAGTAATCTTGCCAACCGTTCGGGAAGATTCCGGACTCGCGATCTCATCGCGCAACCTATACCTGAACGCCGAGGAGCAACAGTGGGCAGCAGTAATTCATCTTGGGTTGACTAAGGCGAAAGAAACTTTCAAAAAGGGTGAACGACATGCCGGGAAGTTAGCTGAAGTTGTTAAGACAACGATTGAATCAGAACCTCGAGTACGCGTCGATTACGTGAGCGTCGTTGACGCTGAAACGCTGGAAAAGCTGGATAAGCTTGACGACCGTCCGATCCTGATCGCCGTCGCCGCCTACATCGGCAAGATTCGCCTGATCGACAACGCTATGCTAAACAGCGCAAAGAAGAAAGACGTTTCCTCGGCGAAGGCATAATTCCCTGGAGAGCCCACGTTCGTTTCTCATAGCGGCTGCATTCGGTAATAAATGTCGGCTGAACTAAAACAGAAAACGCACATCAAGTTCACGTTGAACGGTGAACCTGCCGAAGTGGCGTTTGCACCCCACAAGACCTTATTGGAGGTGTTGCGCGAGGACCTCAATCTCACCGGGACAAAGCATGGTTGTGAGCTCGGGGAATGTGGGACTTGCACAGTATTGGTTGATGACCGTGCGATTCTCTCTTGTCTTATGCTGGGACTTGAGGCCGATGGTCGTGATGTAAAGAGCATTGAGGGAATGGCTGATGGCGCGACTCTTCATCCCTTGCAGCAAACCTTCGCGGATCTTGGCGCCGCCCAGTGTGGTTATTGTTCGCCGGGGTTTCTGCTGACCGCCGAGGAACTGCTGAAGAAGGATCCAAAACCCAGCCGCGACGTGATCAAGGAAGCACTTTCCGGCAACATCTGCCGCTGCACGGGCTACATCAAGATTTATGAAGCAGTGGAACTCGCCGCGGCGCGCATGCGCGGCGAAGAGATGGAGTTGCCGCGCGCGAGTGTCTACGGCTACGAATAGAATTGGCCACAGATAAACACGGATTTTCACGGATAGAAGATCATTGATCGGGTGAGGGTGTAAGCTTTGTTTGCTTGAATCCGTGTCTATCCGTGTCCATCTGTGGCTTACTTCTAGATTGTTATGGTTAATAAGGACTCAAAAAACGGGCAGCCACTCAACGTCGTCGGCAAGGCTTTTCGCAAGGTCGACGCGCGAGCAAAGTGCACCGGGCAGACGAAGTTTGCCGACGACATTGTCCTCCCGCGCATGCTTTACGCGAAGATTCTCCGCAGTCATCATCCGCACGCGCTGATCAAAAGCATCGATACTTCCAAAGCTGAAGCGATTCCCGGCGTTTTTTCAGTAATCACCGGCAAAGCATTGCCCATCCCTTACGGCATTCTTCCCGTGAGTCAGGATGAACACGCCCTCTGCATCGACAAGGTTCGCTTTATCGGCGACCCGGTAGCGGCCGTTGCGGCTATCGATGAAGATACTGCTTTCGATGCGATGAACCTGATTGAAGTCGAATATGAAGTGCTTCCCTCAATTTCTACGATCGATGAGGCTCTGCTGATCGAAGAGCCGCGCATTCATGAATATGGCGACGGCGGCAACGTGCATAAGAAGGTCTCGCTTGAATTCGGCGACGTCGAAGCTGGCTTCGCGGAGGCCGATCTGGTTCGCGAGGATACCTTCTTTTATGAAGGCAACACTCACCTGCCGCTCGAGCAGCATGCCGCTGTGGCGTACTTTGATACCGACGACAAGCTGACCATTTGGAGTTCGACGCAGACACCGCATTACGTTCATCGCGCGCTCGCAAAGGTTTTGCAGCTTCCGGCCAGCCACATCAGAGTCATCGCTACACCAAATGGCGGCGGTTTTGGCGGCAAGAGTGATCCGTTTAATCACGAGGTGGTTGTCTGCAAGCTCTCGATGATTACTGGACGGCCGGTGAAAGTAACGCTCACACGCGAAGAAGTTTTCTATTGTCATCGCGGCCGGCATCCGGTGTTGATGCATGTGAAGACGGGAGTCAAGAAAGACGGCTCGATCACCGGTATGCATTTCAAGTCGTATCTCGATGGCGGCGCCTACGGCAGTTACGGAGTGGCCAGCACGTTTTACACCGGCGCGTTGCAAACGGTCACTTACGATGTGCCGCGTTATAAATTTCAGGGCGTGCGCGTCTTTACTAACAAGCCGCCGTGCGGTCCCAAACGCGGCCATGGAACGCCACAGCCTCGCTACGCGCTTGAAGTCCAGTTAGACAAAATTGCCGAGCAGCTCAAACTCGATCCGGTTGATATCCGCCGTAACCATCTGGTCAAGCCATATTCATTGACTGCGAACTACCTGCGCGTCGGCAGCATGGGTTTGGGCAAGTGCATCGACAAAATTGTCGAGGGCTCGGATTGGAAGAACAAGTTCTCAGGCTGGAACCGCGGCGCGCGGAAGCTGCCCTACGGAAAAGGCATCGGCATCGCATGTAGTTCCTACATCTGCGGCGCCGGCCTGCCGATTTACTGGAACAACATGCCGCAATCGGGCGTTCAGCTACGACTCGATCGCCAGGGCGGCGTGTGCGTCATGTGCGGTTCGATCGACATTGGTCAGGGATCTGATTCAATACTCGCCTACATTGTCGCCGAAGTTCTGGGCATTGATCCTTTCGACATTCGCGTTGTAACTGCGGATACGGATCTGACGCCGGTTGATCTTGGTAGCTACTCCAGCCGGGTCACGTTGATGACCGGCAACGCCGCTATCCAGGCTGCCGAGCGCGCTCGCGAGCTACTGGTCATGGCCGTGGCGGAGAAGTTGGGAACCCCGATTGAAAACCTGTCCCTCGCCGAGCGGCGTGTGTTTGATGTGGAGAATCCTGAGGTCGGTGTTTCCTTCGCCGAGGCTGTAGTGCTCGCTGAATCGAAGTTTGGAACGATTGGAACGGTCGGCTCTTATTCGCCGCCGGCCTCGCCGGGCAAGTTCAAAGGCGCAGGTGTCGGACCGTCGCCGGCTTACAGCTATTCGGCAGCGATCGCGGAGGTAGACGTCGATCCCGCGACAGGAATCGTCGTCGTCGAGCGGATCTGGATCGCGCACGACATCGGCCAATCGATCAACCCGATGCTGGTGATGGGGCAGGTGGAAGGCAGTGTGTACATGGGACTTGGTGAGATACTGATGGAAGAGATGGCTTACCGCGGCAATCGTAACGTCGTCCATAAATTTCCTTCGATGCTTGAATACAAAAGTCCCACCACCATGGAGATGTGCGACGTCAAAACTTACTTGATCGAAGACGCCGATCCAAATGGGCCGTTTGGCGCGAAGGAAGTTGGACAGGGACCGCTGCTGCCGGTGCCGCCCGCCGTGGCGAATGCGGTCTACGATGCTGTTGGTGTGCGCATCGACGAAGTTCCTATCATGCCTGAGAAAGTACTAAAGGCCATGCGCGAAAAGGAACGTGGTCGCGATCATCGTTACGGGCCGACCGGAGTTCCGGAAGTTGAGTGGCCTGATCCTTTGAAGGTGATGACGCCTGCTGAGGGTGGTGACGGAAAAGAGATGCCGAGGGTGGCCGTGCATTCTTAGATATTTGCCGAGGAACTTGCATGGGAAAGAAAATCACATCAAGCGAAGACGAATTGCTGTCCCAACACGACTTCCGCAAAATGCGCATGGCTACGCGAGGAGCTGGCAGGAGTGCGCCGTCAGTGAATGATAGCCAAGAGGGGATTACGCTCGTCGGAGAAGTAAGAGTAAAAGTTAAGCTCACGAATGCGGGCGACGAAGTCATGGTTCGGCGAGGACTGCTCACGGCGGATAAGATTCGCAGTTGCGAGGCTGACGCCATGGTTGACACAGGCGCTGTTCGATCCGTCTTGCCAATTCACGTCGTCCAGCGATTGGGTCTGGCCACGGTGGGCAAGACAAGAGCGACCTACGCTAATGATCTGACTGAGGATGTCGACATTACGGAAATGGTGGGGATTGACTTAGTCGGCCGTCGCACAACTGAAGAGACGTTAGTGTTGGGTTCCGAGGTGCTGATCGGGCAAACGGTACTTGAGAGCCTCGACCTGCTGGTTGATTGTGTGACTCACCGTGTAATACCAAACCCGGCACACCCCGACCAGCCGGTAATCAAGGTGAAGGAGATTTGGATGGCGAGGCGCCTTGGCTAATCGATTTCCTATGAAGAAACTAACTCTATTATGTCTGATGTTTCTGAGCGTGTCGTCCATCGTCTCCCTACAGGGCGCACAAGCTCAGGAAAAGGAACCGGGTACGGTCCCCGATAAGGTTAAAAACACTCGAACTATCCAGGCATACTTCATCGGTTTTGAGATGGGGGATTACGCACACGCCGTCGTTCGTCGGGCAAATCGGAAAAGATCCTCATTCTTCCTGGGTGGACCTGTGGAACTGGAATATTTCCTGGCGGCCCATAAGGACAAGCCACTCTTACTTACGTATCAGGTCGTTGATTCGTCTATTCCGGAGGCGGGCGGCGTAATGACAATCGAACGACTGGTGTCAGCCAAGTTCGGGAATGAAAGCAATGCGGACTGGTGGAAGCGAGTTGGCAGGTCTTCCGATGTCGACAGTTTAAGAAAGAAGTATGACGCGCTCGTCGAGCGAGCGACGATTAAATGACCTGGCGATCACAGGCGGGGCATTTTTGATAATTATATGATGCGTCTTCCCAAATTTAGTTACCGCACGCCGCGCAAGATCGCAGAGGCGGTAAAGATAATCGGTGATGTCGGACCTGAAGGTCAGTTCGTCGCCGGTGGGACCGATCTCTATCCCAACATGAAGCGCCGCCAGCAGACGCCGCGCACCGTGATTTCGGTGATGCGCCTGCCGGAATTGAATCAGATAACCGGCGCCGGCAAGTCAGGAATAAGAATCGGCGCCTCGGTAACGCTCACCGACATAATCGAACACCCGTTGATCAATCGCGATTATCCGGTTGTTGCTCATGCCGCGCGCACTATCTCCACACCTCTTCTTCGTAACATGGGGACCATCGGCGGCAACCTGCTGCTCGACACCCGATGCAACTACTACGACCAAAATTACGAATGGCGCAAAGGTATCAACTTCTGTCTGAAGAAAGATGGTGACGTCTGTTGGGTGGCGCCGGGAAGTTCCAAGTGCTGGGCTGTGCAATCCTCCGATCTTGTTCCCGTGATGGTGGCGATCGGCGCGAAGCTGCGGTTTGCTTCCACACTTGGGGAACGCGTTATCGATGCCGCCGGGTTGTACAACGACGACGGAATCGATTACCTGCACAAAAGGCCCGACGAGCTACTAGTAGACATTCAACTTCCAGCGACAAATGGCTGGCGGGCTTCTTATCAAAAGCTCCGTCGCCGCGGCGCATTTGATTTTCCTGTCCTGGGCGTGGCCGCCTGGGTGCAATTGGATCAAGCTGGCTCAGTAAGTGACGCGCGTCTCGTTTTGGGCGGCATTGCGCCTTCTCCACTCGAAGTTAAAGAAGCAGGACATGCTCTGATTGGCCAACCGTTGGAACGAACAACCATCGAAGCCGCCGCCGAAGCTACCTACGTCAGAGCCCGCCCTCTCGACAATACTGATTTCGTCATGAACTGGCGCAAGCAAATGACGCGGGAATACACGCTTCGCGCGCTGCAACAACTAGTTGACACGAAATAGACGCTTCTGGCCTTTGGTCTTTGTACTTTGGTCTTTGATCTTCTACCTACGGTGCGATTTAAACCGAGTGTTTAAGACTGGTACCGCTCAATGACTAAGACCGAAGACCAAAGACCAAAGACCCGCCACGAAGTCGCCGCCATTCTTCTTGCCGCCGGCCAGTCGCGCCGCATGGGAGCTTTCAAACCCCTCCTTTCGTTTGGCCAAACAACAGTCATTCGCAGCTGCATCAACAACCTCCGGGCTGGCGGCGTTCAAGAAGTCGTCGTAGTGCTAGGTCACCGAGCGGCGGAAGTGGAAGCTTCGCTAACCGATTTGGATCATCTTCATATTGCTCTCAATCCGGATCCGGACAGCGAGATGAGCGCTTCGATTGCCTGCGGCGTTGAACGATTACCCCCTGCTGCTGGAGCTGCTTTGATCGCGTTAACCGATCAACCTGCGATACCCGCCGAAGTCATTCGGACCCTCATCAGCGAATGGCAGTCAGGCGCTAACCTCGTCATTCCTCAGTTTGAGGGACGCGGCGGTCATCCGGCGCTGGTTGATCTGAGTTTTCGCAATGAGCTCTTGCGTCTGGATCCACATCGCGGTCTGAGATCGTTGTTCGCCGCAAACGAAGAACAGGTAAAACGCGTCAACGTAAATACCCCCTACATTGCACGCGATATAGATACATGGGATGATTACCGCGCATTGCACCAGGATGTCTTTGGCACTCCACCAGAAGACATGGGTTGTTGATAGCGTCACCCAACGCGGGCAGCTGGTCCGCACCAACGCCGAAGTTCCCGGCAAACTTCGGAAAACTCTACGGGCTGACCCAACTAAATTGTTAGGTTGGCCATCTAACTCGCTGTCGACGGCTTTAGCAACTGGAGACGACCAATTGCCATTGCCGAAGCCGAAACCGACGAAGGAGAAAAGATGCTGCTCAATAAATCCAAGGCGTTCACTGCATTGTTAGTGATGGTCCTGGCCGGTTCGACTCTGGGTTTCGCACAAAAGAACGATGGGCCCGTGGACTTCTCGATGCGCTCAGTTGACGGTCAAACAATCAGCGCCGAGAGTCTTCGTGGTGAAGTTGTGGTGCTCGCTTTCGGCGCCTCATGGCTTCCGCTTTCGCGCGCGCAGTTGCAGGGAATCCGTAAGCTTGCGGACGAATATAGCAATCGTGGCGTCGTCGTCTATTTTGTCAGCACCGAATCGGACGACGAAAAGTCGAAGAATTTCGCCTCCGATGCGCAACTTCGCGCCTTTGCTACTAAGTATGGCTTGAAGGTTACCGTGCTTCGCGACCCCGATGGCGCCGTCTCCAAAAGGTTGGGGGTCGATCAGCTACCTTCAATAATCATTCTCGACAAACAAGGCAACGTCCACGGCGAACCAATCAGCGGCCTGGACCCCAACGGAAATCTGGCCGGCCAATTAGCTTCCCGTTTAGACAAGATTCTTTAAGCTGACCTTGGGTCCTCGCTCAAGTTTAGAGGCCGCTGTCGAGGCGGCCTCTTTCTTTTTGTTCTGACACTGCTCTTGTGACATCTACAGCACGGGCAATCCGCGTTTATCTGCGGCTAATGTTCTTCACTGCCTACTGCCGTCTGCTGACTGCCTACTGTCCTTCACACCGCTTCGGATTGCGACGAGAAATGAAACTCCTTGACCTTCAGCGCCGGAAGTAGCGCCGAGCTGTTGCCCTGACTTTCAGCACTGCCCACGCGTTCCGGCGCCCCAATCATTTCGACGTTACCGGGAGCGAGCAACTCTATTAAGCTTTGATTGAAACGGAAGTTCTTGACAGGGTAACGAATTTTGCCGTTCTCAATGTACCAGATGCCATCGCGCGTCAATCCGGTCTGCAAAGCGGTGCGCGGATCGACGCTGCGGATATACCAAAACCGCCCCAGCAGAATCCCCCGATCCGTCGCTTTGATCATTTCTTCCATGGTCGCGGCCCGCTCCGAGCTTTCCATAATCGTGTTGACCGGACCTGGAGTCGGTTGCTTCTCCTTTTGCTTCGCCCAGTAACGCGAGTACGTCAGATTCTCCAACACGCCGTTGCGCACGAGTTGGATTCGCTGCGCTGGAATTCCTGCCTGCGCGGCTTGTGAACCTGGCAATTCCGGATTCCATGGATCGCTGTAGAGATTAAGTCGAGAATCGAAGACCTGCTGGCCAACTTTTGTTTTGCCATCCGGTAAGGAAAACGGACTCCGCCCTTCGTCCGCACTACGCGCGTCGAAACTAAAGGCGAAAAAAGAAAGCAGGTCTGCAACCGCTTGCGGCTCCAGAATTGCCGGATAAACTCCTGGCTCAAGAACCTGCGGCTTCCGCGACTCCAACGCCTTGCGTATCGCCTCTCTGGCAATTCGTTTCGCGTCGAGTTTCGCCACGTCAAAATGGTTTCGCAGAAAATAACCTGAGCTGCCGCCATCGGGCGTGCGCGCTGTAGTCGAGAGGCTAACCAAACTGGAACGTTCGTAAGCAAAGTTTCCGTTCCTGGTAGCCGAGGCGTTGACTAATCCCCGCGCCTGATGAAAACCGGCGCCAATAACTCCGGCCTTCTCGCAGCTGGCAATGACGTCATTAATAGCGCGCGCGCGGTCGTGCAGTGAGATATTTGAAGTCGCCTCCGAGTAGCCGTTTACCGGCTTGTAGGTTTGCCGCCCCACCGTGGGCAGGTATTCACGGTCAACCGGTGAGATGCGAGCGAGTTGTTCCGCCTGCGCCACGGCGGCGCGGAGCGATGCGTCGTCAATCTCATTCGTCGACGACGCGCCTCGTTTCTTGTCGATCCACACCGTAACGCCGACAGTCGTGTTTTTTCGCGCGCCGCTGGTAGTGAATGAATTCGCCGCGAAGCGCAGATGCGAATAGTTTTCCGTGCCGACGGTCACAATCGCATCATCGGCGCGAACGTAACTAAGCAGTTTATCTGTGAGTGCTCGTGCTTCTTTTTCCTCTAGTAGCATTCAGAAACTCCATAGTCGGGTAACTAGTTGCTGGCGGTAGAAAACGCAGAGACATGAGACTCAGAGTCTCACTTCAGCTGCTCCGCGCGGCGGTATTCAGAACGTTAACTTGCCGGAACCGGGCCGGAGGGCATCCGTGACTGACTGCATTCAACTGACCAGGTTCGCCCTTGCCGTCGCTGAAGCTGCCGCCCAACTCGTACGCGGCCCGACCTCCCAGCCCATCGCATGAATTCCAGAAGTCGGTGGTACGGGATTGGTAGGCCACGTCGCGCAGCATCCCCTCAACCTTTCCGTTTTTGATTTCCCAGAATGTCTGCCCGCCAAACTGGAAGTTGTAACGCTGCTGATCGATCGAATAACTTCCGTCGCCATAAATCAGAATCCCCTTTTCCACACCGGCGATCAGATCGTTCATCGTCGTATTCTCAGCCGAGGGTTGCAGCGAAACGTTTGGCATCCGAGGAAATGAAATACTGCCCCAGCTATCCGCATGCAGGCAGCCATACGATTTTCGGCTGGGAGACATCGATGCGAGATCGCGAGTTGTCTGCCAATCCACAAAGACACCGTCCTTAATCAAGGGCCACTCCTGCGCGGGCACACCTTCATCATCGTAGGCGACAGTGGCGAGCGCTCCCTTCTGAGTCCTGTCGGCTACGAAATTAACCAGACTCGATCCGAATTTGAGCTTGCCGATCTTGTCGCGCGTCAGAAAACTTGTGCCGGCATAGTTCGCTTCCCACCAAAGCGATCGATCCAACTCCGTCGGATGCCCCACCGATTCATGTATCGTGAGCCACAGATGCGAAGGATGTAACACAAGGTCATACTTGCCGGCAGCGACTGGTTTGGCCTTTAGTTTAGCGACTGCCTCCTCGCCCGCCTGCTCGGCTTCTTTGAGCCAGGGATACTTTTCCATGTACTCGTATCCCAAACCCTGAGGACCCCCAAGAAAGTTGCGCGATTGAAAGTCACCATTCGTCCGGTTCACCGCGGTAACATTGAAATTCGGATTGGCCCGAATAATGTATTGCTCGATACGCGATCCGTCAGTAGAGGCGTAAAACTTCTGTTCATTCACAAACGCCATTGAGGAGTTAACAAAACTCACACCGTTCGTCTTTAAGGCGCGTTCATTCAGCTTCAGAAGAAACTCGATCTTGTCGTCAATTGGCACTTCAAAAGGATCTTTCTCGAAGGAACTACGCCAGTTCGTAACAATTACTTTAGGTGCGGGCGCGAGCGTGATTCGCTTCCGTTGATAGACGGAGTTAGCCCGCGCAATATCTACGGCTTGTCGCGTCACGCGCCAGATTTCCGCCGGTGTAACCTCCCGACTGGAAGCAAAACCCCAGGTTCCTTTGAATAACACACGCACGCCAAAGCCAAAGCTTTGACTGCGCGAGACATTCTGCACCTGCTTTTCGCGCGTGGAGATCGATTCGGTGCGATAACGATTGATGCGTATGTCCGCATAGGACACGCCCAGTTTGCGGGCCGTATTGAGTGCGATGTCCGCTAACGCACTCTTGTTGATCGCCGCAGCCGCTGCATCCTCCACCTCGGCAACGTTGCCGATCCACGAAGGTAGCGCGCCAGGTACAGCCACTACACCAGCAGCGACACTGGCCGTCTTCATAAACTCGCGTCTGGAGGTTTTCATGAACGACACCCCATTCGAAGACCAGATTTTTAACGGGCGTGAAGATCTAACGCGGGGGTCTAAGAATTGTCAACAGTTCTCTCTTTGGGTACTGATGCAGTTTGGCAATGCACGATCGCTCCCATGAGTCAGTACCCCCGGGCGGGTAGCCGGTGGCCCGATCGGGAGGCACTCTAGACGTGTGATAACGCCAGCCAGTGAATGAAAAATGTTACTAGCGCAATCGACGACATCAGGGTAGTCAGAAGATGAGATGCGGATTTTGACACTCGGCAAGATACAACCTTGCGGTGATTTGAGTGCCTTTCTACGGAGCCACCCGCTACCCGCGTGGTGGTACTGACCTCATGGGACCGTTGGCTCTGTCTCAGATCAAACTCTTGCGAGCCTGTTCCAAAGCTTCCAGGACTCGTTGAGGCGCTGTGCCCCCAAGCTGAGATTTTGTGTTGAGTGTTTGATTCAAAGAAAGCGCGGCAAATACATCCTCATCTATTAACCGGCACCTGGAACGCAATTCATCAAGTGACAACTCCTGAAGTTCAACTCTTAGTTCCATCGCGTGAACAACTATCTGCCCTACCGTCTCATGCGCTTCGCGAAAAGGCATGCCCTTTCTCACCAGATAGTCGGCCAACTCAGTTGCATTCATGTAGCCTCTTGCAGCAGCCTCGCGAGTGCGGTTTTCGTTGATATTGATGTTCCGCAGAACTGTCGCGGTTACCTCAAGACACGAGCTGACTGTGTCGAAGCTGTCGAACATCGCCTCCTTGTCTTCCTGCATGTCCTTGTTGTAAGCGAGAGGCAATCCCTTGAGCAGAGTGAGCAAAGCGGTCAGATGACCAAAGACCCGTCCGGCTTTCCCACGCACAAGTTCCATCGAATCCGGATTCTTCTTTTGCGGCATCAGGCTCGAACCTGTGGCCACGGCGTCGCTCAGTTCGAAAAATCCAAACTCGCTGGTGGAATAGAGAATGATGTCTTCCGCCAGACGCGAGAGATGCACCATGCTCAGGGAACAGGCACTGACGAAGTCGACACAGAAGTCGCGATCACTTACGGCATCCAGGCTGTTTCTCGAAGGCGCGGCAAACCCCAATTCGCGGGCAAGCGCTTCGCGATCGATCGGAAACGAAGTGCCGGCCAGGGCGGCAGAACCAAGCGGCATTACGTTCAGGCGCCGGCGAGCATCAGCCAAACCCTCCCGATCGCGCGCCAGCATTTCAAAGTACGCCAGACACCAGTGCGCGAGCAGAACAGGCTGCGCCCGCTGTAGATGCGTGTAACCGGGAATGATGGCCGTGCTGTGTGCTGTGGCCAGATCCAAAAAAGCATTCTGCACTGCCCGCACGCGCTCGCTCAGATGGTCAATCGCCTCACGCGACCACAAGCGCAAGTCGGTAGCCACTTGATCGTTGCGACTTCGACCAGTGTGCAACTTAAGGCCGGTAGCACCGGTGAGCGCAACCAGGCGAGATTCAATGAAGGAATGAATGTCTTCAGCTTGAAGGTCATGGAAATAATCAGGGTCGGCACTCCCCTGAACGAGGATATCGCTCAGCGCGCTTGTGATCTTTTGCGCCTCGTCGTCAGTCAAGACCTTTGCGGCCGCAAGCGCAGCGCAGTAGGCGAGACTCGCACGCACATCGACTTCGAACAACCTGCGATCAAATTCAAACGAACGATTGAACGCAGCGAAACCAGCGTCGGCCTCACCTCTGAAACGCCCGCCCCAAAGATTTTTCGATTCACCCATGAGCTATTGGCTCCCTCGCATTGAACTCAATTGGCTCGCCAGTTTACCAGCGCGTTTGTTCGCAGGTAGAGCCTGGAGCAAGTTCCTATTCGCAAATTCGAAGTGTCGCATGCGCCCTTAGTCCCCGGCAGAAGATCCGTCGAAAGCCGGCTGGCAAGACTTGAGAGTATTTGACCTCAAGCATCCGCCATGGTAGTTTATGCATCTATGCATTGAATATGCAAGTTCCTTGCATAGATCACCTCCTGGGTAGAAGATGAAGAAAGAGACGCGCCAGCAGAAAATCTTGAGTCTGATCCGGGCGAAGCCGATCGGGACGCAGCAGGAGCTTCGAGCACTGCTGGAACAGACAGGCGTGCCGGCGACGCAATCGAGTGTGTCGCGCGATTTGGAAGAGTTGGGCGTGGTGAAGCACCACGGACATTACACAGTGCCTCAGACGAATGGAGCTGCGGTCCGCGGGCTGTTGGGCCTCGACCGCGCCGGCGACAATCTGATTGTTGCCCGCACAGAAGCGGGCTTGGCATCAGCGGTGGCTGTGAGAATTGACGGCGCCGCACTAACCGACCTTGTGGGCACTCTGGCAGGAGAAGACACCATTTTCATCGCCGTGGCGGATGCCAGGACGCAACGCGTTGCGATGAAGAAGATTTGGGAGTTGTTTTCATAGAAATACGAGCTTTGTACTTTGAACTTTGGTCTTTGGACTTTACACCAGTGACACAACGAGCACCGAAGTCGACTTCAAAGAACAAAGCACAAAGAACAAAGTTCAGTAGACGCTGGTAACTATGGAAATTAAGAACAACATTCGCAAAATCGTCTTAGCCTATTCCGGCGGCCTCGATACTTCCGTGATGCTCCACTGGTTGAAGGAGCAATACGGTTGTGAGGTTGTTTGCTATTGCGCCGACGTGGGCCAGGGGCAGGAACTTGCAGGGCTCGAGGCGAAAGCGCTGGCTACCGGCGCGTCCAAACTCTACGTTGAAGATTTGCGTGATGAGTTTGTGCGGGAATACGTCTGGACCGCGGTTAAGGCGAACGCTGTCTACGAGGGTGTTTACCTGCTCGGCACTTCCCTCGCACGACCAGTAATCGCCAAACGGCAGATCGAAATTGCGCGCCGCGAAGGTGCAGACGCGGTCGCTCACGGCGCTACCGGCAAAGGAAATGACCAGGTGCGGTTCGAGCTTACTTACTACGCTCTGGAGCCCGGCATTCGGGTAATCGCGCCGTGGCGTGAATGGGAGTTTAAGGGACGTAGCGATCTGATCGCTTATGCAAAGCAGCACAAGATTCCCGTCAGCGCTACCCACGAGAAGCCTTATTCGACTGACGCCAACTTGATGCACATTTCCTATGAGGGCGGCATCCTTGAGGACCCCTGGGCGGCGCCGCCGGAAGATATTTTTCAACTCACGAAGTCGCCGGAAAGCGCGAAGGCCACAGCCCAGTATCTGGAGATCTCATTCCTTAAGGGAGAGCCGGTAGCTTTAAATGGCGAAGAGTTAAGTCCTGTTTCCCTGCTTGAAATGCTAAACACGATTGGTGGCGAGCACGGTATAGGCCGGGTCGATCTCGTTGAGAATCGTTTCGTCGGCATGAAGTCGCGCGGCGTTTATGAAACACCTGGTGTGACTATCCTGCAGGCGGCTCATCGCGCACTCGAATCGATCACACTGGATCGCGAAGTGATGCACCTGCGCGACTCTCTGAGCGTTAAGTTTGCGGAGAGCATTTATTACGGGTTCTGGTTTGCTCCCGAATTTGAGCTATTGCGCAAGATGGTCGAGGAGACGCAGACAAATGTTACCGGCGATGTACGCCTCAAACTTTATCGCGGGAATGCGATTGTCCAGGGCCGACGCTCGCTTCACTCACTGTATGACGAGAAGGTAGCGACATTTGAAGCGGACACGGTTTACAACCAGCGTGACGCGGAGGGTTTCATCAAACTGAATGCGCTGCGACTGAGATCGAGAGCAGCACAGATGGGAACAATGGGGACGCAATGATCAGGACCGAAATAAACGTCATCGAAGTCGACAAGATCGGGTCGGCGACTTCTCCGCTGGGAGTAGCCCGGACGGTAGCATTCACAACGAGCTGTGATCAGCCGCGCGCGGGTGATGTTGTCGTGGTGCGCGCCCTTACCGACAGCACCACCTACAACATGCTCGAACTGCCGAGTGGCCGGCTTGCGAAGATCAACCCTGGAGATCTGTTAATCGGAGTCCTTGGTCGCCGGCGTGCATTAAAGGGTTTCGTAGGTGACGTGCCCAGGACCGTAACAAGTGGAGACCAACTTCACCTGTTGAATATGGGCGGTGTGATCGGTTTTTGCACAGGTCATCACTCGAGCCTTAGCGACGCCATCTCAGTCGAAGTTATCGGGCTGGTGTGTGATGAAGCGGGACGCATTCGCAATATCGCGGACGCTGCACTCCCGGCACGGACTCATCTCGGCGCCAGCGCTCCGATCGTGATGATTGCCGGCACCAGCATGAACAGCGGTAAGACCTATGCCGCTACTGAATTAATCAAACAGGCAACACGCGCTGGTCTCAGAGTGGCTGCAGCCAAATTGTCCGGCGTCGCTTGCCTGCGCGACACCTTAAACATGGCGGATCACGGCGCCCTGGTGACTGCGAGTTTTCTGGATTGTGGCCTGCCCTCAACTGTGGGAGCTGGAGATCTGGCACCCGTTGCCAAGGCTATCATTGCCCGACTGAACGAAATTTCGCCGGACTTGATTGTCCTCGAACTCGGCGACGGAATCCTTGGTGGTTACTCCGTCGAATCCTTGTTCGATGACGTTGAATTGCAGGAGGCGACTGCCGCGCTGGTTTTTTGCGCCTCGGATTACGTCGGCGCCTGGGGAGGAATCGAGTTACTACGACGCCGCGGTATCGAGATCGATTTAATCGCGGGTTCAGTAACCGATTCACAGATGGGTCAGGACTATATCGAAAATGAGTTTGGGATTCCGGCGGCGAACGCACGCCGTGATGGGGCTTTGCTCTTTCAGCGGATCAGATCGAAAGTCGATGCCGCTCGCGAACTGGTGCCCGCTTAACGGCGTGGTCGCCACCAACGAAGCAGCGCCACAACCAAAAAAGCAATTCCCACGTAAATGAAGGTGCGTTGACCGCTTAGTCCGATGGCCAGGAAGGCAATGGCGAGAACCAGAAAAACAAAGTGAACGTTGCGCATGTTGCGAGATGAACCTCGTGATTAACGCTGAGCGTCGCTAAGTTAGCAGATGCTCCTGTTTTTTTATACGGCCTCGAGTCGTCGCCCAGTTGGCTCTTGTATAGTTCGTGATGCTTCGTGGATCGTCAGCCAATTGGTTGGGCGAGATATGATCCACGAATAAACACGAATCGGCACGAATTAAGAATAGCGATTGAAAATAACGGCCCCAAGTTCGGCCGAATGCAAACGAGATTTGCTGCGTGAGTTTACATCGGAGAGTTTACCGGCATGGCGACTGGAAAAATCCGCATCGGCATCTTTGGTGGCTCGGGCTATGGTGGCTCAGAGCTGCTGCGGATACTCCTGCAGCATCCCAGTGCCGAAATCTCGTTCGTCACGGCCAACGAACAGGCTGGCAAGGCAGTCGGCGAGGTGCATCGCAATCTCTTTGGCCTGACAGACTTGAGCTTCACCAATCCCCCTGACAACCTTGAGAGTCTTACAGATCTCGACTGCGCGTTCCTGGCCCTTCCTCACGGACAGGCAATGGAGATTGCGCCGCGCCTGCCACCAACCGTTAAGGTAATTGATCTGTCAGGCGATTTTCGGCTGCGCGACAAAAATGAGTTCGAAGAACATTACGGCCGAACGCACACCGCCATGGAGGTTCAGGAAGATTTTGTCTACGGTCTGACGGAGACAAATCGCGAAACAATCAGAGGTGCCCGGTTGATTAGTAATCCCGGTTGTTTTGCCACTGCAACACTGCTTGGGTTGGCGCCTCTCGTTGCCAGCAAACTCATCGCCGGCCGCGTTGTTGTCGACGCCAAGACCGGGTCGTCCGGTTCCGGCGCGAAAGCCGCAGCAAACACGCATCATCCGCAGCGAATGAATTCTTTTTATGCTTACAAGCCGTTCAAGCATCAGCACGTGCCGGAGATCGCGCAGGAACTGCGCAACGTTGGCGATTGGCAGAGCGAGTTAGTCTTCATGACCCATTCCCTGCCGGTAGCTCGGGGTATCTTTGCTTCCATTTATGTCGAGACAAAACAGGAGCTGACTGAGGACGATGTGAGCAAGGTCTTCACCGATTTCTTTTGCGACGCGTTCTTTGTGCGAATCGTGAAAGGTTCACCGGACATTAACTGGGTGAAGAATACGAACTTCTGCGACATCGGCTTCGCCACTCGCGGCCGCCAGCTTGTCGTCTTCACGGCGCTCGACAACCTGGTCAAAGGAGCTGCCGGGCAAGCGGTGCAGAATATGAACCTGATGTTTGGATTGGAAGAGACGACTGGTTTGATGTTGGTGGGAAGTAATCCGTGATCGGAAACAGGTTTGAAGAATCTTAGTCTCAAGTCAGAAGAACGTTCTACCCGCTTAGGGTAAACTTCTGCAGCCAGGAAAGCGTTTCGATTTATATGTTTTGCCCGAAATGTGGAAAAGCCGACCAACTAGCTGATGCCTACTGCCGGCAGTGCGGCTTTCTCTTGCCCGACCTGACGAAGCCAGTCAAACGTGAGAGCCCGCCCGAAGAGCATCTGAAAGCTAATATCGTCCTTAGTCTTCTAACGATAATCGCAAGTTTTACAATGGCCGTATTACTGTATGCGATTCTGGGATTTAGGTCGGATACGCATCCCCTGATTTATGCTACCGCGGGCATTCTAATCGCCATCGGCGGCTGGCATATTCAGACTCTGATTAGGACTTTGAAGTTAAAACAACAGTTCAACAGAAGAACCGTGCCGGCTGAAAGTGCTTTGCCCAATACCCAACCGGCAGTCCAGTCGCTACCAACGGCAAGATTATTGAATACAGCGGATTTCACAGACACAGTTCCGGCGAGCGTGACTGAAGATACGACAAAACACCTCGCAGAAAAGATTTACAAATCATCCTAAACCGATCGAGAGCGACGCCCTGATGGTTTCAAGCTTGACGTTTGCGCACCGGGGCAAAGCAATTCCTGATTTTGAGGTTCGGGATCTTAGAAGTTTGCATGAAACAAGAAGCTGCACAACTTGAGGAAGTCAAAGCTCTTGAAGATCGCTACCAGCTCGCGACTTACAAGAAGATGCCAATTGTTGCCGAGCGTGGCGCAGGCGTATGGCTATTCGCCGCGGATGGACAAAAGTATCTGGATCTTTATGGCGGTCATGCGGTGGCCGGCACGGGCCACTCGCATCCTCACGTTGTAGCCACCTTGCGCGAGCAAGCTGACAAGCTGCTGTTTTATTCGAACCTGGTTTATTCCGAAGCTCGCGCGCGCGCTGCCGGAAAACTCGTTTCGATTGCGCCGGCATCGCTCACAAAAGCTTTCTTTTGTAACTCTGGTACGGAAGCGAATGAAAACGCCATGCGCATGGCGCGTCTGGCAACAGGCCGCGAAAATGTGATCACCTTTTCCGGCGGCTTTCATGGACGCACGGCCGATGCGATCAGTGCAACCTTCCTGGGTAAGTATCGTGAGTTAGGAAAACCAAATGTCCCCGGCCATCTCAAGGCTGAGTTTGGCGACATCGAATCTGTGCGAGACCTCGCCGATGAATCTGTGGCGGCAATCATGTTGGAACCAATACAGTCCATGGCGGGAGTGAACATCGCCGGACCGGACTACTATCGTGCTCTACGTCAGCTCTGCGACGAACGAGGTATAGTTTTGATTTACGACGAGGTCCAAACCGGAGTCGGTCGTACCGGTAATTGGTTTTTCGCGGGGAGCGAAGCCGGCGGCGAGGTCATCCCGGATGTCATCACACTCGCAAAGGCGTTGGGCAGCGGCATCCCCGTTGGCGCTTGCCTGGTTTCGGACTCGATAGCAGGGCACATCAAAGAGAATGATTTAGGAACAACTTTCGGTGGCGGAATGATGGCGATGGCTGCGGTAATCGCCACGCTTGAGGTAATCGAACAAGACGGGATGCTCGCAAATGTGCGGACTGTTGAAGCCTACTTGCGTGACCGTTTGGCGACGGTGTCGGGAGTTACGAGTGTTAAGGGACTCGGGTTTTTGCTGGGACTGCAGTGCAAACAAAAAGCTGCGGCGATTCATAGTGCGTTGCTCGAGCGCAAGATCATCACCGGCACATCAAGCGATCCACATGTACTCCGGCTCCTGCCGCCGCTCTGTCTCCGGCGCGAAGAGGTCGATCTGTTTATTATTGAGTTGGAAGACGCCTGCCAACCGCCAAACTGATAAGAACGGAGGCATTTGATTGAACTACGGTTGGTTTGATATTGCCGGACTCGTGGGAGTGGTTCTCATCGTGATTGCCTATCTGCTGCTGCAACTCGGCAAGCTGCCCAGCTCGTCGCCGAGTTTCTCCCTACTGAATGCGTTAGGCGCTTTGCTGGTTATGGTTTCGCTCGTCTTTGACTTCAACCTGGCAGCATTTCTGATGGAGGCTTTCTGGTTTTTCATAAGTTTATTTGGTTTGTTGCGACCGCTTTACTCCAAAATTATGGCTGCAAACCAGTAGCGCATTGATGAGACACTGGCTAACTACCGCTGACTATTCGCGTGATGAACTGGAACGTTTGATCGACTCCGCGCTTGTAATCAAGCGTGGCACAGAGTCTGCGAAGTTCCTGGACGGTCGCTCAATCGCGTTAGTATTTTTCAATCCGAGTTTGCGCACGCGTGCGTCGATGCAGGTGGGGATTCATGAACTGGGCGGCAATTCGGTAGTGTTGGAGCCAGGCGGCACCAGTTGGACCCTCGAGCACCGCAGTGGTGTGATTATGGATGGGGACAAGACTGAACACGTTGCGGAGTTTGTGCGTGTGCTGGGTCGCTATTGCGCGATGATTGGAGTCAGGACCTTCGCAGCGTTGAAAGACTGGCAGGAAGAGCGTTTAGATCCCGTGCTGCAAGCGTTTGCCCGTCATGCTGAAGTTCCCATTATCAATCTTGAATCGGCGATGTACCATCCGTGCCAGGCTCTTGCGGACATGATGACGATTCGGGAAAAACTCGGAACGGCACGGAAGCGGGTTGTCCTGACCTGGGCCTGGCACCCAAAGCCCTTGCCGATGGCTGTGCCCAATAGCTTCGTGCTCGGCGCTGCACAGTTTGGACATGACGTTGTGGTCGCGCATCCAAGTAGTTATGAACTTGATGAGGAGTTGACTGCGAACATCAGGGAGCAGGCGGCAGCGAACGGCGGCAGTTTGCAAACGACTAACGACATCGATGAAGCGTTCGACGGAGCGGAAGTTGTCTATGCCAAGAGCTGGGGAGCGAGGCAGTTTTACGGTGCGCCGGAGAAAGACATTGAGTACCGTGCGCAATATCGCGACCGTTGGATCGTCGACCAGCAGAAGATGGACACAACGAACAGCGCGATTTTCATGCATTGTTTGCCGGTGCGACGGAATGTGATTGTAACGGATGAAGTGATCGACTCCGACGCGTCAGTCGTAATCGACGAGGCGGAAAACCGGCTGCACGTGCAGCAAGCGATCCTGGCAAGCCTGGTAAGAGAAGAAACCAGCCGCGGATGAACGCGGAGCAACGCGGATATGAAAAGCGATTTACTTAATTTGTTTCTGTCTGATCCGCGAGTATCCGCGTTAATCCGCGGCCCAAAATCATGACCAGCACTAACGAAGTCGGTAATCAGTTGCGTCTTGACCTCCTGCGTGAGGCGCTCCCCTACATTCAGCGCTTCCAGGGCCAGACATTTGTAATAAAACTGTCAGGCAAAGCCACTGAAGATAGCGATAATCTCAGCTCGCTTGCTGAAGAGTTAGCGCTGCTGCATCAAGTCGGCATACATCTCTGCGTCGTTCATGGAGGCGGCAGGCAGTTAAGTGAGCTCGCCACGCGAATGGGTATCGAGCAGACGATCATAGATGGCCGCCGCGTCACGGACGACGCCACACTTGAAATGGCCAAGATGGTTTTTGCCGGGTTGATAAATACCGACATCCTTTCAGCGTTACGGAACCGAGGGATCGAAGCGGTCGGCCTTTCGGGAGTAGATGGAAACATTGTGCATGCTGAGCGACGACCACCGAAGGAGATCCTGAATCGAGAGACAGGCGAGCGCGCTCACGTCGATTTCGGTCACGTCGGCGATGTGGTGGAGATCAATTCACGTCTGCTGACAGTTCTGCTCGATCAGGGTTACCTCCCCGTCGTGTCTTCTCTTGGGGCAGACAGCGAGGGCACGGTCTTCAACATCAATGCCGATACCATCGCCGCTGAAATCGCCATTCGTCTCAAGGCAGAAAAGCTGATTCTCCTGTCTGATGTAGAGGGAATCTACCTACGTCCAGGAGAAGCGGACACCAAAATCTCACGTATCACCGTAGAAGAAGCTGACCGCCTGATAGCCGAGGGAAAGGCCACCGGCGGCATGATTCCCAAACTGCAAAGCATTTCAGAATTGCTGCGGCGCGGGGTTCACAGCGCTCACATCATCAGCGGCACCAACCGCAATGCCCTGCTTTCTGAGATCTTCACAAACCAGGGGACCGGCACCATGATTGTCCCTTGACCCCGTTTCCCCAAAAAAGTCCGAGAGCCAATTTAGTCCGCGAAGCGGAAGGCTTGGCGTGATCGCGCTTTCAGTCGTCCGCTCAGCGGGAAAAACACCGGATGAGATGTTTATGGGCGCCGTCTCCTTAACACCATGGAAAACCGTGCCGCCTTTAGGCGGCTAGCCCGCAGGGCCAATAGGCCAGCCGTTTTACGGCTGGTTCACTACGCCGGTAGTCCTTAAGGCCGCTTGAGCGGTCTTTTCTTTATCGTGGCAGCCGAGCGAATTCGCAAGGCCGTTGAAACGGCCTATAGAGAAATAGTTGTTCGATCTAACCAGCCGTAAAACGGCTAGCCTATCGGCCCTGCGGGCTAGCCTCGTAAACGAGGCATAAACGCTAACCGAAAGGCGCCCGCGGTAACCGAGCGTCTCGGTCATACGGAGGGTCTTCCCGTTTTGGCATGTGATCCTCAGGCCAATCGCGCGCCCACCTCTCCCTGTAACTGTCATCAGCGTAGTGCTTCAAAAACAGTTGGGTGTCCCCTTCACTTCCGCTGCCAGTAATGTCAATCATGAAGCCAAAACTGGGATTCTCCGGGAAGAGCGTCGCCTCCTCACGTAAGGCCTCATTGAACAGGTATTCATAGAGTTGACGATCGCTGAGATGGTTTGTGTTCAACAGATATGCGCCTAGTGATGACATTCGCTCGATGATTTCCCAGAGCTTGATCGTGAGGTCGGCTTCGTCAAGGTCGTCTGGCGCAGGGAGTGTCAGGCCGGCGTTTGCCAGCAACTGCAGAAGAGTGATGGGCTGGGCCCTTTCGTATTCCAATACGCGACGCAAAAACTCCTCTTCCAAATCGCCAGGTATTTCCGCCCGGGCAGAGAACGACCCACCGACGCTTGCGAGTTCAGCTCGCAGGTGTTCAAGACGCTTCTCCTGATCGGGTTCCTCGTGATAGTTAGTCATTGAGTTGTGCTCCTTGTGTGAGGTTGACGGATGCTGACCGCCATTCAGATCTTTGTGCCGAGAGACTATGCGGACAACTGCGAGAACTGCAAGGGAGCTTTGATCCTATCAGCGGACAGACGTTAGACTGATTTCTTGTAAACCAAACACATTCCGATGACGGCTGAATCGATGAACAACGAAGACATCGCCCGGCGTTTCTCCCAACTCGCTACCTTGATGGAAGTACGCGAAGACGACCCCTTTCGCTTGCGTTCCTATCGCAACGCTGCCGAAGCAATCGAGACCTGGCCCACTCCGATGACTGAGATTGCAAAGAAGGAGGGAGTGGCAGGGCTGCAAACCGTTCCTGGCGTTGGGAAGGCCATCGCGAATAAGATTGTGGAGTTGCTCGAGCGCGGCACTTTTGACGCCTGGGAGAGACTGGTAGCTGAAACTCCGGCGACCGTGCTTGAACTGTTGGAGCTTCCCGGCGTTGGTCCCAAGACTGCGGCCACGCTGCATCAGAAGTTCAAAGTATCTTCGCGTGAAGATTTGAAAAAGTTCGTCGCGGGAGGCGGGTTGGAGCTCGTTGATGGCATCGGCGCGAAGACAGCGGAGAGGATTAAGGAAAGCCTCAGACATTAGCAACTTCTGCACGGGCGTCGTCGCCCGGTTTGCTTTTGTACAGTGCGTGATGCTTCGGGTGTTTTCGTGGATCGTAAGCTAATTGTTCGGCGAAACATGACCCACGAATAAACACAAATCGGCACGAATGAAGAACCCCTAATTCGGGGCATAGCCCAGGGGATATGTAAACAGCGTGACGGAAGGTCAAAGACCTTCCGCACCTCGGACGGCAAAGCCGATTTGGACTAGGAAAAAAATGGGTTATATAGTTGCGCCTCGGACCATGAACTCAATGTGAGTGTTGAGTAACGCCCGGAACCAAATCTGAACAATGAAGCCTTTTAACTTTTCCAACCCTCCGAGGAACTAATGACCCAAAAGATCAAACGTCGCGACTTCATTCGCAGCACTGCGGCTGCGGGTGTAACCCTGGCGGCGGCCAAATCCACAGTTAGCCAGTTCCCAACTTTGCTCAGCCAGAGCGGAGTTAAGCCAATCGTCATCGCGTCGGGAAACGGCAACCGATTTAAGAATGGCAGGGATGTGACGTGTGTCCAGAAAGCGTTCGCCATGATGACAAGCGGCGCTGATGTTCTAGACGCAGTGATCGCGGGTGTGAATATTGTCGAACTTGATCCCCTCGACGACAGCGTAGGCTACGGTGGTTTGCCAAACGCGGATGGCATCGTCCAACTTGATGCTTCGTGCATGCATGGTCCCAAAAAACGAGCCGGTGCGGTCGCTTCCCTCGAGGGCGTGCGGACCCCCTCTTTGGTTGCCAGGGCTGTGCTGGATACCACTGACCACCATCTGCTTGTAGGGAAAGGAGCGCAACTGTTCGCGCGCAACATGGGATTCAAGATTGAGGATGACCTGAACACTGAACATTCCCGCGGACTCTGGCTCGAGTGGAAGCGTCGCACCGATCCGTCACACTACCTGGATCCCAAAACGCGCGCAGAGCTCTGGCATCGCGAGGGGTTGAGGATGGTGGCTGAAGGGCTGGTGGATCGCGAGCACTATTACGGGACGATAAATTGTAACGGCGTGAATGCGAAGGGTGAGATCTGCGGCGTTACTACCACAAGCGGACTCGCCTGGAAGATCCCTGGACGGGTCGGCGATTCACCGATTCTCGGTGCGGGCCTTTATGTCGACGGGAGTGTTGGCGCGGCAGGATCTACCGGACGAGGCGAGGCTAACCTCTATAACCTCTGCTCGTTTCTGATCGTCGAGGAGATGCGCCGTGGCGCCAGTCCCAAAGATGCCGGCATGGAAGCTCTGAAGCGCATCAAGGCAAACACAATCGAAAAGCGTCTACTCAACTCCAAAGGCACACCCAATTTCGGAATTAACTTTTACATCGTCAACGCCAAAGGCGAATACGCCGGTGTGACCATGTACGAAGGATCCAGAGCGACTTACGCAATTTGCAACGAGCGCGGCCCGCAAACGCTGGTTTGCGATGGGCTGCTGCCGGGAAAGCCGAATGATTAAGAGGTCCAAAGTCCAACGTCCAATGTCCAATGTCCGCTAATCGAGCCACGACTTTCAACTTGGAACCTTGGACTTTGGACATTGGACGTTGGACATGCTTGCTTACTTCGCGCTCGGATCGTTTTGCATCATGCCAAAGATGTTGCCTTCCGTATCTTTGCAGTAAGCGAACCAGCCCATTCCCGGTAACGGCATCTTTGGGACGGCCAGCGTTCCTCCATTCGCTTCCACTGTGGCAATCGACCTATCGAGGTCTGCAACGTCGACCGTGCAGACATATGCAATCACCGCCTGTCCGTCTATCTCTCCCCGCCGCGGCAGTAGTCCGCCGTTGATGCCGGGCTGATCGTCGGGACCAGTTGTGATCAGCCAATATTCCATCGGACCTTCCCACTTCTGAAAAGTCCAGCCAAAAATTTTCTCGTAAAACTTAACGCCACGCGCCGGATCGGCGGCATGAATTTCGAAATGTACAACTCGGGGCATATGAATTCTCCTTTTGAAATGACTTCAATTACGAACGGCTTCGGCTAAATCATTCGAATGTTACGCGGACTGAGCAACTGCCGGCGCTTGGCCATACTTCTGCGTGGCAAAACCGACAATCAAACCCACCAAACTGCCCGGCAACATGATTTCAAAGTAGTACCCGCCGACTGCGAATCGCGCCGTTAAGTAAGCAAGAAATGCTCCGATGGCCAGCCCGAACAAGAGACCGAGCGGCAACGAATTGAATTTCTTCGCAAAAAAACCGATCGCGATGCCGGCAATAATGCCTTTGAAAGTCGAGCTGACAACGATCCCGGCAAGTTGATCGCGAACCGCCGGCGTGAACCATGCAGTAAGGCCATCAACGACGCCCAGAACTGCGCCGACAAGAATTCCAATTAGGGGTTTTGACATATCTTCTCCTTTTAATTTTTGCGTTGTTGGGATCGAAGGCCCACCGAGATCCGCCAGCTATCAGATTCGGTACTCAGATTCAACCAGGAAGTGCAACAAAGCATTGCATCGAGCAATTACAGTACGGGAGCGGTAGCGACCGCACTCAAGCATCAGATTCATTCATGAAATGATGCACCAATACACCCTCAGTCGCTGACTATCGGTTTATTGCTTCTTGCGCTTCCTGTGTTGCATTTCAAACTTGAATTCGCCGTACACACTCGGACCCGGTTTTCCCCAGGTGTCTGCTCTTCTATTAAACGTCTGCGTGAGATCCTTTAGCGACGGGAAGTGAAAATGAAAAAAACTCTCATCAGCAGATATGCCAGGACGATCAGCACCAAAAAGCGGTTCTTGCCGAGCCAGCGACGTGTTTTCTCAAACCAATTCTCCCGATAAGCCGACACTGGCTCGTCGTCAAGGAGCCTGGCTACGTCAGCCGATAATTCCGCCGAACTCGCGTATCTGTCTGCGCTCGACGCCGCCATCGCCTTCAAACAGACGGCCTCCGCGACTTTACTCACTTTCGCGTTCGCGGCCCGCGGCTTCAGCACGCCCGGCGGCCGGTTCGTCAGCAGGAAGTAGAGGATCCCGCCGAGGGCATAGACATCTGATCGTTCGTCGAGTCGCTGAACCTCGCCCCGTGCCTGTTCGGGAGACATGTAGAGGGCCGTCCCGATAATCGTGCCGTGCGTTGTTCCATCGCCAGCCGGTCGCCTTTCCTCCGCCGTTGCTTGTCTTCCTCCCGGCAATCGCAAGGTGGCGGCTTCTGAGCCACTCACCCCACCGGCGCTGTCAACTATTTTCGCGACGCCCCAGTCGAGCACCAGCACCTCGCCAAAGGATCCAATCATAATGTTCTGTGGTTTGAGGTCGCGATGAATCACTCCATGAGCGTGGGCAAACCCAACGGCGTCACAAACGGCCTGAAACTTTCGCAGGCGATCTTTGATCGAGGATACCCCCGCAGCGTATTCATCCAGCCGTTCCCCGCGAACCAGCTTCATCGCGTAGAAGACGCGACCGTCAGCGAGTTGTCCAACATCATGAACGGGCACGATGCCCGGGTGTTCCAAGCGTGCAATAATTTGCGCCTCACGCACCATGCGACGCGCAAGATCCGAGTCAACTTCCGTCGCGTTAAGAACCTTGATAGCCAGTTGCCGGCCGAGGTCCGGATCTTCGGCCAGGTAAACGGTCCCCATTCCGCCATGCGCGAGCTCTTTAAGTATTCGGTATTTTGTGCCGCTAAAGTCTGGTTCAGCGACAAGGCTCCGCAAGTGATCAAGTTTCTCGTCCGAAAGAGGTCTCATTTAACTTCTACACCCAAAAGCGATCGCGCTTGCGCTCGAAACTCCTCATCGGTTCCGGTCAACTCGCGCACTTTCTCCAGCAGAATCTTGCGGAAGTCGCGTCGCGTTGCGGCGAGATAGTTAGTGACATCTGTTGTTTTCAACTCAAACCTGTCCGCCAGGGAAGCGTAAGAGATCTTTTCCTCTGAATCGTCATGCAAGTCGTAAAGTTCGAAGAGCTGGAAATGGACGCTGCGGCCGGATTGCTCGCAACTCTTTCGCAGAGTTTCGAGGGCGAGCATGAACAAGCTGCGCACCCACTCCCGATGAAAAAAATCATCGGGACTCAATCCCTTTGCGGGGAGGTGACTCGCCAGCTCGCTTTCGGCGCTTTCGAAATCAAGTGACAAATGATCCGCACGTGCGCCGCGCTTGAGACGATGCTCCGCTTTTTTTTGGTTCGCAACGAACCGGTCAAGGCAGGTGCGAAAAAAAGTCTGAAAACTTGCGCGGGAGCCATCGTAGGCGGCGAAATATCCCTTCTCGATGGCTGTCGTGAAGAACCCCTGTGTCAAATCTTTCGCATCTTCGTTCGATGCCTGCCACTTGATTCGAAGGTATTTGTAAGCCGGCTTCCAATAACTTGCCACGATGGTTTCAAGCGCGCGCTGGCGGATTTGCTGGTCTTCGCTCGCGGCAGCGACAATCGCCGAGTGGCTGGTTACGGGAAAGCGGTGCCGCGGTCCACCAATGTCTGTATCGCGATCCATTTGAGCTTGCAGATTTATCATAGCGGTCGCCAATTCATGAAGCCGATTACGGGGATTCAGCCTGCGAAGCAGGCGAAAGCATAGCAGCCTGGGGCGTGAGCCCCAGGTAATCGTGGTCGCCTTATTTAAGCCCGTGAAACGGCGATAGCATTTGGATGGCTTGGTCGCTGTCACCCGCTTTGCGGGCTAAAGATTTCTCTTTCTGCGCTTCTCCTGGGGCTCACGCCCCAGACTTTATGCTTCCGCGCGCTTCGCGCGCTAAGGCCGCTCGCTACCGCTCCGGGTTCCTGCACTGTTTGCCGATTCGTCTTTTTTTGTGCAATCCCTTGAACTGGCTTGCGGGTCAGAATCTCTTTAGACTGACTGCGTTCCGTCAATGTTAATCTTGTAGTGATGGCCAAACACGCAAAGCTCAGTTCACTCGCCTTTCATCCAGCAACGCCAGCCCGCTGGAACGATCTACAAGAGCTCTTCGGCGAGCGTGGTGCGTGTGGTGGCTGCTGGTGCATGTTCTGGCGTTTGCCGCGCAAAGAGTTTGATGCCGGTAAAGGAATGGGAAACAAGCGCGCCTTGAAACGGATCGTCACTGCAGGAAGCGAACCTGGAATAATTGCTTACCTCCGCACGGAGCCCATCGGTTGGTGCGCTATCGCCCCGCGCGAAGATTATGTCGCTCTTGAGCGTTCCCGCATTCTTAAACCTATCGACGACAAACCAGTCTGGTCGGTCTCTTGTTTGTTTATTAAAAAACCTTACCGCCGTCAGGGTGTTTCTGAAAGGTTTCTTACACCGTCGTGCCCGCTCCTAAAGCCTAAGCGGCGGTTTTTCTGGTCCTAAACGACAAACTCGTCTTGTGTTAGAGTAGGTTTACTTCCCGAAAATTGTCCGACGTTACGGAGACAGTGGATGAAGTGTGGAAACTGCGGACGGCGTACTTCCTGGACGAGGGCAAGATGTGCGACGTGCAAAACCAAACTTCTTCAGTGGTACATCATCGTCGCAGTCCTTTTCATACTTGCCTGCTACGGCAGCTTGATTCTTCTGGAAACTTTCCTGTCGCGAGCATAATTCTTTAACGCCGGAGCTAACACCTACGCAACTGGGTGGAGTTCAAAAAACGAAGGCGGTGAGTTCGCCCCAAGATCTCACCGCCTTCTCGCGTGTGGTGCAGCATTAATTGGGAAGACTAATCAGCGCACTCGCACGACGATGCTGTTGCTCGTGAGAGCATTTCCGGTTGCTCGTTGCAGCTCGGCAAAAGCTTTATTCAAATCCGTTTGCGCTCTCAGCTCATTGCCCCGCGCCACAGTCAATGCAGTTTGCCGGTCGAGCACGAGAAAGACCGTCGACTGACCGGCATCAAGTTTTCTTTGTTCACTAGCATACTGCTGTTCACTCGCTTCGCGAGCGACACCCGCCGATCGCAAGCGGGCGGCAGCGCTGCGAACGACCTGCAAGGCGTTTCTGACATCAACCTGAATTGACTGCTCGAGCTGCTCACGCTGTGTTGCAATCTTCTGACCTTCCACGAGAGAACGGCCCAACTGCGCTTCGGCGGTCCGATTACGTAGTGGCAAATTGATCTGCACGCCGACGCGGAAGTTCTGGTAGCGCTGTCCAAACAAATTCTGGATTGATTGTCCGTAGCCGCCAATAAGTTCCGGCGAAATTCCCTGGGCCGGTGGGTCAGTCAAAGGTGGAAGTCCGCTACTGACCGACAGCAGATTGACTCGATCGCGTAATTCCTGTGACTAGGCGGTGAAAGGATTCACGCCGCCACTGATCGCCCCCGCAAGACCGACAACACCGTAGCTCCCAACAAAATCAATCTGCGGCTTGGTCTGCTCACGAAAGTACTTTTGATCGATTTCGTTAACTTCGCGCGCCAAACTCGACTGCTGCAACTCGGGACGGTTTTCCAGCGCTGCTCTTAAGGCATCATCCAGGGAAACCGTTGGCGGTGGCGTGAGTTCCACCGAGTCGGTCGGGATCAACGAAACACTCCAGATCTGAGATTGCGGGTCGGTAGCAATCAGATTCTTAAGATTGTTCTCACTGCGCGACACATCTTCGAGCGCAATGAAAAGGCTCTGCTCAAATCCTGCCACCTGAGCCTCCGAAGCCACAATATCGATTGGCGCCAGGGCGCCTTCGTCCACGAGGCGTTTGTTATGTTCGAGTTGCGTGCGCGCGTCGCCACGGCGTCACGCTGAATCTGAAGATTGCGCAACCCAAAAACCAGATCCCAATAAGCGCGCTGAACACTGGTTATCGTTTCGATCGCCCGCTGGCGAAACTGCGCATCCGAGAGTGATAGATTCTTCTTAGCGATCTCGATCAGCCGGCGATGGTTGTCGAATTTCAAACCACGCATGAGCGGCTGCGCGTAACTAAACGTCAGAGCTGTCGGATACTGAGGATTCAAAGCAGCGAACTGGTTATTGCTCGTGAGGCGGATAGAAGAAAAGTCGAGACGATAGTTACCGCCAAGCTTTGGGGACAGACCTTCAAACCGCGCGCTGCCCGTGTAATCGTTTTGGATTACCGAGCCATTCGAACCGCCACTTAAGAAACTCGAAATCGGACTCTCAATCCGCTCAAAATAGGACGAGGAACTAAAGCGCGGGTCGTAAGCGCCACGGGACCCGAGGAGATCGAACTCCGCAATCCTCACGTTCTGCCGGGCCACCTCGATGTCCTTGTTGTTCTCCAACGCCAGCGCCAGAGCCTCGCGCAGAGCCAAAGGCTGCTGTCGATCAAGTTCCACTCCAACGCGACCTAGCTCAGGCAAAGGCTTTTGGCCCGGGCGAAAATCCGGAGCGATTTGCGGCACCGCCAGACTTTGTTCAACCTGGGGCGTCGGCGCCGGCAAAGTTGGCTCCTGAGCGTTAGCCGTCAGCTGGAAAGCCGTCGCCAGCAGGAGAACCGATAGTGCAAAAATAGTCTTCATTACTTGTCGTCTTACTGCCTGCCAATGAGTCCAAAAAGCGATGCTGTCGCACTCGCGGTCTTGCGGCGCACCCATGCGAAGGCCCCGGTTGTACCATCGCCGATGCGTCCCCAAACCCGGCTTCTGCCCAAATCGTCGAAGAGCGAATAGAAAACCGGAACAGCCAGCAACGTCAGCATCAGGCAGAGTGTTTGTCCGCCTACTACGAGCACGCCGATCGATCGATTTGTTCCGGAACCCGGCCCACTCGAGATGGTCAACGGCAACATGCCGGCCACCAAAGCGATCGTCGTCATCAGAATCGGCCGCAGACGTTCGCGATTGGCGCGGATGATGGCCTCGAATCGCTCCATCCCCTGAGCACGTAACTGGTTCGTATGATCGATCTGCAGGATTGCGTTCTTCTTCACCACGCCGAAGAGCAGCAGCAAACCCAGGCCGGAAAAGATGTTTACCGTCTGTCCCGTAACCAGTAGCGAAAGGATGCCGAAGGGAATCGCGAGAGGCAGCGTCAACAGAATTGTGATCGGATGGATAAACGATTCAAACTGCGCTGCAAGCACCATGTACATAAAGACAAACGACAAAGTAAACGCGAGCATAAAGTAGTACCCGGTGCGGCCCAACTCTTTTGAACGTCCAGCCAGACCCGTCGTATAGGTACTGTCGATCTTTATCTCTTTGGCAAACTCGTTCATTTTCTGAATGACTGCTGCCTGGGAACCGCCGGGTTTGACGTTACCCAACAACATCACTTGCCGCTGACGATTCAAACGATCGATGGCTGAAGGTCCGGTTCCTTCTTCGACGCGCACGAGGTTATCGAGACTGACCCAGCCAATCTTCGAAGAAGCGACGATCATTCGCTGCAGACCTTCCACGCTCGCGCGATATTCGCCAATCGCGCGCACGCGAACGTCGTATTGGTCGGTGCCGGAGTTGAAAGTTGACACCTTCTGACCTGCAACAAGAGTGTTAAGTGCCTGCGCAATATCTCCGACCCGCACGCCGAGATCCGCAGCTCTTGGCCGGTCAATCACAACACGCAGCTCCGGTTTGCCGGTAACCAAAGTTGAATCCACATCAACAAGATCGGGAACCGTCTTCATCCTCTCCATCAGTTCTGCGGAGTACTTGATCAGTTTGTCCAGGTCCGGTCCGCCGATAACGTACTGGAGGTCCGCGTTACGAAAACCGCCACCGGAGATTGTCGCAACCTGCTGAACACTAGTGCGGAGTTGACCGGGTTGCTCCTGCAAATACTTCGCTAGAATCTCGGACCGCGCGCGAAGCATTAAATCGTTCTGAGTAACCGAGCGCCCTTCAATGGGCTGCAACTTGACGTAGATCGTCGCGACATTGACCAGCTCCTGCTGGCCGCCGCCGATGGTCGTCAGGGTATCGGTCACACCAGGCAGGCGACGCACATCAGCGGAGACACGCTCGGCCAGCGCCGAGGTTGCCGTTAGTGTGGATCCCTCCGGCGCTCTCAGGTTGATCTCAAATTGCGATTGGTCGTCGACCGGCAGGAAGTTCTTGCCGACAAACATAAACAACGGGACGATGCTGATGACGACCAGCAGACAGGCGACGACAATCGCCCAGCGGTGCCCCATCGACCAGGTGAGCATCCGGGTGTAAAAGCGATCGATTGGCCGGTAGAAGCGCGACTGCTTCGAATCATGCGGCTCGGATGTTCCTTCCGGGGAAGGTTCGCGAGTCTTGCTGCGCTTGAGCAGCCGGGCGGACAACATCGGTGTCAGGGTGAAAGAAACGAGTAGTGAAACGGCGATTGCAAATGAAGCAGTGAAGCCAAACGACGACATGAAACGACCGGAGATGCCGCCCATGAAGCCGACTGGCACGAAGACGGCGAGGAGCGATAGCGTGGTGGCCATCACCGCGAGGCCAATCTCCTTTGTTCCGTCGATTGCCGCCTGGAATGGAGGAACTCCTTTTTCCTCGATGAAACGAAAGATATTCTCCAGGACAACAATTGCATCGTCGATCACAATGCCAACCATAAGAGTCAACGCCAGCATCGTGATCTGATTCAACGTGTAACCCATTGCCGCCATCAGGCCAAAGGTGGCCACAATCGAAGTGGGAATTGCCAGCGCCGCTATCAGGGTCGAACGAAAGCTCCAGAGAAAAATGAAGACCACGATGGCGGCCAGAATGCTGCCTTCGATCAAGTGGGTCTGGATTGATTCGATTGAAGCCTTAATGAAGATAGACTGGTCGCCGACAACCTGGGTCTTGAATCCCGCAGGTAGCGTCGGCTCAATCTCATGTAGTCGCTGCTTTACACTGTCTGCGATCGCAACCGTGTTCTGGCCGGATTGTTTGGAAACGACAAGAGTGACTGCGGGCTGGCCATTTAGTCGCGCTTCGGTGCGCGCTTCTTCCGCGCCGTCTTCCGCATATCCTACGTCGCTGAGTTTCACGGAGTACGTGCCGCGATTGGCAACGACCAGATTATTGAATTCCGCCGTGTCAACGATCCGACCCATGGTGCGCACCGTCAATTCGCGCACGCCTTCGTTAACCCGTCCACCCGGAACTTCCATGTTCTGCAACCGCACCGAATTAGCCACTTCAGCAACGGTAACGTTGTAGGCTCGCAGTTTGTCTGGATCTACCCAAATCTGGATCTCGCGCTGGCGACCACCGATAATCTGCACCTGACCGACGCCGTTAATGGATTCAATCTGCTGCTTAATTTTTTTATCAGCAATGTCGGTCACTTCGCGCAATGAGCGCGGCGCGGAGACCGCGATGCGCACGACCGGCGCAGCATCCGTATCAAGTTTCTGAACGATTGGCTGTTCGGCTGTGACTGGAAGGTCGTTGACGATCAAATCGACCTTATTGCGCACTTCCTGAGCGGCAATGTCAGGGTTTTTCTCAAGCAGGAAAGTGATGAAAACCTGGGAAACACCTTCAACAGAGGTCGAGCGGAGTTCGTCGATGCCGCTGATAGTATTGACGGCGCCTTCAACCTTGTCGGTGATCTCGGTTTCGATTTCCTGAGGTGAGGCGCCAGGGTTAACTACAGTCACGGTGATCGTTGGCAGATCGATTTTGGGAAACAGATCCACGCCGAGCGAATTGTATGAAAACAAGCCTACGACCGTCAGACTCAGGATCAGCATCGTCGCAAACACCGGACGCCTGACGCATATTTCCGCTAGCTTTTGCATACTTAATTAGATGTCCGACGTCCAAGGTCCAACGTCCAAGGTCGGTGTGACATTTGACGTTGGAACTTGGACATTGGACATTGCACTTTTAACTATTGCCTTACCGCGACTCCGTCGCTCAACTGATCGACATTGCTCGTAGCTACTTGTTCGTCCGCGGCAACTCCGCCTTTGACCTCTATCAAGTCGCTTTCGGTCTGCCCCAGTTGCACCAGACGCTGTTGAGCATGCCCATCCTTAATTACATAGACACGACTGACACCCGACTCGGTGCGTACCGCGCGGGCCGGAACGAGTACTGCCGGCTGCGCCGTCGACTGTAGAATGCGTACCGAGGCAAACTGTCCGGGCTTTAAAACACCGCTGCTATTCTCGATTTCCGCCTCCACCGTAAGCGTGCGCGAGTTGGCTGAAACGTTAGGAGAAATCCTGGCGATTTGCCCGCTGAAGTTCTTGTCTGGCCAGGCACTGGTCGTCACCGAAACCGATTGTCCCACCTTGACCTCGGGGATTGCCTGTTCCGGAATATCGATGCGGATCCGCAAGGGATTGATGCGGACGATCGTTGCGACCTTCGTAGTGGGTGAAACGTACTCGCCGAGGTCCGCGGTGCGTTCCGCCACGTAACCATCGATCGGCGAAAACACCAAGGCGTAAGAAAGATTTCGGCGAGCCAATCCCACCTGCGTTTCCGCGTTTGCAACATTGGCGCGAGCAGTTGCCACGGCAGCGAAATTCTGACGTGCCAGCGACAAAGCTGCTTCGTATACCTCTTTCAGTTGATCGCGCTGCGCCTTTTGCTGGTCGAAAGTCGAGCGCGAGACATCTCCCGATTCGATCAACTTCTCGGCGCGACGCAGATTCTTTTCGGCAAGTTCCAGCGCCACGCGTGCGTTGGCGACTTCCGGGACCCGATTGACGTCAAAATTTTGTCCGGGACGCATCCCGACTTTTTCCTCGGCTTGTCGTAACGCAGCTTTGGCCTGATCAAGTTGCGCCCGCGTTTGTTCCACGCGAAGTTTTGAGTCAACATCATCGAGCCGCACGATCATTTGTCCGCGCCTGACGTAACTTCCCAAATCAACGCCTATGGCAACCACCTTGCCTGCGATTGAAGGGGCCACATCCGTCTGCTGATCTCCGGCGAGACTACCGTTAGCTTCAAAGAAACGCGGCAGATCGCGCATGATCGCGGGTGCGGTAGTTACTTCGACGACCGGGGGTGTGGCCGCTGAGGATGGCTCATTTCTAACATTGGCCTTGGAACCGCCACAGGCGATCGCGAAGAGTCCGATGCCGGCAATGAAGCCGGCAAGAAATAAAGTTTGTAGTTTGCGGGAAGAAAACATGCGCTATTCCTTGGCGCTGGCTACAGAACTTTTGGCTCCGCTTCCTTTGATGCGTTTCTTCTTCGCTGCGTAGTTGTTGCGTCGGAGCTGATGCCGTTGAGCAATATCTCGGTGAAATGTCTGGCAGCGCTTTCGTTGGACAAATCGAGTAGGCGGCGCTGTGGATCCCAAAGATTGTTGTTGAGCGAATGGTGAATAATCATGCCTATGAATGCGCGTACGACAATCGCCGGATCAATATCGATCATGGCGCCGTCTCGTTGGCGCTCGCGAATGTAAGCGCCCAGGAACTCGTAGACGCGCCGGACAAACTTCTCAAAAAACATCTGCGCGAGTTCGTGACCTTCCAATGCGGCGTGAAGCAGTAACCGCTGGAACTGCGGATCTCGTTCATGATGGTTGAGAGCGCCAAAGGCCAGGCCTTCGAATACAGCCTGATCGTCCTTGCGTCTAACAGCGTCGGCGACCATTTCTTCGAGATCGACGGCATCGCCGGAACAGGCCTTGTGATCCAGGATTGCGGCGTAAAGCTCTTCCTTATTCGCAAAGTGGCGAAAGACCATCGCCTCGGAAACGCCCGCAGCCTGCGCGATTTTCTTGGTGGTTGTTCCGCGAAAGCCCTCGTGGGAAAAGAGTCCCACGGCTACGCGCAGGATCTGCGAGCGTCGCTCGTCGCCGGCCATTCGCGCCCCCGGGAAGGCCGCGCAGACGTCTTTAAATGTGCTGGTTTCTTTGGTCACTAGTGCGATTTGTGATTTGGTGCGCGCAAAGTAAGTACTTACTTACCATCCCGCCCGGAGGTCTGTCAACTGGAAATCGATGTCATCTCCCCTCTCTTTCTAAAAATCGGTTGTACGGTTCCCGACCTGAGAGTTTTTGTGGCTCGTATCTTTTCACAACAAATCAGCCGCGCTGGTTTCCGTAGAGCACACCATTTGTTTGCTTTTAGAATTTTTGCTCGTCGGCACGTCTATTGCTCGTTGATTGTCATAACTTTGCGGACTGGAACAGCTGGAGAATGAACTTTAGTTCGCGACGCTTTCAAAAAGGAGAAACAACAGATGTCAGAAAATCGCATGTCAGAAGGACTCAATACTCCCGGCACGAGTAACACAGGAACCGGCACAGCAACCGGCACGGCCACCGCGCTTTCCCAAACCGCACAGGAATATGGGCAGAAGATCTCCGAAGCGGCTACGCACGCCAAGGAGTACGTAACCGATAAAGTGTCGGTCGTCGGCGATAAGCTTAAGGAATTGCAAGGCGCGGACATCGGCGAAGTTGCTGAGAACGCGAAGGAATACGCACGGAAGAATCCGGGTCAGGCAATTTTGATCTCGGCTGCCGCGGGATTGATCCTTGGATTGATTCTCCGTGGAAGCAGACGCTAAGAACAGCGGAACATAAAACCAAGGAGGTTGACCAATGGCTGCTCCAGGAACGGCTATGACAACTGCCAAAGATGCCTCAGCGCCCCCGGAGACGGAAAATTTGCCGTCTCTGGTTGGCCGGTTGGGCGACGATGTGATGCAGCTCTTTGACACGAAACTGAGTCTGCTGAAAGTTGAAATCAAAGAAGAGGTCAACGCCTACGTGCGCGGCGGAGTGGCAATCGCCATGGGAGGTATCGTCGCAGCTGTAGGATTTGCCTTATTGAATGTGGCGATCGCTTTTGCCGTCTCCACACTTTTTTCGGCAACGAACCTGAGTCAGTCGATGAAGTACGCCCTGGGGTTCGTCATCACCGGCGTCTTTTACCTCTTAATCGGTGGTATCGCGATCATGGCAACAAAGAGCCGGCTGGCCAAACAGGACTTGATACCGAACCGGACCGTCCAGGAACTGAGAAAGGATAAGCAATGGCTGAAGAACGAACTTTAGGATTGGCCCGCGCATACGAGTCGGACGAGCGCGGCGACGAAGAACTTTCCAAGGAAGCGCTCCAGTTACGAATGGAGGAAGCGCGTGGCTCTATTTCCCAAACGGTGACCGAGATTAAGGACAACGTGACCCAGCAATATGAACAGGTAAAGGATGCGCTCGACTGGCGGGAGCATTTTAAGAAACGGCCGGTGGCGTGGAGCCTTGGTGCTGCGGGCGTCGGGTTTTTCCTTGGCTATGGCATCGCGGGAGCGATCAAGGATAGCGGGCCCGAAGAGCTTTACTTCGATTCGCAGCGTCGGCCCTCTGCTTCGGAACAAATAGGTGAACCTTTGGCCTCCGCGATCTCCGCGAGATCTATGGACACCAATGGTACTGACAAGGGTCCGGGCCTGTTGAGCCGCCTCAAAGAGACCCGAGCCTTCGACAGGCTACAGGCAGAAGTTGGGACTCTGGGGGACCGTCTTGTCGATGAACTCTCGACGACGGCGCAGCAAGTGGTGCTGCCGGCTTTGCTTGCTAAGGTTAAGGGATGGATCGGCGCCGACTTGTCGCAACCAGAGAAGCCGAGTGTCGCGGGAGCGAGCATGCGCCCCGAACACGGCGGCTACGAGCCCTCCCTGGAACGTAATCCCAGTTAAATAAAGTTCAAATCCAGGAAAAGGCGAGCCGTTCTGGCTCGCCTTTCCTATGGCATCCGAAGTATCGAGTGCGGACTAGTCAGCGCTTTCAAAGCGGCAACAAGTTACCGCACTCCAAATAGGAACCTCAACTATTTGGCCAACGGCTTCCGCGGCAGTCTTTCATCGAGCATCGCGGTGTTGTAGATGAAAGCGGCCATGATAGTTGCTGCCTGCTTCAAATCGTCGGCCTGAATGCGATCAAACACATCCTGGTTCGAGTGGTGCGTTCGAGTGTCGTACTCAACCTGATCCTGGATGAATTGAAATCCCGGCAAGCCCACTGCGTCAAATGAAAGGTGATCAGTGCCGCCGGTATTGGATATGGTGAGTGTTTGCGCGCCCAAATCCCGGAACGGAGCCAACCATCGGCGAAACAGCGGGCGCACTGCCTCGTTGCCTTGCAGGTAAACGCCGCGAATCTTGCCCGTGCCGTTATCAAGGTTGAAATAAGCGGAGAGCTTGTCGTACTCCGGACCGCGTGTAATGTTTGCCGGCGCGCCGCCGCCTTCGACCATCCGCGCGAAGCTCGCATCACGCGAATCGCCTGGCTTGCCGAAATGCTGCGCGACATATGCTTGCGAGCCAAACAGGCCCTGCTCTTCGCCGCTCCACAAACCAATGCGAATGGTGCGACGTGGCTTCAGATTCAGCGCTTTCAAAATACGCACTGCTTCCATGGCCACAGCGACCCCAGCGCCGTTGTCAGTGGCACCGGTTCCGGCGTGCCATGAATCCATGTGGCCCCCCAGCATTACGAGCTCGTCACTCTTATCTCCGCCGGGGATCTCAGCAATGGTGTTATATGCCATCAAATCCTTATCGTTAAATTCGGCGGCAAAATCAATTTTCATTTGAACTTTTTCGCCGGCTTCGATCATGCGCGCAACGCGATTGTAGTGTTCGACGGCAACAACAATTTGCGGGATGATCGGGGGCGGGTTTTTGTCGTATGGAGAGACACTACCCATGAACATAGTGCGCAGCATGGCCATCGGAGATGACACATCGATTTCCTGCGGAATGCTTGCGGCGCTAACGAAAATTGTCCCTCCGTCACCCGCGCCCGCATCAATCAGTAAAGCAGCGCCTTCATCGGTGAAGAAACGCAGCTTCTTCATGGAGAACACCTGGCTCTTTATGAACTCCCCGAACTGCGGGCTGCTCAAAAAGCGATTCCCTCCACCCGCGGCGCCCGGGGTGGGGGCATCAGAGAGCGCCAGCAGGTCTTTCTCCGTTAAGCGTTTGCCTGGCGCCTCAAAGCGCGCTTTAACTTCGCGCATCGAACCGGTCAGGACAATCTTGCCGCGCAACTTCCCTTTGAATCGTTGGAGATCATTTTCATCCCTGGCATCCACATAGACGACTTCTCCGCTCTTGATATTCACGCCCGGAGACCAGGCCTTCGGATAAGCAATCAACGGAATCACCTGCGGGGCCATCACCTGCGCCGAAAAATCCTTCAATTCCCAACTGCGGCCAAACGGTCCCCACGATTCGAGGTGCGAGTTTTCCAATCCCCACTTCGTCAACTGATCCCGCGTCCATTCGTTTGCTCGTTTCATGTTCGGCGAGCCCGTAAGCCGGGGACCGATAACGTCGGAAAGATAGCTCAACGTTTTCATTACCTGCGAGCGATTCATGCCCTCGTCTTTAATGCGCACGATCGGGTCGTTTGGATCAGGCGCCGGTGTTGGCTGTTGGGTTGGTTGTTGGGCTAACTGGATCTTCGCGGCAGAGGATCCCGCTGGTGATGTTCTCCTGGCTGCCGGCCTGCCAAAGCTTGCGCTTGGAGTGAGCAGGGAAAAGGCAAGCAGCATTACAGCCGCGTAACGTCGATGCATCATAAATTTCTCCATTGAGTAGAAAGGGGTGACCGGCGTGGTGTCATGCATTCTTCGAATCGGCTAATACTGAACAGCACCGGCAAAAGTTTCAAGCACTTTGGAGTGAAGTCGTGATGAGATTCTTACGGAGGCGCGCATCGTACTCCTAAGAATTCTCCTCTGACTACGAACTTCGGCGACGGCCACTGAAAACCGTACTGGCAAACGAAAGAGGCGAGCAGGAACAGCTCGCCTCTGTCGTCGCTGCACATCTTGACTATCTACCCGGCATCGGTTTGCGCGGCAGCTTTTGATCGAGCATGGCTGCATTGTAAACGAAGGCAGCCATGATCGTCGCTGCCTGTTTCATGTCGTCTGCCTGAATGCGATCAAATACGTCCTGGTTTGAGTGGTGCGTTCGCGTATCGTATTCAATCTCATCCTGGATAAACTGGAAACCTGGAAGACCGATCGCGTCGAATGCCAGGTGATCCGTGCCGCCGGTGTTTGAAATGGAGAGTGTCGTTGCGCCCCAGGCACTCTTGTCCTCCGGCCGATCGCGAAACGCCATCAGCCACTGTCTAAAGATAGGCCGCACCGCTTCGTTTCCCTGCAAGTACACGCCGCGAATTTTGCCCGTGCCGTTGTCCAGATTGAAATATGCACTCAGCTTTTCATAGTCCGGTTTAGTGACCAGCACTGGAGCGGGAGCGGCGCTGCCGTTTCCGTTTCCATTACCAGCCCCCGCGGGTGACGCCGGAGTCTCCATCTTGCCGAAATGTTCGGCCACGTAGGCGCGCGATCCGAGCAGTCCCTGCTCTTCCCCACTCCAGAGGGCGATCCTAATTGTGCGCCTCGGTTTCAAACCGAGGGCCTGAATAATTCGCACGACCTCCATGCCCACGGCAACACCGGCGCCATTGTCAGTCGCTCCCGTTCCCGCGTGCCACGAATCCATGTGACCGCCAAGCATCACAATCTCGTCTTTTAGATCCGAGCCGGGAATCTCGGCAACCGTGTTGTAGCCCATCAAATCAGCGTCCTGATATTTAACCGCAAGATCTACCGACATCTTTACCTTCTCGCCGGCTTCAATCATGCGAATGAGACGGTTGTAATGTTCGACGGCGAGCACGAGCTGCGGCGTCAGCCTGGGTGCTCTCTCATCATAAGGAGGGATGCCGCGCGTATTAGGGCTGATGGGTTCGCTGGGAAGCGGTTGAGGCACTGTTGCTGACTGGACGAAGATGGTTCCGCCGTCACCGATGCGACTGGGATCAATCGCTACCGCAGCGCCTTCATCCAGTACGAACTGATATTTTTTCGCTCCGAATTGCATAGTCGCGCGCTGCTCCGGCGTCAATTGAAAGGTGCGTCTTTGATCGCCGCGGGGCTCGGGGGCGTCAGCGAGACTCAAAAGGTCCTTCTCATCTCTGCGAGTACCCATCGCTTCGAACCGTGCTTTAACTTCGCGCATGGGCGACATTAAAACGATTGCGCCTTTCAACTTGCCCTTGAATTGCTCGAGTTCGCTTTCGTCCTTTGCGTTCAGGTAGGCGACGGTGGCACTGACAACTCCATCTGTTCCGGGCGACCACGCCTTGGGATAGGCGATCAGCGGAATACTTTGCGGGTCGACAACCTGTGCCGAAAAGCGCTTAAGCGACCAGCCACGTCCGAAGGGCCCCCACGCTTCGAGATGCGCATTCTGGAGTCCCCACTTCGTCAATTCGTCGCGGGTCCACACGTTTGCCCGTTTCATGTTTGGAGAATTGGTAAGCCGCGGTCCGATGACGTCAGAGAGGTAACTCAAAATCTTCATCACTTGCGAGCGATTCATTCCTTCGTCCTTGATGCGGTCAATGGGGTCGTTATTTTGAGCCGCCGTTGGTGCGGCCGCGCTCGGCGCTGCTTGTTGTGCAAAAACGGCAAGTGGCGTGAGCAAGAGGATTGAAAGCAGGGCCACTGCTACGTAGCGTCTCAACATAATTAAATCTCCTAACTAAGTGTATTAATAAATGGACTGTGCAACCAATTATAAGTCTGAATCCAGGGCTGCCGCCAGGGGTCATCGCGCAATAGGGCGTTTTGCTTTGGGCGTTGCTTGAACAGGAAGTTCAGGTGTGGACTCACTGGAATTGTAACCGCACTCTTCGTTGGCGCAATAGTGAAATGTACCCTGCTTCTTTGTTGTCTTCTCGAGGAGAAACGGAGCATTACATTTCGGACAAGGTTCCAGTACGGGCTTGTTCCAATAGACTGCATCGCAATTTGGATACTGGGAACAACCGTAAAACGCTTTGCCGCGCTTGGATTTCTTAACCACTATTTCTCCGGTGCATCCGGGCTTGGGACAGGAGACGCCGGTGGTTTCCTGCTTGATGTATTTGCACTTCGGATAATTTGAGCAGGAGATAAACTCTCCAAAACGTCCAAAACGCTTCACCAGCTGAGCGCCATCCACCGGACACTTCTCGTCGAGGGGAACGGGGGCTGGTGCTACTGCGCCGCCTTTGGAAATCTTGCGAATGTTTTTACAATCAGGATAGCCTGTGCATCCAAGAAATGGACCAAAGCGCCCGCGTTTCAACTGCATCGGTTTGTCGCAAAGCTCGCAAACGTCCGGCTCAACAGTTTCTTCACCGCCGGTGGCCGAATCGGTTCCCTGAGCCCCGCCGTTGGCACCAGCTTTTGGCTCGGCGTCACGCGAAGCGCCGCATTTCAAACACTTCAGATACTTACCAAAGCGGCCCCACTTCCGAACCATCCCCGGCGTTTCACATTTCAGACAGACCTCGTCAGTTGGTGCCTCGACGTCCTTAATATCTTTCGTGTATTTGGTGAACGTAACTAAGTCGCTCGAAAACTTCCCGTAAAACTCATGCAGCGCATCGGTCCACTTGAGTTTGCCTTCCTCAACATTGTCCAGCTGTTCTTCCATCCGCGCCGTATAGGTTTCATTAAATAGATCTGCAAAACCACCCTGGATAAGCAGGTCGTTAACGGTCTTCCCCAAGTCTGTAGGGTGGAAGCGTCCCTCGAGTTTCTCGACGTACTCGCGGGCCAGAATAGTTGTCATGATCGCGGCATAAGTTGAGGGCCGGCCGATTCCCTTTTCTTCCAGCGCTTTCACCAGAGTAGCTTCAGTGAAGCGAGGCGGTGGATCAGTGAAGTGTTGCTCCGGTGTGATTCGGTTCAGGGCAAGCGCCTCGCCTTCTTCCACAGGAGGTAGCTTACGCTCCGCCTCGTCGTCCTCTTCGCTCTTCTCATCCCGGCCCTCCTGGTAAAGCTTCAGGAAGCCGTCAAACTTTTGCACCGAACCGGTCGCACGAAATACGAAACGTCCGGCTCCAATATCAATAGTGGTCTGATCAAATACGGCGGGTGTCATCTGCGAGGCTACTGTACGTTGCCAGATCAAGCGATATAGCCGCAGTTCATCGTTATTTAAATAGCTTGCGAGGGAGTCTGGAGTACGCGCGACATCGGTAGGGCGAATTGCCTCGTGGGCATCTTGCGCGTCCTTCTTCGATCGATAGTGGATTGCCTGTTCCGGTAAGTATTTAGCGCCATACTGTTTACTAATGAAATCCCTCACCTCACCCAGGGCCGCGTCGGAAACTCGTGTAGAGTCGGTGCGCATGTAGGTGATCAACCCGACTGAGCCTTCGGCGCCAATTTCGATGCCTTCGTAAAGCTTCTGGGCAATCATCATTGTACGTTTCACGGCCCAGCCCAGCTTGCGTGCAGCCTCCTGTTGCAACTTGGAGGTAATGAATGGCGGTACTGGATTTCGCTTGCGTTCCTTTTTCGTTACCTCACTAACTACGAACGACTGTTTTTCGGCCTCGGCAACAATGTCAGCGGCCGTGGTTTCGGCGTTGATCAGAATCTCGTTTTTCTTGAGGTCCTGATCGAATCCGCTAGTCTTTACCGTCTGCTCGCCAACCTTGAACAGACGAGCATCAAACGCCGGCGGAAGTTTGGCGCCGAGGTTGGCGAAGATCGTCCAATACTCAGTTTTGATGAATGCTTCAATTTCGCGTTCGCGTTCGACAACCATGCGCAACGCTACTGACTGCACGCGTCCGGCGCTCAGTTTGCCTCCGACGGTCCGACAAAGAAGCGGGGAAACTTTGTAACCAACCAGGCGATCCAGTACTCGGCGTGCTTGCTGAGAGTCAACGAGATTTTGGTCGATCTGTTTCGGGTGCTCAAAAGCTTCGTTGACCGCCCGCTTGGTGATCTCATTGAACATCACCCGATAAGTGGATTTTGCCGGACGCTTGGGGACTATCTCTTCGGCGAGGTGCTGACAGATAGCTTCGCCTTCACGATCAGGGTCAGCCGCGAAATAGATTGTACTTGCGTCTTTCGCCGCCTTCTTCAGCTCAGCAACAATCCTTTTGTTATTTCGCTTCCGGGAATCCGGAATCACTTCATAGGTGGGTTTGAAATCATCGTCGACGTCGACACCGAGTCCTTTGGAAGGTAAATCCTTGATGTGGCCTATGGACGCCTTAACCAGATAGTCCTTGCCGAGATACTTATTGATCGTTTTCGCCTTTGCCGGCGATTCAACTATTACCAGGTTCTTTGCCATGTGCTTTTACTATTGCCGATTCTTACTATTGCCGATTCCAGCGATTGCCGATTTCCAATTGCCGATTGCCAATTACGTTCACAAATACACGACTCACGATTTCACGGTACACGACTCACGATCGCGACTTCCAATTGGCAATTGGCAATCGCCAATCGGCAATTTCCTACATCTTCCTCACAAAACACCGGCCGGGAAGGGCGCGTACCAACTCTCTCATCTCGAGTGCCAGCAACGCCGCCGTTAAATCCGAAATCGATAACCTGGTCCGCTCAACCAATGCATCAATGTGTTCTGGCGTGTCGGCTGTCAATAGCTTTAACACCAATGTTTCGGATCCGGAAAGTCCGTGGGGGACCAGCGTAAGCTGATCCGCAAGCGACTTCTCCTTTTTCTTATCACTAAACGGAGGGGGTAACAATCGGGCAGCAATCTGCGGCGGCAACTCCGCTGCGATGTCCTGCCATTGTTGCACCAGCTTCGCTCCGGCTCCTTTAATCAGGTAATTAGTCCCAAAAGAGTTTCTGGAAGTTATGTTTCCCGGTACGGAGAAGACTTCTCGATTCTGTTCGATTGCCAGCCTCGCCGTTATCAAAGACCCGGAATTTTCGGCTGCCTCAACAACCACGACCCCAAGGCTCAAGCCACTAATGATGCGATTACGATAGGGAAAGTTTTCCGCGACTGGCGGTGTCCCGAGGGGAAACTGGGTAACAACCGCACCGCCGTGCTCGAGAATCTCATCAGCCAGTCGCTTGTGATCGCGAGGATAAAATTCGCCTAACCCTGTGCCCAGCACAGCGACGGTTCGGCCCCCACCCTCCAGCGCCCCGCGATGCGCAGCGGCATCGATACCACGTGCAAAGCCCGAGATGACTGTGACTCCTCGTTGGGCCAGATCGCGTGCCAGCATTACCGCCGCGTTCTGACCATACGTTGAACAGCGACGAGAACCAACCACGGCGATACATGGTTGCTCCAGGCAAGCTTCCCACGCCCCCTTCACGTAAAGCGTGATCGGTGGATCGTAGATTTCACGCAGCAGGTCCGGGTACACGCCGTCGTCAAGTATTAAAAGATCAGCGCCAAGTTTCCTGATGTTCTCAATCTCGGCTTCAGCTCTCGCAAACAAGTCGCGGGCGATGATGCTGTCCACCGCCTCAGGAACCAGCCGCAACTTTTCGAGTTCCGCCCTGGTCGCGCCGTAGACGGCTTCGGCAGCTCCGAAACGCTCCAGGAGCTTGGCAGCGGCGCGAGGTCCGATGCCCGGGGTCATATTGAGGGCCACCCAGTCTCTAATCATTTCGATTTGCGATACCGATTCGCGATGTGATGAGGACGTGAGAAACGAAAACCAAATCAAGAACCACAAACCTTAACCCGGGCCCGCCGGCACAAATTCAACCGCGCTTATCCGGCTTTGTGCCGCCTGCTTCTGACCCTGCCAACTCCTCTTGTCTCTTGGTCTGCTGGCGGAGGCGTGTAGGAATCGAACCTACCTGAGCCTGTTCTCACAGTCTCACTGACGGTTTTGAAGACCGCGCCGTTCACCAGAACAGATTCGCCTCCAGCACGAAAGACGTTCGCCCCTCAGCCCGTTAATGAACTGCTCCTGAGCCCGGGACCCACCAAAGGGTGACAACCCTACGCGCCGGAATGGAGAGCTGTCAAGCGAGCCCCGTTCCCGCCTGATCCTCGAGCCATGCTTGTTTTCGGGACCCGGCCCGGGCCATTCCCCAGCGCTTCAAGGCCCGCCACGCTTGACCAAAACCTCCTCCAAAGCTAACATTCATTTTCCCGAACGAACGTTCGAACTACTGCCATGCCGGCGACTGGGTGTGCAAAGAAGATTGGATTCTTCAGACGGGGAAAGCAGCAACGACGACCAGAACCGAGGTGCGGATGATCAACTTTCAAACATCGCCCGAGCGCTACCGCCATTGGAAACTCCAGGTCGACGGGGCCGTCGCAAATCTTTCAATGGACGTACAGGAAGACGCCACCCTGGCAACGGGCTACAAGCTCAAGCTCAACTCTTATGATCTCGGCGTCGATATTGAACTCGCCGACGCGGTGCAACGCATTCGCTTTGAGCACCCGCAGGTTCAGGTGGTGGTGATCACAAGCCTTAAACCCCGTATTTTCTGCGCCGGCGCAAACATCTACATGCTGGGAACTTCTTCTCATGCCTTTAAGGTCAACTTCTGTAAGTTCACGAACGAGACGCGCTGCGCAATCGAGGACGACTCGCGACATTCGGGCCGGCGCTATGTAGCGGCACTGAATGGCACGGCGTCCGGTGGTGGGTATGAGTTGGCAATTGCCTGCGATCATATTTACCTGGTGGACGATGGCAATTCCGCCGTTTCTCTTCCCGAAGTGCCCCTGCTCGGCGTTCTTCCGGGCACCGGCGGCTTAACCAGACTTGTGGATAAACGAAAAATTCGCCGCGACCGCGCCGACGTCTTTTCGACCCTTGCAGAAGGTCTGAAGGGCAAACGCGCTAAGGAGTGGGGGCTGATCGACGATTACTTCCCGACTAGTAAATTTCAGGAGAGCATCGCCGCGGAAGTGCAGGGCATGATTGACGGTCAGAGCTGGGCTGCCGGCCCGGGAATCAAACTGAACCCGTTACAATTTACAGAAGGCGAGGCTGGCCGCGATTACAAGAACGTCTCCTTGAAACTGAATCGCGAGCATCGTTACGCAGATCTCACCGTACGTAGTCCGGAGGGTGATCTGCCGGGTAGTCCCGATGAGATCCAAAAACTTGGCGATGCTTACTGGCCGCTTCAGGCATATCGCGAACTCGACGATCTGCTTTTGCATTTGCGTGTGAACGAACCTGAGATTGGTCTGGTTTGTTTGCGTACTGCAGGTAACATCGACCATGTGCTGGCGATCGATAGGACACTCGCAGCACATCATGATCATTGGTTAGTAAGAGAAATCACTCTGAACATGGCTCGCGTGTTGCGCCGGCTGGATCTCACTGCGAAGAGTTTCTTCGCGCTGATTGAGCCTGGCAGTTGTTTCGCCGGCAACCTGCTGGAACTGGCCCTCGCTGCCGATCGCACCTACATGGTCAATGACCCGGAGGGTGACGAAACCTCTGTTTCCATTTCTTCACTCAACGCCGGCGCTTTGCCAATGAGCAATGGCCTAACGCGACTGCAATCGCGATTTCAGGCGGAACCGGAACGGGTTTCCGCAACGCTGGAGCATGAAGGCCGCTTTGATACTGAAGCTGCGGAGGCTGCCGGCCTAATCACGTTCGCGCCGGACGATCTCGATTGGGAGGATGAGATTCGTGTTGCTATAGAAGAAAGGACATCTCTTTCACCGGATGCTTTGACCGGGATGGAGGCGTCCCTGAGATTTGCCGGCCCGGAATCAATGGACACAAAGATCTACGGTCGTTTAACCGCCTGGCAGAACTGGATCTTTCAACGGCCAAACGCTGTAGGCCCGGAAGGCGCGCTAACGAATTATGGTAAACCAACGCAGGCGCAGTTCGACTTCCGTCGAACGTAGTTTTAAGTTCTCGGTTTTCAGTTTTCAGATTTAACTATGGGTTCGCAATCCTACAAAGACTTGGTGGTCTGACAAAAGAGCATCACGCTTTGCACCCAAGTGTACAAGCTTTGCGGGAAATTCCCGAGAAGCGAACTCTATGGCTTGACGGATCAAATGAAACGGGCGGGCAGTTTCAGTGTCATCCAACATAGCGGAAGGTCAGACTCGCCAGCACCTGGGCGAGTTCCTGCAGTTTCTATCCGTGGCCAATGCTCCCTCGCTGAGTTGGATACTCAGCGAAATAATTGCCACCAATCTGAATCTGATCGATCTCGAAGCTAGCAACTCCTTTGATCGAGATATTACTGAGATCGGAAAGATGCTTTACGTGCTGCGAGCCAGACTTAAAAAGGGAACTGAAAACTGAAAACCCAAAACTGGAAACTGTTATGAATTTAAACGAACGCATTCCTAACAACGTCAATCTTTCCGAAGATAAAAAGCTTCAGCGCGCGCTCGAAAAGTGGCTGCCGAATTATCTCGACTGGTGGCAGGAGATGGGTCCTGACGGCTTTCAGAACAAGGACGTTTATCTGCGCACCGCGATTAGTGTAGAACCAGACGGTTGGGCAAATTTTGATTTTGTGAAAATGCCCGATTACCGCTGGGGAATCTTTCTGAAGCCTGCGGCACCGGGCGCCACGATCGGTTTCGGCGACAACTATGGACAGCCTGCATATCAGGAGGTGCCGGGAGAGTTTCGCAATGCGCTCCGGCGCATCATTGTTACGCAGGGCGACACTGAACCTGCTTCCGTCGAACAGCAAAGAGAACTCGGGAAAACCTGTCCTTCGCTTTACGACTTGCGCAACCTGTTTCAGGTAAACGTGGAAGAGGGCCGGCATCTCTGGGCCATGGTTTACCTGCTGCATCGCTATTTTGGCCGCGATGGCCGCGATGAAGCCGATGCTTTGCTGGAACGCCGCAGCGGCAATCCTGACAAGCCGCGAATCTTGGAAGCGTTTAACCAGCCCTGCGACGACTGGCTCAACTTTTTCTGCTTCACGATGTTCACAGATCGCGACGGCAAGTATCAACTCTCAGCTTTGGCGGAGTCTGGTTTTGAACCGCTCGCGCGCACCTGCCAGTTCATGCTTACCGAAGAAGCTCATCATATGTTCGTTGGTGACACAGGTATCAACCGCGTGGTGAAGCGAACGGCCCAACTCATGAAGCAAGGCGATGTGCGCGAGCTGGGCGGTATCCCGCTCGACATTATTCAAAAACACATAAATTTCTGGTTTAGCTATTCGCTTGACCTGTTTGGTGGCGAGATAAGTTCCAACGCTGCCGACTTTTTTGCCGCCGGCCTAAAAGGTCGTTACAAAGAACAGGAACAGTTTGAAGAGCACACGGCTTCTAACCAGTCGTTTACGATGGCGGTATTAGAGGACGGCAAGCTCGCCACTCGCGATGTTCCGATGCGCAATGCGCTGAATGAGGTTCTGCGCGGCGAATATGTGCGAGATTGCGAAAAAGGACTCGCACGTTGGAATAAATCGCTGGCTGATGAAGGTATCAACGAACAGCTCCATCTGCCGCACGTGCGCTTCCACCGCCACGTCGGAGAGTATGCCGCTCATCATTTTGACATCGAGGGTAATCCGATCCCGAAGGAAGAGTTTGCTCAGAGGAAGGCGGAGTGGCTGCCCACGATTGAAGATCGGCAGTACGTTCGCAGTCTGATGCATCCGGTAACCGAACCCGGCAAGATCGCGAACTGGATTGCGCCGCCTGCGACTGGCGTGAAAGGCAAACCGTTTGAATTCGAATATGTTCGACTCTAAAGATGGTCTTTGGCCTTTGAAAATTTAGGGCTGGTTCTTTGTACTTTGCACTTAGTTTGAGTGACGCGACTTGAGTCTTTCATTTGGTCGCGGCGAGTATCGGTAGCGAACAAAGAACTAAGTACCAAGCACAAAGGTCCAGGAGAACTACCGAGCTAAGTCTTATGCAAGACTCTTCCAGATATGATCAAAAATTGGAATTTATCCTGCGGACAGCTGCGCGTATCTTCGCCGAGAAGAGCTATCACTCCACCTCGATGCGCGACATCTCACGCGCTACTGAGGTCAGCCTCGCCGGTCTGTATCACTACTGCAAGTCAAAAGAAGAGTTGCTTTTTTTGATCCAGGACAACTGCTTTGGTCGTGTTCTGGAACGACTTGAAGAGCGCCTCGCTGAAGTCACTGAGCCGGTGCAAAAGCTGCGCATCTTTGTCGACAATCACCTGGCGTTTTTCGCGGCGAACATGGCCGAAATGAAGGTGCTCTCGCACGAGGCAGATTCACTTGCCGGCGATCTCCATATACATGTCTCAGGAAAAAAGCAGAAATACACCAAACTCGCGCGCGAGATTCTCGAAGAGTTACAAAAGCAACAGCCTCCCGAACAACGAGTCGATCTAACGGCCGCCACCTATGCGCTCTTTGGGATGATGAACTGGATTTACAATTGGTATGACCCGCAGGGCAAGCTGAAAGTATCCGAGTTGGTTGAGAATGTCAGCCGCTTGTTTCTGCACGGCTTTGTTGCCGACCTGCCCGCCGAAGAACTAAACTTTGCCGCCAACGCCAGGACTGAATCACTGAGCGTCTGGCGCGCTACGTAACTCTGTAACGGAAACTGTTAGTTTGCGCGCAAGCTAACAGCCAGCGTTAGATCAATGGAGAACAACAAATGGAAGTAGCAGCCGACCACTTTGCGATAACGGAATTGCGTCTAAATCTCATTCAGTACAGCGTCAGCGATGGTGTCGCCTTGCTCACCCTTAACGATCCACCGGCGAACACCTATAGCTACGAAATGATGCAGGCCCTTGATGGTGCGATCCTTGCGGCGCGCATGGATGATAGCGTGCAGGTGATTGTGATCACCGGAAGCGGCGAGAAGTTCTTCTGCGCAGGCGCAGATATTCAGATGCTGCAAAACGTTACACCAACCTTCAAGTACTATTTTTGTCTTCACGCCAATGAGACTCTCCTGCGGCTGGAACAAACTCCCAAGCTGGTGATCGCGGCGATCAATGGACATTGTGTAGGAGGCGGATTGGAAGTGGCGATGGCTGCCGACATTCGCGTTGCACGCAAGCGCGCCGGCAAGATGGGTCTCCCAGAAGTTTCGCTCGGTGTTCTGCCTGGCACCGGAGGCACACAGCGTTTGGTACGCATGGTGGGTAAGTCCAGGGCCATCGAGTTGATGATCTCGGGTGAACTCTTCCCTTTTGAACGTGGGCGTGACCTCGGGATCATCAACAACATCTACGAAGCTGACTCTGCTGAAGGGTTTCTCGATCAGGTTATGAGTTATGCGCGTCAGTTTACGTCGCCCGGTCGGGCCGCCTACGCAGTCGGCCGCATCAAACGCAGCGTGCAAACCGGGGCGGAGATTCCCCTCGAAGCCGGTTTGGCATTGGAGCGTGAGTTACAACAACAACTCTTTCAATCGGAAGATGCCAAGGAAGGCCTTAACGCTTACGTAGACAAACGGAAGCCGATCTTTCAGGGACGATAGGTTGTACGATCACATCGACATCGCCGAAGATGACGGCATCCTAACGATCACGCTCAATCGGCCCGACAAGCTGAATGCATTGATGGGACATATGCGGCGGGATCTGGCTGAGGCTCTTGAAGCAGCAGGCAGCGATCGAGATGTTCGCGTCGTCGTCATCACAGGAGCGGGTCGAGCCTTCTGCGCCGGCGGTGACATCAATTATATGGCGGAACTGATTGAGCGCCGCGACAGCGAAGAGTTTTCGCGCTTGCTCGGTTCTGCACGCCGAGTGGTGACGACAATCCGGCAGATGACAAAGCCGGTGATCGCTGCTGTGAACGGTCCCGCTTCGGGCGCCGGGTGCAACCTGGCCCTCGCTTGCGACCTGTTAATCGCCTCCACCAGCGCGACCTTTAGTCAATCATTTGTAAAGGTCGGTTTACATCCCGACTGGGGCGGCACCTACTTCCTGCCGCATCTGGTTACACCCAACAAAGCCTGCGAGTTGTTCTTTCTGGGCGAGCCTATTGATTCAGAGGAGGCCTTGCGTTTGGGTATTGTGAACCGACTGGTATCGCCAGATGACCTGGCTAGCGTTACGCGCGAACTCGCCGAACGATTGCGTGCTGCGCCGCCTCTTTCTCTTGCGGCCGCCAAGCAGGCCGTTTATATGAGTCAATCGGCCGAGCTTGAGGAAATGCTTCGCTATGAAACTGAAGCGCAGTTACGATGTTTTGAATCTGAAGACGGCCGTGAAGGCATCCGGGCTTTTCTGGAAAAACGGCCGCCACGATTCACCGGAAATTAGCAGCAAGATTCGACAATCGAGGCGGTCTTGGTTTTGTAATCTCTGCTTTGTTCTTTGAACTTTTGTTCCCTACTGAGACTTGTCGAGTCCGTGGCAGGTCTCAAGTCACGTAACTCAAACAAAGTACAAAGCTCAAAGTTCCAGAAAGCTCAATCAAATCAACCCCCAGAGTTGTCGAATTCATCCAAGGAGACCTGACTGATGCGGAAAAAGCCTTTCATTATTTCCCTGCTCGCTTTGCTCTTCGCAAGCACTTCCTATTTCGCCGACACAACCAAATACGACACTGACGTTGCCCATTCCAATGTTGGTTTCTCGATTCCTATAGCCGGCGGGCTCTCGCACGTGCGGGGCAAGTTCAACGATTTCACGGTCACCATCGTTTATGATGACAAGGACGTTACGAAGTCTTCAGCTAACGCTGTGATCAAAACGGCAAGCATTGATACCGGAATCGAGCGCCGCGATGCACATTTGCGCACCCCTGACTTCTTTGACGCCGAGAAACACCCGGAGATCACTTTCATAAGCAGCCGCATAGAAAAGAAGGGCAAGGGTTTTATTGCTCACGGCACATTTACGATGCGAGGTGTTGCGAAGGAGATAGCTCTTCCGTTCACCATTAACGGGATCAATCGGGATGCCAAGACTGGCAAGACAACTCTCGGCGCCACCGCCAGGACTACAATCAATCGTAAAGATTTTGGCGTGAACTTCAGCCGGCCCGATAACCCAAACTTTCTCGGCGAGATGGTCGATATCGAGTTGAACGTCATTACGCGTGCTTCGAGTCCACAATGAGACTGAAGCGCGATACCGGATCGCGGGCGTCTCGCCCGCAATGAGCGCGTAGCGCGAAGTCTTGTTTTCGAAACGACTGCGCCGGTGGGCGCAATGCGGGCGAGACGCCCGCGATCCTGAGGCAGACCCGGACTTTGGAGATGAAACTTCAGAACAGAATTGCGCTAATCACCGGCGGCGGGCGAGGCATTGGACGGGCGATCGCGCTTGCGTTTGCGAAGGAAGGCGCTCAGATCGTCGTCGCCGCTCGCACGCTCACGCAGGTAGAAAGCGTGGCGCAGGAAGTTCAGGATCAGTTTCACGTAAAGGCGCTGCCGGTGGCTTGTGATGTTTCTGAGGTTAGCAGTGTGACGACGATGTTTGCACGGGCTCTGGAATTCCTCGGCCGTGGGCCCGACATCCTGGTGAACAATGCCGGCATTGCCGAGAGCGCGCCAATTGGCAAAACCGACGACGAACTCTGGAACCGCCATCTGGCAATCAATCTCAGCGGCAGCTTTTATTGCACGCGCGCGGCGTTGCCCGCAATGGCCGAACGCGGCTGGGGTCGAATCATTAATATCGCTTCGATCGCGGGCAAAACCGGCGCTCCCTACATCGCTGCTTACTCAGCTTCAAAACATGGCTTGTTGGGATTGACGCGCTCGACCGCGCTCGAAGTTGCCGCGAAAGGAATTACTGCGAACGCGATCTGCCCCGGCTATGTTGATACTGAAATGACCACTCGCGGAGTTGAAAACATAACCAGGAAAACGGGGCGCTCGGCGGAGGAAGCGATGGAAGCGATCCGGAGAATGAGTCCTCAGAATCGTCTGGTCACGTCTGAGGAAGTTGCGGCACTGGCGTTACTGCTCGCTTCGGAAGAAGGCGGTGCGATCAATGGTCAGGCGATAAACGTGGACGGCGGCAGTGTGTTGTTCTAAGCGCTAACTGGCCACTGTTTCTTTGCAGGTAAGTCAGTCCAATACGCGGTAGCAACTGTGTTGGAAGTCAAGCAGAAACTGGTTCCTCGTTGAATTTCCAGCAGGTGCTGTCACGAACCATGACGTTAATGATGTTAAGCAATTTATGCATGCAAGCAGTGATAGCGACTTTGAA
>JBPCNX010000072.1:0-3612 GCA_051000815.1 Pyrinomonadaceae bacterium
TGCGCGCGCCGCAACCTTAACGCATTGCCGATCACCGATACTGAACTGAAGCTCATCGCCGCAGCCGCGATCATTGGGCTTAGGAGAATCCCGACAAATGGATAAAGAACCCCTGCAGCAATCGGAATTCCCAGGACGTTGTACACGAAAGCAAAGAAGAGATTCTGTTTAATATTGCGCATCGTCGCTCGGCTCAGAAGAATTGCGCGAACAATCCCGCGTAGATCGCCTTTAACTAATGTGACGCCGGCACTCTGCATCGCTACGTCTGTTCCGGTTCCCATCGCAATACCGACCTGAGCTTGCGCGAGAGCGGGGGCGTCGTTCACGCCGTCGCCCGCCATAGCCACCTTTCGACCTTCATTCTGAAACCGCTTCACGATTTCGGCTTTCTGGTTCGGCAAAACCTCAGCAGACACCTCGTCAATGTTGAGCTTGGTGGCGACCGCTTGTGCGGTTGTGCGACTGTCGCCGGTGAGCATAACGATCTTAATCCCCTGCTCGTGCAGTTCCTTAATCGCCTCCGGCGTCGTCCCTTTAATGGGATCAGCGACACCGAGCAGTCCCGCAGCCTTGCCATCAACCGTCACGAACATGACGGTTTGGCCGTCAGCGCGAAACTTTTCAGCTTGCGTTGCGAGTTCGCCCGGATCCATTCCAAGTTCTTCCAACAGCGCACGGTTTCCTAAGCTGACTACGTGACCATCAATCTGCCCTTTTACTCCCTTGCCCGTGATGGATTCAAACGATTCCGTTTTCTGGAGGCCGATTCCGCGCTGTTGTGCACCCGCAATGATTGCCGCCGCCAGCGGATGCTCACTGCCGCGTTCAAGACTGGCCGCAAGCCGCAGCAACTCTTGTTCGTTCCACCCGGCAGCGGGCGCAATCGTGACCAGTTTGGGTTTGCCCTCTGTTAACGTGCCGGTCTTATCCACCACCAGCGTATCTATTTCCCGTAGTACTTCGATCGCTTCGGCATTCTTGAACAGCACGCCAATCTGCGCGCCCTTACCGGTCGCAACCATAATCGACATTGGAGTTGCCAAACCCAGGGCGCAGGGACAAGCGATGATTAGAACCGCGACGGCATTGATCATCGCGTAAGCCATGCTCGGTTCTGGCCGAATTGTCGCCCACACGATGAAGGTGATAATTGCAATCAGGATTACGGCCGGAACGAAGTAGCCCGCGACGACATCGGCGAGCTTTTGAATCGGCGCGCGGCTACGTTGCGCCTCGGCAACCATCTGCACGATCTGCGCCAGCAGAGTTTCAGCACCGACTCTCTCGGCCTCGATCACGAGCGAGCCGGTGCCGTTGACTGTGGCACCAATAACTCGATCGCCAGCACCCTTTTCAACCGGGATCGGCTCGCCAGTAACCATCGACTCGTCTACCGAACTGGTTCCTTCGAGTACGACGCCATCGACCGGAATTTTCTCGCCTGGCCGCGCGCGCAAGTGGTCGCCCTTCTTCACTTGATCGAGCGGCACATCCTCTTCAGTTCCATCGGGCGCAATGCGCCGCGCTGTTTTCGGCGCCAGCCCAAGTAGCGATTTGATCGCCGCGCTCGTGGAGCTACGTGCTTTGAGTTCCAGGACCTGGCCCAATAGGACGAGAGTTGTGATAACAGCCGCTGCTTCGAAATAGACGGGCACGTTGCCCATGTGATCACGAAACGACGCCGGAAAGATTTGCGGCAGGAAGGTAGCAACCAGGCTGTATACGTAGGCCACCCCAACGCCAAGCGCAATCAACGTGAACATGTTCAGACTGCGATTTACAATTGACTGCCAACCGCGCACAAAGAAAGGCCAACCACCCCAGACGACCACCGGCGAAGCAAGCGCCAGTTGAAACCAGGGCAGCGTGCTCATCGGAACCAGACGCGCTAACGGAGCTCCGGGAATGAACTCACTCATGCCTATTACCAGCAGCGGCAGACTCAGCACGGCACTCACCCAGAAGCGCCGCTTCATGTTTATTAGTTCGTGATTGTCTTCTTCATCGAGAGTTATGGTGCGCGGTTCGAGAGCCATCCCGCAGATCGGGCAAGACCCTGGAGCGTCTCGAACGATCTCCGGATGCATCGGGCACGTGTATTCGATCTTCGACTTTGGCGCGCTCAGGGTTAGTGGCTCCAGAGCCATGCCGCATTTTGGACACGAGCCCGGCTTGTCCTGCCGCACCTCGGGATGCATGGGACAGGTGTAGGTTTGAACAACCGGTGTTACCGCAGATTTTGTTTGAGCTTGTATTCCAACCGACTGCGCCGTCATCGCTTCAGTCAGCTTTTTAAGGAAGGCTTCAGGATTTTCGCGAAATTTGCGCAAGCAGTTCGTGCTACAGAAATAATAGGTCTCACCATTGTGCTCGCTGGAGCCGGCGGCCGAATCAGGATTCACGGTCATACCGCAAACAGGATCGACGGCAACTGCCTCTGTTGTGGGTTTCTTTGGTTCTTCCTGAATTTTTGGAAGCATATCACTTACCTTCTATTCCACCTGTGTAACTTAAGCGCCAACTCGGAGGATCGTGCCCGTTGCGCGCGTCTACGATTTGAAAAGAGCGTGATGATTAGCAGTGGCAAGGCCACGGCTAGTATTGCCAATGCGGTCAACTGGGCGTTCTTGAGACCAAGCGCTACTGGCTCAACGCTGCCGCGTACGAAGAAGACGAAGAAACGCAGTATACTGAAAAGGATCAGATACAGAAGAAAGAGGCCGCCATCCGGTAGTTTTCCACGCAGCTTAATTAGAATCCCAGCGATGAGAAGGTCGCCGAGCAGCTCATAGTATTGATCCGGGTGGCGAGGTATTCTGTCCAACGGTGCGTAGCTGTTCGGATTCGTATAGACGACACCCCATGGAAGTCGAGTTGGAGTACCATAATCCATTCCCGCTAGACCACAAGTTATCCGACCAATTGCCGCGCCGATGGGAATGGCCGGAGCGAAGAGATCTGCGACGCGCGCGAACTTTAACTTCGCAGCCTTGGTGTAGAGATAGCCGGCGACAATTCCGCCGCCAAGACCGCCAAAGAAAGCAAGCCCGCCCTCCCAAACCGCCAGAATTCGCCAGGGCTCGCTAACATACGAACTGAAATCGTTTTGGACCACGTAATAGAGCCGAGCTCCCACGACCGATCCAATAATGATCCAGAGAAGCAGTCCCTCTATCTTCTCGCGAGGCACGTCAAACTTTGGAGCCCAGCGCCACACCAAATACCCGCCGGTGAGGAAGCCGAGCATCATGGTGATGCCGTACCAATTAACTGGTATCGGCCCCAGATATGTAATCGGATTCCAGTTGATCTCGATCATTCAGGGTTTGCACCTATCATGCGCTTGGCGGGTTGTTCGCTCTGCCTCTTCACCGCGTGATCGCACTTCGCGGAGTGGCACCCACCATCCGCGCCCATCGCCCTCATCCCAAAGAACATGGCGGCGGGACATAACAGCAACACGCCTGCAAACAGCAAAGTGTTTAGAGGCACTCCTAAGGCAAATGCGGTCGCCGCCACGGCGACCAGTCCGGCAATGACAAACAATTTGAGTCTGTTACCCATTCTCTTAACTCCTTAATGTTTTTTGTTTCTTCTTCCTGATACCCT
>JBPCNX010000073.1:0-144753 GCA_051000815.1 Pyrinomonadaceae bacterium
AGACAGCGACCTGCAACGCGTGGAAGACTTACTTAATAACCGACCTCGTAAGACGCTCGGATACCGAACGCCGAATGAAGTCTTTTTCAAACAACAGTCTGTTGCACTTCCAAGTTGAATCCGCTAATGGTAAATGGAAAACGAGAAATAGAAAATCGATGAGCAACTCAGGCGTTTCTTAAATCACTCTCCATTTCTTATTTCTCATTTGACACTTACTTCAAAAACATCATGTTGAGAGGGCCGACAACTTTATGACCTGGATCAAGACCGTTCCACCGTCGGAGAACGAGGAAGTACGCCGCGCTATGGAGGCGCAGCGCGATTTGTATCCGGTGGAGTATGCCTCGCCGGTGCACCCCACAGCGGATGGCGAGACGTCGGGTATCGTGGCTTCACACAGCTTAATTCCCGATGCTCTCTATCATGCGTTTTCTACTTTCGGGGTGCTCTTGTCTCCAGACTTGCCGCTAAGTAGAAGCCAGCACGAGATGATCACAACAATGGTGTCCGTCACTAACCGGTGCCATTATTGAATCGAATCTCACGCAGAGTTTCTGCGTCGCGTCACTCTAGATGAGAAGATGGTTGAGGCTTTGCAAGAGGACTACAAGAGAGCTCCGATCTCCGAGCAGGATAGAATCATGCTTGACTACGTAGTGAAGTTAACCCGCGATGCGACGCGCATTTCGCCGCAGGATCACGAACATCTGCGCCTGGCAGGCTTTGACGACAGAGGTATTCTGCAGATCACATTGATTGCCTCATGGTTTAACTACATCAATCGTGTAGCGGACGCCTTGGGGGTTGGCCGGGATTAGGCCACAGACAGGCACAGAGCCCCGGAAATTCGTTGCGAGCCTCACTCAGGAGGTAGCGCGCGCGCGACCCGGTTTTTGCGCACCCCGGAGGTTCCCAAAACTCCGTCTTAACTTCGTGAATCAACCTCCAAAACTTAAACGACAACTCGGCCTGCTGACGGCTACTGCTCTGGTGGTCGGTAACGTTATTGCCGTTGGAATCTTTCTGACGCCCGCCGGCATTTCTAAGTCGCTTGGCTCGCCGATGTTGGTTCTTATTGTGTGGCTTGTGATGGGTGTGATGGCTTTATGTGGGGCGCTTTGTTATGGCGAACTGGCGGCAAGGTTTCCAGAGGCAGGCGGCGGCTACGTTTACCTTCGGGAAGCCTATGGTCGTCCGTGGGCTTTCCTCTATGGCTGGATGGCTCTTCTGGTTATGGACCCGGGACTGACTGCCGCTCTAGCGGTTGGTCTCGCGGGTTATGTGGGTTACTCCCTGAACCTTTCCCCTGCCGGTATTAAAGCGGTGGCGATTGCCGCAATCTTCCTGGTTGCCGCGGCCCATATCCGCGGCGTCAGGCTTGGCGCCTGGTTAATTAGGTGGCTGACGTCACTCAAGCTGGGTCTGCTGGCTCTTGTTTTGTTTTGGGGCTTTGCATTCCAGCTTGGGGATTGGTCAAACTTCACGCCTCTTCTCGCACAACGACCAAACTCCGCTCCTTTGATTGCGGCTCTGGCAGGCGGGATGGTCGGCGCCTTCTTCTCATTTGGCGGCTGGTGGGATTTGAGTAAACTCGCTGGTGAAGTGCGCAACCCCGCTGACACCTTGCCCAAAGCGATGGCTTACGGTGTCGCGATTGTTACGCTTGTGTACGTGCTTACAAGTGCGGCCTTCATATATCTTGTACCGCTTGATCGCGTCACTTCGGGCGAGACCTTTGCAGCGCAGGCAGGGGAGGTCCTATTCGGGCGAGCTGGTGGGCAGGTATTTTCGCTGATAGTTATTGTAGCCGTGCTGGGAAGTCTGGTAGCAGTAATCATGTCTGCGCCACGAGTGTATTTTGCAATGGCGCGCGACGGATTATTCGTACCGGCGGTAGCTTCCCTCCATCCGCGCTTTGAGACGCCCGCACGCGCGACTGCTCTTCAGGCAGTGCTTGGTTCATTGCTGGTGCTGCTCGGCAATTTCAACCAAATCGTCTCTTACTTTATCTTTGTCGTGGTAATTTTCATTGCACTTACTGTGGTTGCATTGTTTGTGCTGCGGCGCAAAGGGCAGGTCAACCCGCAGTACCTCACTCCAGGTTATCCCCTGACACCTTTAATATTCCTGTTCCTGATCTTTCTTTTGCTTGTCATGCTCGGGACTAATAATCCCGGACAATCGCTGTTAGGAGTGGGCGTTGTAGCGTTGGGCCTGCCCGTCTACTATTTTTTCTTCCGGCGGAACTCTCACCCCAATAATGCTCCAGGAGGTCCGGCGTAGATCGTTGCGTCAGGTTCAGCGGTTCGCTCTTCGCTTTTGCCGTTCCTCGTGTTGGCGGTACGATAGTACAAGGCACGCATCTGGAATCGAACCTGGATAAGTCGGGGAGTTATCTCGATGACTACACGCACCTCCGCTTTTCTTGTTTAATTATGTCGTCCTAATCAAAACTCAGACAATGCCGCCAAAAGAACAAACAGAGAAGGAGTAAACACTTTGAGAATAGCACTATCGATCCTCTTCCTTTCGGTTTGTAGCATTAATGCACTAGCTCAGACGATTCAGTCCCCGGATGGAAAACTGTCACTCTCTTTCGCGTTGACCGCCGATGGTGAGCCTACCCATCAGCTCTCATTCAGCGGAAGGCCGGTTCTGCAAAACAGCAAGCTGGGAATCGAGTTGAAAGACAAACCTTCCTTTACCAACGGCTTCACTATAGTCAAATCGGACACATCGCAAACAGATGAGACCTGGGAGCCGGTCTGGGGAGAGGTTAAAAGAATTCGCAACCATTACAAAGAACTCACTGTTACGCTTCGACAGACGGCCCACAAGAACCGAACGTTGATCATCAGATTCCGCTTGTTCAATGACGGTCTGGGATTTCGTTATGAAGTCCCTGAACAAGCCGACTTGAAGTATTTCATCGTTGCGGATGAGAAGACCGAATTTAACTTGACGGGTGACCATAAAGCTTTTTGGATTCCAGGGGATTACGACACGAATGAGTACGCCTACACGACTACAAGACTCAGCGAGATAGATGCGACAAGCGGTAAGGCCGCCCAGGAGATAGCTTTCAAAACACCCATTGCCGCGAATGCCGTACAGACGCCGCTGATGATGAAGACTGCGGAGGGCTTATACATCAACATCCACGAGGCAGCTTTGGTCAATTACCCGGCGATGAATCTGATGGTGAATAAACAGACCTTTGGTCTGTCTTCACACCTGGTGCCCGATCCGGTCGGCAGCAAGGCCTTTCTGCAAGCTCCGGCTAAAACTCCCTGGCGCACGATTGTAGTGAGCGACAAGGCAACAGACATCGTAGCGTCCAAACTGATTCTGAATTTGAATGAACCTTCTCGAATGCGCGATGTGAGCTGGATCAAGCCTCAGAAATATGTGGGCATCTGGTGGGGAATGCACGTCGGGACAATGTCCTGGAATTACGCCGACGTCGGGAACATAAAATTAGGCGAAACGGATTGGATGAGTCTGAAACCTAATGGCAAACATGGCGCCACCACCGCCAATACGAAACGGTACATAGATTTCGCGGCCAAGCATGGTTTCAACGGAATACTGGTGGAAGGCTGGAACGTGGGCTGGGAGGATTGGTTCGGCAATTGGAAAGAAGAGGTGTTTGACTTCGTGACCCCCTATCCCGACTTCAATGTCTCTGAACTCCAACAGTACGCAGCCGCAAAGGGCGTTAAACTCATCATGCACCATGAGACTTCAGCCTCGGTGACAAATTACGAGCGACGGATGGACGAAGCCATTCGCTTCATGAAGCAATACGGATACGACTCGGTTAAAACAGGATACGTCGGCAAGATTATTCCTCGGGGCGAGCATCATGACAGTCAATGGATGGTCAATCACTATGTCAGGGTGGCCGAAAAATTTGCTCAAAACAGAATCATGCTGGACGCTCACGAACCCGTGCGACCGACGGGATTGCATCGGACTTACCCGAACTGGCTTGCTTCTGAAGCGGCCAGGGGCAATGAGTTCAACGCGTGGAGCGCTGGTAACCCGCCCGAACACGAAGTAATTTTACCTTTCACTCGCCTAATGGGTGGGCCAATGGATTACACGCCGGGAATTTTCCAGATCAAACTCGACTACTACCAGCCGGGCAAGAAAGAACAGGTTCACACGACTCTGGCCAAACAGTTGGCTTTGTACGTCACGTTGTATAGCCCGTTACAAATGGCCGCAGATCTGCCTGAAAATTACGAGCGGTATATGGACGCGTTCCAGTTCATCAAGGACGTAGCAGTCGATTGGGACGACACCAGAGTTTTAGATGCCGAACCCGGCGACTTCTTAACCATCGCTCGCAAAGCTAAAAACAAAGACGAATGGTTCATCGGAGCCATCACAGATGAACAAGCGCGTAGCGCAAACATTCCGCTGAGTTATCTGCCCCCGAAACGCCCTTATGTGGCAACCCTCTACACCGATGCGTCAGACGCGCACTGGGAAAGAAAGCCGATGGCATACCAGATCCAGCATTTTCTGGTAAACGACCAAACCATCCTGAAGATTGCCCTGGCAAGTGGCGGGGGAGCCGCTATCAGCCTGAGGCCGGCATCCGCTGATGATATGAAGAAATTGAAGGGATACTCGAGTTCACGTTGAGTTAAGAAGGCTGATCTTATGATTAAGCTTGCGTGCCATCTGATATCGATCAACCTATTGGCGGCGTTATTCGCATTGGCCGTCTCAGGTCAGACTGAACAACAGCCAATGTCGCAGGCTGGATCGAACTCTTCAGTGGTCGCACAAGCCCAAGCGCTCCTGACTGCCGGTAAGATTGACGCCGCTATAGAAATGTTGAGATCGGTTCCTGCTTCGGGTTCGACTAGTACGACAGTAAACTATCTCCTGGGCTTGGCTCACTATCAAAAGAGCGACTACGCTCTCGCCATCGAGCACCTTTCGATTGCACTGAGAGGGATACCGGAAGATAGCCTCCAGTACCGGCAAGGAGTGCAAATGCTTGGCCTCTCTCAGTACTTAAGGGGGCACTTTAAAGAGGCTATTCCTTATCTCGAACAGGTCGCAACCTGGTCACCGGCTAATGTGGAGATCGCTTATGTTCTCGGCCTTAGCTACATTCAAACTCAAAGCCCTACCAAGGCTCGCGAGGCATTCGCGCGGATGTTTAGTCTTCAACCGAGTTCTGCGGCGGCCCATCTAATTAATGCGCAGATGATGATTCGTCAGCGCTTTGAAAATATTGCCGAGAAAGAACTACAGAGGGCGCTCGAACTTGATCCCAAGCTGCCACAAGCGAACTTCCTCCTTGGAGAACTGGCAATCTTTAACGCCAGAATCGATCGCGGTATTGAACTGCTGCAAATGGAGATAGCGAACAATCCCTCATTCGGCATGGCTTACTATCGGCTCGGAGAGGCTTATACCCGGCAGCTAAAATGGGATGAAGCAGTTGCACCGCTGCAAAAGTCTATCTGGCTCAACCCGTACTTCAGTGGCCCATACATTGTCCTGGGAAAGGTTCACTTAAAGAAGGGGGATCTATCAAACGCGGAGACGATTCTAAGGCGCGCACTAAAGATGGACCAAAATAACTTCTCAGGACATCATCTACTCGCTCAAGTGTTACAACGGGCCAATAGGTTAGAAGAGGCCAAGAAGGAGTTTGAACTCGCCGACCGGCTGAGGATCAGCTCTGAAACTGAAAGATAGTAAACCAATTGAGGATGTTTTCGAGTTTTAAGAAGAGTTACCGCCTAACCCTGTTCTGTCTTGCCGCCGGCGCGCTCATTGCAAACGAGGCTGGTCTCTCGTCACTTGGCCGGCAGCTTGAGCTCAATCAAGAGACAACCCTTCCCAGTTCGAACGCCAAAAGTAGTAATGAGGGTGATGCTTTTCCCGTCACCTTTGTGGATGTTGCTGGACGTGCAGGGCTTTCCGAGCCGATTGTTTATGGCGGTCTGGAACAAAAAAAATACATCATAGAAACCAACGGTAGCGGGGTCGCCTTTCTCGATTATGACAATGATGGATGGGTAGACATCTTGCTTCCAAACGGCACTCGCCTCGAAGGTTTTCCCAAAGGTAAAGAGCCGACGATTAAGTTATATCGAAACCAACGCAATGGTAGCTTCTCAGATATCACTGCTAAGGCAGGCTTGCGTCATGCGGGATGGGCATCGGCGATTTGCGCCGGTGATTACGATAACGATGGGTACGAAGATTTCTATCTAACTTATTGGGGCCAAAACGCGCTCTACCGTAATAATGGTAACGGCACGTTCAGTGACGTCACCCAGAAGGCATTGCTCGATACGAAAGGGACCCGTTGGGGCTCAGGCTGCACTTTCGTCGACTATGATCGCGATGGAAGGCTCGATCTCTTTGTAGCAAACTATTTGAGGTTCGATCTCGAAACAGCGCCAGAACCTGGAAAGGGTGCAAATTGTACGTGGAAAGGCATTCCCGTCAATTGCGGACCCAAGGGTTTACCCACAGACACAAATCTTCTCTATCACAACAATGGTGACGGCACATTTGCGGATGTGGCCGACAAATCAGGCATCGCTAAAGTTCAGGGGCGCTACTCGATGACAGCGATAACGACCGACTTCAATAACGATGGCTGGCCCGACATATATGTCGCCTGTGATTCGACGGCCAGCACTCTTTACCGCAACAATCGTGACGGAACGTTTACAGACGTTGCTCTGGAAACGGGTACTGCCTATAACGAAGATGGTCAGGCGCAGGCCGGAATGGGTGTCGCAATTGGCGACTATGATGGTGATGGCTTCTTAGATATCTTCAAAACTCATTTCGCAGACGATCTGCCTGTGCTGTACCGGAATAGCGGGCGAGAATTTTTCGAGGACGCATCGAGGGCAGCCGGTTTCGATCACACACGCTATGTGGAATGGGGAATCGGGTTCGCTGATTTTGACAACAATGGTTGGCCCGACATAATGATCGCCACCGGCAATGTCTACCCGGAGGTCGAGAAACTCTTCAAAGAATACCCACATCGAAGCCCACGCCTTGTTTATCAAAACCTCGGGAACGGCCGTTTTAAAGAAGTGACCGCTCATTCTGGTCCAGGTGTGTTAACTCCCAAATCTAGTCGGGGTTCTGCCTTTAGTGACTTCGATAATGACGGGGACGTTGATGTGTTAGTGATGAACATGAACGAGCCCCCATTGTTACTGCGTAATGAATACATCAATAGGCTGAATCGAGAAACAAACAACTGGCTCAAAGTAAAACTCATCGGCTCAAAGTCGAATCGCAGTGCCATCGGCGCGCGAGTACAGGTGGTGAGCGGTCAGCACCGGCAAACTCAAGAGGTGACCAGCCAGTCCAGCTACTACTCACATAATGACCTGCGCTTACATTTCGGCATGGGCAGAAGTGCGAAGGCTGTGCAAATAGAAATCCGTTGGCCAAACGGTGAGACCGAAACGGTCAAAGACATTCCGGTTAATCAAACGGTGAAAATAAGAGAGGGAAGCGGAGTAGTGAAAAAGTAAGCAGCAGTTGCCTCACCGTTGTGGCAAGGGCTTTAGTCCAGGATCGAGCTCTTTAGCCCTTTGATACGAAGAGCGAGCCCCTTCCAGTTGACCGCTTCTCTGGAGCGCGTTTGCCAGATTGTAATAAGCTTGCGCATTCGTGGGATCGAGCTTAACAGCAGCTTCGAATCTTTCGATGGCCGCGTCAACTTTCCCTTCTTTCAGCAAGGCAAGGCCGGTGTTTGTAGCAAATACGCCTGCCTGAATATTTGACTTAAGTCTGTTGAGTCGCGCCGCCTCCTGAAACTCCACTCGGGCAGCATCTTTGTTGCCCTTTCGGCTGAGCGCAGTTCCCAGAGAATTGCGTATCTCCGCGGCGTTAGGCGCGTACTCGAGCGCCTGTTTGAAGGACGCTATCGCACCATCGAGATTGCCCTGTTGTTGCAGTACTGTGCCGAGGGCATAATGGGCCTCAGCGTAATCGGGTTTTGCCTCTATCGCTGCTTTCAATGTTGTCGCTGCATCATCAAGTCTGGATTGTTGGGAGAATATCACGCCTAGAATGTAGTGTGCCTCCGGCAAAGACGGTTGCAGGGCAACAGCTTTTCTCAGCTCAACCACGGCTTCATCAAGTTGATCTTTCTGCTTGAGCGCCAATCCCAAATTATAGTGAATCTCGGCGTTGTCAGGTACAAGCAGGATCAGCTTACGATACTGCTCGACGGCGCTTGAATAATCACCTTTCTGAATTAGCACCATGCCGAGATTGTAGTGGGCCACCAGATCATTAGGCTCGATCTTAAGAGCAGAATTGAATGCAGCAATTGCGGCATCCGGATCACGCTTTTGGACAAATGCAAGGCCAAGATCGTTATAAGCCCGGACAAAATCCGGTTTCAGTCTGTTAACAGTTCGAAATGCCTCGATCGCTCCGTCGAAATCTTCATCTTTCATGAGGGCCAGGCCCAGAGCCTGGGCAGGCTCGAACATATCCGGTGCTAGTCTGACAGCCGTCTTTAGTTCAGCTATTGCGCCTTTCAGATCGGCGCTTTTCTGCAATGCCAGTCCTAAGTAAAAGTGAGCATTGGCATGGTTGGGCAGTAAGGTTGTTGCTGGTTTAAGAGCAGCGATTGCCCCATCGACGTCATTTGAGAACCAGCGAGCCGCGCCCAGATAATATTGTGCTTCTCCATGATCCGGTTTGAGTTTGACAGCCGTTTCCAACTCCGAGATCGAATCCCGAAGCAAGCCTTTTACGCCAAGCGCAAACCCGAGATGGAAGTGTGGCTCGGCAAGATTTGGCTTGAGCTGTATGGCTACGCGAAACTGGGAAATCGCCGAATCGAGATCTCTGTTTTGTAGGTGGACCTGACCAAGTAATACGCGGGCCTCTACTTCGCCGGGTTTGAGTGCTATCGCCTTTTTGCCAATGGCAATTGCACCTTCGAGATCTCCAGTCTGCTTAAGTACGTTGACGAGCCCAAGGTGAGCTTCGTAAATGGTTGGATCAATCTGAATCGCCTTACGGAATGATTCTCCCGCCGCCTTTGTCTCTCCCTTTCTGGACAGGGCAACACCGAGCGCGTTGTAGGCATTAACGAGTTTGGGATTCAGCTTCGTGGCGGCAAGCAGTTCCGCGATTGCCTGGTCCAGTTCCTGTTTCTCTAAAAGCTCGATGCCTTTTTCGTAGTGATGCCGGGCTCCACGCGACTCTTTCTGCCCATTCACAAAGACTGAACAGAGCAAAACAAGTACAAGCACGACTATCCATGTCGCGTTATGGGGGCGGGGAACTAAGTCTTGATTGTTCATTGAGAACTTAAGCAAAAAGGTTGGCGTCGAGAGGTAAACGCGTGGGTCAGAAAGATCGTTTCTTCCGGCTCAGCGTCTGACCTCTCGCCCACCGATTGTTTTAACGATACCGACTTTTTCCTTGACGATGATTATCTGATTGGCCGCGACATTGCTAAGAGTATCCACTTGCCCGCTGGGCCAGTGTAGCTCCACTGTCTTAACTCTCAGACTTTTACCCAGTCCAAAATGAACACGCAGATCATTTTGCGAGTAATAACTGCCTCCACTGCGCACTTCATCAATTTGGCTGCCATCTTCGGTAACGCATTTGATGCGGACGCCGATGCCATTTCGATTCGATTTTACTCCTATCGTCTTGATCTTGAGCCAATTGTTTTGATTGCTGGAATCGGCACGCAGAAACTCCGGAGGGTCGTTAACCGAATTGATCAAAATGTCCATATCACCGTCGTTGTCATAATCTCCAAAAGCAGCGCCACGAGAGGCGTTTGGCTTCTTTACGGCCTCCCCAACTTTGTCAGACATATCAGCAAAGCGGCCATTGCGCAGATTGTGATAGAGCACCTTCCTTTGCGCATAACCCGCTTCGGTAGGCAACCTTTCGACTTCTGGATAGACGTGCCCGTTTACCAGAAAGATGTCGGGCCAGCCGTCATTATCCACATCGACAAAACCGCATCCCCAACCGAGCCAGCGTGTGTTCAGACCCAAGCCCGCCGGAAAAGTCATATCATCGAAGATGCCCTTGCCTGTATTGCGATAAAGGGATGACGTGTCTCCAGAAAAGTTGGTTTTGAAAATGTCGAGCCAACCGTCCCGATCGTAGTCTCCGGCCGTCACGCCCATTCCCGCCTGGGGTTTACCATCGATGCTAAACGCACAGCCGGCCTCGATGCCAATATCCGAAAAGGTGCCGTTCTTGTTGTTGTGATACAGGGCCGCCGGAGCTGAATCGTTTGCCACATAGATGTCCGGCCAGCCATCATTGTCGAAGTCTGCTATTAGCACGCCAAGACCATATGTCCCGTTAGTTTTGGTGATACCTGACTTTTCCGAAACATCTGTGAACGTTCCATTACCCTGATTGTGATAAAGCGTATTGATTCCGCCGGCAAGGCCTGGGGGACCACAAGCGACAGTGACACCCTTGTAAAGACAGGGGCCCGTTTCAGGTAAAGGTGCTGTTTTTAGATCAAGGTCGATGTAGCTGGCCACAAACAGGTCGAGCTTGCCATCCCGATCATAATCAAGGAAAGCGCACCCAGAGCCCCACCGTGTGCGGTTATTAGAGACTCCGGCCGTCTCAGCCACTTCGCTAAAAGTGCCAGTCCCGTTGTTGTGGTAAAGAGTGTTCTTCCCATAACCGCTGACGAAGATATCGTCGTGGCCATCGTTCTCATAGTCGCCAACGCAAACAGCCTGAGCCCAACCAGTTCGGACGAGCCTGGCCTTTTCGGTTACATCGCTAAACTTGCCATCGCCGTTATTGCGGTAGAGGCGATTAGTAGAGGTTACATTAAGAGGTAATCCGTCGAGGCGAGTACCGCTGGCCAGAAAGATATCCTGCCAACCATCATTGTCGTAATCGATGAAGGCTGCGCCGCTTCCAGTAGTTTCCAGCAAATACCTATTCCGGCGTTCATCGCCGTAGATGGTCCTCGCAGTCAGGCCCGCGTGCGCCGCCACGTTAACAAACGTCACAGCGAGCGAATCCTTGGTCGATGGCGGCGAATTCTGACCGCTGACCTGGGCGAAACAAAGCAGCACAAGGCCCAGAACCTCGTAGGCTATTCGCCTCACCCTCGTTGAAGTTGAGCTAGTCAAAGTGGCTCCCGGCTTGTGCAGGCGAAGTTTCCCCTAATTCGAATTCACGATTGAGACTCCCAGTTGGCATCGAAGATAATACTAGGTCACGAAGGGAGAGGCTATCGTAGGGTCAGGTTGGATAATGACTCCCCTCAATAATAGAACCCTGATCCTTAAGAGCAATATCTTTTGACATCCGAGCGGTCAATACTCTGTTAGCCAACGGTTCTGTCTGTTGTTTTCTTCTCCGTGTTTTCTTCTCCGTTGACACTGGGCGGTTTGAAGAATATAAGTCGCTTGCCGCCAGGCAAGCGTAGACTGTCGCACACGAACGAGACCCGCTATGTCTCACAGTCTCACAGTAAATTGTTTCTTCACGGGGAACTCTGACCATGAAACGACCAACCCAAAATAGTTTTCTTTGTTTAGTAGCCCTTGTCTTGGCAATGTCTGTTAGTTGCGGCTCTCCGGCACCAAAGCCTCCTAAGACAGTAAAGACGGTGGCGTTCATTACTAACACCACCTCTAACTTCTGGACGATCGCACGTAAAGGATGCGAGAAGGCTGACGCTGAATTGGCCGAGGTGACAGTAGCTTTCAAGACTACTAATACGGGCACGATTGACGAACAGAATCGACTCATTAGAGATTCGCTGAACATAGACGAGGCTGATGCCATTGCAATCAGTCCGGTGGATCCAGCTGGTCAGAGGTCGGTCATTAACGATGCAGCGAGGAGAGCCTTAGTGATTACTCAGGACAGCGATGCCCCGGATACCGAGCGCGCGCTTTACCTGGGTGCTGATAATCGCGCTGCTGGACGTCAGGCTGGAGAACTTATCAAGCTAGCGCTGCCTAAGGGTGGCAAGGTCATGGTCTTTGTCGGCAGGCGTGAAGCGCTGAATGCACAGCAACGATTTGAGGGACTTAAAGAATCGCTGCAAGGTTCGAAGGTGGAGATTATCGACCTTATGACCGACGATGCCAACCAGTCTCGAGCCAGAGACAATGCGTATCAAACGTTTAAGAAATATCCTGATATAGCCGGGATGATCGGATTGTGGTCCTACAATGGCCCGGCGATTCTGCAAGCACTAAGACCGGAAGGTCAGCTAGGCAAGATCAAGGTCGTGTGCTTCGATGACGAACGAGAGACCCTTGCAGGAATCAGAGATGGGGAGATTTTCGGAACGGTGGCGCAGCAGCCGTTCGAATACGGCTACCAGGCGGTTCAGATGGCTGACAGCATCCTCAAAGGCAATCGATCTGGAATTCCAGATACCAAGACGATTCTCATTCCTACAATAGTCATCCAACGCAAGGATGTCGACGAGTACACTAAAAAACTGAACCAGTTGCTCGGTACTCCATCAGGTTAGACACGAGAATACCCTAAGATAAGTCTTGACTCACCTGAGCGCCGGGTGTAGCTTCTAGGCAATCGAAGATGCTGTTACCGCTCATTTGTGCGCCACAGGTCGGAATACGAAGGCTCAATAGCGGGCTCTGCCACGTACCAAAAATTGGATTAAATCCAAACTTTCGTAAGGATTGCGTTGAGAGTGCGGTTTAACTGAAAGTCTGTTCTCCAAAGTGATCTTATTTCGGGGCTGGATATAAAGGCTTTGTCTAAGTGTATGCAGGTCGTATCCCAGCTTTGTCTCAGCTTTAATTTCGCGCAATAGCGGCGTTCAAATTGCGTCGCCCATTTCATCAGCAGTCCCGGTTCGTCGCCCTTTTGCCTCTATTAAAAGAATTCGAAGCCCGGTGCATTGTTTCTCATGTAGCGCCTTCAAGTCAGTTGTAAACGGCTTAAGAAGCCAATCTCCTAAGGAGCACTTTATGCACAGAAGATTCGCCCTATCCTTGCTTGGCCTGGTACTCGTAGCAACACTCGCAGTTGATATTCGTGCGCAGGCCGTTTATGGAAGCATTAGTGGAACGATTACCGATCCACAGGGAGCTAAGATAGTTGGCGCATCAGTGACTGTTACTGACCTCGCCAAGAACGTTTCCCGGACCGTCACGACCAATGAGTCAGGTAACTTCGAGGCCCCGTCTCTGATTCCCGGCACATATCAGGTTAAAGTCGAACAAGCGGGACATAAGACTGCGGTCCAGGAAGTTGAGGTCAGAGCTGACGTTAATACTACGGCTGATATCGCTCTAGAGGTAGGAGCTGTAACCGAGACGGTCACAGTATCCGCTGAAACTCTTGAGCTGGGCTTGAAGACTGACCGCGCAGATGTATCCACAAGTTTTACCGGCAAGCAACTTCAGGAGCTTCCGATCTTCAATCGGAACTTTACTGAAATTCTATTGGCTTCGCCGGGCACGCAAAAACTCGCCTGGCAACATGCCGCCAGTGAGAACCCGCAAGGCTCGACCCAAACTATGGTCAACGGGCAACACTTCAGTGGAACGTCATATCAACTGGATGGCACTGATAATCGTGATCCGATTTTAGGAATCATTGTAATCAACCCGACTCTCGAGGGTCTCAGCGAGGCGAAAGTAACAACTCAGAACTTTGACGCAGAGTTTGGCATGGCTACCGCCGGCGTCGTAACAGCGCAAACTCGTTCTGGTTCTAACGATCCGCATGGCTCTGCCTTTATATTTCGCCGCAACGATATCTTTCAAGCTCGAGACCCTTTTTCGCAAAGCGTGCCTGACAGCGTTACGGGAAGGATTCTGCCGGAGAGCCTCTGGAGTCAATTTGGCGGCTCATTCGGCTGGCGATTTATCCAGGATAAGAGCTTCATCTTCGGGGATTATCAGGGCACACGTAGCAAGGAAGGCGCTTCCGTGAGAACGACGGTTCCGATTTTGGCTGCGAGGGCTCCTAATGGCGCTGGCTTCTTCGATCTTAGTTCCTATCCGCGGCCGATTTACGATCCTCTAACCGGTGATCCAGTTACAGGACAGGGACGCACACCTTTCGCTGGGAACCTCATACCTGCAGCTCGGGTACCACAGCAGGCACTGAGGTTAATAAATCTCTTTCCAGCGCCCAATGGAGCTGGAATAAATGACAACTTCAGCGCGTCCGGTACGGATAACTTCGACGCTGACCAGTTCAATATCCGAGGCGATCACTACTGGAGCAAGAACCTACATCTGTTTGCCCGGTATAGCTTCGCTAAGTATACGAGGTCAAAACCAGGCGCGTTTGGTGAACTTCTTGGGGGCCCCGGCTTGAGCGGACCGCGCTTCGCGGGAACCTCTAAAGTTAAGAACCAGTCATATGCTATAGGTTTTGACAAGGTATTTAGTCCTACGGTGCTCATGGACTTCCGCTTCGGCTATTTCAAGTACAAAGTGGATGTGTTACCAGGCGGTTTCGGCACGACCCCTGCGGCAGATATTGGCATACCGGGTCTGAACCTCGATGAATTCACTTCCGGCATGCCGTTTTTTGATATCCAGGGTGTCGGAGGGTTCAAACTTGGCTTTGCGCTCGATCCTAACGGGTGCAATTGTCCACTTGCTCAGGAGGAAACCCAATTTCAGTTTGCTAACAATTTTACGATGCTGCGCGGCGATCACACTTTCAGGTTTGGACTCGATCTTCGCTTTGCCAAGAATTTGCGGGTGCCTTCAGATGCGCATCGAGCCGGCCAGGTGCACTTCAACGAGGCTCGAACCGCTTTTGTTAATGCCGATCGTACTACCAGCGGCGGGTTGGGAATTGCAACGCTCCTGCTCGGGGACGTGACCAACTTCGAGCGGTACGTAAGCACATCTACTGATGCGAGGGAACATCAGAAGCGCTTCTTCTTCTTCGGCCAGGACACCTGGAGAGCAACTCCAAGACTAACCATCAACGCCGGCCTTAGGTGGGAGCTGATCTTTCCGGAAACGGTAAGTGACCCTGGCGAAGGGAGTTTGCTCAGTCTCGAGACTGGTGAACTTCTTGTGGGCAATGTGGGAGACGTCGACAGCGCATTCAATGTGAAGCCCACTTATGGAGCAATCGCTCCGCGACTGGGCATCGCGTACCAGTTGTCAGACAAGACGGTCATTCGGGCCGGCTATGGCCGCAGCTTCGACGTCGGAGTGTTTGGATCAATTTTCGGGCACGCGGTCACTCAGAACCTTCCTGTGCTTGCCTTTCAGAATCTTGATAGTGACGATTTTCAACGGGTCTTCCAGCTTAGTTCGGGCCCGGCAGCTCCTACGTTTCCGGCAGTTCCCACAAACGGTCGGCTACCCCTACCCCTCGGTATAGAGGGGCGCGCGCGTCCTTCCAAGATGAGGTTGCCGACACTCGATGCCTGGAATATCACCGTACAGCACCAAGTTGGGCGCAATACGTCGTTAGAGTTGGGTTATGTAGGCAATAAGGGAACCCACGTTTTTGCCGGCGATGGTCCGGCCTATAACGCGAATCAGCCGGTCAGTGCACTGGGAGTTCCGGAGGCTCAACGGAGGCCTTTCTTTAGCCGCTTCGGCTGGACTCAGAACATCACGTATTATGGCAACGATGCAGACAACCACTACAACTCGTTGCAAGCAAAGTTTGAGACCCGCTTCTCCGGGCTTATCCTTCTGACTCACTACACACTGTCGGCTGCCAGAAACTACAGTGACAACTACTTCATCCATGACCGGTCCCTTGGTTACGGCCCAACCAGTTTTGACCGCAAGCATTCGCTCTCCCTCTCTCAGGTCTGGGAGTTGCCGTTTGGCCGCGGCAAGAAGTATTTGGGAAATGTCTCCAAAGGAGCCAATCTTTTGGTAGGCGGTTGGCAGATTAGCTCTAGCACGGTTATTTCCAGTGGTCTGGCTTTCACCGCTAACGTCTCAGGCACGAACTGCTCCGTTAACTCAGGACCATGCCGACCTGATCAGACAAGCGACGACGTTTATCCCGATAATCAAAGCCGCGATCAGTGGTACATTGCGGGGATAGGCCCTGGAACGCCCTGGGCCAAGGCACCAGACGGGCAGTTTGGAAACGTTGGTTCGAACACACTGCGTGGGCCTGGCTTCTGGCAAAGCAACCTCGCTGTGTTCAAGAGATTCAGAATAAGCGAAGGTTCGAATCTCGAGTTTCGCGCCGAGGGCTTCAATATATTCAATCACGTCAACCTCGGGCAGCCGAGGGACTGCGTTGAATGTAACCCCGGCGAGGCTGGTAAAATATTCAACCTGGCTGCTGGTGCGCAGCAGCGAAATTTCCAGTTCGGATTGAGGTTCATTTTCTAAGAGAGACGTCGCTGAAAAGTGGTGTTACCAAACGAGTGGCTGGTCTGTTTCATGAGGAATCAGACCGGCCATTCGTATTTCTGTTGCTCTAGCGCTTGATCCGGTTTATTCAAAATTGTTCGCTGAATCTCCATGAATTAGCAGTAGGTTTATGCAAATCGTTTGGAGGTTTGCCATGAGGAATCGCCATCAGAAGCTAGCCATCATTGTGATGCTTATGGCGGCCGCTTACCTAGCGGAGTTCGTGAACTCAACCCCTGCCCAACAGCAAGGCCAGCCAGTATACATACCGCCGGTTCTGGCGCGCCGTGAGGCTGACATGGCTAGAGAGCGCGAGGCAAGACAACGCGAGAAACTCCGCCAGAGCCTTGGGAAAAGACCTGTAAGGGCTGCCAATCTAAGATACGTCCAGGCCGTTATCGCCCAGGTCAAACAGGACTTTGAGCGCCTCCAGCTCGCTCGCAATAAGATAGTGCGCTCTGCTGTTACTGGGAATTCACTCGACTACAAGCTTGTTTCGGAATTGACGGGGGAAATAAAGAAGCGCGCCAGCCGACTTGAGGGCAACCTGGCACTTCCTGAGATCGAGAGACGCGAAAAGCGCGGGAGAAATGTAGAGCGACTCGATGAGGCACAGGTGAGGTTAGCTCTCTTAACGCTCTGCCATCGGATCGAGAGCTTTGTTACAAGTCCTCTTTTCGAGACGCCAGGCGTTATTGATGTCCAGCACTCGACTAAAGCAAGCAGCGACCTGGCGATTATCCTGGAACTCAGTGCCAGCCTCAGGAAAAGCGCTGAGCGGTTAAACAAGCTACAAAAGCCTCAACCGTAAGAGTACCTATCAAGACCCAATAGTCGTAGGTCTTGTGCTCATTTATTCTGACTTTTCCTTAGGCACTTTCAAACCGGCCAGCTTCAAGACGTTTTGCTGCTCTCTTTGAGGCAACTGGGCATAGAGCTCTGTGAAGGCGGCGTTAGTCCAGCCAAAGCCGATCTCGTTGGACTTATAGCCAAACTTCAGACCGGCACTGACCTCCGATTCTCGTCTTTCCACGTCATACTTCTCGACGATGGTGTTGTGCTGGATAAATTCCTTGAGAATTAGGGAGAGAAAATTTGCGGTAATGCGATCTGCTTCTTTGTTATACCCATATCGGCGCAGACCTTGAATGGCAATCATCTCCGTTGGTGCCCAGCCGAACGGTGCGTCCCATTGGCTGCCGGTCACGTTCGTACTGGTGAGAAGTCCGCCAGGTCGTTCAAACAGGTTAAGATTTGCCACAATCCGAGCCGCCTGGCTCTTATCGGCAACACCAACCCAAAGCGGATAGAAAGTAGTCGCGAACGGATATCGTCTTACTTCCTTCCTGGCAAAGTTATAGTCGTAGTAAAGCCCGTCCTGTTTATCCCACATCAATTCGTTGATCTTTTGACGTCGCTCTGCAGCGCGATTAGTCCAGAGGCGCGCCTCGCGAACGCGGCCAAGTATCCTTAGAATCTCCGCCGTGTCCGTCTCCATCAGGTAGAGCAATGAGTTCAGGCACACCGGATCATAATGAATGATATCCACACTGAAGGGCCCGAATCGATTCGACGGATCGAAACCCGACTCGCGCATTGAACGATCTCCTTTGTAGAAAAGGTCCGTTAGTTGATCCTTCTGTTTGTCGTAGTACGTGCTTAGATCGTAGTCTTTGACATCGTGTGTGCGGTAGTACTCTTTGACGTGATCATAATGGTCTCTTCCTTTATCGTCGCGTTCACCGGACAGAACTTCCGGCGCCGGGCCGTTGCCAAAATCATAGTAGCGTGAAAGACCGGTCTGTTTCGTTAGGTGTGGTTCTTCGATCCAGAATCGATAGTATTTCTCGATGGCCGGAACGGTGGCCCGCAACCAGCTAATATTTCGCTCCTTGCGGTAAACGTTAAGGATCATCTGAGTCAAAAAGGGCGGCTGGGATCGCGAGAGATAGTAGGTACGGTTGGCGTTCAGGATTTTCCCATAATGATCGATCTGGTAAAGAAAGTTATCAACCATGTTCTTTGCCAATACCATCTCATTGTCCCGCACCAACCCAACCTGAGTGAAATAACTGTCCCAACCATACATCTCGTTAAATCGCCCGCCTGGCACCACATAAGGATAAGGAAGATAGAGCAGACCGTGCTGTTCCACGTCGGTCACATCGGTCGGTAACTGCCGAATATCGATCGTGGCGAAATCTTTCGCCGACATCTGGGCCCGTAGGCGCTGTTGGATCAGCTCAATATTCTCTCGGCGAGAAATGTAAACCGGCCAGCGCCCGTCAGCCATGGGCTTGAACTTTGGATCCGGTGCAGCCTTGGCAAGCTCGGCGCTCGAGCGCGTCAACGTATGCCAGCTTTGCTTGATATATTCCTGGATCGCCCGCAGCTGCGCCGCTGATGCTTTGTCTGCCGCGGATTCGGAGCCGGCTGACGCAAACGAGGAGGAGATCAGTAACAAAATAGTTAAAAGAAAGAGGAAATGCTTTCTGGCTTTTGGTTTGGCTGTCATACTCATCTTCTCCTTGGCCGCAACGTTATCTCGCAAGTAATCTAAGTGTTAAGTTAGAAAAGGGAAGCCGGCACTTTGGCGTGTCGCCTGAAGCATAGTTTAATCATTGGATCCTGAACAAATTTTTGTGGGTATACTTACTCCCGAACCATGCTGACAAAATCTTTATTTAGAAGCAAGAAACCCTGGCCTTTTCCTTAAGGTCAAAACCGATGGCAGACCTTCAGCTCAAGGACGTCTCGAAGATCTACGCCGGAAACATCTGCGCCGTCGCGCCCACGAGCGTTGACATCGAGGACGGCGAGTTCGTCATTCTCGTCGGCCCGTCGGGTTGTGGGAAATCTACACTGCTCCGCCTGATTGCTGGATTGGAAACCGTTTCCCAGGGAGAAATCTCTATCGGTGGCCGGGTGGTTAACAATGTTCCGGCCAAAGATCGAGACATTGCCATGGTTTTCCAGAACTATGCTCTCTATCCTCACATGACTGTCTATCAAAACATGGCCTTCGGCTTGAAAATGAGGAAATACCCCAAGCCCGAGATCGACCGGCGGGTGCGTGCGGCGGCGGAGACGCTTGGGCTGACCAGTTTTCTCGAACGCAGGCCCCAGGTCCTCTCCGGCGGGCAGCGCCAGCGCGTCGCGGTAGGTCGCGCGATCGTGCGGCAGCCGAAATTATTCCTCTTCGACGAGCCCCTCAGTAACCTTGACGCCAAGCTTCGCGTCTCAATGCGCGCCGAACTAATTAAGTTGCACAAGCTCCTGGCAGCGACGATGATTTATGTCACGCACGATCAAGTGGAGGCAATGAGCATGGGGGATCGTCTGATCGTGCTGAAAGACGGAGTGGTTCAGCAGATCGGGGCACCGTTGGAGATTTACAATCGCCCGGCCAATCAATTCGTGGCCAGCTTTATCGGCAGCCCGCCAATGAACTTTATTAACTGCACACTTTCCGAAGGCAACGGCGCGCTGTTTATTACTGATTCTGACTTTCAGCTAAAGCTGCCCGCGTCCAAGGCAACTTCCTTGCGCGATAAGCTCAGCGACCGCCGGGAACTTATCCTAGGCATCCGTCCGGAAGACATTTACGATCGACAAACCTATGACCGCCCAGTTGATGGGAACGCATTCACAGCGCGCGTGGAATTCCTTGAACCGCTCGGCAATGAAGTCCTGGCCACCTGCGCGTTAGGCGATCATGAGTTGGTAGTTCGCCTCAGCCCGCGTACTACGGCCCGAAGCAACGAGTTGGTCGACCTCGTAGTTGACATGGAACAGGCCAGGCTATTCCAGCCTTCCACCGGAGAAGCGTTGTAACGAAGACAAAAGGAGAAAGGATAGACGCCAGGCACTCGATCAGCCATTCAGACGAACAACATCAAAGAGAGTGTCATAACTTTGCCAACACGAGATCGAAGTTTCAAACTCCGCTGCGATTCGGGAAAGGCTTGCGATGAGAGACCTTATTATTGTTCTGGCGACGGTGGGTGTGCTGTTGTGTTCGACGGCGTGCCGTAAGGATAATCGGAACACTGTGAACGAACCGACCCAGCCAGCGACCCTGTCAGGAAAGGCGAATGCGGACGGCAATGCCAGAAAATGGTGGAAAGAGGCCGTCGTCTATCAAATCTACCCGCGCTCGTTCAAGGACTCGAACGGCGACGGTATCGGCGATTTGCCCGGTATTACCTCGAAGCTGGATTACCTGAAAAGTCTGGGTATTGATGTCATCTGGCTCAATCCCATTTTCAGTTCCCCCAACGACGACAACGGCTACGATATCAGCGATTACCAAGGAATCATGAAAGAGTTTGGCACCATGCAGGACTTTGATGAATTGCTCAAGGGCATGCACGAGCGCAATTTGAAACTGGTGATGGATTTGGTAGTAAACCACAGCAGTGATGAGCATGAATGGTTCAAACAATCCCGCCGTTCGAGAGACAACCCCTATCGCGACTATTACCACTGGTGGCCCGCCGAAAAAGGAAAGCCGAAGCCCCGTCGGAGTTTTTTTGATGTGAACGGCGACGCTTGGAAATACGATGAGCTAACCGACAGTTATTACCTTCATTACTTCTCCCAAAAGCAACCCGATCTTAACTGGGAAAACCCCAAGCTGAGAGAAGAAATCTTTTCCATGATGCGTTTCTGGTTTGAGAAAGGCGTGGATGGCTTCCGCATGGACGTGATCCCTTTCATCTCGAAGGATACGACGTTCCCGGAGATGCTCGCTCAATATAAAGGCGATTGGGGCAGATTCTATGCCAATGGGCCGCACGTCCATCAGTATTTGCAGGAGATGAATAAAGAGGCGCTCAGCAAATACGATGTCATGACGGTGGCGGAAGGAGCCGGGGTGACGACAGCGGACGCGCTCGATTATGTGGATGCTGACAGAAACGAACTCAACATGCTGTACCACTTTGAAGGCGTCAGTCTGGGCTACCTCCCCGACAGCCTGAAAATACCCGATCCGAAAGGGTATAGTCTGGTCGAGTTTAAGAAGATCTACAGCAAGTGGGACGCGGTCTTTGCGGACAAAGGCTGGGGTACGATTTATCTGGGCAACCACGATCAGCCGCGCATGGTAACTCGCTGGGGCAACGATGCGCCGCCATGGCGCGAACTATCTTCCAAAATGCTCACCACGTTCCTCTTCACCATGCGTGCCACACCTTACTACTACGCCGGCGATGAGTTGGGGATGAGCAACATCAAGTTCGACCGCATCGAGGATTACCGCGACATCGAATCCCTCAATTGGTATCAACAGCTCAAAAACAAAGGCGGAGATTTGCGGCAATTCTTAGAGGCGCAAAAAATAGCCGCCCGCGACAATGGCCGGACGCCTCTCCAGTGGGACCCAACGGCGAATGCAGGATTTACAACCGGCACGCCGTGGCTCAAAGTCAATCCCAACTACACGACCGTCAATGTGGCCGCGGAGGAAAATGATGCGAATAGCTGCCTGAACTATTTCAGGAAAATAGTGAAGCTGCGGAAAGCCAATCCGGTTCTGATTTACGGCAGGTACACTTTGCTGGATCAAGACAACCCGAACGTTTATGCCTACACACGGGAGTTGGACGGAAGAAGAATTCTCGTGCTGCTGAATTTCAAAGACAAGGCCGCTTCGGTTAAGACGGGCCTCGATTTAAGCAAGGGGAAAGTCCTGCTTGGCAATTATCCGACAGCTTCGCAAAACGGACAATTGCGGCCCTACGAAGCCGCGATTTACGAGTTTTAAGTTGACAGCCAAAACCCGTTGCCCATGATTCAAGGGCTATCAATCATGCGGCCAAACAGGGCTGCTGAGGCGAGGAGGCGCAAAGGGATGAGAAGAAGACTATTGATCGCGTTTGGAATAATCCTGGTATTTGCCTGTTTGACAGTTGCTCAGGTTAAAAATCAAAGGCGACGGATTGGTCCTGGCCTAACAGGTCAAGTACGATCTGTCCGTATTGAAAGAACGAGCTTCTCAAAGAAAGGGAATGACTACGTCGAGGGGTCACGGGTATTGGCTGAGACCATCACTCTCGATCCACAGTGGAAGAGATTGGAGCGGACGTATTATAACCCCGATGGCTCAGTTCTCAGGTCAAACGTTATCACTCTTGATGGAGACGGTAATCAGACCGAGGTCTCTGAGTATGACGGTGAAGGTGGTCTGATTAGCAAGATAGTCTATGTATATGATGGTCGAAAAAGATTGAACGAGTATCTCACTTACAAGCCTGATGGAACTCTGCTAAACAAGTGGATCACTACTCGTCCTGTACCTGGCAAAGTGAACGAGGTAACTATCTACAATGGTGATGGCGCTTTTCGAAGCAGGGCTGTCAATACTTTTGATTTTGGAATGCAAGGGGGGGAAATCGAGTCATCTGTTTACAGTAACGACGGCTCACTGGCAGAGAAGACAGTCGTAGTTGCTGACGGCAAAGGAAGACTAGAGAGGGTTGAGTACAAACCCGATGGCTCCCTCCTGGCAAGGTTTGTCGATACGAGGGACAGCGAAGGATTCTTAATCGAGGGAATCGAATACAACGCAGATGGTTCCGTTCGCCGGAAGGAGAACTTCACTCGCGAGTTTGATGCTCAGGGAAATTGGATTAAGGAGACAAAATCAGAGTGGGACGCTAAGGCAGGCACATTCTTACCAACTGTTATTACTTATCAAATCATAACCTATTATTGAGGCCTGCGATCTCCGGGGGCTGATCTTGGGCTCATGCGCCGGGCGCATCTATACTTAACCCGCTTCATATTTACTTATCACCAAGACTTCAGATGAGACTATCCGCGATAACTTTGTTGCTCGTTCTATCGATTAGCTGCAACTCATCGCGCTCGTCAAGGAGTCTTGAAACAGACGGCCACATTACGCTCACCTATTGGAGTGCAACAAACGCGCTGGAACTCGACTTTGCTAACCAGATTGCAGCTGAGTGGAATCAGCAGCATCCCAAGGTCCAAATCAAGGTTGAGCCAGTTCCTTCGGGGCAATCGTCGGAAGAAGTGATCCTGGCCGCTATCGCCAGTAATACGACGCCTGACATCTATGCCAATATCTTCCCCGGAGCGATGCAAGACCTCCTCGATGCTCAGGGCGTCGTCCAGCTCGATGCCTACTCGGATTTCTTTGATGTGCTGCACGAGCGTATGACGCCGGAACTCTTGAACCAGTATCGCTCTTCGGATGGGCATTATTATCAAGTCCCCTGGAAGTCGAATCCGATTATGGTGTTGTACAACACACGGATGCTGCGCGAAGCCGGGGTTACATCCTTGCCCACCACTTACTCGGAGTTTCTTTCAGCGGCTGAAGGCGTCACACGCGACCGTGATGCGGATGGGAGGATTGACCAGTGGATGCTGACGATTGATTACTTTCCTATCTGGTATAAACGGCTCTTTGATTACTTGCCTCTTTACATGGCTGCTTCGAATGGACAACCCCTTTTCGAAGGTCGGAAAGTCGTGTTCGACAATCAAGCCTCGGTCGCTATATTCCGCTTCTTGCACGAATGCTTTGCCAGAGGTTACGCTCCGCGCCAATCCTTTCAAGGCGATGTTTTCATCGATGGTCGCGTAGCAGCGAAGTTCACCGGCCCGAATAGCATCGGTCTCCTCGAGCGCTACCGCTCAGCCGATTTCGAGTACGACTACGGGCCAATCCCGCGTCCTGACGAAGCTTCCGGACAGCCAGTCAGTTACGCTGACCCAAAGAGCATCGTCATCTTCAAGACATGCGAACACCCGCGCGAGGCTTGGGAGTTCGTCAAATTCATTATTTCCAAGCGTAATGATCTGCGATTTCTGGAATTGACCAGCCAGTTGCCGATTCGCGCGAGACTCCTTGAGGATGAAACTTTCGCGCATTATTTTAAGCGCAACCCGAAGCTGGTCAAATTCGCCGAGCAACTGGCGACCGCGCGCAGCATTGAATCGATCGCGGAGCTTAAGGAGATCTTTGACGCTATCGCTCAGGAAGTTGAAGCTTCAGTCGTGTTTGACCTCAAACCACCCGAACAGGCGGTGCAGGATGCAGCCCGGAGAAGCCAACAGATTCTCGACGCCCAGTAGAACGGGTGCCGGGTCACAGGTTCCAGGTACCGGAAAAGACCCAGTGTCACCCGCACCTGGCACCCGACACCTGACACCTGATCCTGTTGGATATCTGATGGTCCTTCCTTACCTTCTTCACCTCACAGTATTTCTCGGCTACCCGCTCGCCTTCGCATTTGTTCTAATATTTCACCGCTGGAATATTTATACGCCGATGAAGTGGGTCGGATTGGGCAACATCAGATTGTTGATCTCTGATCCGCTTGTCTGGCGTGCGCTCGGCAACACGCTCTACTTTTTGGTAATCCATATTCCATTGCAGTTGGTTATTGCGCTCGGCCTGGCTCAGTTGCTCAATCAGAAGATTCGGGGGCGGGCCTTTTTTCGTGCAAGCTATTTCCTGCCCTTCGTTATCTCAGGCGTCGTCGTGACCATTCTCTGGCAGCAACTCTATGCTGTGGAAACGGGCCTCATCAACGTGTTGCTCCAGCTTATCGGCTTACCGAAAATCGGCTGGCTGACGGATCATCGCTTCGCGATGCCTGCCATCGCGATCATGGCGACGTGGAAGAACGTCGGCCTTTACATCGTACTTTTTTTGGTTGGATTGCAGTTGATTCCATCCCACCTGTACGAGGCTGCTGAACTCGACGGCGCGAGCGCCTGGCAACAGTTTCGTTTGATCACCATTCCGATGCTCAATCCTACGATCATGTTGGTGCTCGTGCTTTCAACCATCGGAGGTTTCTCGCTGTTCATAGAGCCCTACGTGATGACCGGCGGCGGACCCGCCAATAGCACGCTGTCCGGCATTCTGTATCTTTACAAGCAGGCATTCTTCTTCAGCAAGATGGGTTACGCCACAACCATCGGCTTTTTCTGGGCCACGATTATCTTTATCGTCGTGCTCTTTCAGCGGCGCTTCGTAGAAACAGAGGCCATGTGATGAAGCGTTTTCTCTTATATGCCGTTCTGATCTTTGGGGCAATTATCTTTCTCTATCCGTTTTTATGGATGTTTGCTGCGACGTTCAAACCTGAGATGGATATCGCCGGCTTCAGTATCATTCCACGTCAGTTCACGCTGGAAAGTTACCGCCTTGTCTTCCGCAAGATCCCCATCACGCGAGGTTTCATCAATAGTGTGTTTGTCGCAACGGTCGTAACGGCCTCGGTGATCATCTTTGGGTCGATGGTCGGTTACGCGCTTTCGCGTCTAAGGTTCCGCGGGCGCGAGATGATCTTCAATCTTGCGCTCGTGACCATGATGATCCCCGCACAGGTGACGCTCATCCCGCTTTACACGATGATGGTCAAGTTCGGTTGGGTAAATTCGTACCTGGCGCTGATTGTGCCCGCGATGATGAGCAGCTACGCTGCGTTGCTGTTTCGTCAGTTCTTCCGATCGATTCCGCAATCACTGATCGAGGCCGCCCGACTCGACGGCTGCTCCGACTGGCGGATTCTTTTTACCATCGTTTACCCGCTCTCGAAGCCTGCGATCATGACCGTCGCCATCCTGACCTTTATGGGCGTCTGGAATGACGTGCTTTGGCCCTTGATGGTCATTCGCGATCCAGAACTGATGACGATGCCGCTGATGGTCACACTCTTCGCCGTAGGCGGCCAGGCGGAAGCGCGGCTTGGGGTGCAATTGGCTGCGGCGATGCTGCTCGCCTTGCCGATCATCGGCGCTTACCTTTTTCTTCAGCGTCACCTGATTGAAAGTATTGCCAGTGGCGGCATGAAAAATTAGGCCACTCAATCACATGATCCGACCCTTTTACCTGACCAGGTTGATCCTTATTTTCATAGTACTGATCTGCGCCCCCCTGTGTGATTCGTATGAAGTACGGGCGAAGCAAAAGACGATCGATCGGATTGAGTTAATGCCTCGTAACCCGTCGCCCTTTGTTATGAAAGACTGGAAAGCTTTGGCGCAGGCTTATGATCGGCTTATCTTCGACTTCAAGGCAAAGGGCGAATATTTGCCGGTTATATGGTGGGACAATAGCCGAGTTAATTTTGATCGGGCGACATTCGGTCTTCCAAGTTACGTGGGTGATCCGAGAATCACCAGCACCGGACATGAAGCGATCACTTGCATGGGAGCAGTACTGGGCGCGACCGTCGCCGGAATCGACAAAGCGCGCGGGCAACATAACTGGGTCTTAATGGCTGAACAGTATTTTAATCGAAAGAACGGCGAAAACCTGATCTTAAATAGAACGTCCACTCACAGCGGACAGACCTTTTGGTACGAGGTTTGGCCGCATGTCCTGTTTTATGCGCTCGTCGACCGGTACCCCAATACCGGCAAGATGCAAACCATCATGAAGACGACTGCTGACCGGTGGTATGACGCCTGTTACCAGATGGGCGGGAAGAATGGCGCCGCTGATTTCGACCACACTGCTTTCGACTTCAATACAATGAAACCCGTCGATAACGGAAAGTGGAAAGAACCCGATGCAGCAGCCGGGATCGGATGGTTGGAGTACATGGCCTGGGTGAAGTGGCGGTCGCCGAAGTATCTACAAGCCGCTGACTGGTCGATGCAGTTTCTTCAAAGACGAAGAGAGAATCCCCACTATGAAATCCTGATGCCCTATGGTGCATACCTTGCCGCGCGTATGAACGGTGAACTGGGTCGAAAGTATGATGTCCACAAGTTGCTCACATGGTGTTTCGATGAAAGCAAAGCGCGGCCGGGCTGGGGGACTATCGCCGAAGATTGGGGCGGTTACAGTTGTCATGGGTTGGTCGGGAGCATTACTGATGGAGGCGGCTACGCTTTTACCATGAACACCTTTGCCACTGCAGGCGCGCTGGTCCCGCTCGTTCGCTATGATGATCGTTACAGTCGGGCAATCGGGAAGTGGATGCTAAACGCGGCTAACAACGCCCGCTTGTTTTATCGAGATACTCTTCCAGATGGTCATCAATCAAGCGCCTTTTGGAAGGACGATGCGGGTGTGATCGCCTACGAGGGACTCCGCAAAGAATGGAAAGGCAAAAGCCCCTACGCTACCGGAGATCCGATCCGGCTTGGATGGGGCCCGACTGACCTGGCGCTTTACGGCGCTTCCTATGTCGGTTTCTTCGGTGGAATTGTCAGGACCACTAACGTCGAAAGGATCCTGCAACTGGACTGCCTGGCGACTGATTTTTTCCACGAGCGTGCTTATCCCACGTATCTCTATTACAACCCGCATGACATTGCAAAGGAGGTTCAGATCGACGTCGGCCCGAAGTCCCATGATCTTTTCGACGCCGCAACGGATGGTTTTCTAAAGAAAAATGTCAGGGGTGTATCTAGCTTCCTGCTTGCTGCCAACATGGCAGCTGTCGTCGTGGTGGCCCCAAGCGGCGGAACAGTCACTCACAAAGGTAACAGGACCCTCATCAACGGCGTGGTAGTAGATTACGTTAACTCTCACTAGCCTTGGGAGGATATGGTAGGGAAGGTTTGAGGTGAAGCAGGTGGCAATAGCCCTGGACTCACGCCACTGTTTGCCGAGTCTGTGTGAAGACCGAAAGAGTGCCTACGATAATTTGCAGGTCAGGAAGGCGGACCCTGTCCCCGCCTCAAGCTTGAAAGCCAATTAGCAACGTCTGGGAGTTTGAGGTTCGGCCATTTGTGAGCCGTGTGAGGAAGCTCGTTTGGAGGATGAGAGTTAATCGAGTTATCAATCTAAGGGTCTTTCGTTTCGTAAGAGCGGGGACAGGGTCCTCCTTCCTGACCTGCAAATCACCAGAGGTTACCTTTGTATCTTCACAAGTCGTTATCGCTCGCGGCACTCTGACCCGCCTTGAATGTTTGGATCTGGTCCCTACCGCTCTCGTTACTTTAACCGGGAGAACCACTACTCTACCTATCCATCAGCCAGTCGAGCATTTCCCTGATGTTGCCATGGGCTACTCCAATCGACGAATCCGCAGCGCCATAGTATAGGCGGAGATCCCCGGTCACCTCATCAACTACTTGCCCGCAAGGGAAGACGACGTACCCAACATCGCCGATAATCTCAAACTCCTCGCTCGGGCTCATGATCCATTCATCTCCCCGGCGGATCACACGCGTCGGATCTTCAAGATCCAGCAGCGCAAGTCCGAGACGGTAGATCACGCCTGCGACCGTAGTGCGGACACCATGGTAAATAATGAGCCAGCCTTCAACGGTCTCGATGGGTGGACTGCACAAGCCAATCTTATTGGCATCCCACCAGCCGCCACGACGAGCTTCAAGCACCAGTGCACGTTCGCCCCACTGCTGCAGGTCGGGTGAGAATGAAATCCAGATGTGAGCGCCGGAGCCCGGCCCCGCGGGGACAGGTCTGTGTATGAGCGCCCATCTGCCAGCGATGCGTCGCGGGAAAAGGGCCGCGTCTTTGTCGTCGGGCACCATAATCGCGCCCCGCCGGTCGAAGGTTCTGAAGTCGCGCGTTAGCGCAAGCGATACGAGCGGACCGCGTTCGGAGTAAGCGGTGTAAGTGACGGCCCATTGTTCAAGCTCCGGAAGATAAACGACGCGCGCATCTTCGACACCCCATAGCTCTTCAGGAAAATTACGGGGGTCGGGGCTGAACGTCGGTGTCGCATCGATGTTCCAGTCTGTAATGCCGTCATGGCTGCGCGCGGCGTTGAGATGCGACAGACCAGTGCGATCCTCAACCCGTGCGAGCAGAAGCGTTTGCCCGTCGGGTAGGCGTGTCGCGCCAGGATTAAAGACAGAGTTGGCCAGGTAGGGCCAATCCGCCGCTGTTAGAATCGGATTCCTTTCATCGCGGCGGAACAACTCCTTGAAGCGAGCGTTCGGTCGGTAATTGCTGAACACTATTTTCTTCGAGCACCTTTGATTGCGATCAATTCAGAACCGGGAGCAGCAGAGGCTGTGTGAAAACTCGTGCTGGGTAACATGCAGCAACCCTCATTAGGCTTCGCCCCTTGATGTGAGAAGGTGGCTCTGCCCCGCCGTGCGGCTAAGAATAGTCTTGGGCTGCGCCCTGGCTCCGCTTCTAATTGTTACACGCCCCTAATACTTAAGAGCGGGTGGGGGCGCAGCCCCAATGTTAAGTAGGGAACTTGTTGCGGGTGGGCATAGCCGCACCCTCACATCCGGGGGCGAAGCCCACCCGCAAGTACCGCTTGGAAATCATCATGAGTTTTCACACAGTCTCAGTAGCGACCGGATCGTAGACTCAACTAGCGTTTGACAAGATTGTTTTTCCATTCAACGCGAAGTGTCGGCGAGATAAGTATATGCGAATTCCTATCGCTAACCCCTCCCGGTTCTGTATTGAATGACGGCCTCGGTTTCTATTTACTGGCTAACTGCCGCCTTATCTCTTACGACGCCGAAGGGGGATACTCAATTCTCGTCTCACATAAGTGTTGGCTGGCCCGGTAAAAGCTACGAACAGGCGGGCAGAGGTCCGGCCCGCTTCGATCGTGACACCGTCGACTTCGCCGAGCTGGTGCGGCGTATGTATCTCCAGGCCGGAGGTACTTCCTCCGATCCCCTCAAGTATGAGCTGTAAAGCATTCTCACCAGGTCGAGAGCGAAGGATCCGCAGCCCTTTGCTTTGTGCGCCCGGCAAGGGTATTTCCTGCATTATGGAAACATCTGTGCCTTCGTCATACCTATATGTGATCTCAATGTCCTCCTGGTTGGCATCGACGGCAATCTCAGCGCGTTGTATATCGCCAATACTCTTAGTCGCAAATTTGGTGGTAACTCCTTGAACTTTAACACTTCGGACTCGCGCGTCGAGTGGAAAGGCTGGTGCAACGGTGACCCGAGTGGGGCCGTTGTTGCCACTTGAGGCGTTGGCCGTGCCTCGTCGATTGATTTTCACAGTTAGGCGCCCTGACTCGCGAGTGAGCTTCAGGTCAAAACGGGAGTTGGCCGCCGCCACATTACCCACTTCAACTTGATTCCAATTCGGAGGTAACTGTGGTGCAAAGCGTAAGGCGGTGCCGCCTGCGCTCACTTCTATCCCTAGCAATCCCCGCATCGCGGGCGTAATTACCATCGCCTCCGACCAGATTTGGTGATGAGATGAGCGGCCAAAAGGCGCGTTGAAGTCGCCGGACAGCAGCTCCGTCACGTATCCAAGTGCACTCGTGTAAGTGAGCAAGGAGCTCGCCATTAACGCTTGATAGCCTACATGCGGGCGACCGTAACGGTAAGCGCCCATACTGGCCCACCCGGTAAAAAGCGGCCACACGGAACCGTAGTGATAGGAGAGTGGATCGTAGAGTCGGCTCTGATTCGAGATGATGCGTGCTCCCCAGTCAGTCATCATCTGGCCGCTGCCCAGATGGTCTATCTCGGATTGCGCACGCTCATCCGTCATTGTCTGAAACCATAGAGGGACAGCCGGAAGGACAGTGTCTTCGTCAAAGATTCGCATGCTGCTTAGTTCATTCAAACGAGCCTGGCGTACGGCTAGGTTTGGTCCAGGCTCCGCCTCTGGCGGCTTTTCATTTGGTAGCTTGGTGGCGAAGGCGTAGAAGCCACGATCCGAGAGCCAATAAGTTTGCTCCATCGCGGCGCGAGTCCTCTCGGCGGTTGCGCGCGCCTGCAACGCCAGCTCATCGTCGCCGACGACAGCAGCCATCTCGGCAAGACTGCGAGAGGCCTCGATCCAGAGGCCCTGCATGTAGATCTCTTCGTGTGGCGGATAAAGCGCGCCACCCTCTACCCAACCATGACCAAACTTCGTCTTCGTTGAATTCTCGATCAGCTGGTTGCCATCCGTGTCAGTCGCGGCAGAGAAGCGATAAGCTCTGACGATCGAATCCCAATTGGTCCTAAGAAAGTCTTTGTCGCCACTACTTCGCCAGTAATCGCCATGGGCGATCACATACAGGGGTGTTCCATCGGCGCTGTTCCAGGGGAACTCGTAATCGGTAAACCACGGAATTAGTGAAGCGCTCTGTGAGATTTCGTGGGGGATCTTGCCATCTGCCCGCTGAAACTTCTTCAAGAATTCAAGCGCTGTTCTGGTAGTTTGAAAATCACCGTAGGCATTGATCGCTAGTGAGGTCCACAGTGCGTCACGTCCGAAGAACCAGGCGAAACCGGGACGCTCGCTGTCGCCCGAAGTTCGAAAACCCGCGACCAATCCAGTACCAAGGTAGGGATTAGTTGCGACTCCCTTATCCACGCCGACCTTTGCCCAACTAAAAGCTTTGTTGAGGCGCTCATCTGGTGTCTTTAAGGTCACTGTTTCGTTTTGCAGGCGCTCGTAGTAAGCGACATTCTTTTCGTAGAGTGTCTGGATCGAACCGAGCAACCGATCATAAATCACTTTCGCCTTATCGCGTCCTTCGACACTACCCACGATTACGATCGGAATAAAGCCCGACCGCAAATCTTCCAGAGAGGGGTTGATGACGAAATGTGCCGGCACATCCCTGGGCTCTTCCTGGTAGGGCATGACCGACATGTCTTGTCCGGCGGGCGAGCCGATCATACCCACGAACCGTTTTGACTCCTCGGTAATGTAGTAAACATGTTCTTTCTTGTCCCACTCGAGATTGCCGGTCATCAAACCTGCAGGCCACGCCAGTTTCAGTTTGGGACGGAACGAAACTTTCACACTCATTGGAAGAGTAGTCTTCACTTCAAGCAGCATAACTATGCCGGGTTCATCCACTGGGGCGAAAATGGTTTGCTGAACCGTGAAGGCTGCGTGCGAGTAGGTAAAGGTCGTGGCTTCGGGACGCGCCCTGATCAGGACCGCGAGTTCGGAGGCCCGGAATTCCAGCGGATAGCCTTCGATGCGAAATGAAAGCTCAAAGTCATCCAGTAGCTTCATCGGATAGACCCAGGATTCAAGCCCGCGGTGCTCGTAACCAAGGACGGCGGACCTATGACCTACCACATCAAAAAAAGTTCCGGCCTGGGTTCGTCGCTCTAACTCAAGGCCACTCTTTCGAAAGATAAATTTTGGCGTGAACGGGTTTTTTGGTTGAGCTTGCGCGCGCTGCGCGAACTGACTTTGGAAAATCAGAATTAGGCAAACAGTGAATCCCTGGTAAATCCAGCTCCTCACAATACCCCTCCACTTACTAAAATCCAGACACCGGTTGACGGGCCCAAGAATCGACCACCTTACATCTCACAGCCTTATCGCTTTGAAGCCCGCAATTTCACACGGAAGAAATGCGTTACGACCCCCCTTCGACTCCTAAAACGATTTTCGGTAAGCAGAGAGTCTAATTCAGCCGGATAGCAAACGCGAGCCGTCAAAGATAAAGCCGTCAGAAGCAGGCGATCTTCATTTAGGAGATTCCCGTTGGCGCAAAGTAGATTGCGCACTATAATCTTTCAACCGACTGAGATGATCTAAATGACGGCGTACTGACCAACCAAGCCGTTAGCTTTTACGGGGCAACGAGACCGGCGAGGACATCGAAGACGTTCTGATCAAATGTTGTCCGACGAGCACTCGACTGAATCAAACCTGGAATCATACCGAAGTTCAACCACGATAGAAGTTGGTCACGAGTTAGCAGATCACTTGGTCGACTTTTTCTACCCTTTCTACTGTCATCGTCATTAACCGTTCGACTCAGCGAAAAGACTCGTAGTGCCCTTAGGTTCCTTGAAACTGAGGGATGTTGGGGAGTTGGCAATGTGATGGATTTCCGGAAGCGGTAAGGTTGCAACGCACAAGCCGGGTGAGCACGCAGCGAAATCTGCCGCAGCTCACAGCATTCGCTGAAGCCAGAGTGGAATGCTTACCTGAGGAGCCAGGGAAAGAAACCTATCCAATGATTTTCCCGAGATCCAGCGGTATCCTGCTTCATCCAACCTCGTTGCCGGGTCCATTTGGCATTGGCGATTTCGGACCAGAGGCGTATGCGTTTGCTGACTTCTTACGCGGCAGCGGTCAGAGTCTGTGGCAAGTTTTGCCACTGGGGCCGACGGGATATGGAGACTCACCTTATGCCTGCTACTCGGCTTTTGCGGGTAATACTCTGCTCATCAGTCCCGAGCGGTTGCTTACTGAAGGATTGCTGTCGCGGTCTGATTTGCCAGCCACCTCCTCACCGGCGAGCGAGAGAGTGGACTTTGCCCAAGTCCACGCGCTCAAGGATGAGATTCTGCGCAGGGCTTATCAGCATTACAAGCGGACTACTGACACTACGCTGCGAAGTGCTTTTGAGACCTTTGCTCAACAGCATGCCGATTGGCTCGAAGACTATGCTTTGTTTCGTGCGCTGAAGAATTCCCAGGGTGGAGTCGCATGGAATGAGTGGGAACCCGCATTGATCCGGCGCGTGCCGGCAGCGCTGGGTCGCGCCCGGGAGCAGCTGCGTGACGAGGTGGAGGCGCAGATGTTTTATCAGTTCCTGTTTTTCCGCCAGTGGTTTGCGCTGAAGAATTACTGTAACGAACACGGCATCCAGCTCGTGGGAGACCTGCCTATTTTTGTGGCGCACGATTCAGCAGACGTCTGGACTAATCCCGAGGAATTTAAGTTGGATAAGAACGGAACTCCGCTGGTCGTCGCGGGCGTTCCCCCTGATTACTTCAGCACGACCGGCCAGCTTTGGGGCAATCCTCTGTACAACTGGGACCGCATGCTTCGCGAAGGGTTCTCGTGGTGGATTGAGCGAGTGCGGGCCACGCTGAAAGTTGTAGACATTGTGCGTGTCGATCACTTTCGCGGCTTTGCAGCTTGTTGGGAAATTCCTGGAGGCGACAAAACGGCCGAGCGCGGGGAGTGGGTAGCAGCGCCGGGACGAGAGCTATTTACTGCCATCCGAAAGGCGCTTGGTGAGTTACCCATCATCGCCGAAGACCTGGGCGTGATTACCCCTGACGTGATTGCCTTGCGCGACGACTTCAATTTTCCCGGCATGCGGATTTTGCAGTTTGGCTTTGGCAGTGACACAAAGAACCACGATCTTCCGCACAACTACTCGCAGAACGTGGTTGCATACACGGGTACTCACGATAACGATACCGCGGTTGGCTGGTTTCGGAGCGTAGCTGGCGAAGGCTCGACAAGGACAGCGAAGCAGATAGAGCGGGAGCGTCGGTTTTGCCTGAACTATCTGAACACCTCCGGCAAAGAAATCCACTGGGCGCTGATTCGCGCTGTGTTGGCTTCCGTCGCCAACACAGCCATCGTGCCGTTGCAGGATGTTCTGGGACTTGGAACAGAGGCGCGGATGAATCTGCCCAACAGCACCGAGGGCAACTGGGCCTGGCGCTACAAGCCTGGGGCCTTGACGTCAGAGATTGAGACGCACCTTAGGGAATTGACGGACCTTTATGGAAGGTCGCGAGCAGAGGCGTCACAACCAAGTGCCGCTGAGGCGTCGACGATCGAGGAGAGTTGAGAGGTTCCAACAGCGAAGAGACGACCATGAAAACGGGCATGTTTGAATTCGCGAAACGGACTCCTGAGAGTGGTTCTGCAAGATTTTGTCTTTCCTCGACTCGGTTAACCCTTGCGCTTCTTTTCTCGCTGTTCACAGTTTCAGTGTGCTTTTCGCAACCCGCGACCTCATCATCCGACCCTGAGGTTCTCAAGGTCGAACCACCCAGTTGGTGGGCTCGCAGTTCAGTCAACCCCGTCAGGCTGATGATTCGCGGAAGGAATCTTAAAGGTGCGCGGGTTCACGTGGCTGCGCCTGGTTTACGCGTCGCGAGCTCGCCCAGGACCAACGATAGGGGAACCTACTTGTTTGTCGATGTGGCCATTGCTCCCCAAGCCAGGCCCGGTCCTCGTGAACTTAGAATCACAACTTCCGGCGGCATCGCACGCGCGTCATTTGAAGTTTTGCCACAATTGAACCGCCGCGGTCGCTTCCAGGGTTTCTCACCGGCCGATGTCATGTATCTGATCATGATCGATCGCTTCAGCGATGGTGATCCAACCAATAACGACCCGGCGCAATCGCGCGGCATCTACGATCGCAAGAACAAGTTCTATTACCATGGCGGAGATCTTCAGGGCGTGATCGATCGGCTGCCTTACTTGAACGACCTCGGCGTTACTGCCGTCTGGCTTACTCCGTGGTACGACAACTATGACCACGCAAATCAGATTGAGTTGAAGGAAGATAAACCGAGCACAGGCTTCCACGGGTACAACCCTCAGGACTTCTACGCCGTCGAGGAGCATTTTGGGACGCTGACAAAGTTGCAGGAACTCGTCGCGGCCGCACAGCGATCCGGAATAAAGGTCATTCAGGATCAGGTAGTCAATCACACCGGCCCTTATCATCTCTGGGTTGACGATCCGCCGACGCCTACCTGGTTCAATGGCACGAAAGCCAGTCACCTAAAAAATGTGTTTCAGACATGGGTCCTTCATGATCCACGACCTGTTGAGGGACTGCGACGCGAAACTATGGAAGGCTGGTTTCTCGACTTCCTGCCCGATCTTAATCAAGTGGATCCAGAGGTCTCACGTTATCTGATTCAAAACACTTTGTGGTGGATCGGCACTACCGGGCTCGACGGCATTCGCATGGACACCTGGCAATACGTGCCTAACGAGTTCTGGCGCGCTTGGACTGCTGCTGTAAAACGGGAGTTCCCGGATTTCAGAGTAGTAGGCGAGGTGAAGGATGGCGACGTTGTTCACACTTCGTTTTTCCAGGGGGGCAGAGTCCGATTCGACAAAGTAGATTCTGGTCTCGATTCGCTACTCGACTTTCCGCTCTTCTATCCGATTCGCCGTGCTTTCGCTGAAGGACATCGCGTTGACGAGATTCCGAAGACCCTCGCCAAGGATTACCTCTACAACGACCCGGAGATTTTGGTGACGTTGCTCGGTGGTCATGACGACGGCCGGTTCATGAGTGAAAAAGGCGCGACGCTCGCCGGACTGAAGTTAGCGAACGCATTTCTTTTGACTACGCGCGGCGTGCCGCAGCTTTATTACGGCGATGAGATAGCCATGACGGGCGGTGACGAACCTACCTCGCGCGGTGATTTTCCCGGAGGCTTCCCCGGCGACAAGCGGAATGCTTTTTCTAAAGAGGGCAGAACCAGGGAAGTGGAAGAGTTGTTCCAGTACATCCGGAAGCTGACGCGTTTGCACAGCGAGCTTGAGCCACTTAGACATGGTGGGTTAGTTAATCTCCATTCTTCAGAACAGCAATACGCTTATGCGCGCACTGTGCCGGGCAGCGCGGTTGTGGTGGCGATCAATAACGATACGAAGCCGGCAGAGATCTCGTTTGACGTTTCCCCCGCAAGTTTGGCCGACGGTAGGCGACTCAAAGATCGCCTTGCAGGAGGCAAAGACGTTCAAGTCGTGCAGGGGAAATTAAGTGTTGCGTTGCCTTCTCGTTCAGCGTTGATCCTTGTTCCTGAAAGATGAAGTTCAAAGCATTCACCGAACAGGTCGCGATCGTGACCGGCGGCGGCAGCGGGATCGGCCGGGCCTTCAGCGAGGCGCTTGCTTCGGCTGGCGCTAAAGTGGTGATCGCCGCGCGCAGACGTGATGTTCTGCTTCAGACCGCCAATGATATAAATGCGGCGCTGGGTGCCGAGCGGGTATTCCCGTATGAGTTTGATATCCGGGATCGCGCGCAACTCGAGGAACTCGTCTCGGACGTTGTTGGGCGCTGGCAAGCTATTGACGTTCTTGTTAACAACTCTGGTCTGGCAGTGCCGGAAACTGTTGAAGAGATCAGCGATGAGGGCTGGAACACGGTAATGGAAACGAATTTACGTGGCGTAATGCAGTTAGACCGGGCCGTCCTGCCCCACATGCAGTCCAACGATTTCGGCGACATTGTGAACGTTTCATCGCAGGCCGGGAAGCATGGCTATGCCGACGTGCCTTCTTACTGTGCGTCGAAGTTTGGTCTGCTGGGTTACGCCGAGGCACTGCGTGATCATTTGCGCAAGACCGGTGCAAATATTCGCGTGTTCAATTTCTGTCCCGGTTTGGTTGATGTCGAGAACACGCGATCGGAGCAAGCCCCCCGCGAGGGTTTCATTCACGTCGCCAACCTTGCGCGTACATTGATGTACGCGCTGTCGCTTGATCGGAATGTGGTGCTGGAAGACATCAACATTTACGGAAGATAGTAACTTGATCGGTTCGGCTTCGCCGTCGGATGTGAGGCGGTGGCTTTGCCCCGTCGGCCGAGCAACGAAGTTGACTTGGGCTTCGCCCTTGGCACGGGCTCTGCCCAGCTGAAGGTAGAGAGCGAAAACTGGGGCGCAGCCCCGAGTCACAGGGGCACGATTACCGCGGGGCCGAGCCACCGCGTCACATCCGGCGGCAAAGCCGTTACGGAAGGCGAACGTCTTTTGGCAGCCTGGGAAGCAAGTTTTCTCTTTCGCGTCGCATGGAGAATTACCAATGAACAAACCACGTCTTAGCTTCTGGCAGATCTTCAACATGAGTTTTGGATTTTTGGGAATCCAGTTCGGTTGGGGATTGCAACTCGCTAACATGAGCGGAATCTACACCTACCTGGGAGCCCGACCTGAGGATGTGCCTATTCTTTGGCTGGCCGGTCCCGTCACCGGTTTGTTGGTTCAACCAATCGTCGGTTCGATGAGCGACCGCACCTGGAATCGGCTCGGTCGACGACGTCCTTATTTCCTGGCGGGCGCGATTCTCGCAAGCATCGCTCTGTTCTTTATGCCGGATTCGGGAACGTTATGGATGGCGGCTGGTCTGCTCTGGATCCTGGATGCAAGCATCAATGTCAGCATGGAGCCCTTCCGGGCGTTTGTCGCTGACAAGCTCAACGTCGATCAGCGAACAGCCGGATTCGCTATGCAGAGTTTCTTCATTGGAATTGGCGCCACTCTCGCGAACGCGCTCCCCTACATTTTCCGCAGCCTCGGTGTTGACGAACGGAGTGTGAATGCTGCTGATCGGGCTGCCAGTGTCATCCCGGCGAGCGTCAGTTACTCCTTTAAGATAGGCGCCGTGGCGTTTCTGATCTGCGTGCTTTGGACCGTCATTACCACGAAAGAGTTTCCGCCGGAGAATATGGCAGAGTTCGAGCGCAAGCGTCGGGAGCGCAAGGGCATTGCTGCAGCTTTCGGGGAAATTACGTCTGCTTTTCGAGATATGCCTAAAACTATGAAGCAGCTCGCTGTCGTTCAGTTCTTCACCTGGCTGGGGCTGTTTTGCATGTGGATGTTTTTTGGCTTGATGACCTCGTATCACATCTTTGGTGCGGCGAACGAACGCGACCCGCGTTTTACAGACGGGCAGGCGTGGGGCGGCAATGCGTTCGCCATTTATTCGATTACCTGTTTCCTGGTGGCTTTTCTCCTGCCTCCACTCGCTCGGGCGACGAGTAGAAAAATCGTGCATGTTGTTTCACTACTCTGTGGAGCGCTTGGGTTGCTTTCAGTTTATTTCATTCAGGACAAGGGCATCCTGCTGCTGAGTATGGTGGGTGTCGGGATAGCCTGGGCTTCGATTCTTTCAATGCCGTACGCGATCCTGTCCGGCGCTCTTCCGGCGGCGCGCATGGGTGTCTACATGGGGATTTTTAACTTCTTCATTGTGATACCGGAAATTATTGCGTCGTTTTGTTTTGGTCCCGTCATTCGCGCAGTCTTCGGCCGTGACAATCCCGATGCACCGATGTACGTGGTTATGGCAGGGGGTGTTTTCCTGGCGCTCGCGGCTATCAGCGTCTTGTTGGTTCAGGACGTTGCGGATAAGGATGTTCCGGAGGAAGCAGTCATTGAAGCGGATAAGCATGAACTGTTCACGATTCCAGAGTCGGTGCAGCCCGTGCCGAGTACGGGATTGATTGATGAGAAATAATTGGATGGCTGAGTAATGTACCGTAGAGACTCGGTAAAACTCCTACAGTAATTTGCAGGTAAACTTAATTCGCAAGTCAGGAAGGGACACTGTCCCGGTAGCCGACCCACTGCCTGAGTCAAAGGAAGTTCACAATGCGATTGGTTAAGCGACTAACCCGAACATCTCAATTTCTTTTCCTGGCGGTGGCCCTCTTCGCCAGTATTTCTCAACCAATCTCCGCCCAACAGTCGGTTCTTGATGTCTCAAAGAAGTCGGCCCGCCCTACACGCGACTGGGTGCGCGACGGAGTAGTCTACGAAATTTATCCGCGCGCCTTTTCGACCCGGGGAGATTTCAATGGGATTACCGCGCGACTCGATGCTCTCAAAGACCTTGGCGTCACCATTCTTTGGCTTATGCCCATTCATCCAATCGGCCAGGAAAAGAAGAAGGGAACTATCGGCAGTCCTTATGCGGTGCGCGACTACTACGGAATCAATCCTGACTATGGCACTAAAGCGGACTTAAAGAGTTTGATTACCGAGGCACATCGCCGGGATATGAAGGTGATCATCGATATCGTGGCGAACCACACGTCCTGGGACAGCGTGTTGATGAAGCATCCGGAATTCTACAAACGCGACGCCAAAGGAAACATCACCTACCCGTACGATTGGTTCGACATTGCGGCGCTCGACTACAGAAGTCAGGAATTGCGCCGATACATGACCGACATGCTGAAATACTGGATCCGGGAATTTGATCTGGACGGGTTTCGCTGCGATGTTGCTGGTGAGGTGCCTACCGACTTCTGGGACAACGCGCGTGTCGAGTTGGAGCGGATCAAACCCGACATTGTGATGCTCGCCGAGGCACACAAAGCAGAGTTACTTGTCAAAGCTTTCGATCTTGATTATTCCTGGCCGATCCATAACGCGCTGACTAACGCCTTGCAAGGGCGCGGGCGCGCGGCGGAAATTCGGAGTGCCTGGGAAGATGAAGTGAAAAAGTGGCCGCGTGGCTCCTTGCATATACGTTTCTCTGACAACCACGACGAGCGCCGGTCGATTGCGCGATTTGGAGAACCCGCAGCATTGGCAGCCTCGGCGCTAATGTTAACGCTCGATGGCGTGCCGCTTTTGTATAACGGAATGGAAGTGGGCGACACGACCGAATCGGGCGCGCCTGCGCTTTTTGAAAAGCTGCCCATCTTCTGGCCCATCGCTGAACGACGTCCCGAGTTTCCAAGGTTTTACAAGCAGATGATTGCGCTACGTCGATCGAGCAATGCACTTCGGCGTGGCTCGTTGGAGTGGTTGGCAAACTCCGACGAGTCGCGTGTGTTGACTTATGTGCGCCGCACGGCAGCTGAGGAAGTGATCGTTGCGATTAATCTGTCGAATCGCTACTTCTTTGGTTCTGTTGAAGCGGCGAATGGTGTGGCGTTTGTGGATGTCACGCCTGACGTGGCCCCGCCCTTGCCACCTGACGCGCCCGCGCCGGAACAAGCTTTGAGGAAACGTTTAGTTGGGCTGCCGGCGCTGTCTCTCGATGCCTGGGGTTATCGAATATTTCGGCGCTCCCTCAAATAGATCGTTTTCGGCCGGTTAAGGGAAACGAGGACTATTTCTGAAGCAGCATGTTTTGACAGGGATTCGCGAAGGGAAAAATGGCCGATCCAACTAACAGTATTGTCGAGAGGTCCGGGTCCGGATTTGTTTTTGCGGCGGACCTGGGAGGCACACATCTGCGCGCCGCGACCGTCGATCAAGACGGACAGATCCATTTTCGACTCAAGCACAACACGCCGCAGAGTGACCGAGCTGCTGAGATTGTGCGGTCTCTGGTTGAAGCAGTGCGTGAGTGCGAGAGACAAAACACCGGAGCGACAGGAAATGGAGACAACTCTATCAAGGCGGTATCGGTAGTCGTGCCGGGAACCGTTAATGTTGAAGAGGGCATTGTTGTGAAGGCGCCAAACCTTCCGTGCCTTGATGGCTTTCGGTTGACGGCGGCTTTGGCTAAGGAACTAAACCGGCCGGCAATCCTGGAGAATGATGCAAATGCCGCGGCAGTCGGCGAGATGTGGCAAGGCGCCGGACGAGGACGACGCACAATCGTATGTGTAACTCTGGGAACTGGTGTGGGCGGCGGGATAATCCTGGAAGGAAAGTTATGGCGCGGGGTTGACGGGGCGGCGGCGGAGATCGGTCACATGTGTGTAGACCCGTTCGGAGGTGTGGCTTGTGGCTGTGGCAGTCGTGGCTGTCTTGAGGTCTACGCGTCGGCGACGGCAATAGTGCGGATGACTCGTGAAGCCAGCCCACGATACCCGGACTCCTCGCTGAACAACACCAGTGAGGATTTGACCTCGGAGAGAATCTACGCGGCTGGTCTGGAAGGTGATGAGCTTGCTCTTGAGGTTTTCCGACGAATGGGCGTCTACCTGGGAATCGGATTGGCAAACTTAATCAACATCATCAACCCGGAAATGATTGTGATCGGGGGCGGCGTGGTTAATGGCTGGTCGCTCTTTGAAAAGCACATGCATCAACAAGTGGCAGAACGTGCGTTTCCTTTACTTGCGGCGCGCGTAAAGATTGTTCGTGCCGAATGTGGTGACGATGCCGGCCTGCTCGGCGCCGCTCGGCTGGCATTTGCAGATTCCGATTCTTGAATCAGCGGCTGGTTTGAGTGTTGCCGATCGGGTAGGACAGGTCACAAATCAAAACCGCCTTAAACACTTCCCTTGCGTGTTGCGTCTTGTCGGAAGGACGAGAGCCCAAGATAAATGCTGGACTTCGACCGGGGCATTCTCCCAATCACGTTGATCGCCTCCTGAATACTTCCAGATCTGATCCCGCATGGAATCATTCTGGTGGATCTCCTTAGCCTGGCCACGCCAGGCGATTGGAATCCACAGCAGATTACTCATCTCTTTCTCTTGAAGGAATCGGAGAATACATGTTGGCAATCAGACTCTATCTCGCCGGGCTCACACTAACGTTCCTGTTTTGCATCGTTATTACGAGAGGCGTTGGGTTATTGGAAGCCACTGTTGTTGTGGCCGCGCTGGTTTACCTGATTTTGGACATCAGAGCAGAGCAAGTGGATCTCAACATGCTCGAGTCCCGGGTCTTATCCCTTCCCGCGGATCGGGGCTGAGTTAATATCGTGCAACTGGACGCAATCAACATCGTCTTAACCTTTGTTTTCACGCTAGTCCTCCACGAGATGGGTCATCTTCTTGCGGCTCGGGCCTGCCACGTTCAAGTAACGCAGGCGGGATTCGGTTGGGGTCCAAGGTTATATAGTGTTCGTGCCCGTGAAGTTGATTACCTTTTGCGCCTGGTACCGCTCGGTGCGTACATTCGCATGGACATGGCGACCTTACAAAGGCGTCCTCTCGGCCAGCAGGTATTTGTCCTTTTCGCAGGCATTGCTGTGAATCTGATTCTTGCCGCTTTAGCCTGGGGAACTCTGTTCGGAGCCTTCAACCTGGCGTTGGCGATCGGAAACCTGTTGCCCTTATACCAACAGGACGGTTGGAAAATCGGCATGGTCATCTGCCGTAAAGCGTTCGGACGCCCCAGTCCATTTGTGGAGTGGTGCTTCACCATATCCGGCGTGCTACTCGTTGTCGCCCTTGTGACACGTGCGCTGATTAACCTTTAAAAACGACTTTTTGTGAAGCTCTCAGCAGAAATCTGGGCTAATTAGATAGTTTCCCAGCAGACACAATGAGCGAATCTTTTGTCGACATCGATAGCCGCAAGCTAGCTCACGCGTACGTTGCCCTGACTTTGGCGCGCGACGTTGCAAACCGGTGCGCCAACCAACACCCCACGCATCACGACTTACGTGCTGTAGTTACTACCCTTGATGTAACAGCCGAGTTGCTGGAACAACTAATGACAGAAGCTCTCCCGGAGCACGTTCCGGCGCCCTCGTTACCTGTGCTGTGTTCAGAATCAGTGATGTAGAGAACTTAAGAACAGTGTCTGCGCAGGTTGCGAACGGCTTGAGGAATGCGGTTGGGCAAACTTATGAAGACGGGGACAGAACAAGCGGGGCCGAAGCTGAACGTCCTGGTGGTGGATGATGATGACGACATTCGTTTCTTGATAGCCAAGATCCTTCGCGACGAAGGGTACTGCGTATGTGAGGCTGCGAGCGCGTTGGACGCTGAGGCCGCGGCACTCCTTCAGACTCCAGACCTTATTTTGATGGATATCGGGATGCCCGAGGTGGATGGGCTGAGCGCCGTGTGGCGTCTGCGGGAGCGCAAAGAGCTTCAGGAGGTCCCAGTTATAATTGTTTCGGCCTACGATTCGTTCGATCTGCGCGCCGAAGCCGCAGCCGAAGGCTGTATTGGGTATTTAACCAAACCCCTGGATCCCGCTGTTCTAAAATTTGTCGTAAGCCAGGCGTTGCGGTCGTGAAGGTTTGAACGGAGGCATCCCATCTCCGTCGGATGTGTCCCCATTCTAGAAACTCTTTCCAGATCTTAGACGGCCGCGCTTTTGGTGTCATGGCGAGGTGTGATTTTCCACAGCAAATCACATTTATGTCACTTTCGTTTCTGCGGCCCTGCAATTGCTGAAAACAAGGCACTACAAAAATCACGGGACTGTCCGGAGTTAGAGTCCCGCGTCCGGCCGGCAGGCCAGAACGAAAGAAGCTGACGGGAAGCGTTTTGTTAGGCACCTTCCTGTTTAGGTTGGCCCCGACGATCAGCTTTTCAAGCCGTCGAGCCCTTTAAGCTTTCACTTTAAATTCGCAAAAGCAGGCTTCGGTCAGCAGAGGGAGCCTCTCTCAGCTGCCAAAGCCAAGATCGCGACAACGCTAAGTACATCATCAGCGAATCGTTTCAGCTCTACAGAATTGCTCTCACGCCGATGTCCTGAAAGTTACCTCCTGATTCAGGTTTTCGTGCAAATTAGAGAGTTTTAGGAGTTTACAGAGTACATGTCCCTGGCGCCCCCCACTGCTATAATCGCCTGGCAAGCAGCCGATCCATCAGCTGGGCATGTTAAAAAGAAACGTGAAGCGCCCCCGCAAAGGGCTGAGTCTCGCTCAACTCTCGTAGGCCAATCGCCGGCGATGCAGCAGCTTTTCGCCGTTATCGACCGGATTGCGCCAACCGACTCCTCAGTTTTGCTCACGGGGGCTACCGGTACGGGGAAAGAGTTAGTTGCACAGGCCATACATGATAGGAGTCCCCGTCGCGACGCGGCTTTTGTCGACATTAACTGCTCAGCCATCCCGGAAACACTAATTGAAGCCGAACTGTTTGGTCACCAACGTGGCACCTTCACAGGCGCGCACGAAAGCCGTTGCGGCTTGTTTGAACAGGCATCTGGAGGAACTCTGTTTCTCGATGAAGTTGATGCGCTGAATCTTTCCGCTCAAGCCAAGCTTCTGCGCGTACTGCAGGAACGCACTGTCCGTCGGATTGGAGCGCGTGCCAACATTGCTATCGACGTGCGTATCATTTCGGCCTCAAATTGCGACCTGGCCCAGGCTGTCGCAGCCGGGCGCTTTCGTCCTGATCTTTACTATCGGCTACGGGTACTGCCCCTCCATCTGCCCGAACTTTGCTCGCGTGCGGGCGATGTGAAACTACTCATCGACCATTTTCTCCGACTCAAAGCCGAGAGGAATGGACAAGCACCCAAGATTTTTACGGCAGAAGCGATGCGGGCGCTCACCGAGTATCCCTGGCCGGGCAACGTGCGCGAGCTGGAGAATGCGGTTGAGTACGCGTTGGCGATTGGAGCTGGAGAGGAGTTGGGAATTGCAGACTTACCCCTCGAACTCTCCCAGAGTCCCAATCAAACAAACTCCGGGGATCTGAAGGAACTGCTTCAGGCTTATATGAGCGACCGGATTCCTCTCGCGGAGATCGAGAGGCGCTATATCCTCTCCGTTCTGCAGCAATTCGGAGGCAACCAGGTGCGTGCTGCGGCCGCGCTGGGAATCGATCGCAGCAAACTCTATCGACGGCTAAAAGATTACGGTGTGATGGCGGTCAAGTTTGTTCAGCAGGAAGATCTTGATGGATTGCAGTTGCGAGCAGGCCGACCTGATCAACAGTAGGGGGACAGCCGTTAGCGGCACTAGACGGCGTGACTCACGCCCCTGAATTAACTTCGAGAAGGAGTAATTACGTGAACAACGCGATATTTCTTTTATATACCGACCCCGGAACTGGCGCCTTGCTGTGGCAACTCTTGGCCGCGGGTTTTATAGGTGCGGCTTTCTACTTTAGACACTACGCAGCCAAGATCAAGGTGTTACTTAACTCAATCAAGAGCAAGACGTAGCTCAGACCTTCGGATCATTCGAGCCCGCCCGTCATTGTCGCTACTCGAAACCGCGCTGAGAACTATAGATCCAACCATCGTGGGGTGGATACCCCAACTTCGAGCTAAGCCCCGATTGAATATTGCTTCCGATGCCCACGGGCTGTTCCGTGGAACTTCTCAATATCTCATCCAAGAAACTGCCCCGTGAATCTAGCGGTCTACTTGTCCGCCACCATGGCTTCTCCGGCCCGACTCAAGTGATATCCACAGCCAAATCGAACTGTGCTATGAATGGGAATCATTGTAAACTCTCACTCAATGCCTATCTCATTCCGTGATCCGGCCGGGTATCTTTTCTCAAAGAACGCGCGCATCTTTCGCTTTGTAAAAAGCTCCGCCAGCGAAGATCTGCGGGCCTTCCTCGCCTCGGAAACCGCGAGGAAGTTTGCCACCTCGGGTCAGTTAGTGCGGACTGATTTTCTCGACCCTTCCGCGCTCGAACTGGAGCTCGCAGACGAGTTCGCAAAAGCCACCCTAATAGAGCACGAGAAGATCCCTTTCCCGAGCTTCGCTTACGAATGGCCGCCCGAGATGCTCCATGCTGCCGGCGCTCTCACGCTGGATCTTGCCGGCGATCTGCTGGAAGAGGGCTGGGGCCTAAAGGATGCGACGCCTTATAACGTTCTCTTTCGTGGTCCTAAGCCCGTCTTTATCGATCTGCTGTCTTTCGAGCGCCGCGAACCCGGCGACCCAACCTGGCTACCTTACGCGCAGTTTGTCAGGACGTTCCAGTTGCCGTTGCTGGTAAATAAGCATTTCCGACTCCCCCTGACTGAACTGCTGACCACGCACCGCGACGGACTCGAGCCCGAGCAGGTGTACGACCTTTTATCTGCCTCTCAGAAACTGCGACCGGAATTCATGAGTCTGGTCTCAATTCCCACGTGGTTGGCTTCAAAACGAAGTTCAACCTCGGACGACATCTATCGCAAGAGAAACCTTAGTAACACCGAGAAAGCTCGCTTTATCCTTGAACGTTTACTAAAGGGTTTGCGGCGCAAATTGGATCGGGTTGCTCCTGAAGGAACCCTGGCGTCGACCTGGTCCGACTACATGAGCAAGAACCGCTATACGGAGGAGTACTTTCCCGAAAAGGAAGCATTTGTCCAAGGTGCATTGATGGAAGCGAAACCTCGGATGGTTTTGGACGTCGGGTGCAATACGGGATTTTTCAGTGGGCTGGCGGCTAAAGCGGGTGCCAGCGTAATAGCAATTGATTACGACGCGGTGGTGGCGGGAAAAGTATGGCAGTGGGCTCGGGCTGAGGGTCTCGACATTCAGCCGCTGGTCGTGGATCTGACGCGTCCCACGCCGAGCATTGGCTGGCGCAATGAAGAGTGTCCTTCTTTTCTCGAGCGGGCCCGAGGTACGTTCGACGCGGTGCTCATGCTCGCGGTTATACATCACATGTTGGTGACGGAGCGCATCCCACTGTCGGAGATACTACAACTTGCCTCTGAGATCACTACGAACCTGCTGATTGTCGAATTTGTGGCGCCGCGCGATCAGATGTTTCGGGTGCTGACGCGCGGTCGAGAACGCTTGCACGAGGATCTCACTGTTGAAGTTTTTGAACGAACTGCGCAGCAGTTCTTTGAGATTGTACGTTCGCAGCGTCTGGGAGAATCAGACCGATGGATTTACTTTATGCGAAAGAGAGTTGCATAGAATGATGTGGAGAGATTTAACCACCGCACTCTCACTCTCGAATCTTTGCTTTATTGCCGTTTGGCGGTCATTACTCCTTCCATCGTATTCGTTCTACTATTACCACACTAACGTTCCGCCGTTGCCTGCGGAATATGTGGCTGTCGTCCTGGATGTACTGCTTCTCGCTACGCTGTTTTTGATTGGCGCCAGAATCACACGACGCTCTAAGAGTACCTTGGTAAAGAAGTCGGCCCGGGTTGTTTTTGTGTTGGCACTCAGCTTGCCCCTCTACGGCCTCTTAGCCCAAGTTGATAACCCGAGTGTGCGCCGGTTTATGATGCCTTTCCTGGGCGATCAAATCATGATCGCGCGACTGCTCTTTACGTTACCGCTAACCGCTGCCCTCTTCCTCACGTTGGTCGCACTGCTAAATCTTTATAAAGCGGTTAGTGTTAGCGTGGCTCTTATTCTAATACTCACTCCGTTCGTATTGGTGACCTTCTCGCAGGCTGCATTTATGGCAGTGAGATACGGCAACGCCGGGCCCGGGTCGACGGCACCGCCGGTCGCTCGTAAGGAGGTCCGCAAGGGCCCGCGCGTGCTATGGCTTGTTTTCGACGAATTGGATTATCGAACGGTGTTTTCGGAGCGACCAACGACTGTTAAGCTTGGGGAGTTAGACCGCCTGGCCGGCGAGTCGTTGTTTGCGACTAACGCATTCCCGCCGTCACGGGAAACCTTTCTTACGTTTCCCGCACTCATTACCGGCAAGCTGGTCTCGGCTGCCCGTCGGGTTAGTCCCCAGGAACTGTTGATCAAATTCGGCGACGACGGTCCAGCTGTCTCCTGGAGCGCACAACCAAACATTTTCTCCCGTGCGCGCGAGTTGGGCGTTGATACAGCCCTGGTGGGCTGGTATCACCCCTATTGCAGAATCCTGGGCCACAGTCTGACGAGGTGCGCCTGGTTGGGCGATGGGCCGCTAGAGAAAATAACAGAAGATGTCGACCGCCCACCTACCTCGGCCGTTTCGCGACTAGTCATTAGCATGTACGCCTACGCCCGCGAGGCGGTTCGCACCGCTCCCCTTGTCGCCGTCATTTTTCCGGAGCGGGACGATAAGGGAGAGATAGTTAGAAGAAAGCAAGTCTTGTTTTTCAAGACCATGTATCGGCAAGCGCTGGAAGCTGGGACGGACCCTGACCTTGGCCTGGTCATGGTCCACTGGTCAATCCCGCACTTCCCGAACATCTACAACCGTTCTCAAAACATAATCTCCGACGGCCCTGGCCGGAGTTACCTCGACAACCTCCAACTGGTGGACCAGACTATCGGAAGACTTCGGCGAGGAATGGAGAGTGAGGGAATCTGGGAGAATACAGTTGTACTGGTGAGTTCTGATCACTGGTGGAGGTCGTCTGAATGGAAAAAGCTGCCAGGGTGGACGGCGGAAGATGAGTCGCTCGGAGGCGAGACTGACCGTCGGGTCCCGTTCATTCTCAAGCTCGCGGGCGAGGCAGAGGGCGCGACTTACGCCTCGCCGTTTAATACCGTTCTCACGCATGATCTGTTACTGGCGATTCTTAGAGGCGAAGTGTCAGACGTCAAGGGCGCTGGGTTGTGGCTGGATCGCCACCGCTCCATCGGGAGAAGTCCTTACGATGAACGCAGCTTTCGAGATGCGCTGTAAAGGTATTTTTTTTCTTCTCTGGCATACGCCAGAAAGGCGGATTGAGGTGATTTGGAGAGATTCTGCCATCGCGCTATCACTCGCAAATCTTTGCTTTATTGGCGCCTGGCGGTGGCTACTCCTACCCTCGTATTCGTTCTACTACTATCACATGAAGGTTCCTCCCTCGCTAGCCGTCTACGCCGCTCTGATCCTCGACGTGCTATTGCTGGCTACCCTATTTCTAATCGGCGCCAGAATCATACGTCGGTCCAAGAGTGATTTGATGAGAAAGTGCGCCCGGTTGGCTTTTGTGTTGATGCTGAGCGTGCCAATCTACGGGCTACTCTCCCAGATCGACACCCCTGGTGTGCGTCGTCTCGTACTCACTTTCGTGAACGATGAAACCGTGGCGCGCAAACTTCTCGCTACGATCCCTCTGGCCACCGCCCTGTTCCTTTCTCTGGTTGCCCTACTTAAGGTTGGTAAAGCGGTTCGGGTTGGGACGGTGTTGATTCTATTCCTCACTCCGTTCGTGGCAGTGACTTTCTCGCAGACTGCGTTTATGGCTATGAGGTACAGTCAGACGGGGCCTAGGCCTTCGGCGTCGCCCCTCACATCTGAGCGAGAACGCGATGGGCCGCGCGTGCTGTGGCTTGTCTTCGACGAATTGGATTTTCGAACGGCGTTCTCGGAGCGTCCGCCGACGATTAGACTGGTGGAACTAGACCGTCTGGCGAGCGAATCTCTGTCCGCCACCAATGCCTTCCCACCGGCGCAGGAAACCTTTCTTTCACTGCCCGCATTGACGACCGGCAAGCTTGTCTCTGCTGCCCGCCGGGTCAGTCCTGAAGAACTGATGATTAAATTCGGCGACGACGCGGAGGCTGTACCCTGGAGCGCGCAACCTAACATTTTCTCCCGGGCGCGTGGATTGGGGTTTGATACTGCGCTCTTGGGCTGGTATCACCCCTACTGCAGGATCCTTGGCAGCAATCTGACAAAGTGTGCTTGGGAGGGTCGCGTACCACTAGCAAGCCTTAAAGAAGGTGCAGACCCTTCTCACGCCGCAGGCTGGTTGCTAGTTGCTTATAACATGTATGCCTATGCCCGAGGCGCCGTGCGCACGGCTCCGCTTTTCGCTTTACTTTTCCCTGAGAGAGTCGACATCGGAGACTTGGCAAGGAGAAAGCACCTTTCGAATTTCAATATCATTCACCGCCAGGCGCTTGAAGCGGCTATGGATTCTAAGCTCGGTCTGGTCATGATCCACTGGCCCATCCCTCATCCTCCTAACATCTACGACCGTTCGGAAGAAACAATTTCTGTCGCTCCGGGTAGGAGTTACCTCGACAACCTCAAGCTGGTGGACCGGACGATCCGGGACGTTCGGCGGGTGATGGAGGGCAAAGGCATTTGGGAGAATACGGTTGTGCTGGTCACTTCGGATCACTGGTGGAGGTCGTCTTACTGGAAAAATCAGTCAGCGTGGATGACCGAAGATGAGGCCGCATCGGGAGGCGAGACTGACCGTCGGGTCCCGTTCATTCTCAAGCTGGCTGGCGAGGCAGAGGGCGCAACTTACACCTCGCCGTTCAATACCGTTCTCACGCATGATCTGTTACTGGCGATCCTCAGCGGCGAAGTGTCAAAGGCCAAGGACGCTGCGTTGTGGCTGGATCGCCACCGCTCGATCGGGAGAAGTCCTTATGATGAACGCAGTTTTCGAGATGGGCTATGAGGAGCAAACCTTCTCGTACAACTTGCGTCCGAGGTGATTACGGATCCGTTGGTTACCTTTGCTTTTGTCCCAAAGGACTTCGATGTTTGTCTTCTCGCAAACAGTCGTTCACGCGTGCAGAAAGATTGGAATTTTTTGAAACCATAGCTTCGCTTCTTTAAGATAGTCCGTTCCCCGTTGGCTCTGTTGATCAGATCCGCATATTATCCTTTGCTAAGAATACAGTCGGACGAAAGTTTGAAGGATCAGGGCTCTGCATTGTTGGGTAACCGCGAAGCTCAGCTTTTATTTAAGCACCGGTGCCGCTAGTTTAGGCTTCCTAATCGGTCTGGCATTGAAGGTGTTCAATTCAAGCTACGGCTCTTTTGTATCTTGAGGTTGAGGCACTCGGCCGTTTTGGATCGCTGGATTTGTGTTACTCGCAGAAAAGGGGACTCACCAAGTGCTTAGAGACTCTCTGGTAGCGCTCTCGCTGTCGAACTTGCTATTCGTGGATATTTGGAAGCTCTTTCTGATTCCACATTCCACCTTTTACCCCTACTATCAGTGGAAACTGAACCCAGCGCCACTCTTGCTCGCCACTATCTTGGATGTTTTATTGTTGTCGGTGATACTCCTTGTCGCAATCACTTTTGCCCGTCGCGCCCAGAGAGAATTCATTCTTCCGATTGCTCGGTCCATCTTCGTCGTGGTGTTTGTCCTAGTCGCAGTTAATCTCCTGGTAATCACAGCGGCGAACCCGCCGTTAGGACCTCTTCTCAAAACTCTGATTCGCAGACCGCGGCTGCTTTTCGACTGGCAGGGCATAAGTAACATCTACTCTTGGCTTGCGGTGCTGGGGTTACTGAGCGGGATGGGTGGAATTACCTTGATGATACATAGCCTGATCTATCGTCGCCAGCAACTCATTAGATTATCCGTAACGATCTTACTGATAACTGCGCCGTTCGTGCTGGTTACATTTACCCAAGCGGCGACGCAATGGATCAGGTATCGAGCGGGCGAACAATTTGGGAAGAAAGCAGCCCCAGCACTGCCTCAACAGGGAAATTCACAACGGCGAATCCTTTGGCTTATATTCGACGAGCTGGATTTACGACTAAGTTTCGTTGACCGGCCACCAACATTAAACCTTCCGGAATTTGACAGGTTGCGGGAGGAATCCATCTTTGCCAGCAATGCTTATCCTCCCGGTGGTGATACCGAGCTTTCCCTCCCTGCCCTAATCGATGGCAGTTTCGTATCCCGGATAAATCGTAGTGCTCCGAACGAACTGCTAGTCTTCGGAGATAACGACCAAAGCACTTCTTGGAGCAGTCGGCCAAATGTGTTTTCGCGAGCCAGAGGAATGGGCCTAAATAGTGGCTTGGCGGGCTGGTACCATCCTTACTGTCGGGTCATCGGAAGTAGTTTGACACAATGCTCTTGGGAAGCGACGAGCCTGTTGTTCCTACCCAACACTGAGCTTGCAGACCTCATATGCTTTTCAGAGCATGTAAGTGTCGTCCGCGGCATGGTCCGAGTCGCCGGCAGTGTCCTCTTACCTGCGATGATAAGACTTTTTCTTCCAAAAGACCCCAGCCTTTGGCGTAAGTACGTTTTCAAGGAGTTCAACGGCATTCATCAGCGCTCCCTGGCGATGGCCGCTGATACGAACCTTCAACTCATCTTGGTCCATTATCCAATTCCGCACCCGCCGGGAGTGTATGACCGCTACAAGAATGACTTCTCATTCAACTCGAGCAGTGGTTATCTCGACAACCTCGTACTGGCTGATCGCGTTCTTAAAGAGTTGCGGCAGAAAATGACCGAAGCAGGGGTTTGGGAAAGCACAACAGTCTTAATTAGTTCGGACCACAGATTGCGCGCGGATCGCGTTTGGAGAGATCATCAACTGTGGAAGCCATCCCTCACGAAAGAAGATCCGGTGGTTCTGAATAGCACGCCCGATGAACGAGTTCCTTTTATTCTTAGGTTGGCGGGAGAGAGCAAGAGTGTAATTTACGAACCAGCCTTCAACACGGTTCTATCTTCTGAGCTGATACTGGCTGTATTGTCGGGTGAGATCACGAAGAAAGAGGACGCTGTGGAGTGGCTGGATTTGCATCGCTCGATAGCGGAAAGCCCTTATCTCCAAAGGGCGAAAGACAATTAATCGCGACAATGCTTAAAGATCATGGTGGCATATGATTTTTGGTGAAGGACTGGCCAAGCTGTCGCAGTTCGGTGCTCCAAGTTTAAGTTGAGTCCCCTCGGTTCTTTTTTATTGCAACCTCTAAAGCAAGCGTAAATATTGCAGCTCCTGCGTCGTCGTCTTCACCCTTGCAGGGTGCTCGGCAGCGAGCAGTTGTGTCTAAAACGCCGATATAACTCTGCGGCTACCATCCTCGCGCGTTGATTTTATTGGACTTATCCGAGCAGAACGTCGCTTAATTGGGTGGCACAGTGCTTGCGATTTTGCTCCCCGTTCAAGTTTGCCCGCGAGTCATCACCTGACTGTCCAAGTTAATTGAGACTCAAAAGGCCAGGATCTAGACTTTGGCTTCCCTCACGCAAGACCGGGCGTTAAAAAGGGGGGTAAGCCCACTTGAAATCGTAGTATACAAGGAGTATAAGCCACTAACCATGAACGTGAATTGGATAACTATAGTCTTAGTCATCGTAATTATCGCGGGCGTCTTCTATTTGGTGAAGAAGCGACGAGGACGATCGTAACGATCCTTAGAATTCACGCGATGTTGGTCACGGGGCTCCTGAAATCGCCATCGTGCTCTAGCAGTCGTCGTTCTCAAGGATCGCTCGCCATCGCCAACCCGCTTATTTATAAATTCCAATCGGACGATGCCGGTCACAGGCCTCGCCCAACGAGTCTTGATTTGATGCGAGCAATGTCAAAATGAATGCCGGCTCCTCTGCTATTACAATGCCGAGATCGCAAAGACAAGAAACGTTCTCGAGCGCGTCCATGATGAGCAGGTAGCGCTTCGAAACCTTTGGTTCGCGCTTGAGCCCGAAGGACGATTAGTGATTTTAGTTCCCCAACACCCAGGCCTTCGTGAGACGTTAGATGACGTTCTCAAATACCGCGAGCGTTACACGCCTGAGAAGCTAGAGAATGCCCTCCCATCGGCTGGCTTTCGTGTTGACAGATCTCCGACTTCAGCCGTTTTTGGGTTCCGGGTTGGTGGTTGAATGGCAAACTGTTTCGCCGGAGGAGGTTTTCTCGCATAAAGTTGAAGATGATTGAAATTGCCATGCCGCTCCTACGTAGAGTGGACCGTCTCTGGCCCTGGAGTGGCTTGAGTCTCATCGGCGTTGGGGTCAAGGACTAAACGCACACTCCGTGATCAGCGTTCTTAACATCCGGCAGCAGGTCGGCACCCACTTTAGCTTCCGCCGAATCTTTCCAACAACACTTTTCCTAATGATCTTTGTACTGGCCGTGCGCCAGTGCGTCTACATCGATCCAGACCTATGGTGGCACCTGCAAACGGGCCAGCACATAATTCTCACAGGATCGATCCCACGCGTAGACATCTTTTCGTTTACCAAAGCAGGGTCGGAATGGGTGACCCACGAATGGCTTTCCGAAGTGTTGATGTACGGGATCTATCGTGCAGCCGGCTGGGGTGGATTAGTGCTGATCTTCTCCGGGCTGATATTGATGGCCCTCGCTATCACCTACCGTCGTTGTGAAGGACGGCCCTACATAGCAGGATTGGCTGTCCTTCTGGCAGCGGCATCTTCGGCGCCGCTTTTTGGTATCCGCCCACAAATGATTACCTTTCTGCTGGCGAGCGTCTTTATCGCCCTGCTCGGCCGGTTTTCCAGTAATGGCCAGAGCCGCCCTTTGTGGTGGCTGCCACCGTTAATGCTTCTGTGGGTCAACTTTCATGCCGGCTTTGCGCTCGGCCTTGCTCTGATTGGGCTTTACATGATTGGCGTTGCGCTTGATGGTAAATGGAATCTGATCCGTCCGTTGGTAATAACGCTTCTGGCCTGTATAGCAGTAGTGCCATTGAACCCGAATGGGTTGCGCATGTACACGTACCCGCTGGAGACCCTCACATCACCGGCAATGGCTGGGCTGATTCAGGAGTGGGCGTCTCCAGATTTTCATAAGGCGATGTTCGTGCCTTTTGCCATTCTGCTCTTTACTGTCTTAGCTACCCTCGCGGCGTCGCCAAAGCGGCCGCGGCCGAGCGAACTCTTTCTCATAGTCGTTACCGGGCTGGGCGCGTTCAGGTCCACGCGACACATTCCTATTTTCGCGCTTTTGGCGGCGCCAATTCTGGCAAGCCATTTGTGGCAGTTGTTGTCGTTACACGGCTGGGATAAACGTTTGACCGCTCCGGAGGCCCCTGGCAGTCTTGCATCACTCGTATTCAGTGTCTTATTAATTTTGGCGCCGGCATCTTTGGCAGCAACTCGGGTATGGCATTTTATCGCCTATCAGCCGGCATATGAATCAAGGAATTACCCTGTCGCTGCCGTTGAATTCCTTCGGGCACATAAACTGCCGGGCCCGATTTACAACCGGTACGGTTGGGGCGGTTACTTGATCACGAGGCTGTATCCAGACTACCGGGTTTACATTGACGGTCGCGCTGACGTATACGGCGATGCTTTTATGACTGAAACTTCCAACACTTACGATGGGGGTTCAGGGTGGCGCGAACCGCTTGAGCGTCTGGCAGTGAAGACCGTCTTGATCGCGCCAAACGCGCCTTTAGCCAGCTTGCTGAGGTCTGATCGGGACTGGGTGAAAGTATATGAAGATAATCAGGCGGTGATCTTCACAAGGTCTAGGAATTTCTAAACACGTCTATCAAATGAAGGGACCCGAGACAAAATGCAACCATTCACCTGTTCAATGATCCAATACCCCTCTAGCAAAGCCCTTTTATCTTCTTCTGAAAACCACGCTCATCTCATCGTCATAGACTCGCTCCCACTCAGACGATTCTGCCAACTGACGAGCCAGCAAGGATCCCGGTTTGATTAACACTATCTTCACACCATACCGCTCAAAAGGCACGCGCCAGTCCGCAGTGCCTTGCATGATTTCCACATACTCTTTAACAAACTCTTCCGGAAACACGCCGCGCCCATCGATGTAAACCGGGTTTGACGGCAGTGCCCATATCAAGTACCCACCCCAAATGTTTGGGTTGGTGAATGTGTTTCCGCTGATCTGCCTTTCCTTTAAATACTGCACAGCCTTTAGCGGAACGTCCAGCATCCGCTGCGTCGGTGAAGAATAAACGGTTGACCTCAGCCGCAGCGCAAACACCAGAAGAGGCAGGAGAAGAACCAGGCTGAGTGCGGTGATCCAAGTGCTGTATCGTGATGGCTGCGGCTTGCTGAAGGATTTCCCAAAAGATCTGCCGAACGAGGTCGAGTCAAGCCAATCCTGAAAATAGTTAGCGAATATAGGGACCGCGACAAGGGCTAGTAGCGCCATGTTGCGCTGCGTTTGCAGGGTCGAGTAAAGCGCTGCCAGAAAGAGAAGCAGTTCACCGGGCCGCACACGTTTTGGCGAGAGCGCTATTGCCCCGATGGTTAGCAAGATTAAGAAAGTGAGGGGTCGCAATTCAGGCTGATGGAAGTTAGGCGAGAGCCAGTCCACCACAAGCTGTTGATAGACTGGAGATATCAATGTTCTAATTGTTTCTGCATAGATTCCCGTACCGTAAGGATTCGCCAACCCGGCGAGTAGACATCCAACCAGCACTAACCCTAACGTTCTTAACCTTGGCCAGGAAGCACGGACCTTCTCGCCAGCGGCCCAGGTATCGAGGGGAATCCCAACCATCGTCAAACCAATCAGGGCCAGTCCGATCAAGAATCCTCCGTGCAGGTTTACCCAAAGAACCATCAGCGGCACAAGCCACCAGATCTCTCGTCCTTCACCGCGTCGCGCATAACGGGTAAGGATTGCGAGGTAGACGCTGGCTAAAAGCAAGGTAAAGACGCGGGGCCGTACTCCGATTGTTGGCAGAACGGTCCAGACACCAAGAAGCGTAGCAAAGCCGGCTATAAAAGGGTGACTATTCGAGCGCTTGAAGACGATCCAAAAGGCGAGAGCAGTAAGGATGGCGAATATGAATATTAGGGCTTTAAAACCAAGCCTCGAATAAACAGCATAAAATATCACCCCTGAAAGCCAACCATGGGCGATCCATGGCGTACCATAATTCGTGAAGGAGAAAGTATCGGTCCTCGGAATGAGACCTGTTTGGATGATGTATTCGCCGGTTTTTAAGTGGAACCAAAAGTCGGCATCGCTGATTGGCCTTGACGCAAGGAAAAAAGCGAAAGCGAAAATATATATAGCAAAAGTTCTCCCTATTAACGGATTCATATCTTATCAGCTCAGTTGATCTACTGGATCTAAGAGAGCCAAAATCCCGCGCTGCGCCCAAGAATTTCCTTCGAAACTATTTGCGCCAAGTGATAATGAATGAGTGAAATTCGGTATGGAAGGGAGCCCCTTGAACAGTCGCGTAGAGGAGCATTATGGAAACTAGCTAAGCGAACAAGCGAGAAATAAAGTCACCGATGTCTTGCATAACCCTCGAAATACCTCGATCAGAGCTTACTAATATTACGACGAGAGCAACGAATAAGATGAAGATTATTCCGCCTAATGACCTGCCGCTAATAGTTTCATCCACTTGTGACATGGCAATCCAATCGACCGGTTTATGATCAAGGCGTCACTACAGTATCGGGTGTGGGTCGGGGAACCGATTCGCTTATCGATTTCACCAGATTGCGCTCAACGAACGAGACCAATCCGCCGCGCCGGTACCAGACGCCCTGCCTGTCTTCCCACGCTGCATCGACCTCGACCGTGGTTCCGTCATTCATTTGAATAATGGTCTGAATTCTTTCGCCATCCTTGCCATCTCTGCTGCGCGGCCCGGTGGAAACCGGCCCCTGGTTGAGACGGGCCGCAACTGTATGACCTTCCGCGCCATTGGTCGTCGGGGCTGAGGATTCGGGGGAGGGTTCGACTTGAAGCTCCGGAGACGGTGTTTCAGCTGGCTCTGCCTCAGGCTCGGGCTCCGGGATTCGGGCCGGCGCTGGTCGCATCTGCTGGAGTTGATTTTGCATCCTCGACGCGTGGACTGGAGCTTCCTGATTCTTAGAGCCTTCTTCCATGCTTCCGAGAGTGTAGGCTGTATAAACACCCACGCAGATAACGATCCCCGCCATGACACCGATAATCCCCGTCAGCCACGACGCTCGGTTGAGGTGCAAGCCTTCGGGGCCAGGTTGGGTGTTCTTCACATCGGCGGCGGAAAGGGCAGGGTCAGCCAGTAGGGGCTGGCCATCCAGCTCGCAAAACTTTTCGAAGTTTTCGTAAACCTCGTAACACTCCGGACAACGCTTCATTTATTATCCTCCCGAAGATTCTTTTGCCTTGAGCCTTCCGAAACGCCTCGCCTCCTGCCGCGCGGAGGAACTCATGATCTTCGGCGAGAAGCACGCGCACGGCTTTGCCTGGTTGGCAACCTACGTCCAGCGGTAGTGGGTGCAAGAAAACTCTTCAGTTGCTCGATGTAATGATAGATGGGTTGCTCAGCAAGATCGTCGCGATTGTCATTGTTTCTACTCTCCGTCGAAGGCCCGTAGGGGGCTTCAATCATCGCTTGCAGGACCTCTCCGGGTACTCCCCTATGCTGCAAGTCAAGTAAGATCGGTGGAAATGTATCGAAATTGCACTGCGAGAACCTGATGATTGTGATGATCGCATCAGCCGGATGCTTGGTCTCCACCAACGTGAGCACATCCCTATTACGCAGCGGAGAGTAGGAAGAGACCTCTTTGTTTTGCGCTTTGGCGGACAGCGCTGAAATCGCTACCACGGTAACGAACAAAACTCCGGCAAGAAGCAAGGGTGGTCTTTTCACGGGGTTAATCCTTTCGGTAGTTACCTTCTCGCAAATGAATGCGCGACTCAAGAAGATTGGGTATAAAACGCCTAGTTTTCTCAAGCAATGATGATGCCAGCCGCAGACGCGTGAAAACCCCAACAAGTAGCAAGTAAAGTTTCGCAGCCAATTGGCCGCTAATACGATTACCTGCAACGTTTTGTCATAACTGTTCGCTAGCGAGTATCAAGGCCCGTAACTCGTGCAGGCTGCAACGTTTTGTCGCAAGTGCTCGCTGGCGAGCATCGAAGGGTCACGATGCGCGGTCCCCTCTGATTTCTCGAGCAGGGAATTTCCCCGATTCTACTTAGCCTTCGAAGAGATCATTTGCAAATTCGACGATCGCTCAGGTCGGATTTACCTGCGGCACGGGCGTTGCACCTGGGAGTCCACACGCACTGAAGTGTTGCCGTGATCGGCGGGAAGCGGTCAACTCAGGATTCCTGAGATGACGCCTGCACTTCTATCAAGTGTTTCCGGACGTCAAGAAGGTAAGTGCATTCACGGACGGAGCGCAACCTAAACCCTAATTTTCGAACTGAAGGAGAATAACTACATGTTGAAGAGATTTCTAACAGATGAAACTGGCGCGGAGCTTGCCGAGTACGCAGTCGCCGTAGCGCTTCTGGTGGCCATCGGCCTCGTTATCTATAACACCCTGGGTGTGGCGATCAACGATGCTAATTCCGCTACCGGTGAAAAGCTCCAGAGTCCGCCACTTACTTGGTAATAGCGGACGAAACATCCCAAGAAAGGGAGCCCCGCCAATCAAGCAGGCTCCCATTTCATTTAACACCTGAGAGGCAATAGAGATGAGCTTACAAAGACAGATTGGGTATTTTCTTGCCGATGAACAGGGTGCAGAGCTGGCAGAGTATGCGGTTGCTGTGGCGCTCCTAGTTGCTGTCGGTCTTGTCGTATACAGCACCCTGGGAACCGCCATCAACGATACCAACGATGGAACTGGTGCCAAAGTAACCGGTGCAGCGAACGCGACCTTTCCGTTCTAACGCGGTCTGAGCCAGCATCATCAAGATCGTGGTGCTGATCTCCATTCGGTAGAATCCTCAGGCCGCTAACTTTTACGGAGTTACTCAAGTGAAAAAATTAAGCAAGTTTTTACGTAACGAGCAGGGCGCCGAACTCGCGGAATATGCTATTGGCGTTGCAATTCTGGTTGCGATCGCGATCGTCGTCTACAACGTCCTTGGCGCCGCGATCAATACCAAGATGAACGAGGTTGCGAGCGAGATCGAAGGATAGTAGATCTTTCGATTCTTTCGCCAGAGGTTTCTCTTCCAGGAGCGACCACCACCTTAACAAGTTTATTAGTGCGGGTCTGGGGAATGCCAGTCTCACCACAACTCATGAAACTACTATTACTCGCTCCCTTGGCCGTCCTTATCATTTATTACGACGTGCGTTATCGCCGAATTCCCAATCAACTCGTCCTGGGGATGCTCATCGGCGGACTAGTGATTAACACAAGCTTTGGCGGTCTCCCAGGCGCACTCTCAAGTTTGCAGGGCTTAGGCCTTGCCTTTGTACCAATGTTCCTGATGCACATCTTTGGCGCCATGGGAGCCGGAGATGTAAAGCTTTTTGGCGCCGTCGGCGCCGTCCTCGGAATAAGCCTAGTTCCGTTGACCTTTGTCATAGTCGTCATGCTAGGCGCAGCCCTCGCTGTTTACACGATGATTAGATCCGGGACCGTCTTTTCGACCCTGCAGGGCGTTCTTCGCATTTTTGTCGGAGCGCTGCCGGGTTGGGAAATGCCTCGCTTTTCGATGCCCCCCGACCGCAGGCACACAATCCCTTACGGCGTGGCCATCATGCTCGGCGGCGTGATTACAGCGGTCGTATTCCGCGGTTGATGCGGACAGTTCGGTAAATGGTACTTGCCCGAGATTGGACATTTAGTTTTGACAGATGAGATCAACCTGGTCCCTACCGCTTCGCGGTCTGACCGAACGCGGTTCTAAATTGAAATGGAGATAGATAGTTATGCGCAATAAACGATTGATCATTGCTCTGCTGGCGGCCGTAGCTTTCGGCCTTATCGCCGCTGTTTCTGTCAGCCGTTACCTGTCGGATGCCCAGAACTTTACTAAGAATCTCACTAACGTAGTCGTCGCCAAGGTCGAGATTCCGATCGGGCAGAAGCTCATTGCGGAACACCTGACCGTGGCCCAGTTTCCCCGCAACGTGACACCTGAAGGCGCTTTCCCAGGCATCAGTGAGAAGCTCATTGGACGAGTGGTGGTCACGAGAATCGCCTCTCGTGAACCCGTGACCGAGAGCCGTCTTGCTCCGATTGGCGCCGCCGCCGGACTCTCCTCGGTAATTCCAGAGGGGTACCGGGCAATGACGGTCAAGGTGGACGACGTCGTCGGCGTCTCGGGTTTCATCATGCCCGGGACTCTGGTTGACATCGTTGTGGTCATGGATCCGCCGAAGACCGGTGGCAACGAAGAAAAGATATCGAAGATAGTCCTCCAGAACATCAAGGTTCTGGCGAGCGGCCAGAACATAGACAACCCCAAGAATGATCGCGAGGCGCAGCGCGTTAAAGCGGTGACTCTCCAGGTAACACCTGAGCAGGCCGAGAAACTCGCACTGGCCACCAGTGAAGGAAAGTTGCAACTCGTGATGCGTAACTCCGTCGACCAGGGCGATGAAACGACACCCGGGGCGAACAAACGCACTCTGCTGGCAGGCGAGGGGGCGCAGCCCGTGCCCGAGCCGGGCCTAGGCAACAAGGAGAGCAAATCAACAACTCAAACGGTGGTACGACGCGTCCGGCCGCGCACGCCTGCACTGGTCACTGCTTCCACACGTATTAATCCCCCTGCGCCTCCGCGCCCGAGCATAGAGGTTATCGAAGGAGCTAAGAAACGGAACGTTGATTTTCCGTAAACGCTTCCCCAAAAGATTGTAAGGGAGTTGCCCCCGATGAATATCGTCAGACATCAACTCCGAATTCGCCACTGTTAGTACTTTAAGGAGATACAGATCATGTTGACTCATTACTCCACCAGACACTTCATTACGCAACTGTTGCTGGCGGCGCTTCTTACTATGGCCATGAGCCTGGCGTTTACAGCAAATGCCCAGGAAACAATCTATGACGCCTCTTTCAATAGCTCTTCCAGAGAGGGCATCCCTATCAATGTGCTGGTGGGTCAGTCGCGGGTTATCAATTTCGACCGTTCGATCGGACGCTTCTCGATCTCGAATCCAGAAGTAGCCGAAGCGGTGATGGTTTCACCCAACCAGGTCCTGGTTAATGGCAAGGCGTTTGGCCAGGTCAACTTCATAGCGTGGGACAAGTCAGACTCGAAGTTCATCGTCTTCGATGTTTTTGTGCGTGCGAACCTGTCCCTTATTGATTCACAAATCCGCGCTCTCTTCCCCAAGGATGATATTCGACTAAGCCAGGCCAACGGCTCCGTTGTACTTTCAGGCACAGTGGGCCAGCCGCAATCGGCTCAACAGGCCGATGCGGTGGTCCAGGCCGCAGGCTTCAAGACGGTTAACATGTTGCAGTCTCCTGTTACTGATATGACGCAGATTCAGTTGTCGGTTAGGGTTGCTGAAGTGAGCCGGCAAAAGCTGCGCGAGTTGGGTTCCTCCTACGCCTCTGCTAACAGCACATCTGTATTTGCTTCAGGGGGCGGGCCCGGAACGTTGGGATCTTTGGATAGAAGTAATCCCGGCTCAGTCCTAACTGAGTTTGCCGGGTCGGCTGTCAACCTCTTCCTCTTCAATTCTGGCCTTAACACCGCTGCTTTTATCCGGGCCATGAAAACCAATGGCGCCTTGCGTGCCTTGGCCGAGCCCAACCTGATTGCCATGAATGGCCAGCAGGCGAGTTTCCTGGCAGGCGGCGAATTTCCGGTGCCAATCGTCCAGGGGGGAAATGGCGGATCGTCAGTGAGCGTTGTATTCAAAGAGTATGGCGTGCGCCTGAATTTCAAACCGACGATTATTGACGAGGACCACATCAGGCTCGAGTTGGAGCCGGAAGTTTCCACCATTGACTTTGCGAATGGCGTGCGTTTCAACGGCTTCGTAATTCCCGCGTTGCGCACGCGACGGGCCAAGACGGGTATCGAGTTGCGCGACGGCCAGAGCTTTGCGCTTGCCGGACTAATGGACAACAACGAAACGCGGACGATCTCAAAAATTCCGCTACTGGGCGATATTCCCATCCTTGGCAACCTGTTTAAGTCGTCATCGTTTCAGAAGCAGGAGTCAGAGTTGATGTTCATCGTCACTGCTGACTTGGTGAAGCCAGTTAATCGCGACGACTTGCCCAGGCTGAAAGGCATCGACGGGTTGAAGACGGGATCACCCCTCGGCGTCGAACCAAAGGGTGACGGCATTACTGGAAAGAGCGGCTTCTCAACAGAGGCAGCTCCAGTAACCGCGCCAGGTGTTGAAACCACACCAAAGACAGTCGTCCCTTCGACAACCGTTGTCGGCGCCGTGACGGACGCCGAAAGCAAGGACGGCCAGAGCGCTGAGAAGACGGTGAAGGCCACGGTTCCGCAGTCTTTACCGGTACCTACCACCAAAGGCGCCACACCGGAATAATCCGGATCTATCTGGCCCCGATAAATGAGGGTGGTAGTCAAGCGAACACTTTGGCTGCCACCCCCGTCAGTAAAGGGCGAGGCTCGGAGGTGGGCCTCTCAGTGAGGAGCAGAGCTATGAAGAATAAAAGCGTGGCTGATTTGCGGAAGAACGAACGAGGCAGCGTGCTGGCCTACACAGTGCTCTCTGCTCTCTTTCTTTTCTTTGCTGTCGGTCTCGGCGTTGACCTGAGTCACCTCTATCTCGCCAAGACGGAGTTGCAAAACACGGCCGATGCCGCTGCGCTCGCGGGCGCGTCCGCTCTGAATCTCCCAGCCAATCCGGTTCCCACCGCCGTCGATCGCGCCCTCAATGTAATGAACTTGAACAAATATAACTTCAACAACAAGAACTACGTTGCCGTCATGAGTCTTGCGGGCCAACGCGCGCTGGTACGGTTCGCCGTCAACCTGTCGGAATTTGATAACGGGGGAACTGGTCAGAGCGAAGCAGATGCGATCGGGAATGATCCCGCCGTGCGATTTATTAAGGTCCTCACACCAGATGTCCCTATCAACATCTTTTTTTCCATTCCGATTCTCGGTTTGACAAGAGATTTGAGCGCAAGCGCCGTCGCGGGCCTCTCCGTCCCTGGCAACTTGAGCACCTGCATCGCCCCGCTCTCCGCCGTTTCGTGCCCCCCGGGCGATACAACCTGCAGCCTCTGCGACCCGGGTGACCCGCTCTACCCGAACTGCACGGCAAGTAAATATTGGGGGAAGTGTGCGGGAGCTAACCCGTATGCGATACAAACGTACACAAAACCGGACCCTGCTGGCGGCCCCGACATCACAACGACATGTGATCCGAAAAGAGAATTCTGTGAGAAGTGCACATATAACATTCGCTCCGGAGCACAGGGTGGCCAAGGGCCATCGGCTGGCAATTTCCAGGTACTCCGTTGCGCAGGTAACGGAGCGAGCGCAGTGAAAGAAGCGCTGGCCGCTTACGGCACCAACTGTGCCTGCGGTCGAGTGAGCGCCGACGATGAGGTGGAGACCCAGACCGGCGAACTCGCCGGCGCTGTAAGGGCCGGCCTCAACGTGCGCTTCGATGAATACGGCAACGGGCTCACCTACGGCCCAACCACGCTGCCCGACTCCAACATCGCTCAAGGGACTTCCACCGGACGTGGCAATAATCAGGTATGGGAGGGGATTAATTGGTCTCAATATAAAGCGAACGGAGGGACACCAGCAGATGGCTCTCCCGCCGTCGCGCCGGTTCTGCCGAAACCGGCGCACCGAGATCCAATGCTGGCAAACCGGCGCGTGCTGGTGATTCCCATAATCGCAATTACCGAATTTACTGACGAGACGGGCAACCAGACCGTCAAGATCGGCAAACTCGGCGGATTCTTCATGCGCTCGCAGGTAAGCGACGGCACGGGCGGCGACATCCAGGTCGAGTACATCGCCGATGAAATTGTTGGGGTCATCGGATACGACCCGAACGACACCAACGTAACCAACATTGTGACGCCCGTCCTCTACCGCATGTGTGACACGCCCTGCGTCAGGTAAGCCATGAAAGTGAGTCCAGTAATGATTCAGAGACTGCTTCGCTTTGCTCGCCGGGAAAACGGCGCGGCGCTGGCTGAACTTGCCATCCTTGTGCCGTTCCTCGTAATCATGCTGGCCGCAGTCGCAGAGGTCGGGCGCTTCTTTCAGACCTACACCGCGCTCGCCAAATCGACTCGCGCTTCAGCCCGCTACCTGTCAAACCATACCTTTGACATCGATGAGCAGAATAGGGCAAAGGCTTTGGTCGTTTGCGGCAAGCTGGCCTGCACTCCGGGTGAAGAGTTGGTCGATGGTATTGATGAGACCAACGTCTGTATCGAATATCAATTTCCCGCCGGCTCGCCGAAGCCGGAGACCGTCAAAGTTAGTATTCCGCGCACTGCAGGCTGCGCCACCCCCTACAACTTCACGCCGATTTTCGACATCGGCGCGCTGCTTAACAGCTCTTTTTCGCTGGACGTTCCTGGGATGATTAGCCCGAGCACCACGATGTATTACATGGTCGAGTAGCCGCGCATGCGGCTGGAGTTCGAAAAAAGACATGATAGGAAAAGGTTTCAGACAGGACGAGCGCGGGACTACGATCGCCGAGTTTGCGGTTGTAGCCGGGGTGTTCTTCATGATCATTTTCGGAATCATGGAATTTGGTCGTCTGCTCTACACGCACAATGCCCTGACTGATGCGGCCCGGCGTGGGGCGCGTTACGCTGTCATCAACGAGGCCGAAGTTGACACGACTGCTACTTCGCCCAAAGATCTGAACTCAACATGCGTCAAGAATGTGGTCATTTATGGGGAGACTCATATCGGCCCAAGACCAGGTTGCGCTCCGATCGGACCACCCTTAATCAATGGTCTCGAGACGGCGCTGATCGAGACTGAATTCACTGGAGCTGATCTTGATGGTGTCCCAAGTACCCCGAATCCTTATGGTACAAACCTGGGCACCGCTACCGTAACCATTAGAAACTTCACATTCAATTTGAGCATTCCATTACTTGCTCGGCCGCTAACGATGCCTATCTATACGACGACGCTGACGGCTGAGAGCGCGGGCTACGAACCGGATCCTCTTTAATAGCAATAACAAGGTTCGGGGCCAGATACAACAAGGGATCAATCGCAATGAAACGAACGCTAACATTCATAATTTTGTGCAAAGACCCGGTCGACTCGAAAGAGATGGGCCGAGCGCTGAGCAGCCACGCCGGCGCCAGCCTTTTGATGATCAGCGACGATGCCGAGCAGGTCTTTACCGAGACCGTACGCCTGCATCCTTCGGCAGTTATCATTAACCTGGCCCACATGGGCGAGCCGGGGCTAAAACTCGTGCAGCGCATCGGTGTCGAATGCCCGGCGACGGCGGTTATCTGTGCTTCGAGAGACTCTTCGCCCGATCTTATTCTGCGCAGCATGCGCTCAGGGGCGCGCGACTTTTTGCGACTGCCCATAATTGAAGAAGAATTGACAACAGTCATCGAGCGCACGGCAGACTTTTCGGTAGCCCACGCCGATGACGAACCCAAGAAGAGGGGACGGGCCATTGCCGTCTTCTCAAGCAAAGGCGGTTGCGGCTGCTCTCTCATCGCCACAAATCTCGCGCTGGTGCAGTCTGCACCGACCGTATTGCTTGATCTTAATTTGCAGTCAGGCGATCTGGAGCTGATGCTGGGCCTAAAGCCCAAGTTTTCCCTGGCTGACGTCATCGAGAATCGCGAGCGACTTGATGACGCGCTACTGGCCAGCTACTTAACGCCACACTCGAAAAACCTCTCCCTCCTGGCAGCACCTATCAAGGCCGAGAGCGCCGAAGACATCGAGCCCAAACATATTTATGAGATCATGGAACTGCTCCGCAATCGTTTCGATTCGGTAATCATAGACACCCCGCACAGCTTTGACGCAGTTACCATTTCCGCACTCGACCATGCCGATCAAATTTTGGTGGTCCTGACGCTTGAAATTCATGCAATCCGCAGCACGCGCAGAGCTTTGGAGATCTTCGACCGCTTGGGCTATCCGCGGAAGAAGATTCGCCTCGTCGTCAACCGGTGGAGCAAAAACATAGAGCTGAACCAGAAGCAGGTCGAAGATTTCCTCGGAGAACGAGTGGTCGGCTTTATTCAGAGCGACTATCGTGCAGCGGTAAATTCCATAAATCTGGGGCAGCCACTCCTCCAATCAGCTCCGGCTTCCAAAGTTGCGGCAGACCTGCGACAAATTGCCGCGAAGCTTTTTGAAGGCAAGGTGGATCAGAGCGCTCCGATAGCGGACAGCAAGCGCTCCTTTAACACGATATTTCGCCGCCAGCCGTCCACTATGGAAGACTTTGGCTTAAATGCGGCGCTCGAAAAGGTGAGCATTGGTTAGCCAGAAAGAGGACGCGAATTAAGTATATAGAGAACCCGAAGGACATATCGATATGGCATTACGTGAACGACTAGTTAGAGACAATGGCATCAGCGCAGCCCCGACTGACGACCTGATTAGCAATCAGCAGGGCTTTCAGGACATGAAATCCCGTCTCCACCGGATGCTTATCAACCGGATGGATTTGACGAAGCTGGGCCAGTTGGAACCCGAGCAACTGCACGAAGAAGTTGCCCGCCTGGCCACGAGTCTGCTGGCCATGGAAGACACGCCGCTTTCGACTGTCGAACGTGAGCGGCTGATTCACGAAGTAAGGCACGAACTATTCGGCCTGGGGCCGCTCGAGCAATTACTTGCCGATTCGTCAATCTCCGACATTCTGGTCAATTCACCGTACAACATTTACATCGAGCGGGGCGGCAAGCTCGAGCGCACTAATATTGAGTTTAAGGATAACGAACATCTGATGCGCGTCATCGAGCGCATCGTTTCTTCGGTCGGTCGCCGCATCGACGAATCTTCGCCGATGGTTGATGCGCGCTTGAAGGATGGCTCGCGCGTGAACGCCATCATTCCGCCGCTCTCGCTGGATGGGCCGGTGCTCTCGATTCGCCGTTTCGGCGCCGAACCGTTGCGGATGGACAGGCTAATCGAAAAGCAGGCCCTCACCCCTGACATGGCCCAGATGTTTGAGATGTGCGTGCATGCCCGTTTGAACGTTCTTATTTCCGGCGGTACCGGCGCCGGAAAGACAACCTTACTCAATGCGCTCTCCGCTTACATACCTTTCGATGAACGCGTGGTTACAATCGAGGACTCAGCAGAATTGCAGATGCAGCAGCCACACGTGGTAAGGCTCGAAACTCGGCCGCCGAATATTGAAGGTAAGGGCGAGGTCACCCAGCGCGACCTGGTAAAAAATGCCCTGCGTATGAGACCCGACAGAATAGTTATTGGTGAAGTCCGAGGCGGAGAAGCCATCGACATGCTCCAGGCCATGAATACAGGCCACGACGGATCTCTGACTACTGTTCACGCCAATACCTCGCGGGATGCACTCGCTCGCCTTGAGACGATGATCCAGATGACCGGCATGCGGCTTTCTGATCGAGCGATGCGTCAGCAGATCGCCTCCGCTCTTAATTTGGTGATCCAGGTGGCGCGACTTTCCGACGGCACTCGCCGAATAACCGCCATCTCCGAGATCACCGGCATGGAAGGTGAAACGATCTCCATGCAGGATGTCTTCATCTACGAGCGAAAAGGGATTGATAAGGATGGCCGAGTGATCGGTCGCTTCCGCCCCACCGGGGTGCGCCCGCGTTTCGCCGAACGACTCAAACTCTACGGCATGCAACTGCCACGCTCGTTTTTCGAGGAGGCTTAGCCCTTATGCTTTGGATTCCATTTTTCGTCTTTCTTACCGGTCTGTTCCTGACTTTCGCGCTGTATCTGTTTACGTCGCGCAGTTCGGACGCCAAACGCGCCCGTCTTGACGAGCGGCTTGCAGACGCCATTCGCAGCTCCGCTCATTCCAGCGACCTCGACGTGCAGCTGGCCCGCCAGGAATTGCTGAGCGAGATCCCCTGGATGAACAGGTGGCTGACCAAGCTTCAGGCGAGCTCTCGCCTCAAGAAAATGATCGATCAAGCGGATGTCAACATTACGGTGATGCGGCTGGTGTTGTTCTCGGCGACTGCCGGTGTGCTTGCTTACCTTGCAGTCTCGATGATCAGCGAAACGCGCCTTCTCATGATGGTTTTTGGCATCATCGCCGCATTGCTGCCGTTCGCCCACATATACATGAAGCGGAAGAAGCGGCTGCATAAGTTTCTCCAACTCTTACCCGACGCGCTCGATCTGATGAGCCGTGGCTTGTCAGCAGGCCATGCGTTCACTGAGGCTCTCCAGATGGTATCAACCGAGATGCCCGAACCGATCGCTTCGGAGTTTCGCAAGACCTACGATGAGCAGAATCTCGGTCTCTCACTGAAGCTGGCACTCGACAACCTGGTGGAGCGTGTGCCTTTGCTCGACCTGCGCATGTGCGTCACGGCCGTCATGATTCAACGTGAAACGGGCGGTAATCTTTCAGAGTTGCTCGAGAAAGTGGCCCATACGATTCGCGAGCGTTTCCGGATCATGGAAGACCTGAAAACTTTGACTTTGAGCTCACGGTGGTCGGCTTGGCTGCTCTGCGCGCTACCGATCTTGCTCGCGATTTACATATCCATGATGAACCCGGGTTACATGGATGTGATGTGGCGTGATCCGCGCGGGCACAAACTCCTTGCCATTGCCGCTATCATGCAGGTTCTCGGTATGCTGATGGTCCAGAAGATTATGAAGATTAAGATCTGAACGTTTCGCAAGCGCGCCTTTCCACCATCTTGGGGCGCGCTTAGTTAGACTGCCGACAGGTGAAACTATGTTAATAATTTCAGTCTCCACATTCGTTTGCATAGCTTTCGGCGTCATGGCCCTCTACTGGCTAATGTTTCGTCCCGCAAGCGCAACCGCGGAGCGCCTACGGAATCTCGAGGACCCCCGGTCAGGCGCTGGCACCCAGAGCATCGAGCCTAATACCGCCGCCTCGCTAGCCGAGCGGCTCGCCGAACCCCTCAGCAGGCTCGTGCCCCCTTCCGCGGCCGGCGCCAAAAAGTTGCAGAAGGATTTGATGCAGGCGGGCTATCGCTCAGCTTCGGCGACCGCTATCTACCGGATGGTGCAGCTGGTACTAATGTTTGCTTTCCCGGGACTCATAATCTTGGGCTGGATGTCAATGGCGCGCCCGCTCAATGGCGCGCTCGTTCCGGCCCTCAGCGCCCTGGGCGCCGGTTTCATCCTGCCGCGCTTCATGCTCAATCGCATGATCAAGAGCCGCCAGCTCCGGATCACCTGGGGACTCGCCGATGCGCTTGATTTGATGGTCATCACAATGGAGGCCGGACTCGGCTTAAACGCCGCTATGCTCCGGGTGTGTGATGAGTTAAAGGATGTTCGTCCCGATATCAGCAAAGAATTCGAGCTGTGCAACCTTGAGATCCGCGTCGGCCGTGAGCGCAGCGAAGCGCTCCGTAATCTTGCTGATCGAACAGGCGTCGAGGATCTAAATAGCCTCGTTGCTATGCTTATTCAGGCGGATCGCTTCGGCACATCCATCGCCCGAGCGGTGCGCGTTTATTCAGATAGTTTGCGCACCAAAAGGCGGCAGCGTGCCGAGCAGGCAGCGCAAAAGGCGGCTTTCAAGCTTTTACTTCCTCTCGGCGCGCTTCTCTTTCCCACGATGTTTATTGTGATTCTCGGTCCTGCCCTGCTTAATATTTCCGATATGTTGGGCGGCGGCGTCGGATTCAGTGGTAAGTAAGGAGTTTCTGCATGCTAAAACGCACTTTTTTGGTTTTGTTTTTGGCGGCAACACTTGTTTTTGGTATTAGCGGTCTGCGCTCAGCCCAGACCATTGTCTTAAGTGACGAGGAAGTTGTGACGCTTAACCAAGCGGACGGCTCCCTCGCTGAGGCAGGAGCAAAACAGGGCCGCGGCAACGGGTTTCTTCGCGTCCTGAAAGCGCCATTTAAAGCAATTGGACGGCTCTTTGGGCGAGGAAAGAAAGATGACAACAAGCTTCACCGCCTTTCACAAAATGACGTAAAGCACTTCGAGTCAGCGAAGTTAACGCGAGTCGTAGATGCGGTTGAAGCTGCTCCCGGAACCGCGTCAGCCGCGGAAATGGGTCCTGAAGAACGGATCGAACACGGTCGAAATCTACTAAACAGCGACAAGCTTAACGAGGCAATTGCGGAACTCTCACTTGCAGCTTCAACGGATCCGAAATTGGCTGAAGCTCATAACCTTCTCGGTGTTGCTTACCACCGCAAGGGTATGAGAGAACTGGCGCGCAAGTCTTTCGAAACTTCATTGGAGCTTGATAAGAAGAACCCTCAAACCCTAAACAATCTTGGCTACCTCCTCTATGACGAGAGCGACTACAAAGGGGCACTGGATCGGCTAAAGAAAGCCGCCCGACTTGCTCCCAACGACCCTCGCATACTAAATAATCTGGCCCTGACCCAATCCCAGCTTGGCAAGTTCGATGACGCTTACAAAAACTTTGCCAGAGCGGGCGGGGAAATCGAGGGCCGTCTAAACGTAGCTAACCGACTTGAGATCGCCGGCCGGTCAGATGAGGCGCGACAACACTACGAAGCCGCCCGCTTGCATGCCGAAGCCACTCAGAAAGCCAATCCCGATTTTCAGGCAATCACTGTGGTGATGGAGATCGAGAACGGGCGCGTCAAATACGCTTCCGTGCCTAATCGGCGTCCGGGCCTTGCTGCCTATGAAGCTACAGCGATTCGGATCGCGCGCGGCCGCCGCTACGCAGCCAACAAGAACGGGCAGGACTCGATAACAGTCAAAGTCAACTCTGTACCAGCTTCGTAAGCTGGAGAACCGTGGATCAGTAACACACATGGAATAAAAAGATGGCGCACTTAAATATTCTTACCAGAGCTGAAATCGAGAACCTGGGTCCGCCGGCTCCGGAAGAGTTGGCCGATACCGCGGTGCCTACCGCCTTCCTGTGTGATCTCGCGCTGAAACACGTCGCCATGCTCCCTGAACCGAGCACAACTTCGGTTGCTGATCGGCTGCACCTTCCGCGCGCACTAACCGAAGAGTTGCTTTACCATCTCTACCGCGAAAAAATGATCGAGATGCGGTTGCAGAGCGCCGTAGGATCCACGCGCTACGCAATGCTCGATCACGGCTGGGAACGCGTCTCAAGACTTCAATCCCAGAACGGATACCTTGGTCCTGCTCCCGTGTCGCTCAACGACTATAGTCACATGATGCGGCTTCAGGCGGTGCCATCCCGGTCTGCTTCCAGTGAAACAGTTCGCACAGCGTTTCAGGACCTGGTATTACCTGCTTCGCTGTTGCAAACATTAGGCTGCGTCATCAACTCGCGATCATCGCTTTTTCTCACCGGTCTCCCGGGGACGGGCAAGACGGCCGTTTCCGAACGAATGAATGCAGCACTGTTCGGCACGATTTGGATCCCTTACTCGATCGAGGTTGACGGTCAGATCATCCGCCTGTTTGATGCCCACAGTCATCGCACAGTGGCCGAACGCAGTTCAACCATCGATTACGATCGCCGCTGGGTGGAGATCGAAAGGCCGCTCGTTATTGTCGGTGGCGAACTGACGTTAGAAAACACCGATTTGACCTGGTCCGAGTCGGCCAGGTTTTATGAAGCCCCGTTCCAGGTAAAATCGAACGGCGGTACTCTTGTGATCGACGACTTCGGCCGCCAACGTGTTGCACCACAGGACCTCCTGAATCGTTGGATTCTGCCGCTTGAGAGACGCGTCGACTTCCTTACGCTCCATAACGGCAAAAAGATCGAAGTGCCCTTTGAACAGCTTGTCGTCTTTTCGACCAATCTCGATGAGAAGGATTTGGTTGATGAAGCTTTCCTGCGACGCATGGGATACCGGGCTCGCGTCGAACCACCCACACCTTCGGCTTTTGCGGAAATCTTCAAGCGCGTCGCTCGGAACCGCGGTGTGGCGATCGATGAGTCGTGTCTTACTCATGTACTTCACAAGTACGCATCAGAAAAACGCATAATGAAGGGATGTGAACCTCGCGACCTCTTGAATAAAGTTACTGACATCTGCCTTTACGAGGGGCGCACATTGCACCTTACACCCGAACTGGTTGATCTGGCCTGGGGAAATTATTTCGGCACGGCTCACGGTTTTGCTCCGGACTTTGACCCCTTTCAAAACCTGGATCACGCTGAGCCTATGCAGATGTAGTTTTGATTTGGGCATAAAGTACTGGCAGGAATTTTTCTACGGTTCACACAACGTCTCCGCTCAACCGAGTAGTCGTGCGATCGGTGTGAAATCCTTGGGCTCCCTGATTAGGGCTTTTAACTCGTAGACGACGTGGAAAACCGAAAAATGTTCGCCTCGGTGCTACTTTTGTTTCTGACGTTGTTCGCCCCTGCGGCCTTGGGAGAACCCACTCACACCGCGCGTACTCTAAATCTTCCTCAAGCTAGCCTGTCGCAAAATTCCTCCGCTGGCTCACGTCGCACCATTCGCGCTGTTTCCGGAGATACGCTCGCCAAAATTGCTCAGCGCCTCGGACTTCCTGTTAACGAACTCGTTCGCCTGAACCAGCTCAATGATAATGCCCGGCTAAGAAAGGGCATGAAAATTCAACTGCCCGCAAGTCCCGTTGCTGAAAGCGGTGAGACGGGCGTTGTCGTGGGAAAACGGATCACTTTAGCTGATGGTTATTCGTTTGCCGTTGACGAAGTATGGAAGGACGGCGATGAGATCTGGTATCGAGCCGGCAATGTTTCCAAGGCTCTTGAGCAACAAACTGTGAAGTCCATAAAGCCGATCATGAAGGCGGCAGAACCCGCGGCTGAAGCCCCTAAGCAGGTCGCAACTGTCGTTAACGCGGCGCCAGCAAAGGTCGAGAAAGCCCCTGCGGCGAACTGGATTCACCTCGTGGACGGGGCCCGGTTCAGGGTAGACGAGGTTCAGGAGACTTCCGAAGGATTTTGGTACAGCCGGGCTAATCTTTCAATTTTCCTGGAACGAGAGCGTGTTGCTCGTATTGAAAGAGATAGAGGCGACTCGCCGTCGCCGGCGTGGCGGGGCAGCGATTGGAGCTCAGGCAACGCCCTTATCGATCAATTGATCAAAACGAATGGGAGCCGCTTCGGCATCGATCCTTATCTGGTTTTCCTGGTTATCGAACAGGAGTCTCGTTTTCATCCGCGGGCGGTCAGCCCCAAAGGTGCTCGCGGTTTAATGCAACTAATGCCGGGAACCGCCAGACGATTGGGCGTCCGAAACTCGTTTGACGTTGCAGAAAACATCAAGGGCGGGACCCAGTATCTTCGGGAGCTGATGGATAAGTTCGGCGGCCAGGTCAATCTAGTCCTGGCGAGTTATAATGCCGGTGAGGGCGCGGTGATGAAATACGGTCGCAACGTTCCTCCGTATCGGGAAACTCGAGAGTATGTAAAGAAAATTGGGAAGCGTTATGGATTGGCGGCGCGTGAACCGGGTTCAGAGAGCGAAATGCCGGCGCCACGTCGATAGGGGGTTGTCGTGAAATTATTCTTAATGGGAGCTGTTATTACTACCTGCCTGGCGTTCGGATTGGCTCCAGGCATCCGGGCTCAGGAAGCACAAAGAGCACCTCTAACAAATGTTTCGGTGGTGAAGCTCGCGAAGGCGGGTTTCAAAGAGAAAACTATTATCTCAATCATCAACGCGCGTTTGACGAACTTCGATCTATCCCCCGATCGAATGATTGAACTTAAGCGCAGCGGCGTCACCGAAAAAGTCATCGTTGCCATGCTTGCTCGACAGGAAGAATTTGAGCCCTTTGACGATTCATGGGGAGACGACACTCTCCTTAGCGACGCCGAAGCTTTAAAGGGGCTCGGCACCGACAAAAACAGTAATCCGAACAGCGGCAGTAACGATATTTTTGGTTCGAGCGGGGGGGTTAAGGGCACCACCCGCAGCCGCGGTCGCACGGGTGGCATTGACCAGGACACGCAGACGGTGGGAAGCGCGACCGTGCGAATTCTCCGGCCTCCCACTGAGGCGGGGGGAGGTCCAGCCAAACTGGAGAAGACGCCGGCTCTAACCAATGATTCAATTCAGGAATTGGTTGAGGCGGGTTTTTCGGAGGGAACCATCATTCGCCGGATAGAACAGTCGCCGGTCGAATTTGATCTAAGTGTAGAGAAGCTTGATGACTTGAGAAAGCGTCGGGTTAGCGACAAGGTCCTCACCGCGATGAAAGCCGCGATGGGAAGTGATTCAAATAAACAGTAGGTTGCGAGTCGCGTCTCAAGCGCCTCATCGGAAGGAAACATCACTTGGTTTCGGCAAAGTTCATTCTTTTGTTCTTTATGGTGGCAGTCTTCACCCTGCCTTCCTTCGTCCAGTTTGATGGCTATTCAGTAAGTGCCCAAAAGAGAACTCGGGCGCGTGCGGGCGCGACGCCTAAGCCGAGCCCGACAACCCGGTCTTCCGCGCTCGAAGCGCTTGGTCCACCTCCTCCAATTCCCACGCTTGTTAAAAAGCCTGAACCGCCAAAGCCTGAACAGGAAATCAGTCCCGGCGACGTAATATCCGTACTTACTACAGAGGTGATGCTCCCCGTCACAGTGCGTGATGAGGCTGGTCGTTTGGTTTCGCAGTTGTCGCGTAACGACTTCCGTGTCTTCGAAGACGGTCGTCAGCAGCCGCTCAGCGATCTAGCTCTCCGACAAGTGCCGGTGGATGTCGTATTGATGGTCGACGCATCATCGTCAGTGGCAAGCAACCTTGACGACTTTCGTCGCGCTGCAGATGGCTTCGCAACAAAGCTCGCGGCGGAAGATCGTGTCAGCCTGATAAAATTTGACGACCGGGTAGAGCTCTTGCAGGACTGGACAAAGAACCGTTTTCAGTTACGCCGTGCGTTGGCACGAGTGGAACCTGGGATGTTCACTCGATTTAATGACGCGTTGTTGCTTGCGGCCCGGGAGCAGTTTGGCGGGACAACCAAGTCTCGCCGCGCCGTAATCGTACTCACCGATGGCATCGACAGCGGTCGTGGCAACACAAATCTGGAAGCTGCCTTTCAAGCCCTTCTTCGCGCTGGCGTAACCGTTTATGTCGTCAGCAACACTGAAATTTCACGCGCTACCAAACGGGCTGAATTGGATTCGCTGATGAATGGCTCTGACTCTATTGCCCGCTTCAATCAATTGCGCGTCGACGATTTGCGTGAGGGATTGCGCGTACTGGATCAGAGCGAACAAAATCTGGCTCAGCTCACCGCCGCAACGGGTGGACGTCTCTATAAGCCGACGACCTTTGATGCTCTGGACTCGACTTATGCCGAGGTCGCTGACGAACTACGCCATCAGTATGGCCTCTATTACACGCCTCTAAACAGGACGCTGGATGGCGGATTCCGGCGCGTTCGTGTGGAGACCGTAAACCCTGCTTACAAGTCGCAGACTCGAATCGGTTACTTCGCACCTAAAAGCTGAGCTATTCAGGAACTGGCGGGGAATAACTTCACGTAATACCTCTCGACGGTGCGCCTGAACCAGATCTCTCTTGACTGAACTCCTTTTGGACTTTAACAACTCCGGGAAAGGTAATGAGACACTTCTCGCGATATCTCCTCTTGGGCTTTCTACTCCTCGGCACCTGCCAAATTGCACCGTGCCAGAGCGTTGCTAAGCCTTCCGAGAAGCCCCTGAATCAGCCCGGTGAGGATGCTGACTTCCAACGTTATCTAAATTCGGGGCGAATCAGCGTTGTCGCTTTCTATGCTAACTGGTGTCCTTCCTGCAGAAGCTGGATGCCCTTCCTCGATGCTGTTAACACGTATTTTCCCGACATGCAGGTCCTGTTCATGGATATTGGTGAATGGGACGCCCCAGTTACGGAGAAGTATGACGTTACAAGCGTTCCGCACTTCAAAATCTACGACCGAGCGGCGAGGCTTATTGTTGAAGGGCCTGATGCCAAAGATTGGCTTCGCCAAGCCATCAGACAACGTTTCGAAGCAAGAGCGAGAGGCAACTATCGTCTGGGCGGCGAGTCCGCCACACTGAATGCGAACACGGCGCCGCGATCGGTGACGACGAGGCCTAAGAGCAACGGTAGAACCGCGCCGGCGCGGACTACAGGCGTCGCAGCTCCTCGCGAAAAGATCGAGTCAACAGGTCCATTGCCGACGGTCAATCAAATCGTTGAGAGATACATTGCGGCGCTTGGCGGGGCAAAAGCTGCAGCGAATTTCACGACACGGAGCGCGAAAGGGAACGTCAACATTTCGAAGTTGGGACGCGGGTCATTTACCACGCAAGCGAAGGCGCCAAACAAGGTGGCGATCACAATTGATATACCGGACGTCGGCGTGATCAAAAAGGGATTCAATGGAGCCGCTGGATGGATTCAAAATCCCCGGAGCGGCACGCGTTCCGCGACGCAAGCAGAGCTCGCCACGCTTAAACGTGACGCTGATTTTTACAGCTTGAGTAGTCTCAAAGCCCGCTATCCAAAAATGAAACTGTTGGGCGTTTCAAAAATTGGCTATCGCGAAGCGTACGTCATCGAGGCGAGCCCCACCGCCGGCCACCCGGAACGGCTCTACTTCAGCAAGGACCTTGGCTTGTTGATCCGTTGGGACGCGGTCTTAGCCTCCGGTGGCTTAAAAAAGGCAGCGGAAATCTATCTGGATGATTGGACAGATGTGGACGGAATAAAAATGCCATTTACGGTTACTCAGTTGTTACCGGGTCTCAGCATAGTTTTTAGCTTCACCGAAGTGAAACATGACGTGCAGTTGAACGATGCGGTTTTCAATAAGCCCGATACAAGAGTGGTTTCGATTCGTGGCCGTCGATAACTCTAATGCAAATAATCAAATTATCATTTGCTGTGGTCTTGCTCGTGATTAGTGTCTTCTCATTGGCCTCGGGTCAGGCCGAGAAAATTGAAATGAAAGCCCAGGATTCCGCGCGGGATAAATCAGCAACTCAACCACGTGAAGGTGGGGAAACAAACAAAGCCGGAGATTCCTCGGTTGAGACTGGGCCGCAAATATGGTTGCATCTGGTTGGCGGTCGTCGAATGCAGGTCGATGAAGTCACGGAGAGCACCGACGGTGTTTGGTTCAAAGTCGCTAATGTATCGACATTCGTGGATCGAAAGCGGGTTCAACGAATAGAACATAAATCAGCCGCTAAACAGGAGTTGAATCCGGAACCATTGCGAGGTTCAGGTAACTGGAAAATTTCAGACTCCGCGAGAGTTGAGGGTTTCTTTCTGGCAAAATTCGGCCGGCGTCTACCTCTGACAGCATTTGGCCAATCTGACCTGCACACTCGTTGGGGATACGATCACCGTCAGGGGATGGACATCGGCCTACATCCAGACAGCCTCGAGGGCAGAGAACTGATTTCGTTCCTTAAGAGTGAGGCGATCCCATTCCTGGCGTTTCGTGCGGCTGTGCCGGGTGTGGCTACCGGGCCCCACATTCACGTTGGGAATCCGTCACGCCGGCTTACGGTCCGTTGAAACGTTTCCTCTGAGATCTCGTTAGGGAAAAACATGAAGTTCATCGAAGTCGCTCACCCTGAAGGTGGAAGGTTCATCTTCCACATCGATCATGTAACCAGCGCACACTTTCGTCCCGGCGAGGGTGATGTCAAGACGCGGCTGGGAATCGATCTCGATCAACGGCAAAACGAAATTGTGCTTTTCGGAGAAGAGGCCGAGCGGGCTTGGCGAGCCATTCAGAAGGTCGTTGCAGCGACGACCGCATCAGATTAGACCCATACTCTCCATCCTTTTGTGTTGCAATCACCCTGACTGACCACCTTTCCTTCCAACCCAGCGGTTCATATCATCGACTGTCCTCCACCACATTACTAATTTCTTAATCAATAATCGTTAAGCCGTCGCTTGCTTTGAAAGCCATGAATAGCTTGATGAAAGGCAAAACTCTATTTAGAATCGCAGGCAACGGTGCAGGTTCGCATAGCGTTGGTGGCAATCCTCCACAAGTCGCCTTGTCCTCGCCTCAGGCGAACGTCCGGGAAAACTTTAATGCAGGTTATCCACAAAACTCTTAAGCAGCTTGTTTATAACGGGCCGCTGCTCATTCTTTTCTTTGCTTTCTCGATTTGCTCTCAAGCCCAATCAACAGATGTCGCCTCCCCGACTCCGGTTAGTAAAAACGATTTAGTCGGCACCATTGCCGCGCGAGACCTGGGCGACTCGCGCATGACGTTGCACTTCTATGCGTTTACAGGAACACCCGGTGATGTGCTGATTACGGTGAAGAGCAACAACCTCAACGGCGATGTAGATGTCTTCACGGCCGGAACCTTGCGACCCCTGTTGAAGTTTACGCTCTACGCCGAAAGCTCCCTGCCATCGACCAAGGGTATTTATCTCCGCCGGCGTGAGGAACTCGTGCTGCGGGTAGAGGCGCGTAGTCCCAATGATGATGAAGGTAGTTATGAGATTCGGTTTGGCGGCTCGTTTGAACCGGTCGCGGCGCCATTGCTTGCCGAGAAAGAAAGCGTCATCGAACCAGCAGGCCCTATCGCGAAGAAAGGAAGGCGAGTTTCTTCGGTGGGGGCACGAATCGATGATCCGACACCGCCGCCCGAGGAAGTTACCGTAGTTACTCCGGAGGCAACTCCATCGCCGGTACCTGAAAAAGTTGCACCCGAAGCGCCGCGGACAACAACCGCTGGAAGAGGCCGGGGACGCGGCGCCACTTCGCGTCGAGCTCCACCACGACCGGCGAAAGAAACTCCTGCCGCGAACAAGAAGGAACCTGACGCTGCTGACAATAAGGAAACAGAAAAACCCGCGGCAGCGGCTGAGTCTGAAAAGCGATCAACTACAGCGAAGCGAGGGACTGGTAGGCGAGGTGCGAGACCAGCTGTTGTGACGCCTGTTGAACCCGAACCTCCCAGCGGCCCACGATTGATTCTTGAGTTGCTTGATGGAACTCGGGTCGAGCAATTCATGAGCACGATCAGGCGAGTGACGATCGAGAACAACCAAATCGTCGTGGTGCAAAAGACTGGCAAGATTGATAGAACGCGAATGACTGACGTCGTTCGCATGACGATCGAGCCGTAGTTAAAGTAAATTGCCGATTGCCAATTCGTATCCGCGCTATCCGCGTTAATCCGCGGTTGATTCTTACTTCCTCACGGCCTCACTTAGTCCCGGAGTTCAAGCTCTTCAGCTTGTGTCGAAACTGGGGCAAATCCTCATTCGTAGGATCTGCTTTCTCCAGTTTAGCGATCGACTTTTCAGCTTCATTCGCATCGCCCTTTTGCAGTTGTGTATAAGCGAGACTCGCTAACACCCGCACGTCGTCCGGTTTTTTCAGGGCCGCTACTTTGTACCACTTCTCAGCTTGATCAAAATGCCCGGCATCGAGGTTAACCTGGCCGAGCGCTACCACTGCTTCAAAGCTCTCGGGCTTAAGTTGATTGGCCTTCAACAGGTATTCGATTGCCTGGTCATAGCGCTGGATTTTGTAGTAAAGCTCTGCCGCCTTCATCTGCGCGTCGAAGTTGTTCGGCTCACTTCGCGCCTTGCTAATTGCAGCCTGCACGTCGGCGAATACCTGCTGCGGGTCCTGGCTGTCGCCGGATTGAATCTGCGGATGGTCTGCTGGGAGGTTGGGGTTACCGGCAACAGTCGCAGGCGCTTGCGCCGCGCGCTGGCTCATCGTGCTGGAAAATATGAAACCAACTATGAAACCCAACAGCAATCCGATAACAGCGAACATTAAGTTTTCTCTGCTCATGGTTCCTTCAATGCCTGCGACTGGTTAACTATTATCTTTTACGTATCACCGATCTCCGCGTTTAGGAACGGCATTTCCCATTCGCGTTTTGGCCTCAGTGATTCTTTGGGCCAGAGCCTGACCGATCTCAGAATCTGACGGCGTGCGACGCATTAGCTTCTCCCAATAACTAACTGCGCGCGGATAATCCTGGGCCTCAAACGCTGCGCTGCCTGCCAACTCCAGCAGTTTCGGATTCTCGGGATCAATCTTGAGGGCGCGGTCGATTATTTCAGTTGGCTCGCCGGCAAGCTTCCTGCCATTGGCCATCGCCGCAGCAAAAGCATAATCGGCCAGGAGATCCGCGTCGTTCGCTTTCAGCTCGGTAGCCTTCTTGTATGCGGTGCTGGCCTCCGAGTATTTCTCCAGCGAACTGTAAGAGCGTCCAAGCATGATCCAACCCTCCACGTCACCTGGGTTCTGTTCCAGTCTCTTGGCGAGGGCAGTAACGTTGGCTTCAATGCGTTCAGGAGAGAAGTTTGTGTCGGCAATTTCAGCCGGAGCCATGGCGGCCGGCCTTCCCGCAGGTGCAGGGACGGCGGAGAGCGCGCTCGAGTTTCCGAGGCGCAGGTAAAAAATGACTGCGACGATCGGTAGGGATACGGCCAGTACGTAAGCGAGATTGCGACCGCCTGCTGGTTTTGTGCGGGCCGCCACCGCGGGGGTCGCAACGTCTTCCAGCAATCGTTCCTCAAGTTCCTGTCGGTCCTGCTCATACTGCTCAGGGCTAATCAGACCGTTAGTCAGATCGGCTTCCAACTCGGCAAGCTGATCGCGGTAGACAGCGACGTTTGCTCCCTTTGCGGATTCATCCCTCGCGGTATCGTCATTGTCGGCTCGCTGAAGCAAGGGCGGCAGGACAAATGCCAACCCAATCGCCACAAAGATCGCACACACCAGCCAGAAGATGATCATGCGGACCCCTTTTCTGTGGGAGCTTTCAGCAGCTCTGCCACCTGGCGACGATCCTGGGGTGTGAGTGGCTGCTGGGTGACCAGGGCGCGACGTTGTTTGATCTGACGATACAAAACGGCGAGTCCAACCGCCAACAGGAGGAACGGTCCAAACCACAGTAAGTAAGTAGTCGGCGTTACCCGTGGCCGGTAGAGGACAAAATCTCCGTAGCGGCCCGTCAGAAACGTAACGATCTCCTGGTCAGTTTTTCCGGCCCTCATCTGTTCTCGAATTTCACGCCGAAGGTCTTCGGCAAGACCCGCGCGCGAATCCGCGAGCGTCTCATTCTGACAAACGAGACAGCGCAGTTCCTGAGACAAAGCTTGCAGTCGTTTTTCCAGCTCCGGATCTTCGGCGAGGGGTTGCGCGGTTTGGCCTATGACGACACAAGTCACTGAGGACAAAAGCAGCAGATGCATTAGAAGTCGCTTCATTTGCTCAAGTCTTTGACTAGTGGAAGAAGTTTGCCTTGCAGCACATCGGGCGTGAGCGGGCCAATGTGCTTAAAACGAATCACACCATCACGATCAATCAGATATGTTTCAGGAGCTCCGTAAACGCCATAATCAATTCCCACCCGGCCATCCAGATCCGCGGCACTCAATAAGTAGGGATTGCCAAGATCATTGAGCCAGGCAAGCGCCTCTTGCCGTTCGTCCTTATAGTTAAGTCCGTAGATCGGTACGGCGCCGGAGCGGGCGAGTTCAAGCAAGAGCGGATGCTCTTCGCGACAGGAAATGCACCAGGAGGCCCAGACGTTAAAAAGCCATACTTTGCCGCGCATCTCCTGAGGGGAAAATGTCTTTGCCGGCTCATGGAGTTGCGGTAACTGAAAAGCCGGCGCGGCCTTATTTATTAGCGGTGACGGGACTTCATGCGGGTCATGCCCGAGACCGATTGCCAGAAAAACAACCAGCACCACAAAGATTGCCAGGGGTAGCACAAAACGATTCATGGCTTTTCCGCCGACGCTGTTGCCAATACCGGCGCGGTTTCCTGGCGAGATGGCTCTCGTGCTAATCGCTCTCTGCGTGCCGCCAAAGCGTATCGTCGATCACTTACGGCCAGTCCGCCACCCAGCGCCATCAACACTGCGCCACCCCAGATCCAGCTAACGAATGGCTTGTAGTGAACCCGCACGCTCCAGGCGTTATTGCCGACTGGTTCCCCAAGCGAGATGTAGAGATCGCGAAAGACTCCAGTGTCGATCGCAGTTTCGGTCATCGCATTTCCAGATGCCAGGTAAGAGCGCTTCTCCGGATACATGGTGCGCAGGGCGTTCCCGCCTCTAGATATTTCCATCTCGGCGCGCACCGCGCGATAGTTTGGTCCGGCAACGTTTTGGACTCCATTTAGCCTGAAGTCGTAACCACCAAGGCTTATAGTGTCGCCCGGCAACATCCGCACGTCTTGTTCCGCTTGATACCCGGTGACCAGTGTTACGCCCATGATGAAAACAGCGACACCCAAATGCGCCAGTTGCATTCCGTAATAACTCCGGCTCTGCATTCTTAGCTTGCGCATTAGACTCAGCTGACCGGACGTATTATTAATGCGATCGCGCAGGTTCAGAATTGCAGTGGCTACAATCCAGATCGCCAACAAGAGTCCCAAACTGACTAAGGGTTTCCATCCGTTAACTATCAAGGGAAGGCCTATTGCCGTAACAGCACTAGCCGCAAATGCCCAACGAAGCCGCACTGCCAGCTCTGGGAGGCTGGCCTTCCGCCAGCGCGCAATTGGTCCGACTCCCATCAGAAATATTGCGGGCACCATCAGCGCGACAAAGACGGTATTGAAATACGGAGGGCCGACCGAAAGTTTTCCCATGCCCAGCGCGTCGATGATCAGCGGATAAAGTGTCCCCAGCAAGACCGAACCTGCGGCCACCGCGAGGAGAACGTTATTAGCAAGCAGGAACGACTCCCGAGAGACTACTTCAAACTTGCCGCCGAGCCCGACTTGTTTCGCGCGCCAGGCGTAGAGAAGCAGAGAGCCGCCGATTACTACAGTTAAGAAGGCCAGGATAAAAATTCCGCGCTTGGGATCGGTGGCAAAGGCGTGAACAGAAGTAAGCACTCCGGAGCGAACTAAGAAAGTACCGAGCAGACTTAAAGAGAATGCGGCGATGGCCAGCAGGACTGTCCAACTCTTGAAGCCGCCGCGTTTCTCCGTGACGGCTAGCGAGTGAATTAAGGCTGTACCAACAAGCCAGGGCATGAAGGAAGCATTCTCGACAGGATCCCAAAACCACCAACCGCCCCAACCCAATTCGTAGTAAGCCCACCAGCTACCGAGCGCGATACCGCAGGTGAGAAACATCCAGGCCACCGTCGTCCATGGTCGCGACCAGCGCGCCCACGTCGCATCGAGACGGCCGCTGATTAGAGCTGAGACCGCAAAAGCGAAAGCTACCGAGAAGCCGACATATCCCATGTAAAGCATTGGCGGGTGAACGACCATTGCAGGGTCCTGAAGCAAGGGATTGAGATCGCGACCATCAGCAGCTGCCGGAAACAAACGGTCAAATGGATTAGACGTCAGCAGCATGAACAAGAGAAAGCCGACGCTGATAATTCCCATCACGCTCAGCACGCGAGCGACCATGTCCTCGGGAAGGTGTCGGCTGAAGAGCGTGACGGCGACGGTCCAGAGTCCGAGCATTAAGGCCCAGAGAAGCAACGAACCTTCGTGGGATCCCCAGGTGGCTGCAAGACGATAATGAAGTGGCAACTTTGAGTTTGAATTGGTAGCGACGTTGAGTACGGTGAAATCATTAGTTATGAATGAATAGCCAAGGCAGCAGAAGGCAATGGCAACGAAAATAAACTGCGCCTGACCCGCCGGAGCCGCGACTGCCATCCAGGTGCGATTACCACGTGCGGCGCCGATGAGAGGCAGCGTGGCCTGGGTTAGCGCCAGAAGCAGCGCCATGATTAAAGCGAACTGTCCAACTTCTGGGATCATCTTTCGGGACGCGGCACCTTGTTGCGGCTTTCAAATCTTAGATTGGGTTTACGTCGCTGCGTAAAGCGCCGACAAGTCGGCGCACTGAAAAAACTACTGGTTGATTACAGTTTCCCCTGCCTCGCGTGCGTGCTTCGCCTTGTCGATTGCCTGCCCAGCTTCCGGAGGCATGTAGTTTTCATCGTGCTTTGCCAAAACCTGATCGGCATAGAAAACACCGTCTGTACCGATTTTCCCTTGCGCGACGCAACCCTTACCTTCTTTGAAGAGGTCCGGAAGAATTCCTTTGTAAACCACGGGAATGCTTTGAGCAGTATCGGTGACGACAAACCGCACGGTTAGCCCGTCACTTTCGCGTTGAACTGTTCCAGCTTGAACCAAGCCGCCGACTCTAAAGGTTCTGCCGACGGGCGCCTCTTTGGCGGCAACCTGAGACGGTGAAAAGAAAAAGACGAGATTGTCCTGAAAAGCGCTTAACACGAGCGCAGCAGCGATTCCCAGAGCGGCCAGTCCCGCGACAATAAATCCCACTCTTTTATGACGTCGCTTCATTTTGTCTAACTCCTGCTAAAACTCAGTTCTTAGAGTCTGCCTGAACACAGCGCTTCCGTCGCTTCAAAAGGAATACTACTTCCCCTCCGATTGCGACCAAGGTTAGCAGATAAGAACCCCAGACGTAGAAGGCATACCCACCCATGTTGAAGAAATCTGACCAGTTCATTTTTTTAAGCTCTGAGTTCTGCCATGCGAGCAATGTTCTGTTCACGTTCAAGTATGATACAGCGCAAACGCACCAGGACGACCGCAATCGAATATAACCAACACGCCCCGAGCATGATCAGCATTGCCGCCAACATTGGCGGAGCCATCGTCGGTTTGTCGAGTAGCCTAATCGTGGCGCCCTGGTGCAAGGTGTTCCACCATTCCACCGAAAAATAGATGATTGGAACGTTTATCACGCCGACTATCGCCAACAGAGCGCCGGCGCGATCGGCTCGTCGTTGATCATCAATCGCTGCCTGCAGTGAAATAAATCCAATGTAAAGGAATAACAAGATCAGTGTCGATGTTACCCTTGCATCCCAGACCCACCACGTTCCCCAGGTTGGTTTTCCCCAGAGCGAACCCGTAACGAGCGAAAGAAATGTAAACATCGCTCCGGTGATCGAGATGGATGCGGCCATCATCGACGCCAGGCGGGCGTTGAAAGCCCAGCCGATTCCTGCATAGATAGCCATGAGCACATAAAGCATCATGCCCATCCAGGCGGCGGGAACGTGAATAAAAATAATCCGGTAAGCATCTCCCTGCTGCGCATCAGTCGGCGCGATGAAGAAACCGACATATAACCCTACGACGAAGAGGACAGCTGCGGGAATCGCGAACCATGGGATCAGCTTTCCGGCGAGGGGATAAAAATTAGCGGGCGATGCGTATTTATAAAGATTCATAGAAATTGACTTGTGGTCTTCGGCTTTGGGTCTTTCACCTTCGAACTTTGTGCTTGATCTTAGTGCTTGGTGGTTGGATTTTACCGCATTGAATCTCTGTCTCAGATCTGTGTCTAGCTACAAGAGACATTCAAAATACAAAGTTCAAAGTTGAGTCAAAGAATCAAGGCCAAAGGCCAAAGACCTAAGACCAGGATTTCTATTCTAAAGATATTCTAAGCGCCGCCGCAGTTGCCCAGGGTGCAAACACCAGCGTCAGGGCCAGTAACGCCCCCAGAAGAGAGAGATTAGCCTGAGCACTAAAGCCCATGATGCTGGCATCGACCGCGCCCGCGCCAAAAATCAGCACGGGGATGTAAAGCGGAAGAACCAGCAACGAAATCAAGACGCCGCCGTTTCGGAGTCCTAAAGTAAGCGCCGCTCCTATCGAGCCGATTAGTATCAGCACCGGCGTACCAAGCAACAAAGAAGTCACTAAGACCAGCAGCGTTTTGGATGACAGCCCGAACTGTATTCCCAGCACCGGTGCGATCAGAGCCAGCGGCACTCCGGTCAACAGCCACAAAGCGAATACCTTCGCTAGCACGATTAAATATAGCGGCTGTGGCGTGATTAGCAGTTGTTCAAGTGTGCCGTCCTGGAAATCGCTGGTAAACAATCTGCCGAGCGCCAGCATTGAGGCTAGTAATGCCGCTACCCAGACAACGCCAGGAGCGATCGAGCGTAACAACTCCATCTCCGGCCCAACCCCGAGGGGGAAAAGGCTAACTACAATGACGAAGAAAAAGAGTGTAGATAAAACATCTGTACGGCGGCGCCATGCCAGAGTTAGATCGCGGATTACCATCCAGCGGAACATCGATAGGGGAGACGTTGCGCTCACGATGCAAGTTCGAGCCGCTGCAGCGAACCTGCGGAGAGACTTAATTCCTGGTGCGTGGCAATGATTGCCATTCCGCCCTTATGCAAATGCTCCCCAATTAATGTCTTCACGAGCGCCACCGCCGCCTTGTCCAGTGAAGTCAGCACCTCGTCAAGAACCCAGAGCGTAGCTGCAGAGGTGATTAAACGGGCCAAAGCCAGACGGCGTTGCTGTCCTTCGGAAAGCAGGCGCGCCGGCAGTTCATCGCGGCCCACAAGACCAATTTTCGCAAGAGCGAGTTTCGCATCTTCCAGGCTAATTCCAACACCCGCTACCCCATTTGAAATACGTAGATTTTCCAGCGGGTTAAGTTCTTCCTTAACGCCGTTGCGGTGACCCACGTAACTGATCGCCGTAAGGTAATCCTCTGCCAGCGACGTGATGTTTTCACCCTGCCAGCGAATCTCGCCTTCGGCGGGGGCGAGAAGGCCGCAAACTATCCTTAGGAGACTGGTTTTACCGCTGCCATTCGGGCCGGTAAGCTGGAGCAGGGAACCAGGTTGAAGCGAAAAGTTGACGTCGCTGAACAGCCGTCGATCTCCACGGACGCAACCCAGATTTACCGCCTCCAACATGCAGCGATATTAGCCGAGTGAGCATTGCTTGTCATTTCGCGCCGTCGGAATGATGCGATGAAGGCTTGCCGCGTCAAATCTTTTCCGCTAAAAGAGATGGCACCTTTGTGATGAAAATCAGCCCGCTGAAAACTCGTGGAAAGAGCAACGCTCGCCCTCAACGGCCGCCGGTGTATCCGTTTACGGCTATCGTGGGGCAGGAAGCGATGAAGCTCGGTTTGATCCTCAACGTTATCGAGCCTGTAATTGGTGGGGCGCTAATCATGGGACATCGCGGCACCGGGAAATCAACAGCAGTGCGCGGCCTCGCCGACCTGCTGCCCGAGAGTTGGGTAGTGTGCGGCTGTCTTTACCGCTGCGATCCGGCTGACGAAAGGAATGCATGCGACTCATGTAGTGCGAGATCTCTTGATGGGGTCAAAGTCAACCGCGAGCGAGCTTCCGTTCCGGTTGTCGAATTACCTCTGGGCGCCACCGAAGATCGCGTCTGCGGCGCTATCGACATTCAAAAGGCTGTGGGGGAGGGAATCAAAGCGTTCGAACCAGGCTTGCTGGCTCGCGCCAATCGCGGTTTCCTGTATATCGATGAAGTAAACCTCCTTGAAGATCATCTTGTGGATCTCCTGCTGGATGTAGCCGCCACAGGCCGCAACAAAGTTGAGCGCGAAGGCCTATCTGTCGAGCATCCCGCCCGCTTTGTGCTGATCGGTTCAGGAAATCCCGAAGAAGGAGAACTCCGACCGCAGTTGTTGGATCGCTTTGGTCTTCATGTGGAGGTTATAACTGAGGACGAACTTGATGAGCGGGTCGAGATTGTTGAAAGGCGCGGAGCTTACGAGCGAGACCCTGACGCGTTTTGCGCTGATTTTGAACGAAGTCAAGCTAAACTGCGCCAACGAATTATCAAGGCGCAAAAGACTGCCGCGGCTGTGAAGTTTGACCGGCCCTTACTCAGAAAGGTGGCGCAGCTTTGTTCCGATCTCAGGATTGATGGTCATCGTGGTGAGTTAACAATCACGCGGGCGGCCCGCGCGCTGGCAGCGTTCGAGGGGAGAAAAAAGATTACTGCGGAAGACGTAAAGCGGGTAGCCGCGATGGCTTTGCGTCACCGCTTAAGGCGCGACCCGCTTGAGGAAACGGCCAGCACTGAACGAATTCAACAGGCTTTGGAACGCACGTTTCAGGAAGCGCGGCCAAGTCAAAAGGAAACCCCCGGGGGGAATGGCGAAGGCCCCGGCAGTATGGAAGGTAGAGAGACAAGCGGCCAGAAGAGTTCCGAGTCTGCGGCAAATCGCGGAAGCGCTGCGGGTGCGACGGGACAGCGTAACTCCGAAGCTCCGATACGAAATGAGACCACGACATCGACTCCGCATCTTCCTCTGGAGGATCGTAGCCGGACGAAAAGTGGTTCGTCATTCTTAGGGGGCAAGGGGCAACGAGATGGAGTGCAGCACTTTCGCAATCACCTTCGTGGCAGATATGTTCGGGCCACCACCACCGGCAAATGCGGTGCTCGGTTGGCAGTTGACGCCACGCTGCGCGCGATGGTCACTTCCAGCGCGCCGTCAGATGCTTTACGTTTTCAGGAACTCAGTCGTAAGAGCGGAAGGCTGTTTATTTTTGCGATTGACACATCAGGCAGCATGGCCCTGCACCGCATCGGTCAGGCGAAAGCCGCGGTGCTCAACTTGCTAAAACAATCCTACGTGAGACGCGACAGCGTTGGGATTATTGGAATTCGCGGAAGCGGCGCAGAGGTTCTATTGCCGCCCTCAAAAAGCATTCTGCGAGCGCGACGAGCACTTGAATCGCTGCGCGTCGGCGGGGGTACACCACTGGCCGCCGGCCTCGTTGCTGCTCTGAACCTGGCGAAGAACGCTGGCGACAAGACGGGTGAGGTTGCCGTTCTATTGTTTACGGATGGCCACGCAAACGTCGCTGCGAGTCAATCGAATAATGATCGCGCGCTGCGTCGAGCGATCATTACCCGTGAACTCACCGCGCTGGGTGCAAAGTTTGCCGCAGCTGGAGTGCGCTTGATAGTAGTAGATACTCAACCCGGTTTCATTTCGAATCGCGAAGCAGTAATGCTGGCGGAGACAATGGGAGCCGCCTATACAAGGCTAGGTGGGTCACTTTGAAGATTCGCATTGTGAACTCCGAGGGCGTTCATGCGAGACCCTTCAGTAGCAATGAGGAACGCCCAGGAAAAAATGAGGTCAGAAGACCCCAAAATCAACGATAGCATTCATACGGTTGCTGAACGCGATCGTCGTGTCCTGCAGATCTGTGAACAGCTGCGTGAGATCGAGGAACGCCTCATCCCCACCGGGCTCCACGTGTTTGGCCGTCCGTCGCAGGTCTCAGAGCGGGCCGACATGTTGCGAATGATTGCCTCATTTGATCGGCCAGAGGCCGGCGCTCGCGCTCTGCCGGATCTGGTTGCTGAAGGTCTTCATCTCGGCTCCTATGACGACATCACAAAGGCATCCGCAACAGACGAAGCGCGGGCCCGGCACCGTGAGCAAATCGACAAGCTGGTTTCTCAGGCTGTGCAAGAGTTTGTTGACTCGGGACGCGAGGCAGCGATTACGCTCCTGGAAGCAAGTGCGAATGTGACGAGCGAACAGTCCCTTCCCGTCTTCGAGTTGTTGTCTCAAGTCTCAACGCAGCTTGAGACGAATAATGAGAGCGAATCTTTGGTACGCGCCCTGAAAGGCGAATATATCGAAGCGGGTCCCGGCGCTGATATCGTTCAAAATCCTTTCGTTCTGCCGACCGGAAGAAATACGCACGCAGTAAATCCCTATCACATACCTGCAGCCCTCGCTTTTGCGCGGGGGGAGATCGTCGCGAACAATTTGCTCGCGCGTTATCTCGCTGAGAATGATCGCTATCCGCGCGCAATGGCCCTCGTGCTTTGGGGACTCGATAACATTAAGACGCAGGGAGAGGGAGTAGGGCAGGCACTGTGGCTGCTCGGGGTGCGACCGGTCAGGGATGCACTCAATCGCGTAACTGAAGTGGTTCCGATACCGCAGGCTGAGCTGGGCAGGCCGCGGATCGATGTAGTCATGACCGTCTCCGGGATCTTCCGCGATCTCTTCAGTCCCACCGTGCAGTTACTCGATAAGGCTGTGCGGCTGGTGGCCTCACTGGATGAACCGGACGAGTTGAACTACGTCAGACGCAATGTAAAAGAGCAGATGAACGAAGGCAGATGCGATTTTGATGAAGCAGTAACGCGGGTCTTCTCAAACGCGCCGGGCAACTACGGCTCAAACGTCAACTTTATGGTGATGGATTCGCAGTGGGAACACGATGAGACGCTCGGCGATCTGTTTGTAACTCGCAAATGTTTTGCTTACGGTCGCGACTCGAGCGGCCGTTCGATCGAAGGACGCGAAGCGCGGGTAGCGATGGATCGCGCTCTGTCGCGCGTTGAAGCCACTTACCAGAACATCGACACTTTCGAGATCGGCATCACAGACGTGGATCACTATTTTGAATACCTCGGTGGGGTCTCTAAGGCGGTAGAGAAGCGCTCGCAAGCCCGCCCGGCCATTTATCTATCAGACTCGTTATCGAGAGATGCAAAGATCAGATCGCTGGAAGAGACGGTGCGTCTGGAAACACGAGCCAAGACGCTGAACCCGAAATGGTACGAGGGAATGTTGAACCATGGTTTCCGCGGCGTTGCGGAGATCGAAAATCATGTTTCGAATACTTTTGGCTGGAGTGCAACCGCCGACGCGGTTGACGATTGGGTCTACACGGAGGTCGCGGAAACTTTCGCGCTTGATGAGACGATGCTTGAGCGTCTGCGCAATCTGAATCCGCATTCGGCGCATTCGCTTGTCCGGCGTTTGCTCGAAGCCAGTGGGCGCGGTTATTGGAACGCCGACCCGGAATTGCTGGACAAACTGCAGGAGATTAGCGGCAGTCTTGAGGATCAGTTGGAAGGCGTTGTGTAATTCGTTTCTCGTTCGTTAAGGATCGCTTCGATAATTCGTGGCATTTCGTGTGATTTCGTGGTTCGTTTTAATAACCTAGAAGACGAACCACGAAATCACACGAAGCAACACGAAGGAACACAAAGTAAAATAAAAATCTCAAAAACCCTAAGGAGGTCTCCTCATGGCCGAATTAGTCCTCAAAGAAGAAGTTTATGAAATCATCGGCGCGGCATTGGACGTCTACTGGCAACTCGGTCAGGGCTTCACTGAACCGATCTACCAGGAAGCTTTAGGAATAGAACTGGCTCGAAGTCGTCTGCCCTTTGAGCCGCAGCAGGAACTGCGAACTTGGTACAAGGATCATTTGTTGGAAAAGAAGTATGTTGCGGATTTTGTTTGTTTCGGTCAGATCATTGTCGAATTGAAGAGTCAGGTCCTTCTTACCCGCATAGACGAGGGACAGCTACTCAACTACATGACGATTTCAAAGATGAGAGTCGGCTTATTAATCAATTTTGGAAGCCGTCCTAGACTGGAGTGGAAGAGGTACATATTTGATAGTGCGATCCGTTTTACGGATTGCTCCAAGCAAAACATAAGACGAACCACGAAATGACACGAACCACCACTAAACGGTTAGTGACTTAGTGTTAATTCGCGTGAATTAGTGGTTCGCTTAAGTGCTGACAGAATGACGGAATACGAATGGCACGAACCAACGATCCGGACCCTAATCTGCCAGGGATATGAAAGTAACAGCCTTATATGTTGGTTCCAGTTTGTTGGCGCCGCTGAAAAATGCGGAGCGCGAACTTAATCGCGATTACCAACTCGATCTGCATGTTGCCGCTTATAACTTTGGAGCGCCGCTTGATGAAAATGAGTGGGCCAGGGTCGAACGGGACCTCAGTCGAGCGGACGTTGTTTTCATTATCCATGTGATGGACGGCGAGAATGCCGCCCGACTCCTCCCCGCGCTTGAGCGGCATCACGCACGACACCACGCCGTAGTTGTCATCAACTGCATGCCGGAGCTTATGCGGCGTACACGCATGGGCAAACTCAACTTACGAAGTTTCCTCGCGAGTACTAAAGAAAACGGAGAGAACGGAAAACGCGGAGACGCGGAGAAGGGGAAATCCGGACGTGGGCTCCGAATGCTGAGCGCGGCGGGTTCATGGGTTGGCAGGCAAGCGCGTGGACAGAGGTCAGAAGGAGACCCGAAGGAAAGGAAGAGTGGCCACGGTCAGTATTTAAAGTTTGTCGATCGCTTACCCGCAATTCTGCGGTTTGTGCCTTCCGCTGGAACTTTACGCGACGTAAAAAACTACCTCTACCTGTTCTGCTATTTCCTGCAACCAACTCCGGGCAACATTCGCTCGATGCTTCTATATGCCCTCAAGCATTACGTGCCGGACGAACGGTCGCGGTTATTAAAAGTCGACGTACCGCAGCCGGAGACGATGCCTTCAGTGGCAATCTATCATCCTGACGCTCCCGGTCTCTTTGAATCGTTCGAGGATTATCGGAGGTGGTACGTAACCAAAAGTCCAAAGTCCAAAGTCCAAAGCCCAAAGTCCGCAGAACAATTGCTGGATAGTGATTCAACAGTAGGGTTGCTTCTGATGCGTCCGCAGATAGTCAGCAACACGAGAAAGCATTACGACGCGCTGATTCGCGCCATTGAGGCGCAGGGTCTTAGCGTCATCCCCGCGATCTCTACGCTGATGGACAACCGCGAGGCCTGCGAGAAATTCTTTGTCGACAGAGCGTCAACAGTCCAAAGTTCAACGTCCAACGTCCAACGTCGTGGCAGTAGCCCGACTGTGAAGAAGGGCGTAACACTCAAGACCAAAGACCAACCAAAGGCCAAAGGCCAAACCGACCGTTCCCGTGTAAGTCAGATAGTTTCGTTGACGGGGTTCAGTTTTGTTGGCGGTCCGGCGATGAACGATAGCGCAGCTGCTGCTTATTTCCTCCGCTATCTTAACCGTCCTTATCGTTCGGCTGTCAGCCTGGACACACAAACAATCGAAGCGTGGCGCGAATCTCAGACCGGCTTAAACCCTATTCAGGCCGGGATGCAGATTGCGATTCCTGAAATCGACGGAGCAACTGAGCCTTTCGTTTATGGCGGGATATCGGCTACAGGCGTTGAACCTGTTCCGCTTGAAGAACGATGCGAACGATTCGCCAAACGACTGGGTCGCTGGAATCGACTTCGCACTGCAACTCGGAGTGAACTGAAAATTGCTCTCCTGCTTTTCTGCTTCCCGCCGAACAAGGGAAACGTTGGCACAGCCGCGGACCTCGATGTCTTCCCGAGTGTTTGGGACACTCTGAAAAAACTTAAGGACGATAAATACACCATTGAGCTTCCGGATTCGGCCGAGGCCCTGCGCGAATTGTTGCTTGGTGGAAACTCGGAATCGTTCGGCTCCGCTGCGAATGTTGCCTATAACATGAACGCCGAGGAGTATCGTCGTCTTTGCCCCTACGTTGATGAAGTCGAACGAGACTGGGGCAGGGCGCCGGGTCGAATCAACTCATTGGGCAACGATCTGTTGATTCAGGGACTAAACCTTGGGAATGTGTTTGTTGGAGTGCAACCCACGTTTGGCTATGAAGGCGATCCCATGCGCCTGATGATGGCGCGCAGCGGCGCGCCCCATCACGGATTCATGGCGTTCTACACATATCTTTCTCGCGTGCTTGACGTTGATGCGGTTATTCATGTGGGCACACACGGCGCGCTGGAGTTCATGCCAGGCAAGCAAGTTGGCCTTTCGGGCGAATGCTGGCCGGATCGATTGATCGGAGAATTACCGAACCTCTACATTTACAGTGTCAATAATCCTTCCGAAGGTTCGATCGCCAAACGTCGCTCCTACGCGGAACTGATCTCCTACCTCACACCTCCAATCGAAAATGCGGGACTCTATAAGGATCTGGCGGTCTTGAAAGACTTGGCGCTGGCCTATCGAGAGACGCCGGTGGAGGCCGAGCGCGCGCGGCTCTTTGAGTCAATTGAGGAATTCAGCGTCAAGCTACACTTGACGGTCGAAGCGTTAACGAAAAACCAACCTACGGCTTAAGGTTAACCTGCACCAGCCTGGATCCTCACGACCTCCGCAGCAGTTCCTTTGCAAATTCCGCCGAACTCACCTTGTGACGGAAAACTTCGACACCATTGATGGTAATCACCGGGATGTCGCATTGATAACGCTGGAGCAATCCGGGATCGCTTTCAATATTCACTTCCTCAAGTGTGAACTGACGGGCAGAATCGGCCTCTTGAATTGCCTCCCTGGCCTCTTCGCAGAGGTGACAGCCGGGTCGGGAATAGATGACTACTTTCGTCATGGTCAGATTGTGGCTTCTCGCTCGAGTTACACCATTGAAGCCGGTGGGCGGTTTGGAGTCATAGTCTAATCACAAGAATACGATTCACGAAATCAACCTGAGCAGCAAAAAACTTCCATTTGCGTTGCAAACCTAACTCCTGCGGATAGACGGCTTCCGGCGCGAAACGTTGTAAATACCGCTTGCCACTGAATCGCCAAACAGGTTATAAGTACCCGACCGCACTAAAATTCATAACTTTTTGTTGTGCGGTGCTCTTCATGTTACAGGATAATTTGAGCCACTTCGCAGAGAGAGTTCCCTGCATTGCGGGGAATTGTATAGTTTGCTCTGCTTCAGAAGTAGACGTGTACCTGCTGCGGGCAACTTTAATTGTCGCCCCTGGTTGCGCTTTCTTAGTGACGGAGGTTTTGCGTTAGTGGATAGTCCAAACATCCCAGAGCAAGGAACCGGTGGAACGAGCCAGACAATGGAGACTCCAGCCGGAACTCCACCTGCTGCACCGCCGCAGCCACCTAAGACTGCGGTGCCGGCCGCAGCTGCTCGTCCCGTGACACCGCCATCAGGCCCGGTGGTTGAGAGCACACCTGCGCCAGTCAACAAGATGCGTCGGCGCATTGTTTGGGCTAGCGTAGCTGGATTCCTGACAACTTGCTTCCTGATGTTCCTGCGCTTCTTTCTGCCGCGATCGATTCTGGAACCGTCAAGCACTTTTCGCATCGGCCCCCCCAGCGACTACGCTCTCGGCGTCGATACGAAATGGCAACAGCAATATCGAGTCTGGGTAACCAAGACTTCCGATCGACTCTTTGTAATCTATGCGCGCTGTACGCACCTGGGTTGTACTCCCGACTGGAAAGCCAGTGAGAACAAGTTCAAGTGCCCCTGCCACGGAAGTGGCTACGACAGCGAAGGAATAAACTTTGAGGGTCCGGCGCCAAGGCCGATGGATCGTGCTCACGTCGAGCTCGATCCGGAGGGTCAAATCGTGGTGGACATAGCCAGGCTCTATGATTGGCCCAAAGGTGAGGCAAGCGATTTTGATCAACCGGGAGCCTTCATTCCGCTATAACCGTTCGACTTAGGATTGCGCACAACCATGGATCCAGAAGGGCCCGAGCAAAAAGAAACCAAACAGCTGACAGACGGCGAAAAGGCGAACACCAGTCTGATTGGCAAGGTGCGCGAGACTGGAACCGCGCTCAAGGATCGGGCTATCGATGAGGCAAAATCGTATAAGGATCCGCAGGAGACTCAGTTATGGAAGTCGATCTTTCGCGTTTCCCACGATCGCTCTGACCCGCGCAATCGCTCGCTCGCCGTTCTCTCCAACGTATTTCTGCACCTTCATCCCGCGAAGATCAATCGCGATGCGGTGCGCTACGCCTTCACCTGGGGAATGGGCGGCATCACGTTTTATCTCTTTATCGTGCTCACGTTCACGGGTGTTCTTTTAATGTTCTACTACCACCCGACGAAGGCCGATGCGTTCCGGGACATCCTTTACCTGGAGCATGATGTCCCCTTCGGAAAACTGCTTCGTAATATGCACCGCTGGGCGGCGCACCTGATGGTGATTACAACCTGGCTGCACATGTTTCGTGTAGTGCTCACCGGGTCGTACAAGAGGCCGCGGGAATTTAACTGGTGCGTCGGGGTTGTGCTCTTAGTACTGACCTTGCTGCTGTCGTTTACCGGATACCTGCTCCCTGATGACCAACTCGGCTTTTGGGCGGTAACGGTGGGAACCAACATGGCCCGCGCCACACCAATGCTGGGCTCCGAAGGGCCTTTTGGTGTGCAACTGGGGATGACGCCATTCAATGACGTAAGGTTTGGTCTGTTGGGCGGCTCCATAGTCGACTCAAATGCGCTACTCAGATCTTACATTTGGCATTGCATCGGTATTCCGCTGGTCGCGTCAATATTTATGGCGGTGCACTTTTGGCGCATCCGTAAAGATGGCGGTATTTCCGGACCGGCGCCAGTCGTTCTGGAATCTGAAATGAAAGCTGTAAAAAAGAAGGTTTAGGGTTGCGGCCGCCCAACTCGTAATTCTACGGATCTATGGCGAAGCGATTTAATCTGAGCAGAGGTAAGTTAATAACCATCGTTGTGGTTGTGGCGCTCGTGGGCCTGGCCATCTTCATGGTTGAAGACTGGCATCAGCTCTGGAAGATTTCTTCAGCGCCAGACAACGTGCCCATTGTCGCAATGCTTTTCCTCGTTCCGTTTTTCACCTGGCTGGGAATCAGACAGGCGAGTGCGAACGATCGGTTAATTGAGACTCTGGAAACAGATCCTAAGTTGGCAAAAACCCACCATCGGAAAACAGAACCCTGGCGTCCGGGTTGGGCACGTGAGATTCACGTCTGGCCTTACCTGGTGCGCATTGAGTTCCTGGCGGCGGTAATCGTTACCGTCGTCCTTTTTGTTTGGTCAATCACACTCAACGCGCCACTCGAAGAACCGGCCAATCCAAATCTGACCATGAATCCCTCAAAGGCACCCTGGTACTTCCTGGGATTGCAGGAGATGCTGGTCTATTTTGATCCCTGGATTGCGGGCGTGGTAATGCCCAGCCTAATCATGGTTGGTCTGATGGTGTTTCCCTATGTTGATCCGAATCCCCTGGGAAATGGCTACTACACTTTGAAGCAGCGACGGGTAGCGCTTTGGATGTTTTGCGCCGGTTTTCTCCAGTGGATTCTCCTTATCGTGATTGGGACGTTTATCCGTGGGCCTGGTTGGATCTGGTTCTGGCCGGGTCAAACGTGGGACCACAATGCGGTAGTCTACGATCGCAATCGAGACCTGCACGACATCGTTGCCGACCTGACTGGGTTCACACTGCTTTCGAGCTCCTGGGTGCTGAAGGCGATTTTCGGCGCGCTCGTCGTCGGGTTATTTTTTGTGGTTGGCGCTCTCTTCTTCCATTGGCTGCTGACGCGCGGTGGTCTTGATCGCACCGACCCGTCGCTGCCGTTTTGGAAGCGCATCTGGCTCTGGATGAGGACGCCAGATCCATTTGAACAGAAGCTGTTGGCGCGAACCAGCTTGCTTCAGTACGCGACTTTTCAGTTTTTTGCGATTACTGTTTTATTAGCGATGCCAGCGAAGCTGATTTTGCGGCTCGTATTCACAATCAAGTATGTATGGGTGACACCCTGGTTTAACGTGTAGCTGGTCCGTACTGGCGAGGCAGAGGAATGATCCTGAGTGGCTGTATTTCCTGAAGCTAACGAGTCGTTGGTAAAAAGGGAGCCGGAGGTTCCGGCAAACGATCCCATCATCAGCCGCTCAACGAGCGGCATCGTGCTGATCTCTGCCTTGCTCCTCACGCTATCGCTCGCCTGGGCACTCTATGACGAAGCGCTCGGTCAACGTCCGTGGAAGGGCATTCAAAAAGAGTTTGTCAGCCGATACACCCGGTACCTGCAGAGCATTAAGCCTCAAGCAGGCAAGACGGAAGCGGAACTAAAAGAGAGCCCTGAATATCAAACCCTCGCGGCGGAAGCGCAAACCGCCATTGAGCTGGTCAAACCGGAAACAACTGAGATTGATCGCAAAGTTGCACAGATCCAAAGACAACTCGATGCGGTGACCGAACCATTCCAGAATCAGCGCGGACGGCTGACGGTAATCAGCTACAACATTGAAACCGCTAAAGGCTCAGCCAAGGAGAAGTATCGCAAGGAGGCGGAGGAGAAGCGCGCAGAGGTCGTCGAAGTTAAGTTGCCGGCGGCCGATGGTTCAGGATCGACTACGGTCCAGAACATGAATTATCAGCAACTGGAAAAATTCTATAACGACCTGCGCGATGAAAAGGCTCAACTACTGGGCCGGAAAGCCGAACTGTTAAAAGAACCGACCGAAATTGCCAAGAAGCGAGACGACTACCTTAAGAACCATTTGATTGGATTGGGCCCCAGCCAGATTGAGGGCCTGATTCGCAAGATGGACAACTTCGATTATTCGATTCTTGGCCACCAGATCAGCGTTAACGCGGCCAACGTTGTCGATCGTTGCGAAGTCTGTCACGTAGGTATCCGCGAGCCGCTCAACATCAGGGCAGAAGATCTGGCGCCCGATGGCCCGGGGAAGAAGCCCGACAGTCTGGCACGCGCGTTTGTCAGTCACCCAAACAGAGAACTCCTGCGCATTCATAGTCCGGAACGCTTCGGTTGTTCAGGTTGCCACTGGGGCAACGGTCGGGCTACGACGAGCGAGATTAAGGGACACGGACGCCACAAATACTGGCTCTGGCCGCTCTTCGAAAAGGAAAACATTGAAGCCGGTTGCCAGCAGTGTCATGCCAGGGACCGGGTAACTCAGGGAGCGGAGACATTGAATCTCGGCCGCGATCTTTTTTATGAACGCGGTTGCATGGGCTGTCATCGTTACGAAGGCTTCGACCGGGAAACAGATTCGCTTTCCGCTTCGCGGCAAAACACGACTCAATTAGAAGAGCAGATGATTGCCAACGAGAAGCAGATTCGGGAGGACACCGAAGCTGCCAATCAGGCCTCGGATGATACCGAAGCGCAGCGATTGCTGGCGCACGCGGAGTCATTGCGAGTCACAAACAGTCTGCTCGCGGCGCGCAAGGATCAGGTCAACCTTCAGTCGAAGTATTTAATGCAGGATCAAAAGAAGGTTGGTCCCAATCTGAAAGACGTCAGACTCAAACTCAAGAAGGAGTGGATTCCAGTCTGGCTCAAGGACCCGCAGGCTTTCCGTCCTGGAACAAAGATGCCGGCGTTCTGGCGTTTTGGGGTCGATCAGGATGGCGACGATCAGATCAAGGCGATTTCTGCGTATCTGTGGCAGGAAAGTTTTGACGGCAAGCTGGCCGAACAATCTCGTGGCGATGCCGCGCGCGGCAAAGACCTCTTCGAAACCCGGGGTTGTCTCGCATGTCACTCGACTGGTGAGGCCGACAGTGCAGTGGGCGGGCATTTCGCGGCCAACCTGCAAAAGGTTGGTGAGAAAGCAAACTATGACTACATCGTGCGCTGGATTCACAACCCGCGTGAGCGTTGGGCGCCGTACTGTCCCAAGGAGAAGCGCGACCTGACGCCGGAAGATTATTCACAGCACAATCAGCCTTACGTCTTTAATACTGAACTGAATTCGCGCTGCCCAAATGATGGGACTGAATTGCAGGTTCAGAATATGACGGTCATGCCGAACTTCCGGCTGACTGACAGCGACACGCGAGACGTAGCGACTTATCTTTTCTCGCTGTCCTCTCCGCCTTCCTACCCCGACGCGCCGTTCATGGACGATCCAAATCTGAAGGCGAAAGGCCAAGCTCTGATTAAGCAATACGGCTGCGCTGGCTGTCATGAAATCAAGGGCTTTGAGGAGGAACAACGAATTGGTAAGGAGTTAACGGTTGAGGGCGCAACCCCGATCGAGCGCCTCGATTTTGCTTTGCTTACGCACGACGCCGAAAACGGACACGACCCGTTGAAACTGCATGGCGAACATGAGGAGAAGCCCTGGTACAACCATAAGGGTTTCTTCGAACATAAACTCGCCGACCCCGCAATCTACGATCAGGGCAAAGAGAAGGATCCCAAGGATCGCTTGCGCATGCCGAAGCCCTACTTAACACCGGAATGGCGCACGGCGCTGACCACACTACTGTTGGGAAGTGTGGGCACGGAGGGTTCGAATGTCCCTCGCTCGCTCTTCTATGAGCCCGAGGATCAACGGCGCCAGGACGTGCAGAACGGATGGTGGGTAGTTAAGAAATATAATTGCATGGGTTGCCATCAGATTCAGGTCGGACAGCGTTCGGTCTTGATGGATGTGCCTTTCTACCAGACTCCGGAAGGGAAGGACCTATTGCCGCCAAGGCTAACCAGCGAAGGTGCGCGCGTCGATCCAGGCTGGCTTCTGCGTTTTCTCCACGACCCTTCATTGAACGAAACGCAAGGAACGACCGCCTTTGCTCAGCCGGTTCCGAGCCCCGGCGCGAGCGGGTCGGCGCAGTCCGGTCCCGCTGCAACTTCAGGAAGTCTTAAGGCCCAACCCGGCCTGGATCGCAACGGCGTGCGGCCTTACCTGAAAGCGCGGATGCCTACTTTCAACTTCTCGCCAAATGAATTGCAAACTCTGGTTCGCTTCTTCATGGCGCTTTCGGGGCAGCAGGAGCCTTACATCAAGGAACCGCTGCAGCCGCTGACCGAAGAAGAGAAATTAGTTGCGCGGCAGATGTTTACTTCCGGCACACCCTGTCTGAAGTGTCACATCACTGGTGACCCCGTGCATGATGAGAAGGCGATTGCACCCAACTTCCTGCTTGCCGGGGAGCGACTGAAACCGGAGTGGACTTTCAGGTGGTTGCTTGATCCGGCGCAGATTAGCCCCGGCACCGCTATGCCGAGCGGGCTCTTTAGGAGAGAAGGCGAGCGTTGGGTAATCAATTTGCCGAATCCACCTGCCAGCGCCAACGCCTATCATCAGGATCACGCGCAGTTGCTGGTTCGTTACATGCTCCTGTTAACACCAGAAGAGCAAAGACGTTTGCTGGCGACCACGCCGGTTCAAACGGCAGCAAGCCCCGCTTCGGAGGCGCAGGGCTCGCAGCGTAAAAGGAAAAACGGGAACCTGGCGCGCACAAACCAGCGTCGAGGCCTCAAGCTCGCGCGCACTGCGCCGGCCCGAGGTAGTTTAAGAGCCCCCGGCTTTTAATCTGATTCAACAGCGCGGGTCTCCTTCCAGGGTTGCCCCGTGTTAAAGTTGCAGCGAAAGCTTATTCACGATTTGGAGGAATGATTATGTCAACGAAGCAGTTGAAGGTCGGGATAGTTCTGACCATCGTGCTCTCTTTACTCGCGCTCGGTTCGTCTTGTTCGAAGACGCCGACAAATGATGCGGCACAAACCAATGATTCAGCCGCCACTGGAATTCCTTACACGCCCGGCGACGGCAGCGTCGCTGGAGCCATCGCCTACAACGGCACGCCGCCGGCTCCCAAGAAAATTGACACCTCGGCCGACCCGGTTTGTGGACAGGCGAATCCAAACCTTTCGACCGAAGACACGGTGGTGAAGGACGGCAAGCTGGCCAACGTATTTGTCTATGTCAAAGACGGCACAACCGCGGACGGCAAGAAAATCGGCGACTTCGCCTACACGCCTTCATCGACCCCGGCGAGGCTCGATCAAAAAGGCTGTCATTACGTTCCGCACGTGATGGGTCTCCAGACAAACCAGAAGCTCAGTATTACTAATAGCGATCCAACGCAGCACAATATCCACCCGACGCCGAAGAGCAATCCGGAATGGAATCAGACGCAGCCAAACGGCGCCGCTCCCATTGAGAAAACGTTTGCGCGCGCTGAGGTGTTGATTCCCGTCAAGTGTAATCAGCATCCCTGGATGAAGTCTTACGTCGGCGTGCTGAAGCACCCGTTTTTTGCTGTTAGCGGCGAAGATGGAGCCTACTCGATCACGGGTCTGAAGCCTGGTACTTACACGGTTGCAGCCTGGCATGAGAAGGGTGGTCCGAACGGAACCGAGAAGACTATGCAGGTTACGGTTCCCGCCGGGGGTGCCGGCAAAGCTGACTTTGCCTTTGGTGATGCCGCTACCGCCTCCACCAAGCCAGGATTGGAAATGATGCCTGCGCTTGATGTGCCAATGCTGGGTCGGCAATAGGAGAAGTTAATTGCCGATTGGCGATTGCCGATTGAAAGAGACACGGGTCCGCATTCGGATCTGCCTTTTAATTGGCAATCGGCAATTGACAATCGGAAATGGATAGTCAGTAAGGGAATTCAAGATCAAAAATTGAGATGACTCCGGGTCTCCATCGTTTCGCGCTGCTCGTCGTCTGCGCGACGTTCCTTCTGATTGTTGCCGGTGCGTTGGTTACGAGCCACGACGCCGGGTTGGCGACCGCTGATTGGCCGCTCACCGAGGGCAGTTTTCTCCCAAAGATTGAGTTCCTGGGAATCAGCACCGGCGTTAACATGGTCGGCAATCTGTTCTGGGAACATGGCCATCGCATGGTGGCTACAACCGTCGGCATACTGACCATTGTTCTGGTGGTTTATCTCTTTGTAAGAGAAGAGCGACGGTGGGTGCGCCGGCTTGGAATTTTTGCTCTGCTGGCCGTGATTGCTCAGGGCCTTCTTGGCGGCCTGACCGTCAAACTAATGTTGCGATTCGGAATCTCCGAAGCTCACGCAACCCTGGCACAACTCTTCTTCTGCACGACTGTCAGCCTGGCGGTGTTCACATCGCGAAGCTGGATGGAAGCGCGGCCGACGCTGGAAGAGAAGGGAATTCCCGTTCGTTACCTTTGCATTGCTGCGCTGGTGACGATCTTCCTCCAGTTGATTTTGGGAGCGACGCTAAGACACTCGGCAACCTGGGATCAACCGCTGCCTACAGAACTGGTTCTCGGCCATATTGGCGGGGCGATCGCGGTGACGATCATGTTGTCGATTGCGGCGTTCACAGTTTTTAGGCGTTTTCCCGGGGAAAAATTCCTGACGCGGCCCGCTACAATGGCTCTTGCTTTCTTAGGTTTGCAGCTCCTCCTGGGACTGGCTGCCTACCTTACGCGTCTGAAATCACCCGACACTCCGCAGCCGCTGAACCCGATGGTGGGGATTACAGTGGCACATGTCGCATGCGGAGCTCTGGTGTTCGCGACGACGATCGTGATGACGCTGCGAACGTTTAGAGTGGTGCGACCAACAGTTTCTGCTTTTACACTCGCGGCCTCCGAAGCCGCGTCACGATAGAATGAGATGAAAGAACTGGCGGTAGAAATTAATACTGGCGCGCTTCCCGTTCTCGACTCGGTGACCATTACACCACGCGAGCGGATTGCCGCCCTTGTTGAGTTAACCAAGCCGCGGATTACTTTCCTGATCGTGCTGACTTCCGCCGCCGGGTTTTATCTGGCGTCGCCTGGTAATGTAAATTATCGCTTGCTCTTAAGCGCGATGTTTGGCATCACCCTGCTTTCTTCTGGTGTAGCTACGATAAACCAGTACATGGAGCGGGACCTTGATGGATTGATGCGCCGCACCGCCAATCGTCCATTGCCCTCGGGAAGGTTGCTCCCGTGGGAGGCGCTTTGGTTTGGCGCCAGTCTCATCGTGCTGGCTGAAGTTTACCTCGCAGTATTGGTTAATCCCCTGACGGGACTTCTGGGACTGACTGTAATCGCCGGTTACCTGTTTGGCTACACGCCACTGAAAACGAAAACTTCGCTCTCAACTCTTGTAGGCGCTTTTCCTGGCGCTGTGCCCCCATTGATCGGTTGGACCGCCGCACGCGGCGAGTTAAGTCTCGAAGCGTGGGTGCTCTTTGCGATTCTGTTTCTCTGGCAGTTTCCCCACTTCCTGGCTATTGCCTGGATGTATCGTGAAGATTATGCGCGCGCGGGAATCTTGATGCTGCCAGTGGTTGAACCTGAAGGACGGGTTACCCGCCAGCAAATTGTGATTTACACCGTGATGCTCTTGCCGGTAAGTTTGCTCCCTTACGCTCTGGGAATCTCAGGCAAGGTGTATCTCATCGGCGCAGCTATTCTCGGCCTGGTGTTTCTCTTTAGTAGCGTGCGCGCGGCGATTTCGCTTTCGCGCCACGAAGCTCGCAGGCTTTTGCTGGCTTCCGTTATCTATCTGCCGCTTTTGTTCATATTGATGGTACTGAACCGGTGAACTCGTAAATCGTGAACTGTAAATCGTGAACTCGGAAATGGTGAAATTGGAAATCAACGATTCTCAATCCCGGTATCCGATTTACGATTCACAACTTACGATTTACGACTTACGATTCACGATTTCCAAAATAGAGGAGTAACCGATGGGACGAGCTCTTGCGGTTATCATCTGGATCCTTACCCTGGGATCAGTGTCGCTGTTCTTCGTTAAGAAGTGGTGGTTTCCCACAGCCATTTCCGAACACGCACCGGCGCTCGATCGCCAGTTCATGCTGACGATCATTGTCGTGGGAATTGCATTTACCGCGGCGCAGGTCGGCTTGGGATACATGGTGTGGAAGTATCGCGATACGGGCAATCGGGATCGCGCCACCTACACGCACGGCAGCAGCAAGCTCGAAGTAATCTGGACGATGGTCACGGCGGTTATCTTCATCGGCCTGGCAGTGATGGGACAGAGCGTCTGGGCTTCGCTGCGTTTTAACGAGGCGCCCGCAGGTGCTTTCAAGGTTGATGTCGTTGCCCAGCAATTTCAATGGAATTTCCACTACGCCGGCACTGATGGGGTTTTCGGGCGCACCGATCCAAAATTAATTGACGACTCGTCGTTGAATTTTATCGGTCTCGACGATGCCGATCCGAACACGAAAGACGACTCGGTCCATAGCGTGCTGGCGATCCCCGTCAATCGACCCGTTGAACTCGCACTGCGATCCAAGGATGTGATTCACAATTTCTGGGTGCCACAACTGCGTTTCAAGCAGGATCTGGTTCCCGGCATGGTGATTCGCGTTCACTTTACCGCTAACACCCCAGGAAAGTATGAACTCGCTTGCGCCGAGCTTTGTGGGCAGCTCCATTTCAAGATGAAGAGTTACATGCTGGTGCTTCCGGAAGAAGAACATCGCGCGCTCACAGCTTTACCTCAGGATCAGTTCCAGACGCGGATGACTGAACTACTGGCAAAGTATCAACTACCGAGCGGTTACTAGTTAATAAACGTCACTCTTTCGTCAGGTTGTCAGGTCTAATCACGAGGAGAATCAAAGATGTCAGGTGAAACTCACGCAGTGCACCGGCACCCGGCGCCAACGGGCTTTATACGCAAATACATTTTTAGCGTTGACCATAAGGTCATCGGCATTCAGTACATCCTGCTGGCTCTGGCGGCAGTATTGGTAGGGATGGCGATGTCTGTCTTGATGCGTATGAATCTCTCCTGGCCGGGAACCAATTGGCCGATACTCGGCACTCTGTTTCCGGGCGGAGCGCCCGACGGCATGATGACACCCGAGTTCTACCTCTCACTCGTGACGATGCACGGCACCATCATGGTTTTCTTCGTCCTGACCACGGCGCCGCAGGGCGGATTCGGCAACTACTTTCTCCCGATCCAGATCGGGGCCGAAGACATGGCGTTTCCATATCTCAACATGCTGTCGTTCTGGGTCACGCTGGTCGGATTCCTCGTTATCCTCTCGGCGATCTTCTTTTCAGGCGCGGAATCGACGGTCGGACCGATTGGTGGCTGGACAGGTTATGCACCCTTGAGTGCCCTGGGACAGATTGCCGGTCCCGGACAGGGGATGGGTATGAACCTGTGGATCATCAGCATCGCAATCTTCTGCGTGGGCTCGTTGCTCGGTGCTCTAAATTTCATCACTACTCTGCTCAACATGCGCACGCGCGGAATGTCATTGATGCGCATGCCGCTCACTTGCTGGGCCTGGTTTACAACCGCTGTTCTGGCATTGCTGTCATTCCCGGTGTTGTTGGGCGGCGGCATTCTGTTGCTGCTTGATCGCCTTGCGGGAACTAGCTTCTTTATACCCGGCGGTCTTTACATCAGTGGATTGCTCTCCGGAACGGACGAACGCTTTCCTATCCATACCGGAGGGTCGCCGATTCTTTGGCAACACCTTTTCTGGTTCTTCGGTCACCCCGAAGTTTACATCGCCATCCTTCCCGGTATGGGTGCAACGTCACACATCCTCGCGACATTCGCCCGTAAGCCGGTGTTTGGTTACCGCGCAATGGTCTTTGCCATCTTTGCGATCGGGCTCCTGGGCTTCTTCGTTTGGGGTCATCACATGTTCATCAGCGGTATGAGCCCCTATTCGGCGATGACCTTTTCGATTCTTACCTTGTCGATCGGCGTGCCGTCGGCGGTGAAAACGTTCAACTGGCTGGGGACACTCTGGGGCGGGCGAATTCGTTTCACTACCGCCATGCTTTTTGCCATTGGCTTCGTTTCGCTTTTTGTGGCCGGAGGCATCACCGGTTTGGTCCTTGGACAGACATCGCTCGATTTGCCAATGCACGACACTTATTTCGTCACTGCCCACTTTCACCTGGTAATGGGTGTGGCCTCGATCTTCGGAATGTTTGCCGCAACCTATTTCTGGTTCCCTAAGATGTTTGGCCGGCTGATGAACGAGAAGCTCGGGAAGTTTCATTTTTGGATAACGTTTATCGGGGTCTATTGCATCTTTGTGCCGATGCACACGATGGGCATCGCCGGAATGCCGCGGCGCTTTGCTCAGTTTACCGAGTATGAATACTTGAAGACGCTGCACCCTCTGGTTGTATTCGTTTCGATCGCCGCGATTGCCACCGTCCTGGTGCAGATTGTTTTCTATTTCAATCTTTTCTGGAGCATGTTTAAAGGGGCAAAGGCATCAGACAATCCCTGGGATGCGACAACACTCGAGTGGAACACGACCTCTCCGCCGCCGCATGACAACTTTGCCGGCGTACTTCCAACTGTCTATCGCGGGCCCTATGAGTTTGCAGTTCCGGGTGCGCCAAATGATTTCGTAATGCAGACAGAAGCAGAACCCGGCGGAGTACCTGTTGGGGAAGGAAGTGGAAATGGCCACGATGGTCACAAGCACTAAGCGACTGCCGCGCGCGGGTGGCGGACCAAAAACTCCGGGACCAAATGGCCGCTCTGGCAAAGGGAACGGACACGAAGGGCCGTTTCCGAGCTACAACTCTGCCGCCAATCGTTACCGCATCGGCATGTGGGTGGCGCTCGCTTCGATTCTGATGTTGTTTACGGCGCTCACCAGCGCCTATATCGTGCGTGCCGCGTCTTCCAATGATTGGAAGCCTTTGCCGATGCCGAGCATTTTGTGGCTGAGCACGATGCTGATCGTTGTCAGTAGTGGCACCATTGAGTTTGCCAAACGAAAACTGAAAGCGAGCGCTGAGGTTTCGTACAAGAGTTGGCTTCTGATTACGACTGCTCTGGGCCTCGGATTTCTCGGGTCGCAGCTATGGGCCTGGAGAGAACTTGTGGGGCAGCGCGTTTACGTCGCGAGTCATCCCCACAGTTCTTTCTTCTATCTGTTGACGGCAACTCACGGCGTGCATTTGATCGGGGGCCTGCTGGCTTTGATCTACCTGCTGTTGCGGACCCGCAAGCCGCTTGACGAACGCTTTCAACCGAAGCGAGTGGCGGCCGCCGGCGCCGTTAGCCTCTACTGGCATTTTATGGACGCTTTATGGATCTACCTGTTCTTGCTTTTGTTCTTTTGGCGGTAACAGCTGACCGCAGAAGGTCGACATTAATTTAACGGAGGTGACAGGTGAGCACTGAAGCACGTGCAGAACATTTTCCCGCAGCGGACTGGAACGGAGGTGTGCTCCCGTATCGCGTTGGTCATCGCAAGCTGGGAATGTGGTTGTTCATTGTCTCTGACTCGCTGACGTTTTCCGCGCTGCTGATTGGATATAGCTATCTGCGCGCTTCCAACAACTGGCCGACACCCTTTCCCTTCTATCCCAGTATCGTATTTGCCTCGGTGATGACCTTTTGTCTGCTCTCGTCGAGCTTGACGATGGTCTTCGGCGTATCGGCCTCGAGCCGCGGCGACAAAGAGAAGGCCCGCAAGTGGATCCTTGCCACGATCTTTTTCGGCGGCGCTTTTATCGTGTTGCACTTGATCGAGTGGAACCACTTGATTCACGAAGGCCTGCAACCGTTTAGTTTGCCTGCTCACTGGGTCACGGCTTTTACTGCGCCCGATGGCAGCCTACCTTCGCCGCTCTTTGGCGCGACATTTTTTGCAATTACGGGTCTACACATGTTCCACGTTGCTACCGGCGTCATCTACCTGAGCGTCGTCGCCGCAAGAGTGAAAAAGCTGAAGCACGAAGATGTGGAGATCAGCGGTCTCTATTGGCACTTCGTAGATCTCGTCTGGATGTTCGTGTTCCCCTTGATCTACATCATGTCTGTCGACATCGGCGGACATCTGGCACGCTGATTTCTGGAGGAGGAGAAACAATCATGAGCGCACACGAAGAACACTTCGCCGGCAGTAATAAGTTGTTTACCTCAATCTGGGTTTGGCTTTTGGTGCTGACGCTGGCTGAAATCTTCCTGGCTTACAAGCCAATGTCGATTCATTTCATGCTGACGATCCTGCTTGGCCTCTCCATTATTAAGGCAGCGCTGATTGTGGCTTACTTCATGCACTTGAAGTTTGAACGCCTGAGCCTGATCCTGACGATTGTGCCGATGCTGGTAGTTTGTATCTGTTTGCTATTCGTGTTTTTCCCCGACAGCTTTAGATCGGCCGAACTCCGGGATAAATTCAAGGAAACTCCGTCCGCTCCGGCAGTTGAGGAGCACTGATGAACGTAATGCGATTAGCCAGGTTATTTTTGGTCGCGACGCTGGCCCTGCTGACAGTGTTGTTGGTTGATGTGTCAGGATTAGCCCAGTGTTCGATGTGCCGGGCGTCTCTCGCAGGGTCGAACAATGCGTTCTTCATCAGGAATTTCAACATCGGTGTATTAGTCTTGTTGACGCCACCAGTCGCGATTTTTTGTTCGATCTTCGTAATTCTGAAGCGTCATAGCGGAACAAATGGACAGGATTCAAACGAGGATCGGGCTGCTGTTGAAGTGGATCCACCCAGCCGCTTTTAAGACTTGTGTTGGTAAGCTTGAGGTTTGAGAGTGCTGGTTTCTATGTCCGACGATAATCCGTTAGCTATCGACGTTGACGTTCGCACCACTCGCGGCAGGGCCTGCCCTCGGTGCGGCGGTAAAATCATTCCCTCGGACCGCGCTGTTTACCAAAGCACTGGCGACCCCAGTGGGGTCTTTGCCATCTGGCAATGCGAGAGGTGCGGCTACGAAGAGATGTCGGAACGTCCCAAACCTGCCGGTAAAGCGAAACACTAGGTGCGACTGATGAAGAACGAATTGGGCTTGCTGAATTTTATCTGCATCTTGGTAGGCCTTCTGTTTATCGCCTTCGCTGTGATGACGGCCCTTTTCTACCCACCGCTGCTCAGTACGGACAATCTCTTCATCATTATGGTGTGCATGGTGATGGCCCTGGTGTTTATGTCTAACCCTCTGCTCTACCTGCACTCGGAAGGCCGCCTGCCGATCCCTTTCGCCAAGCGCTTGGGAAAGCAGCCGCAGGTAGCGCAGCTCGCCGGCTCCAGTCCGCCGCTTCTTGACGCCAAGGGTCGGGCCGTTCCTCCCGATGTTAAGGCGATAATGGCCGGCATGACCCAGAAAAAGAAAGAGTAGTGCGGATCAACTTCCAGCCTTAACTTCCGTTCCAAAAGCATGGACGATCTAGCAAAGCGAGTGCTGAAGAGCTTTGGGCATTGGGGAAAAGACTCACTCGACCTGCACACCCTTTTTGAGATCGGCGGTAATGACCCGGACGCGCGCACGGCGGTATTTGATACGGTAGAGCGGCTGGTGAAGGAAGGCTTGCTTGAAGAGTTGGGAAATGATTTTTACGCTCTGACGGAAGCCGGAAGAGCGGCCGCACGCAGTTAAACAGCGATCCACTAATTCACACTAAGCACCGCCAACCTCTTCGGTTATCTTCGTGTGATTTCGTGGATCTTTTTTGATCGAGTTCGCAGAACGACCTAATGCCTGACTACATTTCGCAGCTCCCCCATCTCAATGCCTTTTTGAACACGACGAGCGCGATTCTGCTTATTGCGGGCTATCGCTTCATTCGGGCCGGGCGAATTGCTGCCCACCGTAACTGCCAGCTCTCGGCCTTCTCCACGTCAGTTGTTTTTCTGGCTTCCTATCTGACGTACCACTACTACCACGGTGATACGAAGTTTCTCGGGCAGGGAATCGTGCGGCCCTTCTACTTCATGATTCTCATTACCCACGTGGTACTGGCCATTGTCATAGTTCCACTTGTTTTGATCACTCTTGTTCGGGCGGCACGCGGCGACTTTGTCCGCCATCGCCGCATCGCGCGCTGGACGTTGCCCCTCTGGCTCTACGTCTCAGTTACAGGTGTCATTGTGTATCTGATGCTTTACCATCTCTATCCCGGTGGTGAGTGATGGCTGATGAGTGATAACGATTCACAACTTGCGCCCAACGGCAACAAGCCGGAATTGAAGCTGGCAGTGCCGGAAGTGAAGCGGCTCCGCGCGTCGGGCCCGATTCTTATTCTTGCGGTGCTGTTTGTGCTGGGGGCCTTTCTGAGTTGGTACTTCTCCTGGTTCGGTCGCAGGTTGTCCGATGCTGACGTCACCAGCTATCTCTCCGACCAAAAACATCCGCGTCGCGTTCAGCATGCGTTGTTGCAGGTGCAGGAACGGATTGCTCAGGGTGATCCAGCGGCGCGGCAGTGGTATCCGCAGGTTGTTCGCCTGGCGAATGATCCCGAGACTGAGTTTCGTTTGACGGTCGCCTGGCTGATGGGCTTCGACCAGAAGTCCGATGAATTTCATCAGACACTTTTGGCGTTGGTAAAGGATAACGAACCAATCGTGCGCAGGAATGCCGCCCTGGCATTGCTGCGATTTGGTGACGCCACTGGGCGTGACCAGTTGCGCGCAACGCTGCAACCATACGCCTTTACCTCTCCGGTTGGAGGGATCGTTGAGAGCGCGCTGAAGGAACAATCCCAGGTTGCGCGCGGCTCATTGTTGGTGCGGTTGCGCCAGCCGAATAACATCACCGAAGAAGTACGGTCGCCACTTCCCGGCCGGATTGAAAGAGTAACCGTGTCGCCAGGGGCGACGATCGCGGCCGGCGAAACCCTGCTCACACTCACGTCAGACGAAGAGAGTGTATGGGAGGCGCTACGCGGACTTTCCCTTGTCGGAGAAGGCGACGACTTGCCGGTCCTTGAGTTGTATGAGCGCGGTTCCGCACCCGGGCCCCAGCGTTCAGACCGCATAAAAGAGCAAGCGGCCCTGACGGCCAAAGCCATCAAGAGCCGCCTTGCGCAGAGTGGTCAGGTTCCTAAGCAGTAGGTGGGGCCGGAGGAGCATCCGGCAGCGAGATTCCGTGCAGGCCTTCCCAGTCTTCCGTGGGCACCATCTCGATCGCGTCCCAGGGACAGCCATCCAGAAATGCGCCGTCTGGCCCCTTGCTAATGCACTTCTGGCAGCCAATGCAGAGATAGGGATCAACCTCGATGCGGCCAAAGGGCGGATGATCCTCATCCGGCACCCAGAACATACACGCTTCGATCGGGCAATACTCAACGCATGCCGGTGATCCGGCACAACCCGTGCAACAGTCCGTGGTAATCGCCAGGATGCGCGGCTTCTTTTTGCGCGTCGCCTTGCCATCACCCTCTGACATCGGCCAATGTTTGTCTACGATGTCGTACACGTTTGCTGCCCCCGGTCTTGATCGTCGCCAAATTTCCAAACCCTAAATTCGTCTGTTCGCCTGCTGTCTGCTCGCAGAGTTCCCGAAGCCGACTCTAACATAGCAATGCTGATTTCCTCAACAATTTGTGTCGTTAGCACTTCCAGCTTGTCGTCGTGGAGCAGCGGGAGTCTAATGAAGCAAAATTTCGAGGAGGCAACGAGCATGGAAACGGTAACAGGAATTTTCGATTCGAGGGCCACGGCGGAGCGCGCGGTCCAGCAACTTCGGGCAGCCGGAATTTCGAATGACAGGATTGCATTCTTAACGCCAGGAACGCGTGAAGATCAGATTGAAGCGAACGTTCCATTAAGCGACACAGAACAGTCTGGAATGGGTCAAGCGATGGGCGGTGCTGTTGGTGGAGCGTTGGGCGCGGCCAGTGGAGCGGGACTGGGCGCTGGATTGGCAAGCTTGCTGGTGCCAGGTGTTGGTCCGGTTTTGGCGGCTGGCATAATTGGGGCCGCGATTCTGGGCATCGGTGGTACCGCAACCGGAATGGCCGCAGGCGCCGCGGTGGAAAGATCCCTGGCCGATGGGCTGCCGCACGATGAGTTATACGTTTACGAAGATGCCTTACGACTCGGCCGCACGGTAGTCATTGTATTTGCCGACGATCAAAAGACAGAAGACGAAGCACAAAAAGTCCTGGACGAAGCTGGTGCAGCAAGTGTGGACGCGGCCCGGGAGGATTGGTGGCTCGGGTTGCGGGACACAGAGGCTGAGAGCTATCGCGCCGCTGGTAGTGACTTTGATAGTGACGAGGCTGACTACCGGCGCGGTTTCGAAGCCGCGTTTCATGCGAAACTGCGCGGTCGTTCTTACGAGGAGGCGGCGCCCGAATTGATCGTTTTTTACCACGAAGCCAGATCAAACGCGGCGTTTCGTCGCGGTTACGAGCGCGGCTATGCCTATCACAAGGACCTGCAGGAAAAGCACCGCAGTTGAAAGAAGTAGTCCTCAACCTGGCTGTGCTGATTGGAATCCTGGCGCTCAGTGCGATCATTACGCAATGGTTTGCTCGAACCATGTATATTCGTTGTCTCGCGTGCGGCACACTGAACGCCAGACGCCGGGTGAACTGCCGGTCGTGTAACACCGAACTTAGATCCCAATAAACAACCCTTTTGAAAACTTATGACGCAAGAGTCTCGATCTACGGTCCCCTCGGATTGGCAAACCTACGCCGAACAAACAAACTATCGCGAGACCGCTCGATATGATGATACCGTCGCCTATGCGCGGAGACTGGCTGCTGCCTCGCCACTGATTCGTTATGAAAGTTTCGGTAAAAGCGGAGAAGGACGAGACCTGCCACTCTTAATTGCCAGCGCAGGCGAATCATTTACGCCGGAAGGGGCACACACTTCCGGGAAACCGGTGGTGTTGATCCAGGCGTGCATTCACGCCGGCGAACCTGATGGTAAAGACGCCGGCTTCGCTCTGTTGCGGGATATTGCGATCACCAAAACACAACCTGATCTGCTTCAGAACCTGGTCATCCTCTTCATTCCGATCTACAACACCGATGGCCACGAGCGATCCAGTCCCTACAATCGCATCAACCAGAATGGTCCGGCAGAGATGGGGTGGCGCACTACAACGTCCTATCAGAACCTCAATCGCGATTACATGAAGGCGGACACACCCGAGACCCGTGCCTGGCTCGCGCTTTGGAACCGTTGGCATCCGGATTTGTTCATCGATTGTCATGTAACCGATGGCGCGGACTATCGCTACAACATCACCTATCAGTTTGAACATCACCAGGGGATTGCGCCCAGTGTTCTGGCCTGGGAGCGCGAAGTGATTGACGGCAAAGTTTTCCCGGCGACTGAAGCGGCAGGCAACGTTGTTTCCTGGTATCTGGAGTTTGCAGACAATCGCGACTTCACCAGGGGCATTCGTGATTTCAATGGGAGTCCGCGATTCTCCACCGGGCATGTCCCGCTCAGGAACCGGCCTGGTGTGTTGATCGAAACACACATGATTAAGGATTACCGTTCCCGCGTCGTCGGCACCTACGATCTGCTGCGCTTCACGCTCGCTGAAGTCAATCGCGATCCGCAAAAGCTTCTCAACGCCGTGCGGCGAGCTGATGAAGAGACTATAGCGCGCTGGGGTAGGTTTGATCTCGAACAGAGTTATCCGATTGATTTCGAGCTGACGGATCAGGCAGTGCCGTACAACCTAAAAGCGCTTTCATCGCGAACGGAAATGAGTGAGGTGTCAGGTGAGACGCGCGTTGTTTTTGGTTCTGAGCCACTCGATATTACGGTACCGATGTACAACAACTTTCGCGTGAAAACCGTAGTCGTACCGCCTCTCGCGTACATTGTTCCGCCACAGTGGCAGGAAGTGATTGAAGTTATCAAGACCCATGGTCTGCATTGGGAAGAGACGAGTGCAGCAACGACTTTGGAGGTCCAGAGTTATCGTTTTAGTGAAGTGACCTGGCCGGATGGCCCTTTTGAGGGCCGGTTCATGCCGCGCTTCAAAACTGAGCCGACACGCGAGCGCCGAACGTTTCCACCCGGCTCGGTTGTTGTTCCGCTTAATCAAAGCCTGGCGAAGGTCGCAGTCAATCTCTTGGAGCCGCAAGCTCCGGACTCACTTGTCGCCTGGGGTTTCTTCAACGCGATTTTCGAGCAGAAGGAATATGGCGAACACTACGTGCTGGAAACTCTCGCGCGCGAAATGATGGAAGAAGATCCGTCGCTAAGGAAAGAGTTTGAAAAAATGCTGTCGACCGAATCCGGCTTTGCGGCGAACTCCGCCGCGCGTCTGGCGTTCTTTTATAAGCGTTCGCCTTATTGGGATCAGCAGATGAATCTCTACCCTATTGGACGCATCACGACGCAGCAGGAGTTGAAACCTGCAGGGATGTCCTAGTGAGCGGTTGAGGAGCAGGTTGGGGCAATTCGCAGGTCAGGAAGGTGAACCCTGTCCCCGCTCAACTGGGTCCAGCGTTTCAGAACATATCGACAATCATGGTTTTCACGGCGTCGAAAGGTACAACTTGTCATGAATGTCTCCACGGCTTGCGGGGACAGGGTCCACCTTCCTGACCCGAATTGCCCCAACTCGGTCGCTCCGGTACTGCAGTTGAGGGCGATGTTGCCCCTGTGCGGTCGCTACCCCGGGGCTTTGACCTCCTCACCAAGTCAACTCAATGAGCCAGAGCGTCGGGACGTTCGATAACGTCCTTCGCGGCCCGGCTGCGGCCCCGCCTGATAACCACACCAACTCCGGCGAAGATCAGAATGCACGCGACCAATGTTCGCGAACTTAACCTCTCCCCCAGCAGGAGCGGCGCCAAACCAAAAGCTATCAGCGGCTGCAGATAAATATAAGTCGCTACTGTTGTCGGCGGCACACGCGCCAGCGCCCAGGCGTTGAGGTAGTAAGCGGCGACAGTGGGAACGATGATTATGTAAGCGACGGCAACCCAGACCCAGATCCCCACTTTGCTCAAAGAGTCGTTACTCAGCGCATATCCGCCGACCGGCACTGTCACAAGGCACGCAATGGCAAACATCCAGGTGATCACATTGAGCGCTCCGTAGCGTTTGAAGAGGTCCTTCGAAATAGCGATATAGGCGCCATAGCTGAAGGCGCAAATGACAATCAGCATGTTTCCCGCCGTTGTCTGAGCGGAAAACTGAGCGCGAAAGGGATCGACCAGATAAACAACTCCGGCGGCCGCCAGCAAGATCCCGCTCATACGCCGCAAAGATATTCGGTCATATCCAAAGGCTATGCTGACGATTAAAGTGAAGACGGGAATGGTCGTGCCCAGGAGGACAGAATTTATTACGGTAGTGAGTGAAAGCCCTTTAACAAACAGGAGTTGATTGACGGCGATGCCCAACATGCTGCAGAGCGTCAGGAGGGCAAGGTCTTTGGCGGGAAGTTTTCTCAACTCACCGAGCTTGCCTCGCAGAAGTACGAGAACAATTGCCGCGCCCGCGACGCGAAGTGCAACTAGTCCGGAACTTGAGATCTCCCGCAGGGCGACCTTGCCAACAATGGGCCATGTGCCAAAAATCAATTGCACCGCAATCAATGCCAGGTGAGGCGCGATGCCGCGTTCTTTGATTTGAGTTCTGGAAGTCATCCACGCAAAGTCAGAGAGGGCGGGGGCCCGGATTCCGCGTCAAAGGCTTCTGCTTTCACGGAATGTTCGGCGCCTGACTCTCCGAAAGTAATAATGAGACGCAGGTTGGGCTCAAACCAGCAGGTAGAGGGGATTCTCAAGCATCTTTTTGAATGTCTGCAGGAACTTTGCGCCCGTGGCGCCGTCGATCATGCGATGGTCGCATGACATCGTAACGCGCATCATCTGGCGCACCACGATCTCGTTATCGCGCACGACAGGCTTTGCAGACATCGCGCCCACAGCCAGAATGGCGCCTTCAGGCGGATTGATCACGGCGGTAAATTCGTCGATGCCAAACATACCGAGGTTGCTGATTGAAAAGCTGGCGCCGGTATACTCATCGGGCCGCAGCTTACGGTTCCGCGCTCGCTCGGCCAGGTCGCGAACCTCCTGAGCAATTTCACCCAGAGATTTCTGTTCAGCCGAACGCACGACCGGGGTGATCAAGCCATCTTCAATTGCCACCGCGACGCCTATATCAGCCCTTTCGTAGTAACGGACAGTCTTCTCCTGGAACGAAGCATTAACCTGGGGATGTGCAATCAGGGCCGCTGCGGCGACTTTGATGATGATGTCGTTGATGCTGATTTTTAGTTCCGGGTCGAGATCATTGATGTTGCGACGCATCTCGGCGGCGCGATCCATCTCGATTTCCGTCGTGAGAAAGAAATGAGGTATGGGACCGAGGGAAGTTACCAGGCGTTTAGCGATGATGCGTCGGATCTCGCTGATGGGTTCATCGCGATATGGCGAGGCTTCCGTAACGCCCGTTTGTCTGAGGGGAAACTTGACGACTGCCCCTGCCTGGCTCGGCGCTGCGTGCGGCTGCGCACCCGCCTGAGATCGGCTCATCGCCTCCTCGATGTCGCGCTTAACTATCCGACCGCCGGGACCGCTGCCACTTAAAGAGCGAAGATCGACTCCTGCTTCGGCGGCCATGCGCGCTGCCAGCGGCGAAACGATCAAGCGATCAGATGGCGAGGCTGGTTTTGCCGCCTGGGCTCCGTTGCCTGAGGCACTTGCGGCGTCGGCGGTCTTGGCAACCGGTTTTGCAGCCGGCTCTCCGGGCGCTACCGATGAAGCTTCAGCGGTTGCGGGTTGGGCTTCGATTTGAGGTGGGGATGGCTGCTCTGTTGTTTGCGATTCTGTCGACCCTTTGGTTGCTGCGGGCGCAGCGCTGATCATGGCCGAAATGTCCTCGTCAGGTTCACCAATGATAGCGATCATCTGGCCCAGCGGCGCGGATTCCCCTTCCTTGATGATGATCTTGCGCAGCACACCGCTGGCGAGCGCCTGCATTTCCATTGTGGCTTTATCAGTATCGATTTCCGCAAGCGGCTCGCCCATGGAAACCTTATCACCCTCTTTCTTGAGCCACCGTGAAAGCTGTCCTTCCTCCATGGTCGGGGACAGCTTTGGCATGATCACCTGAGTTGCCATTCAAGCCTCGTGAATCGTGAAATCGTTAATCGTGAATCGAAGAAAGTAGTTCTTATACTTGAAGCTCGGAACCACAAGAGAGATCGTTGTCCGAATTGTAAACGGCTCAGTTCAAAGCCGAAGGATCGCTTGCCGTAAGGCGATCAGGTTTACGATGTCCGAGTTCCATTATCCAGATAGGAAACTTCGAGAACTGCGGCGACAAGTTGGTCGACCCCGGGAATGGCACGCTCTTCGAGATTCTTTGCGTAGGGCATCGGGACGTCTGCACCGAATACTCGCTTCACCGGCGCGTCCAGGTAATCGAAGGTGCGCTCCATGATCTCCGTGCTAATCTCGGCGCCGACACCACAGAACGGATGCGACTCTTCGGCAACTACCACGCGGTTAGTCTTCTTTACTGACTTTACGATGGCGCCGATGTCGAGTGGTCTGATGGTCCGCGGATCGATGACTTCACACGAGATGCCTTGTTGTTCCAACACATCCGCTGCCTTCAGGGCGATCGGCACCATGAGCGAACGGGCGACAATCGTCGCGTCTGTTCCTTCCCGCTTTACATCAGCCATACCCAGCGGCACCGTAAAATCGGCATCTTCCGGAACCTCGCCTTTGTTTCCGTACATCCGCTCCTGTTCGATGAAAATTACAGGATCATCATCCCGGATCGCGGATTTCAAAAGCCCCTTGGCATCGGCGGGCGTCGAAGGCATCACCACCTTCAAACCGGGGAAGTAAGCAAACCATGATTCAAGAGCTTGGGAGTGTTGCGAAGACACTTGATACGCTGACCCGCCAGGGCCGCGGAAGACGATCGGAATCTTGAATTGACCGCCCGACATGTAAAGCATTTTGGCTGCGGAGTTGATTATTTGATCGGTGGCCAGAATGGAGAAGTTGAAAGTCATGAACTCTACAATCGGACGCAAACCAACCATCGCCGCGCCGACACCAAGGCCGGCAAAGCCAAGTTCCGTGATGGGCGTGTCGATCACGCGTTTTGGTCCCAATTCCTTCAGCAATCCCTTCGTGACTTTGTAGGCGCCCTGATATTCCGCGACCTCTTCACCCATCAGGAAAACGTTTTCATCCCGAAGCATCTCCTCTCGAAGAGCTTGGTTGAGTGCCTCGCGCATTGTGATTACGGCCATGCAGAAAGTTCCTTGAATTGAGAAATCTAATTGGCCTCTTCAGTTACTCGTTATTACCCGGAGTGATAGGGTTGGCGTAAACGTCTGTGTAAAGCTCTTCAAGCTCCGGTAGCGGGCTTTCTTCAGCAAAACGAACCGCGTGTTCTACTTCTTCACGCACTTGTTTTTCCATTTCTTCGTAGGCTTCGTCGCTAAGAATCTTTTCCTCAAGCAGGCTTGCCGAGAACAGCTTGAGTGGATCGCGTTCCTGATGCTTCTCAATCTCCGCGCGGGTGCGATAACTGCCGGGATCTGACATTGAGTGACCCATGAAGCGGTAGGTTCTTACTTCAATCAACGTGGGCAGGTATTCTTTCCGCGCTCGCTCGACGGCCCGCGCCGTTGCTTCTCTTACGGCCAGCACATCCATACCATCAACAAACTCAGATGCCATCTCATACGCGTAGCCCTTTTGCGAAATGTCGCGTAAAGACATTGCGCGCTCCAAAGAAGTACCCATCCCGTACTGATTGTTTTCGCAGATGTAGATACAGGGAAGTTTCCAAAGCTGGGCCATATTGAGCGACTCGTGAAAGGCTCCCTGGTTGACAGCTGCCTCGCCAAAGAAACACAGGGTAACCTTGTCAGTGCCCTGGTACTTGCTGGCAAAAGCAACGCCAGTTGCAAGGGGAATCTGGCCGCCGACTATCGCGTGGCCTCCCAGAAACCCGATGGTCTTATCGAACATGTGCATCGAGCCACCCTTGCCTCGCGAACAGCCCCCTGCCTTACCAAACAACTCAGCCATGACGGCGTCCGGCGACATCCCTTTGGCAATCGCCTGGCCGTGATCGCGGTAGCTTGTTAAGACATAGTCTTCTCGACGAATCGCGGAAATCGCGCCCACCCCCACAGCTTCCTGACCGATGTAGAGATGACAAAAGCCGCCGATCTTTCCCATGCTGTATGCCTCGGCAGATTTCTCCTCGAAACGCCGGATCAGCAGCATTTGCCGAAGCAGCTCAATAAGAGTCTCGCGATCGTAAGAGGCCAGGTGTCGCTTCTGTTCCTGCTTTATGGCGTCGCGCTCCTGGCGCAGCTGGCCGTCGGCAGGGGTTTCAGCGTCAATCACACCGACGGCGCCTTTTTCATCTGCCTGTGTGCGACTGGTCGAGGGTCTGGACTGTTTGCTCATTGTCGGTGTTCTTTTGGTATTAAATCCGCGCCTGCGGTGAGATGTTTTCCGCATCCCAAATAGATTGTAACTGTGGTTCAAGGATTATACGCGAGATGTCTAAGTGCGGCAAAAGTGTGCGCTGGCGCAGTTTGACTAGCATTGCGACAATCCAACTCTGGCCATTGTTCCTTGCGTTAACATGAGGTCCATACCACCGAGCGGGTAGCGGGTGGGTCTGGATGGATTGCCGATTGGCGATTGCCGATTAGCATAGCGATGCTCCGGCGCTGGCCATTATTCCTTGCTTGAGGGCGGTACCACCTAGTTCGCTTGACAGGATTTCGCGCTCCAGAAACAAAAAGCGCCCACCGGTAACGACCGGGAGCGCCCTTCCAGATCTGCAAACTCGTCTAACTCAAAGCTCCGATGGTGCTGATTGGAGAATTGGCAACGGCGAAACGCGTCTTACGGTTGTGCTTGTTCCGCTGCATTTTGCTGGCGGCTGCGCTGAGAAGTTCCTCTGTCGTTTCACCGTCTTCCGGAAAGCAGGCAACGCCAAGGCTCAAACCCATCTCAACCGTCTTCCCGGTTCGGACAGAAAACCTCTGTTGCTCCACTGCATTTCTGATTCGTTCGCTTACTCCCGCCGCCATCTGCGTAGATGCCATGGGCATGATGGCTACAAACTCATCGCCGGCGTAACGCGTCAGAATGTCCATCTGTCTGAGTTCTTTACGGACGACGCCGGCGATACTTGCCAGAACGCGGTCGCCGATTGCGTGTCCATATTCATCATTGATCAGCTTGAAATTATCGATGTCCATGCTGATCACCGCCAACGATTCGCGGTTCATCCGCTGACACTCGGCAATTCGTTGTCCCAGCAGCATGTAAAACGCCCGGGCGTTTGGCAGTTCTGTAAGCGGATCTACCAGAGCACTCTCCTTCGTCTTTTCGAAGGTCAGGGCGTTATTGAGCGCACTCGACGCGTGCTGACAAACTGACTCCAAAAGGCGGACGTGCTCCGTGGTATATGAGGTCCTGCTCTTGGAGAAGAGAGTGATGGCGCCGAAGGATCCGTCCTCACGCACTAGTGGAGAAACGAGAACTCCTCGATATTGTTTCGCAACCTCTTCTCTAACACCCACCAGATCGAGCTCCGGCGATGCGTTACACATAGAACGGGAATTGGCAATCACCCAACCGGTGATACCGTCACCCACATCCATGTGGCGCCGTTTGAAGACTTCTGCGTGTTCGCCGGCTACGTGAATTGAAACCGCCTTGCCCGATTTCTCGTCCACAACAAAGATTATGCAGGTATCGAAAGGTACGATTGAGCGAAGCTTGTTACTTACGAGGGTGACGGTGTCGTTTATGTTCAAAGACGAACCAATCGTTTGCGCAATTTCGTGCAGTGCAAATACCTCGCGCTGCGCCTCGCTTATCGATCTGAAACCCTGGATATCGTGAGGTGAGCCGACTGTGTCGGAAGCAAGCCCAGCATCCGGCCGCGTGTTGGTTCTATAATCAACTAAATCCTTCTCAGCATGAACTTGCTCGCTAATATCCTCGGTTTTAATTAGTCGGTCAAACTCTTCGACGTGGGCTACGAACGTTACGACTACGCGCGGATCAAAAGCGCTGCCCGACATGCTTTGCAATAGAGCAAGCGACTCTTCTCGCTTCATACCCTTGCGGTAGGGTCGATCGCAACGCGTGGCATCGTAGAAGTCCACGACTGAAATGATTCTCGCCACCAGCGGGATTCCATCCTGCCGCAAACCCTTTGGATACCCCGAGCCGTCCCATTTCTCATGGTGGTAGCGAACGATGTCCTCAACCGGATAAGGAAAATTCACCCGTCGCAGAATGTCGCCACCCACAGTCGGGTGAATCTTCATCTTGGCGAATTCCGCTTCAGTCAACTTGCCGGGCTTGTTCAAAATATACTCGGGCACGGCCAGCTTGCCGATGTCATGCAAGAGCGCTCCGGCCACGAGCGCCTTCACCTCAGACTCGTTCACGCCGAGTAGTGCGCCCATCTGTTGAGCGTAGATCTGGGTGCGCCGAACATGGCCGTGAGTAGTCTGGTCTTTGGCATCTATGGCGATCGCCAGCGACTCGATCGTGTTCATGTGAATGACCGCCATTTCCTCGATATGGCGTCGTCGCTCAGCCTCGGCGTGTTTCACTTCTTCAACCCGCTTCTCGTTAAAGCGATAGAGCATGTAGACAAGTGCGGTTATGAATATACCCAGCAGCGCGAAGGGAAAACCTCCACCTCGAATCGATGAGTAAAAGAGTACGGCGGACGATGCGGCCGCCAATTGCGAGGTAATTGTCCAGACAATACTTTCTTGGGAGGGGAGACTCGGCTTTTCTCCCGTATCGAGTCTGATAAAAGCCGCCGTTGCGAGGGTGCTGAGAAAATATTGCAGCAGCGCGAGTACGCATAGAGGTACAAGAAAAACATTCACTGGCAGTCGCTGTCCCGCATTCAGGTCAGCCTCGAGCGCCAGGTTACCGACGAGCAATCCATAACATGACGCCGAGAGGAAAGTAGAAATGATTGCAGTCGCACTGGTGAGAACGAGGTGCCGGCGATTACCCAGACTGTAGGTAGAAAGGAAGGCGACTGCTGCGGCGAGCAGGGTCGCTGGTCCGGCAGTGCCGGCAGGGGGAACTGCGTAGAGCATCACTGCCAGAAAGACAAAAGTATCGGCTACAGACTTCCGACTTTGGCTGAGACCATCCGTGGTTGTAACGGAAACCGTAAAGCGGCTTGCAGCGAAAGTGAGGATCAGCAGCACAAGTCCTGACAGGATTCCAGCGTCACCCCTGATGGGCAGTTCGCCAACTGATGCGACTGCCGTCAGCAGGACTATTGCGCCAGCCGCCGCCATCCCGATGAAGGCGGATCTGCCCAGCCAGTTTTTGTTTTGCATTTCCGTTTCCGATCCTTACCTTCGGGGCAAATGAGCTCCGCGGTAATCGACAAGCCTTACGAAATGAAATTTGAGGAAAGTGTCAGGCAGCTAGTGAAGGTTGACCACCTCGAAATGACGTGGCCAACCGTGTTTGGCACCGGGCGGAAAGATAACCTTTTCAGCAGGTTGAGGTCAAGAAATTAGATTTGTCGCGATCCTCAGGAGCCGGGCCGGAGAAGTCAGATTTTGGAGAGCGAGACCGCTTGTAACTTATGTTATGGGCGGTTTTTTCTATTCAATACAAAAAGGCCACCTAACGCTGGTGGCCTTCCCATTTCGTCGAGTTATTTCCCCAAGCGCCTTTGCTACCATTCCACGCTAGGAATGCTCGCGTCATTCCCATCTTTTCACCTACGGAAAAGTTTGAACTTTGCGCGTAAATTACTGTAACAGTTGCCGAGGGTGCCCAGAGCCGCCCGCCACTGAGAGGCGGGTAATAACAGGTAACTTGAGCCCGAACGTGCCTGATGGAATAACCGAGAGCCACACTAGCGACCATTAGCAGCCCAACAAGAATGAGGAAGCGACGTGGTGAGGGAGTGAGTCTCATAACTATCCTTTTGGGGGCATTGATTTCTTAATTGATTCAAGGACTTCACTGACAAACCTGTCTGCGTCCGAATCTTTGTATCTATCAAACGGAACTACACCGGAATGGTCTAGAGGAATCACTTGGCCATTTAGGAGTTCATACCCAGTAAGTATGGAGAAACCACCATCATTAAGTTGCTTTAGGAAAAGCATGTATGTGTGGCCCACCTTCGGTATTCCGAAACCATCCACGAAGTAACGAAATTCTGAGCCCGAGGGAAACCTGACGCGACCTCCCTCGCGTTCTGCAACTACAGCCGAGGCGATTCCAGCTTCATCCTTAAGTACCTTTTCAACATCAACAACTACTTCTGAATACACCCCAGACCTATCGTCGGAAATGTGGGCTTTCGCTTCCGACACCTTTCCTATAACAATGGTTGTGCTTTCTTCTACTGGCAGGGCAGGGAAGTCTTCTGGCCAGTGGTAGACTGTCGATGCCCCCGTCATACCCTCTACAATTGGAGGACTACCTCCTAGGTTGTGGCGCCGATCTTTCGCCAATCTTCGCTCACGCTCTGCAGCCCGTGTCGGTTTCGGTTCGTTGTAATCGACTATTGGTAATTGTTCATCAAGCGCCTTACGAGAAGCCTTCATTAATTCTTCATACTTCTCGCTACGCTGGCCCTGTTGCGCGCCAATGCCAATTACAACTAAAGCGGCTAAGGCGAAGGCCAAAGTGATTAACGCCATCTTTTTCATAACTTGTACCTCGTGACGGGACGGTCAGTGGATAGAGGAGTGAGACAATGGCACGCTATACCTCAAGTACATGCATGTAAATACCAGGGCTTCCTGGCTCCTGAGTTTCGTTCTCTCTCCGTTGCGATGTGTCCACTCACTGAAGATAGATGCGTCTGGTCAGTTGCTGGCACTTTGAATATGGCCGACGCGGATTCAGAGAACTCCGCGAACTTCAGGTCAGATTAGTTTGAGGCTGGCTGAGCAAGACCGAACTCAGGGCCAGTTTCTGCCGTCCCATCAAGTTGCGCAGCCAGCTTTGCAGCGGCGGTAACAGGTTCTTTGCAGGAGTAATGCTCACAAACATAAGCGGTGGGGAGGCCGGCCAAGGTGCTGCGGTCACGCAGCAGGGGAACGAGGTCCGAGGCGCGCGTCTCACTAGCGCCTGAATGAGCAACCACCTTGTTGGGTAGGTAGCGGCTCCAAACTTCTCGCTGCAGTTCTTTGGTTGCGGCGGCGGCGGGATCGCCGACTATAGCAATCTCTTTCGGAGTGCTCAGGTGAAAGTCGAACGCGCAAAGCGCCCGCCCGAATCCCGACGGGTAACGCTTAACTGAATCGGCGACCAGACGAAGCACCGTCGTGGCGAGCCTTCTGTAGGTCTCATTATCCGTGAGCACCGCAAGTCGCAACAGGACGTCGGCCGCAACAGAGTTGCCTGACGGAGTTGCGTTATCGAAATAGTCTTTCGAGCGGACGATTAACGTTTCATGGCTTTTTCCTGTAAAGAAAAATCCTCCGTCCTGATCATCCCAAAACTCCTCTATCATTGTTGACGTCACGGACAGACACTCTTCAAGCCACTCCAATTCGCCCGTTGTCTCATAAAGACTAAGAAGGCCATCGCTCAGAAATGCATAATCCTCAAGATAACCATTCAGTTTAGCGATTCCATCCTTGTAGGTCCGCAGCAATAAACCACTCCTTCGCAGCCTCGCGAGAACGAACCGCGCATTGTTCCTCGCCACGTTCAAATAGTCCTGGCGATCCAGCACCGCGCCGGCTTCTGCAAAACTGGCCATCATCATCCCATTCCAGGACGTAAGGATTTTTTCGTCCCGGGCCGGTTTCACACGCTGCTCGCGGATCGCAAAGAGTTTCCGCCGCGATCTCTCCAACGCTTCCTCGAGCTCATCAGGGGTAACATTCGTCTCCTTAGCAACCTCTGCGACGCCACGAGTTACGTTTAGAATATTCTTGCCTTCAAAGTTTCCGCCTGAGGAGATGTTGTAGTAGGTGGAAAACAGTCGAGCATCGTATTCGCCCAACGCTTCTTCAATTTCAGCCAGACTCCAAACAAAAAACTTCCCTTCGACGCCTTCGGAGTCGGCATCCTGGGTGGAGTAAAAACCGCCGTCGCGCGAGGTCATCTCACGCACCACATAATCCAACACACCCTCAGCAACGCGGCGAGCTTCATCATCGCGGGTCACCTGATAAAGATGAATGTAGAGCCGCGAAAGAAGCGCATTGTCATAGAGCATCTTTTCAAAATGCGGCACTAACCATTTGGCATCGGTGGCATAGCGGTGAAAACCGCCGCCGAGCTGATCGTAGATGCCGCCTTCAGCCATCTTCCGGCAAGAGTGTCGAATAATCTGAAACGCCTCCGGCGTACGGAGCCGACAGTAAATGCGCTGCAGGAACTCGAGAACCATTGACGGAGGAAACTTGGGAGCACTACCGAATCCCCCGTTGAGCGAGTCGTAGCTCTTCACTATTCCCTGATAGGCCGCGTCCAGCAGGTTGGTGTGCAGGATCTCGTTCGACTCACGCGCGACATTCAAACGGGCCAACTCAGCACGAAGGGAAGCGGCAGTTTCAGCAATATCCTCCGGTCGTTCGCGGTAAGCATCGGCCATCGAGGTCAACACGCGGGGAAACCCGGGCATGTTGTACCGGTCCTCTGGAGGAAAATAGGTGCCACCGTAAAACGGCACGCCGTCCGGCGTCAGAAAGACAGTCATCGGCCAACCGCCGTGATGAGTCATCATCTGCACAGCGTTCATATAGATCTGATCAAGATCGGGTCGCTCTTCGCGATCTACCTTGATGTTGACGAAGTTCTCGTTCATCAAGGCGGCAATTTCCTCGTTCTCAAACGACTCATGCTCCATCACGTGACACCAGTGGCAGGCTGAATATCCGATGCTCAGCAGCACGGGCTTATTTTCGCCTTTAGCCTCAGCAAAAGCTTCTTCGCCCCAGGGATTCCAATTCACGGGATTGTGGGCGTGTTGCAGAAGGTAAGGACTGGTTTCATTAATGAGCCGATTAGTGTGTTTATGATCAGACATGTTTGCCTACTAAGCTAAGGGTCTTAAGCGAATTAGAAAGTATTGTACCTGACTCAACTCTCTTGCCACACTTCGGCAGGCAAGTGGAGTTTGCTATACTCCGATTACTGAATAGCCATTCATTTTTAACCGAGCGACGACTTTGCCGAAATTCTGCTGCAATGTTGCGAGACTGTGAGAACTATTGATGGAACGTGAAGCGCTGGAAATGGACGTTGTTTTTGTTGGCGCCGGCCCGGCCAACCTTAGTGGCGCATTGCACCTGGCACGTCTGGTGAAAGCTCACGATCAGGCCATTGCGAACGGAGAAAAAGAAGGCAAGCCGCTTGGTGAAATCGAAATTGGCGTCATTGAAAAAGGCGCGTCAGTCGGCGCACACATACTCTCCGGCGCCGTGATGGATCCACGAGCGCTCAAGGAGTTACTGCCGGATTTCGTTGCCCAGGGAGCACCGCTCGAGTCACCTGTCAAAGAAGACTATTTTCTCTACCTCACCGAGAAACGGGCCTTGCGTTCACCCATTACACCGCCGCCGCTGAAGAACCACGGTTACTACATTGTTTCGCTGAATCGACTGACTGCCTGGTTGGGTGAAAAATGCGAAGAAGCAGGTGTAAACATTTTTCCGGAGTTTCCCGGCGCAGAAATGCTCTATGACTCTGACGATTGTGTAATCGGTGTTCGCACCGGCGACAAAGGCATCGACAAGGAAGGTAAGCGCAAGGCTAACTTTGAGCCTGGGGTTGATCTGCTGGCTAAAGTAACAGTGCTGGGCGAAGGACCGCGGGGCTCATTGACCAAACAACTGACGCAGCGCCTAAATCTCGACGAAGGGAAAGAGCCACAGGTATACAGCGTGGGGGTTAAGGAACTGTGGGAGTTGCCGGATGACCGTTATCCGACGGGCCGTGTCACTCACACACTTGGTTTTCCATCTGACACGCAGACCTATGGCGGCGGCTGGATTTACGGTATGCAGAATCGAATCCTGAATATCGGGTATGTGACTGGACTCGATTACCGGGATCCTCTACTCGATCCGCACGCGGAGTTTCAGCGCTTCAAGTCGCATCCGTATGTCTCGCGACTGCTCGATGGCGGCAAAATGCTGCGTTATGGTGCGAAAACGATCGCTGCCGGCGGCTACTTTGCGATGCCGAAGATCTATGCGGATGGTGTGCTGCTGGTGGGAGACTGTGCAGGATTTCTCAATTCACAAAGACTGAAGGGAATTCACTCGGCGATTAAGAGCGGTATGCTCGCGGCCGAAGCGATTTTTGCGGCGCTGCTGGCAGGTGATTTTTCCGCGACCCAGTTGCAGCGTTACGAAGAACTGGTCAATGAGAGTTGGATCATACCCGAGCTCAGAAAGGTCAGAAACTTCCACGCCGGATTTAAGCACGGCCGTTGGCTGGGAATAATAAATACCGGGTTCCAGTTCATCACCGGCGGCCGAGCATGGGGCCTCTTCGATCGGACAAAGGCAGAATCAGGTCACCGGGTGATGAAGCGTCTCGCCGATTATGACTATCGCGGTGACAGCCTCGATCAGCGTTACAACGGCCTGCGTTTCGATGGCAAGATCACATTCAACAAGCTCACCGACGTTTACCACGCCTCAGTCGGGCACGATGAAGATCAGCCGGTGCATCTTCACGTCCTTGATACCAACATCTGCGCTACGCGTTGTGCCGAGGAATATGGCAATCCCTGCCAGCGCTTTTGTCCGGCTGCGGTTTATGAAATGGTGGAAGACGGCGGCAACGGCAGGCGAAAACTTCAGATCAATTTTTCAAACTGCGTCCACTGCAAAACCTGCGACATCATGGATCCGTACCAGATCATCAATTGGGTGACGCCTGAAGGCGGCGGCGGGCCGGATTACAAGGGAATGTAGCAGGGAAGCTATTCCTTAATCGGCGACTCCTCGCGCTCTTGAATAGTGAAACTCACTTTGCCGCGCATCACCTCTTCCAGGGCGATGCGGGTTGGTTTGTGCTTGACGGGATCGATCTCAATGCGGGGACGGGCGCCGCGTTGAAGCTGTTTGCTTCGTTTGGCCGCAAGAATGATTAGTCGATACTTGGAATCTACTTGCGGAGTTTCCATCTCGGCAAGCGCATGCTCAAGTTCTGGGTTTGTGGTTGGCATGATTAAGTGGTTTGTCCTCCCAAAGAATTAAATGAAGATTGTAAACCTCAGTCTATTAAGGCGGCCAGTCCTAACTAAAGAAAACCCTTTACGACGCGTTTAATATTTTCTTCCTGACGCGACAAGCGCGCGCGCTCAGCCTCGATGATTGCGCCAAGTTGAGAGGCGGCGCGTTCGACATCCTCGTTAATAATCACGTAGTCGAAGGCTTTGTAGGCCTTGAGTTCCTCGGGGGCATTGCGCAATCTGACTTCAAGTTCGTCAGGCCCATCTGTGCCCCGGGCCACGAGCCGCTGCCTCAGCACCTCTAACGATGGCGGCAGAATAAAGACGCTTACCGCATCACTCACAAGGTTGCGGATGCTCGCCGCTCCCTGAACGTCAACCTCGAGAATGATGTCTCTTCCCTGCGAAACATCTTGCGCCACCTGAAAGCGGCTGGTCCCGTAGAGATGACTGTGGACTATAGCCCATTCAAGAAAATCATTCTTCTCAATCATCTCGGTGAAGGTCTCGCGAGACACAAAGAAATACTCACGACCGTCGACTTCTCCGTTGCGCGGCTTTCGTGTGGTGTATGAAACAGAATAGCTAAGATTCGGCAGTCGCTTTAGCACCCGCTGAATTAGTGTGCCTTTGCCGCCGCCGGAAGGGGAGCTGACAACGAATAGAATCCCTCTCTGGGTGGCGCTGGTTTCGATCGAATCCATCAACTCTTTTGCTTCACTCGACATTCTGCACCTGTTCGCGCAGCTTCTCTACTTCTGCTTTAATTCCCAGCGCCGCTTCTTTAATGGAGAGTTCTGTTGACTTTGACAACGCGGTATTAGCTTCCCGGTTCAATTCCTGCAGCAGGAAGTCCAGCATCTTTCCCGTTTCATTCGTTGAGTCGAGCGCCTCGCGAAACTGGGTCAGGTGACTGCGCAGGCGGACCATTTCTTCGCTGACATCGCTGCGATCGGCCAGGTAGGCAATCTCCTGGGCCATCCTTGCCTGATCCAGCTCAATCAATTGAGTCTCCCGATTTACCAGCTCTCCGATGCGTTTCTGCAGCCGCAGTCGATAAGCTTCGGAAAGGCCACCCGCTGCAGCTTCAATCATCGGAATTAGCGCTTCTATCCTGTCGAGGCGTTCACGCATTTCGGTTTGCAACGCCGCGCCCTCCTGTTCACGCATTCGTTCGAGTTCTACGATGGCATCATCGAGTGCTCGCTCGATACCGCCGACCATGGTTTCGTCGAGGGAGTCGCGCGCGGGTTGCAGCGCTCCGGGAAGACGCGCCAGAACGTTGATATCAATCTCGCCCGCAACCTGAAACTCCTGCTGCATCTCGCGCAGCGCGCCCACATAGCCCGCGATCAGGGGACGATTAAGCTCGTAGGCCATTTGAGATGTCCGTTCAAAGGTGATGGCAACATCTACGCGTCCGCGAGATAGCCGCGAGGAAATGCGCTTCTTTATCGACGGTTCCAATGAAGAGAGTTCTCCGCTAAGCCGCAGATGGATGTCCAGAAAGCGGTTGTTAACGGTCTTGAGATCGACCGAGACAGAGAAATTCTCCCCCGCCACCGAACCGCGCCCATATCCGGTCATTGATTTCATAGTTTGGTTTTTGGTCTTGGGTCTTTGGTCTTTGGTCTTTGCGGTTCAAAGGATAAAGATCAAATCGAACGCCCAATCAGAATTACTCTCTCGCTACGGATACTTCAAATTCTTCCTCATCCGCAAATTGCAACTCATAAAGTTTTCTATACTGTCCGCCACGTGCCAGCAACTCCTCATGAGTCCCAATTTCAATTATGCGTCCGGCTTCCATTACCACGATTGCATTTGCCCGGCGGATTGTTGAGAGCCGGTGGGCAATGACGATTGTCGTGCGATTCTGAATCAGATTGGCGATGGCGCGTTGCACAAAACGTTCCGACTCAGCATCAAGCGCCGATGTCGCTTCGTCGAGGATGAGTAACGGCGCATCAACCAGAAGTGAACGGGCAATCGCCAGCCTTTGGCGCTGTCCTCCTGAAAGAAACACCCCGCGTTCACCAACAATGGTTTGATAACCGTGCGGCAGTTCCAGAATAAAATCGTGGGCGAAAGCAATTTTCGCCGCCTCCTCAATTTCGGCCTGTGTTGCCTGCGGTTTGCCATAGGAGATGTTATGCACCACGGTATCGTTGAAAAGCACCGTTTCCTGCGTGACCAAAGCTATCTGCCGGCGCAAGCTTTCCAGGCGAACATCTCGAAGATCCACTCCATCCCAAAGCACCGCTCCTGAAACGGGATCATGAAATCGAGGCAGGAGTTTTGTGAGCGTTGACTTACCGCCACCCGACTCGCCGACCAGCGCCACCATTGTGCCGGCCGGCACTTTCAAATTCACATCGCGCAGCACCGGACGGCCTTCGTTGGCGTAACCAAACGAAACCGAGCGTAGTTCAATACTGTGTTTGAGCGGTGGCAAGTCAAAGGCGGCCTCCTTTTCAGGAATCTCCGCATGCTCGTCCATCACTTCCCAGACGTGGTGCGCCGCGGCGAGCGCTTGCTCCATGTTGTTTTGCAGGCGCGAAAGCTTGCGCATCGGGTCGTAGCTGCGGAACAGGAAAAAGAGAAACGTCAGAAACTGCGCTGCGTTCATACGGCCCGAAACGATCTCGCGCTGGCCGAAATACAGCAGGAATACGACGAAGACCACGCCGAGCATCTCGATCGCGGGAGGAGCAAAGCCGGAGATGCGCGCCGCACGCAAATTGGCTCCGACAATTCGTTTCGCCACAGTTGTGAAACGCTCCGCCTCTCGCTCCTCTCCACGATAGGCCTTAACGATACTTTGATTCGAGAGAGCCTCCTGCGCCGTGTCGGTCAATTCTTTACTGCCTTCAAAGCTGTCGCGTGCCAGATTGCGGAGCCGTGTGCCGAAGCGTGCCGTCAGGATCGCAACGAGCGGGGCCAAAAGTAACGAGCCGAGCGTTAGTCGCCAACTATAAAAAAAAGACGCCGCGAGAAAAGCGATGAGGGTGAAACTTTCGCGCAGCATGTCCCGAATCGTGCTCGTTACTACAGCTTCAATCGCGGCTGCGCTTGAGACCAACCGCGACACGAGATAGTTCGTGCGGTGGCGTTCGAAGAAACTGGCGGACTGCGAAAGAACGTGGCGGTAAAGATCCTGTCGAAGTTTGAGCACTGCCGACTGCCCAATGCGGGCCATCAGATAGGTCGAGAAGTATTCAGCGATTCCCTTGGCTAAGGTAAAGGTCAACAGCAGGATCGAGATCATTTTCCAGGCGGCAAGACCTGAGTCAGGGATGATTCGCTCCAGACCGAAAAGCGTTGCAGTGCGCCGCCCGGCGCCTTGCGCGAAAGCCTGATCGAATATCGGGACGATGAGCGCGCCGATCGCACTTTCGAGCAAGCCCACGACCAGCATGGCGCAGGTTGCCACTGCGAAGGTGCCCCAGTGAGGTCTTAAATACCTGAGCAGTCGTCTGAAATCGCGCATCGACAGTTGCGAAACTCTCTGATCCGTTGGTATAAGGAGGGTTAAGACGGTTGCTAAATCTAAAAGCCAACTATACTTATCCTGGCTTTACTGCGTCAAGGTTGAGTGATTTGCTCGATTGCAGTGGGCTTGGATAAGCTTCTTCGGCCAAGCGCAAGGAATTGGGTTATAATTCGCTTACAATTTTCTTGAAATAAAATTCAATCCCCGCAGGATTCAATTGGAACAACAGCAAGCTGCCAGCAAGTATTCCGATAAGCGCCTTCTCATAGTTGACGACGATGCGGATATGCGTCTCCTTCTGGCGGAGTACTTCCGTCGGCTGGGATTTCAGGTCGAAGAACGCGAAAGCGGAGTTGCTGCTCTCGAACCCGCCGTCGCCGGAAGGTTCGATTGTTTCATCCTCGACGTATCCATGCCGGGTATGACTGGTTTTGAACTGCTCAAGCGAGTGCGAGGGCGCGGTGTGCAAACGCCCGCGTTGTTTCTCACGGCGCACGATGCGCTTGATTATAAAGTGGCGGGCTTTGAAGCCGGCGCTGACGATTATCTGGCAAAGCCTTTTAGTCCGCGTGAGCTTGAGTATCGAGTTGAGGCCTTGCTGCGGCGTTCCGGTATGGTGCAGGAACCGCGGGATGTGGATCGCATCGAGGTGGGCGACCTGGTGATAGACAAGCGGCGGCACGAAGTAAACCGTGAAGGCGCGCGCATTGACTTAACCCCGCTTGAGTTTCAGATTCTGGAGTTGCTGGCCTCGGAGCCGGGACGTGCCTGGTCGCGAAATGCGTTGCTGGACCAGGTTTGGAGTACGGACTACGAAGGCTACCAGCGAAACATCGACCCTCACATCAATCGTTTGCGCAAGAAGCTCGAAGTTGATCCAAAAAATCCCCGCTATGTGTTAACCGTCCGTGGTGTTGGCTACAAGTTGAATGAAGCGCCCTGACTAGAAGTCGCCTCAAGGATCATCCCAAGAATTCAGAATATGCAGGCGGTACACTCCGTTGATAACAACAGGGTAAAGTTATTGTTGCGCGAAAGTGGCGGGAAAAGCTTTACTCGCGCTGCTAACAATTCAAGGCTCTGTCGCAGTAGCGCATAAATCGAAAGGTCTGGCAGTCATGTGGATAGCCGGTTCAGGTCTTCTTGTCATTTGGTTTATCCTGAAATTCGTTTTTAACAAGGGCGGTTTCGTTCATATCCTGCTGCTTTCCGGTATTTCAATACTCGTGATTCAACTTGTGGCTTACCGCAAGACCCGCTATCAGCGGAGGTAGCTTTTCCCGATGGCTTGATCTTCGGCAGATCCTTCGGCAACAATGAGTCGTGGCTCTGCATCAAGAGAAGAGGTATTTTGGTATTTCCAGAGCTTAAGTCGCAGACGGCCCGTGGGTTAACAACCAGAATTAGGAGTACTTTGTTATGATCTTCACTCGTGCTTCTCTTCCGTCCCTGACTCTTCTGCTTTTGTTGTCCTTAACAATTTGCGTCCCTGTCCCAGCCCAAACCGATTTGTCGCGACAGACTGTAGCGATCACTTATCCGCTAGACGAAACAGTGAATGTGAAGTTTCGCGGAACTACGCTGTTGCCCAGGCTCAAGGGTGAAGCGAAAGTAAAACGCGCAGGTCGCCGGGGAACTCGGGTGGAACTGAGCATTGACAACCTCACCCGGGCCTCGGAGCTCGGTGGCATCTACACAACTTTCCTTCTTTGGGCAATTGCGCCTGACGGCCGCGTCGACAATCTGGGCGAGATCAAACGCAGCGGCAGCGCGTTGGTTGATTCGAAACTCGATGTCACCACCAACCTGCAAACCTTCGCGATGATCATTACGGCTGAGCCGCATTTTCTGATGAAGGTGCCGAGCCGCATGGTGGTGCTGGAAAACCTGCCGCCGCAGCGTTTGGGCGGAAGCAACATCGAAACCGCCAACGTCCAGTACATTGGAAACTCCAGCGACTATTTTCGAGACGCTCGTGTTCCGGAGATTGCCGACCGAGACTATAAAACGACGCCAGTGTCACTACTGGGCGCGCGTCAGGCTGTGAATCTCGCAAAGTTTGCCGGGGCAACGGGAGACGCGCCGGACGAGTTGCGTCAGGCCGAAGACGAGTTACAAGCTGCCGAAAAGGCCTGGCGTGTTGATGAGTCAACGGCTGAGGTCGATGTACTTGCCCGCAAGGCAACCTCCTCGGGTGCTCGGGCTGAAGAAATGGCGGTTGCCCGGAAGGCGTCGCGCTTACGACGTGAGGAGACCGCCCGTCGTGATAATGAGCTGAGGACAGCGGAAAGAACCGCGGAGAACGCGCAGCGCGAGATCGAACAGCTTAGGGCGGCGCTCGACCGAGAAACACGCGCTCGCGAGTTGGCGGAGCGGGATCTAGGAGCAACAACCGAGCAGTCGCGTGAGCAGCGGGTCGAGATCGCCCGCTTGCGCGACGAGCTGCAGGCGGTTAGATCCGAAGGTGACAACGCGCGAATTCGACTGGCGCGGATGGAAGGTGAACGTCAGGCAGAAGTAGCTCGCAAAGAGGCTGAGCAGCGTGACCAGCAAAGGCGCGAAGCCGCGGCCGCTCTTAAACAAACTCTAGCCAAATACGGCATGGTTAAAGAAACCGGGAACGGCTTTCAGCTGGTACTGCCAGAGACGATGTGGACCGGGGCCCGCGTCGCAACGCTGAGCTCAGCCATGGCTGCAAAACTTGAGCCGCTTGCAGCGCTGCTCGCAAGCAATCCCGACTTTCAGATTGTGATTGAAGTGTTCACTGACAATAAGGGTGATGAAGTCTCTTTGCAGCAGCTTACTCAGGAGCGAGCCAGAGTTTTGTCTGAGCGCCTGCAGGCCGCAGGTGTGGAGACGTCGCGCATTCAGGCGAACGGAATGGGAGCTGCAAATCCGGTTGCTTCCAACAAAACCGTGAATGGCCGGTCGCGCAATCGCAGAACTGAGATCACTTTCAGCCCCTTACCGGCACGAACGGCCAGTAGTCAGTAGTTCTTTTGGCCTTGGGTCTTTGGCCTTTGTGGGCCCGGCTCGCCGGCACTTTCGGCACGGACCGTGGAGACAACGCACAAAGGCCCAAAACCAAGGACAGTAGGCAGGAGCAGGCGGCACTAGGCAACTGGCTCTCTAAAACGGACTTTATTTACAACCCGCAGGCGTGCCAGATGCTTGTGCGGTTCCCGCTTCCTCTATTCTGGTTCCAGGGTTGGTTCCTGCTTTCTGCCGTCTGCGGTCTGCCTTCTGAACTTCATGTCCCCGCTCGACATCTTACAACTTGTAGGTTACAGCATCGGCGCCGTCCTTCCTCTCTGGATGGGCGCACAACTTGTTTCCCGTCGTCATAGTCTCAGTCCACTCGAACGGCTGCTCTTTGCCCTGGCGTTGACCATGGGCGGCTGGCATGCGGGCAATCTTTTCATCACCCTTCACGGGCTCTTTCGCCTCGATGTGGATCAGTGGAGCACGGTTTTGCGCCTCGCTGATTCGCTTGCAGTCGTCAGCATCACCTTCGCTTACTCGTTTCTGCTTCATGTCCACCTCCATCTCTGGGCCAGGGCCAACAGTCGCTCGTTAACACGAACCGAAAAGATTCGCGTTTATCTTTCCTACCTGCCGACGCTCTTTCTTTCCGTTACGCTCGCGGAGATTTGGTCCGGGTCTTACGCCCCGATGTTCACCAAGGTGAAATCCTTCGTGTTTCCATTCGCGTTGTGGGTCGGCTACGTTTTGGCGCTCATCGCCGTGACTGAGTTGCTGATCGCCCGAAAAGCACAGAATCAAAGCGAAAAGCGCATCCTGCGCACCCTTGCGGCTTCCTTCATCGGCATCGGCATTTTGATTGTTGCCGCTCTGGCTCTTGGTCTGGGTGAGGGAACTACGCCTGGTCTTTACCTCAAAACCATTGCCAACCTCGGGTCGCTATTGCCGTCAGTTCTGCTTGCCTACTACATCTATCGTTACCGCTACCTCGAACTGATCATCGAGGAGAGTCTGATTGTGGCGACCTTCGCCGCAGTTGTTCTGACCATCTATATTTACGGCATTCGCACTATCGGCGATTGGATGACGTCCCGCTACGGCGTTACGCCAGGGGTGATCGAGGCTTTGCTGATCCTGGGACTCACTCTGGCAGCGGCGCCTATGCGGCGCTGGCTGGCAAGTCATTTCCGCAAATTGTTCGAACGCGAGACCGGACTCTATCGAGAAATCGTTGCCCGTATTGGATCTCATCCGGGTCAGTACAGGCAATTGCCGGAGTTGCTCCGCTTTGTGGAAGCGCGCACCGAACAGGCACTCAGTTTGCGCCGCGTCAGGATCGTCGTTCCGGAAACCCAGGCTCAGCACGCAACGATGAACGAAGAGGAAGAAGGATCAAATTCACCAACCACAGTCGAACCATGGATTGAAGACATCCTGGATATTTCGCGCCGGCATGACTGGACTCCGGTTGAAGCTGAAACGGTGCTGCTGGCTCAGGATTTTCAATTAGCGTATCCGCTGCGACGTGAAGAACGAAGTCACGGACTGCTTCTGATTGAAGGCTCATCTGCAAGTCTCACCAGCGATGCGCGCGCGGTGCTGGGAGTCCTCGCGGATCAGGTGGCGATAGCTATCGAAGACTGTCGCCTTGTCGAGGAGAACGTGAGACTCGAACGTCGCGTCACCGAAGGTGAGCATCTTGCAGCTCTGGGACAAATGGCCGCAACGGTGGCACACGAGATCAAGAATCCGCTCTCAGCGATCAAATCCATTGCGCAGGTAATGCGTGAAGATGAGGGATTGAATCTGGAGTACGCGCGCGATCTGAGTCTTATCGTAGGTGAGACAGATAGGCTGAGTCAGAGTGTCACGCAGCTTCTCAGTTTTGCCCGGACCCAGAGTTTTGAAAGCCTGCCGCTAAGAGTCGATGAGCTGATCCAATCAGTAGTTGGACTCTTCAAGGCGAATGCCGGCCAGCAAAACATCAACATAATTTCACATCTGGAGACTGACCGCGAACTGACTGGATCCTCAGTTCCGGCGTTGAGAGATGCCTTGTCCAATTTGCTCTTGAATGCGCTGCAAGCCACCCCCGCGGGAGGGAGGGTCGTGATTACCGCTCGCCAGGAGTCTGACGCTCTTTTGGTTGTAGTCGAAGATTCCGGCCCCGGAATACCGGCGGCATTCCAACGACGCATTTGGGAACCATTCTTTACGACCAAACAGCGAGGGACCGGGTTAGGGCTGGCAATTGTGCGCAAGCGCTTGGAAGCAGCAGGCGGCTCGGCGCAATTGGTCCCATCCAACAATGGCACCGGCGCTCGTTTCGAACTGAGACTGCCGCTGTAGTGCCATCCAAATTCGACTTCGCGGAACTTTGCTCACACGCGAGCGTGTCTAGTAGCGGTTTAGGGAGCCGCCCACCCTGAAGATGCAACTTGAACAGTGCCGTCCACACGGATGCGCGAGCCAGGAGGTTCTTGATAGTTCGCCGCACCAGCGCACTTCAAAGCTATAGACCACGGGAAAGTTTCATTGAAGGAGACTGCCATGACTCTGCGTAAAATCTTTGCGACCTTTCTGCTCACCGGCGTGTTCCTGGTTTTTTCTAACGGCCAGGCGGTCTGGGCGCAATCGTCCGATGCACCAGCTCAATCTGAAACCAGAGACGAGGAAATCAATCTCGACACGCAACTCTACCTGCTGATTGCCACTAATCAGGAAGTGGACGAGGCAAAATTGCCGGCAGCTCTTGATCCGGTGCTGAAACAGTTGCGCGCTTCGCTGCCGTTCAAGAATTATCGACTGGGCGCCACATTAATCAATCGAGTGAAAAACAACGGGCGCCTGAATCTGAAATGGCTCGGGGCTCCGCTGGTAAGTTCAACCGCTGGCGCCAGCAAGGGAACCTTCACCGAATTCACTCCGAGCTTTAGCGATTTCAGAATCAACCTGGTCAAGCTGTCGCGCGACTCATCTGGTCAGCAGGTTGTCCGTATGGAAGGTTTCGGCTTTGGCTCCCGAATTCCGATCCAGACCGGAACCACGCTGGCCGCCAATGGATCAGGTGCGCCGATTATTAATTACGAAAGCACCGGTTTGAATACTGATATCAGCATGCGTGAAAATGAGCCCGTGATAGTCGGCACGCTGAATATCGGGCCGTCCGGTGACGCGATCATCCTGGTCATGAGCGCGCGCCGAAGTTCCAAACCTTAAACTCAACCCTCCAAAAGACCGGCGTCCAAACAATCGACGTCCAAAGTCCAACGTCCAAAGTCAAAGTCCGCGTTCAGGCATCAAGTTCCTGGCGCGGGCTTTTCTTGCTTCCCGACCTGCACTCAAAAACGGGTGATGGCAATTTAGTCCGCGAAGCGGACGGAAGCATAAAGCCTGGGGCGTGAGCCCCAGGTAGACGCCAACAAAACAAATTGAGCCCGCGCGAGCGGGCGGTAGCACCCGCGATCGAAGCGTTCTATCGCCCGCCTGACCGGGCTCTGAACTCGCTAACGCTCCCAACCTGGGGCTCACGCCCCAGGCTCTATGCTTTCACCTGCTTCGCAGGTTTCTTGGAACGCGAAACAAACCTGCCAAACAATGAGCTTTCGTCCGGTCCACGCATTTTTTGTCAGTCTTTTGCGCAAAGCGTCTGTTCGTTCGAGGCAACTTTGGACGTTGGACTTTGGGTTGAGACTTGGAACTTGAGACTTGGGACTTTAAACTAACCAGGCCGTGAAAAAACAAGCTCTGCGACTATTAATTGTTGATGACGAAGAAGCCGCGCGTTATGGCATGCGGCGAGCCCTCAGCACGTTTGGCTACGATGTTTCCGAAGCCGAATCAGCAGAAGTGGCGCGGGCGTTGGTGAAGCAACAGCTGCCGGATTTGATGCTGTTGGACGTGAATCTTCCCGGCATTAGTGGATTGGATTTCTTACGTGAGCTTCAAAACGAGAGTGGAGGCGGACCTCTTGTAGTCATTGTCACCGCGCATGGATCGGAACGCATGGCTGTAGAAGCGGTGAAAACCGGCGCTTACGATTATTTGTCTAAGCCGTTTGAGCTGGATGATCTGCGACTGGTGATCAAGAACGCGGCGGAGACTCTCAATCTGCGTCGCGAAAACCTTTCGCTTCGTAAACGCATTGAAACTGAGAGCGCGCAGCGTGGGGCCCTGATTGGCAACTCCGCGGGAATGCAACGCGTACGCGGAATTATTGAAAAGGTCGCCGAAACCGATGCGACAGTTTTGGTCAGGGGTGAATCGGGAACCGGAAAGGAACTTGTTGCTCGTGAGATTCACGAGCGAAACAGTGCGCGGAGCGATAAGGCCTTTGTGGCGGTTAACTGCGCAGCCCTGCCTTCGGAGTTGATCGAGTCGGAGCTTTTTGGCCATGAGAAAGGAGCATTCACCGGCGCAGCAGTGCGACGCCAGGGAAAGTTTGAACAGGCTGACGGCGGAACGCTTTTCCTTGATGAGATTGGAGACATGAGTGCAAACGTGCAGGCAAAACTCCTGCGCGCCCTTGAAGAGAGACGAATCGAACGCCTCGGCAGTAACGACTCAATACCAGTTGATGTGCGCATCGTCAGCGCCACTCACCGGCCCCTGGAGCAGGAGATTGCCAACGGAAATTTCCGCGCTGATCTCTTCTATCGCCTTCAGGTCGTAACAATCGAGATTCCGCCGCTGCGCGAACGCCGCGAAGATACCGCGCTACTCGCTGAAACTTTCGCGAGCGCTGCTTCCGAGAAGTTTGGGTTGCCTGTGCGTCCAATCTCGGCGAATGCTTTGCGGCGTTTGCTTGATTACGCCTGGCCTGGCAACGTCAGGGAGTTAAAGAATACGATGGATCGCGCCGTGATCCTCGCCGAGGGCCAGGAGCTAACCGCTCAAGATCTGCCCGGCGAAATTTCCACCGGTTCTCAGCCGGCAATTGAAACCAATGGAACTGGTGAGGCTGAGAGCGGGCTGAGAGTGCCATTCACCGCAGACTTCCGCGAAGATCGTCGTGAATTTGAACGACGCTATATCACGCGCTGTCTCGAGCACACCCAGGGGAATGTGACCCGCGCCGCCGAAATTCTCGGGATGCACCGGCAGTCTTTGCAACACAAACTGCGACAACTTGGATTGGGAAGGCGCTATGTTTCGGTGGAATCTGATAAGCCGGATAATCCTGACGAATGAGAGCGCAAATTACCCTTAGATGGAGACCTAACCGATGAAAGCCGCTATCGATGCCATTATTCAGCGTAATCAGGCTGAATATCTAGAGAGCCTGCTGCCGCAAACCGATCCACTATTGCGTGAGATGGAGGCTTATGGCGGACAACATAACGTTCCCAGCGCCGATCGTGAAGTCGCAACTTTTGTTGAGATCACCGCTCGAGCAATCAACGCAAAGCGGGCCCTCGAGATTGGAATGGCAATCGGTTACACCACGACACATCTTGCCCGCGCTGTTGGTGAGGGTGGATTGGTAGTGACCATCGATCCCAGCGACGAGATGATCAAGGCAGCGGAGGGTTATCTAACGCGCGCGGGGTTGCTCGAGCGCGTGCGCATCGAGTGCGGCAAGGCGCTCGAGGTTTTACCCCAACTGAAGGAGACGTTTGATCTGATCTTCATCGATGCGCTTAAGGAAGAATACGCAGACTATCTCAAACTGTCGCTGCCGCGGTTGCGTCAAGGCGGCGTGGTGATTGTTGACAATCTCCTCTGGGGCGGTCAGGTGGCCGGCGAAATCCGTTCGCCGGACCAGGAGAGTTCCACAAACGCGCTTAGAGAGTTTAATAAGTATTTTGTAAATCATCCGAAGTTGCGTGCGGAGATTCTCTCAGTGGGTGATGGGCTGGGTTACGCGGTAAAAACTGCGGACGACGGCTACCACAGAGGGCACGGTGGACCCCAGGAAAAGACTTAAGGCGCCAACTCATTTCAGGCGGCAAGTTGGCGGCGTGCCCCAATGATCGTTCCGGCAAATTCAGCAGCTTACCTTCAGGCTGCGGAGATAATTCGACGCGGCGGCGTTATCGCATTTCGCACCGATACATTTTATGGATTGGGCGCGGAGCCCACGAACGAGCAGGCTGTTCGCAAAATCAGGGATTTGAAGGGCAGGGACGATCAAAAGCCCATTTTGCTTTTGATCTCTGATTCCAACCAGGCTCGGAATTTCATCGGCGAGACATCTGGGCGCTTCGACGCTACAGCAAAACATTTCTGGCCGGGACCCCTTACCTTGATTGGAATTGCCAGGAATGAACTCCCCCATGAGTTGACTGCTGGAACGGGCACTGTAGGTGTTCGCCTTCCAGATGGTGATGACCTTCGTGATCTGGTCCGCGTCTGTGGCGGTAGTTTAACCGCAACCAGTGCGAATCCTTCAGGTAAACCGCCCGCGCGAACGGCTCAAGAAGTTGAACACTATTTCCCCAAGGGAGTTGACTTAATCATCGACAGCGGCGAAGTGACTGTGTCAAAACCCTCAACCGTGCTGGATGTGAGTCAGGAGGAAATCCGGTTTATCCGGGAGGGCGCGATTACACGCGTCGAACTTGAAAACTTTCTTTCCAATTAAGGCTCTCGAACTTCGTGACCGTTTTCCCGAAAACATACCATCCACGAAACAACACGAAATGTCACTAAACGCGCTTAGCATTGCATGGCCATCATTGAGCTACGGTCAGGTTTCTGACGAAACTCCAATCACCACTAGCATCAACCTGAATGTTGCCGACATTCTTCTTCGCAATCACAATATTAGCCTGGTACCACAAGGGAAGAACGGGCAAATCCCTACTCACGATTTCCTGGATGCGAGCATAGATCGAAGCTGCCTTCGCGCGGTCCCAGGTCTTCACGGCTTCCTCGAGCAACGCATCCAGTTCCTTGTTGCTGTAGCGGCTTCGATTTCGAGAAGCGCGCGTCTCGCTGGGTATCTCCGAAGTGGCAAAGAGATCCTTGTAGAAGATCGGATCCTGATTCCCGCCGACCCACTGCCCGTAAGCAATTTGAAAGTTGCCGCGCCGCAGTTCGTCAAAGTGAGTGTTCGTCTCCGCGGCCTCGATTGAGGCCGGCACGCCAACTTCCTTCAAGTAATTCTGGATTACTCCAGCAAACTGACGCGCCTGGGCGCTGCTGCCGGAGATTCGGTAAACGAGCGGTTTGGGAAACCGGAACTGCGGACCGTCCCCATCCGGATCTCTAAACCCGGCTTCATCCAGGAGCCTCTTCGCCGTAGCCGGATCGTATGAATAGGTGTGGCCGGGTGTGTATGCCCACGATCCTTCAGGCAGGATCGAATGCGCGATTTTCCCCTGGCCCAGGAGTAGAGCGCTAATCATTCGCTCGCGATCGAGCGCATAAGCGATTGCCTGCCTGACCCGGACGTCATTCATCGGCGCTGCTGACGTGTTGAAAGTCAGCAGCACGAGGTTGGAACCGGGAAACTGGCGCACCCGAAGATTCGCGTTCTCGCCAAGTTGCTTGATCGAATCGGGCAAGAGGCTCGTCGGCAAGGGAGCGATGTCCACGCGGCCCGCCTGTAATTCGGCCTGCATCGCGTTGGTGTCGCTGATTACCCTGACGCGCAATGCGGGAATTTTTGGCGTTCCCTGCCAGTAGTCGGCATTCGCTTCCAGGTCAACTACTCCCTGCGACGTGTCGTAATGCACAAACTTAAACGGGCCCGTACCGATCGGGCGATCTTTTTGGCCGGCGTAACTGTCTTTCGGGATTATCGACACCGGCACAAGATTGTTGAGCAAGCCAACCCACGGCTTCGCGAGCGTGACCACCAGGGTTTTTGCGTCCGGTGTCCCAACACTTGAAATGTAGCTTTTCCTAGCCTCTCCGGTGCCCTCGTTGAAACTGGCAGACTTGGCAAAGGTGCTGGAGAACACAAGGTCGAGAGTGTATTTCGCGTCGGCGGATGTCAGCGCTCGTCCGTCGTGAAATCTGACACCGTCGTTCAAAGTAAAGGTATAAGTCAGCCCATCGTCTGAACGCTGAATGGTGGAAGCCAGGTCGCCAACGTAATCAAACTTCTCATTCTTCCTCACGAGGGAATTAAATATGAGAGCGCGAATCCGCTCACTGGCGGCATCGACTGAAGGAGAACCAATCGGATCGATCGTGCGAATGGGATCGCCGAGGGCGATCACAAATGCGGAACTCCGTGTCCGGCAACTCGCGGCCCCGAGTGCGACGCAGAGAAGACAAAGAAAGAAACAATTGACTCTCCGGGCGGTCATACGACGGTACCTCCGTAGGTGTAGCTGAGTTTTTGATTGAGCTGTTTAATCTCAAGGGAGAGGGTCTCAAGCCTTTTAAGGTCGAGCGCCAACGGCGGTTTGATGATGGCCTTAATCGAGGCAATACACTTCAAGGATCCGCGCACGCGCTCTTTCGGCAGCCGTCCATCACGCGCGGACCCCAACAGCGCGTGATATCCATCTCGAATCACATCCGGTCGAGCGCAGATCAGCAGCATGTCTTCGCCTGCGAGGAAGGCCCTTGTGGCAGCCGCGCCGATTTCGCAATGCCGGGCGATGGCGCCCATTTCGAGATCGTCTGTGAGAACGAGATGTTGATAGCCCAACTCGTGACGGAGCAGCTTGGTGACGATGTTAAAGCTTAACGAAGCGGGTTCCAGCAGACCGCCTGTTACTTCTTGTTGTATGTCGATGTTGGGAAAGCCGCCGTGGCTGACCATTACGCAGCGCACCCGATCATCTTTGCGCTGAAAGAGCTCAATGTAAGGAGCCAGATCCTGGGCAATCAAATCGTCGTGTGAGAGTTGCACGAGGGGCATCTGTTCATGGGAATCAACCTCGCCGGCGCCGATGCCGGGGAAATGTTTAAGACACCCGATGAGTCCTGTCTCCTGCAGGCCGCGCAAGTAAACCGTCGTATAACCCAGAACTTCACCAGGTGAACGACCAAAGGAGCGAGAATAAAGGCCGTTAGAGAGCAGGTCGCGCTCATCTGTCATGATAGACATCACAGGCGCGAAGTTCATGTTGAAGCCCAGCATCCGCAGCACTTCGCCGCTCACCCGCCCGAGGGTTCGCGCGGCCGCGAGATCGCCGTGTTCACGAATTGAACGCGCCGCTGGCATTGGCGTAAACATCTTGCGCAATCGATCTACCAGTCCGCCTTCCTGATCGATTCCCACCAACGGTTCGGTTGGCAGTATTTCGCGCACGCCGTCCAGCAGCTCCCGCAACTGCTGCGCACTGGCCACATTCCTGCCAAAGATGATAATGCCGCCTGGCTTGACCTCATTGAGCAGGTCGCGCGTTGTTGCATCGAGTTCGGTGCCGGGAAGACCTATGTAGAAGAACTGTCCTATCTGTTGTTCAAGGGGAAGGGAATAGAGTGAATCCGATGGCATTTGGTAACGAAAGCAGACTAATGCTCAATTTGATATGGGATCGGGGGGGGGCTCCGCGCCGAGAGAGGGGTTTCTGTCTTCCAGGGCAGGGGGGGGGGGGA
>JBPCNX010000074.1:0-55816 GCA_051000815.1 Pyrinomonadaceae bacterium
CCCGGTTCTGACATTGAGTTGATTCGAAGTTAAGCTTTCCTCAAGAGTGATCTACGACTCGGTTAAAGACTCACTTAAGACTTGAGACCTGAGACCTGAGACCTGAGACTTGAGACCTGAGACTTTCTTAAAAGATGAGTTCCCCTCGCGCAACAACTACGGATGGTCCGCCAACGCGCACCACTTTGACCAGACCCGGTTTCCCCTGAACTTCGATCTTGAGGCGACTCGCGCGATTAATGAAGTCGCCCTGCTCAATTACGAACTTAAAAGCTCCGTCCACCGCGGCGTCAGGCAAGGCGCCGTGGTGCACAAGGTAAGCTCCCAAAGCACCCGCCGCACTTCCGGTCGCCGGATCCTCGGGAATGTTGTCATCCGGAGCAAACATGCGCGCGTTCGCCCGCGAGGCTCCGATTTCAATCGTTTCGCGCGAGAACGCATAACAACCGGTGGCGCCGGCGCGTTTGTAAATCTCCGCAAGCAGCGCTGCATTCACGCGGCAACTGCGCAAGTCCGCCAGCGAGCGAATGGGAACGACGAGAAAGTTGAGGCCGGTAGAAACAATCTGAATCGGAAGATTTTCGTCCAGATGCTCCGGCGCCAACCCAAGCGCTCGGACAAGGTCTGCCTGTTCATGCGCGTCTTCAAGGATCGCTCCCAACTCCGGTTTACCCTGGGTCATCACGACCTGCGAGGGTTGCCCATCTTTGAATTCAATATCGACTGGAAGCACGCCGATCCCGATCTCCTGATGAATGCGCGTCCAACCGTTTCCCGTTTCAGGTTTGGCAACAACACCTTCGCGAGCGAGCAGGTTCCATGTGCCAACTACAGGGTGACCTGCAAATGGAAGCTCGCGGGTGGGGGTGAAAATGCGGAGGCGTCGCAACACCTCTGCTGGTTTCTGTGCGGATGCAACACTGGCATCCCGGGTGTTGTTCTCGCTTGCAGTGGAAGTCTTGTTTGTGGCTGATGTTTCAGGCTTAAGGACAAAAACAGTCTCCGAGAGATTCATCTCACGCGCGATCTTAAGCATTTGCCCGTCCGTAATTCCCTCTGCTTCGGGAAATACCGCGAGGGCATTACCGGCAAAGGCCTCCTCGGTAAACACATCGAGCTGAATGAAGCGGTAAGTCGGCATGGAAGCACATCATCCAAGGAGCAGGAGGTTTGGTCAAGCGATAAGTGTGGAGAGCTTAGGAATGATTCAGCGTGAGGAAACCTTCGGCGCAAAGCTAGTGAAATTTCTGGAACTCGAACTATTGACAATACCCAAGGGCTGGACTATCGTGCGCGCGACTTCGTTCTTCACATGCACCGCAAGTCTTGCTGCTTTAATCCTCGTAATAAGTGTTGAGACTTTCGGATTGCTGTCCGGATCCTACAGTCTTCTGGTTTCCTTTTCCGCAAACGTCCTGACCGATTGAAACTCACACGGAGGCCCGACATGCCGAACCTTGACGCCATCGATACCGCAATAGCAGTTGTGATCGTACTTCTTCTTCTCAGCCTGATCGTGCAATCGGTGCAGGAGTTACTCAAGAAGCTGTTGAAGATTAAGTCGCGCCAGCTCGAACAGTCTCTGGTTGATCTCTTCCAACATATAGTTGCGCGTCCCACCGGGGACCACTCGTCAGCCAGGATGAGGAAGTCTCCCATCCTGCAACTCTTAACTCCGAAAGCCAAGCACGCCGCTGAAGAGGCAGGCGGCGACGTGAAGGAACTCTTTGACGCGGTGGTCCAGCGGTTTAAAGAGATAGGTCGAGTTTCCGTGGCCGGAAAGGCAATGCTCGACTCCCTATCAAAAGACGATTTGACCAAAGTACTCAGGTCGGTAGCTCCCAACACGCTACTTCCCGATCTTGTGAACCAATTGAAAGAGGCGACGACAGGCGTCAAAAGTCTCCAGGACGCTCTTGAACATATCGAAATCAACCATTTGGAAGGAGAAGCCAGCGCTAAGTTTGCCGCAATGCGAGATGCTTTGGAGCCGGTATTAAGCGACATCAGATCCATTATGAGCGGTAAGGAGCTCAAGCCCGCCTTAGTGCTCGGCGATGTCATGAGCTTGCGCCAGATCAAGCTTGATGAGGTCCTAAAACTCCTGGGTGAAGTGCAAAGCAAGGTTGAGGAAGACATCAAGACCGAGGAAGCGAAGCCAACCTCGATAAAACTCGAGGGACTCGAATTGACGTCAACCGGATTGAAAGCCATCGCCAAAACGATCATCGAGGTGCGTCAGAAATTTGATACGGCATTGGCGCCTCTGCGCACCAAATTGACTGAAGTAGAGGTTTGGTACGACACGGTCATGCAGAGCTTTAATGAGCGATACACTCGTAGCATGAAGACCTGGGCAGTGATAGTGAGCGCAGTGGTGGTGGTATTTCTGAATGCCAACTTCTTCAATATTTATCAGAACATTACGACCAACGATGTAGTTCGGAACCTGATCATTCAGTCTGGTCCTGAAGTCCTGGCACGTGCTAAGGATGCGAAGGCTTCTGAATCCAAAGCAAATCAGGACGAGAAGAAGAACCAGAGCGAAGAGCCCAAGCCAAGTCCTTCACCATCGTCCTCACCGACGGCATCGCCGGGCTCAGTAACTCTGACGACAATCACCACCACGAGCCCGCCGACAGGTGTTACGACAACCACCACGACTCAAGATTCTGACAAACAGACTACTGAAGAATTGTTGAGCTCGTTTAAAAAAATTCAGGAACAAATCAAGGGCGACGCAAACACCTTCGCAAGCTTCGGCTTTGCACCGTTGACATATAGGGGTGTCCGGACGTGGTTAGGAACCTTGGGGCCGCCTGAAAACACGGATCATCCCTACAGAGTTTGGTTCGGTCATCGCGGGCGCGATTTCAAAACACTTTTGGGGTGGGCCATCACAGCAATGTTGTTAAGTGTAGGCGCTCCATTCTGGCAGGATGCGCTTGAGTCTCTTTTTGGAATCAAGAATCTTTTGCGCAAGCGGTCAGACACCAAGAACGTCGAAGATAAAGGTGGGAACCCAAAGCCGTGATTGAAAGGTGAAGGATCAACCCATCGGAGTGTTGAAGGACACGGAGCTTGTTGGGGGAAAACCCCGGGTGATCCGACGCCTGCTCGGGTTTAATTCTGGAGAATTCCGAAGATGTGACTCCGTGAAATCCGAGCCTCGGTCAACGCCAAAGCACCAATAACCCTCATGCCAAACTCTCTCGATCTTCACTTTGAAGTATTTCAAGTTCTCGAAGAGGAATACATCAGTCTGTATGGTCATCTCGAGCAGGAGACAAAAACCTACTTGAGGGATCGTCAAGTTACTTCAGGCCTCGATTGGAACTTCCATCAAGGACACATCAAGAATTGGGTCGACTTCACGAGTCATCTGCAAAAGCCCAATCTCAATCTCCCAATAAACCTACAAAGGTATCTGAACGAAGAGCGAGTTTGCGATTGGCGAAATGGGGATCAGGCAATTGCTTCGTTAAACCGGCTCCTGGAAAAGCCTATCTACGACAGGCAGGAGTGCAGGCACATCAAACTCCGCGAGACAACAGAGAAGCTCTTTGAACTGTGCAGTGAGGAAAACGGAAGCCAGATCTCCACCGAGGAGTTGAAGCGGCTAAACCGATTTCTTCTGGAAGACCTCTTTCCGGAACATCTCGAGAAGGTGAGCGAAATCCGATTGGCTGCCATTTATCAGCGTCGTCACGATAAAGAGCCGGCCGCTTTGTGCCTTTCTGGTGGCGGCATTCGCAGCGGCACGTTTGCCCTGGGTCTCATGCAGGGACTTGCCCGGCATAACCTGCTTACACAATTTGATTATCTTTCCACTGTCTCGGGCGGGGGATACATCGGTGCGTGGCTCACCGCGTGGATTCATCGTCACTCTGGTCCTGAGAGGGGCCTGGCTGGTGTTACCAGTAGCCTGACAAACGCGCGGCCAGAATCGAAGATTGATCCGGAGCCCCCTGCACTGCGTTATTTACGCGAGAATAGCAACTTCCTCACACCACAGGTCGGGCTCATGAGTGCCGATACGTGGACCTTTCTGGCCATCTACGTACGCAACTTACTCCTGAACTGGTCTGTTCTAATTCCGCTCCTCCTCGGCGTGTTGCTGATCCCCCGTTTCAGCGTCGCGGCCGTTTTGGCACAACCGTCTCAGCCCTCCATCCGGCGTCTTGTCTTGCTGCTTGGATTCATTTCCGCGAGCTGGGCAATCGCTTACATTGCCTTCAGCCGTCCGGGGCTTCGTACCAGACTGATTGAGGCAAACCCATGGTGGAAGGAACGAATGGGACAGCGTGGCTTCCTCAGATATTGTCTCCTGTGGTTGGGCGTAGCGGCTATTACGCTTACGAGCTATTGGGCCTGGACGCCGACTGAAAAGAAATGGTGGCAGTTTCTGTTGTTTGGCCTGGCGACCTCGTTGCTTGGATTGTTCTGGTCCAGCTTCGTTTTAAGGTCCTGGCGACGAAAGCGTGTGAAAACGGTCATCACCCGCAGAACCTGGCGCGAGAGCGCATTCATCGCGGCCCTGCTCCTGCTCATAGCCGGTAGCGTCGGGGGATTGATCGCTCGAGGCGCGGCGGTGTTGGTTGAAAGGGCGAAGCTGCTTGACGTAGATACTGGATGGACAACCGAGCTCTATGTCAGTTACGCAGTACCGTTTTTCCTGCTGCTATTTATGCTGGCATTAATTGTCTTCGCCGGCATCTCCAGCCATTTTCTCGGCAAAATCACTGAAGAGGATCGCGAGTGGTGGGCGCGTTTTAGCGCTTGGACGTTTATCTTCGCCATCGCATGGGCAGTATTCAGCACGCTCGTCATCTTCGGACCCCTAGCACTATTAGCTTCGCCGAAATTTCTAGGTACTGTTGGAGGCCTGTCCGGACTGGTGGCTCTTCTGCTTGGTAGGAGCGGAAAGACACCTGCAACCTCGGAACAAGTTGCGCAAGGAGGTCTTAAAGCGCAACTATCCAGCGTGCTGTTACCACTGCTGGCTGTCCTCTTCATCGCAGTTTTCATAGCCGGACTCTCCTTGCTTACAAGCAAGCTCATTAGACCGGTTTCAGCGGCCGTCGATGCAATCATCAAACCCCGCGATCCGTCGCCTAATGGAGAAAAAGTTCCAAGACAGATATCGACGCGCCGGGATCTGGACGTCCCGGCCAAGTCCTCGCCAAGCAGCAGTGTGGAGTCAGGAATACCTATCCAAATTGGGAGCACAAAGATCGGCGAGTTTTCTCCAACGGGGACTGAGGGCAATCAAATTCTTGATGGACACGCTAATGACCACATGAAAGCGGTTCATTACCCGCGCTGGTGGCTAATTGCGGTTCTCATGCTTCTGTTACTTGGTTTTGGCCTACTGATGGCGAGAGTGATTAACCTTAACCTCTTTTCACTTAACAATAGCTACCGAAGTCGTTTGATTCGAGGTTTTCTTGCTGCGTCTCGCGATAAACTGTTGAGACAGCCGAACCCCTTCACCGGCTTCGATCCGGCCGACAACGTGTCGATGCACGAACTCCGACCCGCCCTGCTACACGAGGTCGATTTTATTAATTTCGACAGTTTCGTTAATCAGTTTAAAGATGCCGCTGAATCTGTTAAGACAACTCAGCCCACAACTGCGGCGGAATTCATTTACACCCAACTTTCGGAAAGAGTTAAAAGCGACATTGACGAGAAAGATAGAGACACTCCGGTATCGCAGGGCCTTCGTGCCAATCTCATCGAAGACCTGAACCGGATTCTGGAAGACGAGGAGATTAACCTAAGTAAACTTCCCGGGTTTTCAAAACCACCGCAGAAGTCAACCGATGCACAGCAATCACCGGAAGACGCGACGGCTTCCGAGGGAGAGCTCCGGCTTGAGTATCACATTCATCGAAACCGACGTGCGATGGAACTGACTTACCCTCAATTCATAGAGAAGTCAGACTACCCGCCCTACAAGTTGCTTCACGTGGTGAACACTACCTTAAACTTGGTCGGCGGAGACAATCTCGCTTGGCAACAACGGAAAGCTGAACCGTTCACCATCTCGCCATTACATTGCGGCAGCTATCGCGTGGGCTATCGTAGATCAAAAGACTACGGAGGCGACGACGGTATTTCCCTGGGAACCGCGATGGCTATTTCTGGTGCCGCCGCCAGTTCAAACATGGGCTACTTCACGACTTCTCCGGTCCTATCGCTCGTCTTGACGCTCTTCAATGTGCGGCTGGGATGGTGGCTCGGCAACCCTGGACCTGCAGGCAGCCATTCATACGGACTGAAAACTGATGAGCGTCCATCGAAGAAAATATATCGCCGTATGTCCCCCACTCTATCGGTGCTACCCGTCCTCTATGAAGCCTTCGGACTCACGGACGACCGGAGTGACTATATTTATTTGACTGACGGTGGACACTTCGAAAATCTGGCCTTGTACGAGATGGTACTGCGTCGGTGCAAATTGATTGTAGTTAGCGATGCTGCCGCCGACACGAAGTATCGCTTCAACGATTTGGCGAATGCGGTTCGCAAGGTTCGCATTGACCTTGGCGTGCCCATCGAGTTCCCGGACGTCCCAATCTACCGTGAGGCGCCGAGCAAGGCCGGAGAAGGAGGGTGCTACTGGGCTGTCGGTTTGATTCGATATTCGCAGATTGATCGTCAAAGCGACGGGACGAATGCAAAAGACGGAGTCTTGATCTATATCAAGCCTGCGGTTTACGGCGACGAACCCGAAGATGTCGTACACTACAAGCGCACACATCCCACCTTCCCAAACGAAACGACTGCTGACCAGTTCTTCGATGAGCCGCAGTTCGAAAGTTATCGGGCCCTTGGCTCTTATATTATGGACCGCATGTGCGGCTCGCATTCAGGCGATCTGAGCAAGCCAATGTTCGTTAGCAAGGTTATTTCCAACTTGGTTAGATTGGCGCCACAAACGAAAGAGAAGTACCTGGATTTCTGGGGGGATCTCGATAAAGCGCGCGATCCCCTTTCTCAGGTGCGGAGGACAAGAGACGGGTAAGAAAACGGAAGGCAAATCATCATGCCAGTTGTGAAACAGGGCGCTAGAGGCCTTCAGGTAAGGGCACTCCAAACGAAACTAACAACCCTGGGTTTCGATCCGAAAGGTATCGACAATAAGTTTGGTGAAGATACTCGGGACGCACTCGTGGCTTTCCAGATTAGCAAGGGCCTGCCGCCGGATGGCAGGGCCGACACCGATACGCTTCAGGCGTTGGGCTTAACAGACAGCGAGGTCGCTCCAGCGTCGTCATCAGCGGCAAACACTACGGCAGCAGTCACGCCAGCGGTATCGACATCGCCGGCGGCTCCAACGAATATCAGCGCCAATCAATCACTATTTCTCGCCGCGACTATCAGTGTCGTGTCCAAAATGTTTCCTGATACACCAGTGGCCAACATCAAGGCGAACCTTCCAATCGTCCTTCAGTCCCTGGCGGACGCGGGCCTTGCTGACAAGCGAATGGTGCTGATGGCTCTGGGGACGATTCGCGCGGAGACAGCAAGCTTCCGGCCAATCAGCGAGGGAATCTCAAAATTCAACACTACACCTGGCCGCCATCCGTTCAATCTATATGACGACAGGGCAAATTTAGGAAACCAGGGCCGTCCCGATGGCGCTCGGTTTAAGGGACGTGGTTTTGTCCAACTAACGGGTCGTGACAATTACCGAGTTCACGGCGCTGCGATTGGCCTGGGAAACCAATTGATTACCAATCCTGAACTCGCCAACCAACCTGATATCGCCGCCAAACTGCTGGCCAGCTTTCTCAAGAGAAAAGAGCAGGCAATCAGAGACGCTTTGCGGGTGAATGACTTAAAGCTGGCTCGGAAGTTGGTCAATGGGGGCAGTCATGGTCTGGCCAACTTTACCGATGGCTATAACATCGGCGACGGTTTGATTGCTTGATCAAGTGATGGTGGCCTTGGGTCGCCCAAAGACCCAAGTCCAAAGTCCAAAGACCAAACCTCAATTGCAGCTCATTTACTTCGCCGTTATAATCGTTTTGTTTGAACCACCCCACTGAAACAGAATCTTTTTCGGCTTCCCTCGGGCAACGCCTCACAGATAATTTGCGAGGCATCCTCCTCCCAATCACCACTCCGTTCACAGCTGCAGAGGAAATAGATTCCGAGGGGCTTAAGACCAACATTCGGAAATGGAACACTTCGGGCATCTCGGGGTACGTCGTACTTGGTTCCACCGGAGAGCGAGTCAATCTTGACGAGCGCGAGTGTCAACAGGTGATTGAAATCGCCCGTGGAGAGGTGCCGCGAAATCTCAGCTTCATTGTTGGCGCCGGTCAGGAAAGCAGACGCGCCACGATTGCTGAGATCAAGCAAGCCGCGCAAGCAGGAGCCGACGCGGTGTTGGTGACTACACCTCACTTCTATCGCGCGGCCATTACACAGCAGACTTTGGTCGATCACTATCGCGCCATTGCTGATGTGGCGCCGGTGCCGGTGTTGCTTTACAGCATGCCTGACCTGACCGGCATTAAGATTGAACCGGAGACTGCCGCGCAGCTCAGTGAGCATTCAAATATAGTCGGCATCAAAGACAGCTCCGCCGACGTCTCAAAATTTCGCGAGACCATAGCACTCTGCGGCAGGGACTTCGCGGTACTCGCCGGAAATGGCACGGTCCTTTACGAAGCCTTGCGCGCTGGAGCTCGCGGGGGAATCCTTGCCGTAGGTTGCGTCGCGACGTTGCAATGTTTGCAGATTTTCGGCCTGGTTCAAGTGGGAGAAAATGAACAAGCGGCTCGGCTACAGGGAAAACTCACGCCGCTTGCGCTGGCCGTTACGAAGCGCTACGGTATCGGCGGGCTTAAGGCCGCACTCGATTTTTTGGGATTTACCGGCGGCTTGGTACGCGCTCCGTTGAGGTCGGTAACCGGCGCGGCGCATGGGGAAATCAAGAGTTTGTTAGTCGAAGCGCGAGCCGAATTCCAGGATGCTGCTAAGGCGGCTTTTGAAGCAACTGGAGATAGTGATCTCGCAGGAGTTGTGAAAACTTGAGCGCAACCGAAACCGCCTGTTTCAGCACCCCCGAAGAGTCAGGTCTACGGGTTGAAACGCTCTCCTTCGAGAGCATTCCTCAGCAGTCGCGCTTGTTTCTTGATTACCTGAAAGACCCCCTCGCGCTCCACCGCTTTTATCCCACAGCGATCCGGTTTCATCACGAATTACCATCTCGCGCATCCGAAGTACTTGCAGCCTACACAACTGACCGCCAGGCGATGTGCGATGCCCTTTCAGAAATGAATGCCCGCTGGGGCGCCGGCGCCGAGACCATGGCCAACATTGAACGCCTGCGGGAAGAGGATTGCGTGGCCGTAATGTCGGGACAACAGGCCGGTCTGTTCACTGGGCCGTTGTATACGATTTACAAGGCGCTGTCAGCGGTGAAACTTGCCGGCTGCCTGAGTCAACGTAATACGAAAGCGGTCCCGGTTTTCTGGATTGCCACCGAGGATCATGATTTTGCGGAGGTGGCCAGGGTGAAATTCATCGCCCGCGATTGTCGCCTTGCCACCGTGGAAGTTTCCGCGGAATTGCATCGGGAGGGTCATCCAGTTGGTGATGTAATACTCGACGAATCGATCGACGCGACCATCAGCCGGTTGCTCGAGCTTCTTCCCATGTCCGAGTTTTCGGCTGACCTGGAGCAACTCTTACGAGAGACGTGGAAGCCGGGACAAGGATACGCCGAAGCGTTCGCGCAAATGATGACTTCGCTTGTCGGCCGCTACGGTTTGATATTCCTTGATCCGCTGGACAAGCGTTCGAAAGCGCTTGCCGCCCCGCTTTATGCGAAAGCGGCTTTGCGTGCGCCGGAGATTGCAAATGCAATCCTTGCGCGAAGCCAGGAGCTGGAAGCGGCCGGTTACCATGCCCAGGTCACTCCATCCGAAAACTCCTTTCCACTTTTTTTGCACGACGAAGACGGCGTCAGGTATGCATTAACGCGTTCCGACGACGACAGGTATACCGCCAAAAACTCCGATAAGGCTTACACGGTCGAAGAGCTCTCTGCGCTTGCTTTGGAACATCCGGACAAATTCAGTCCCAATGTTACGTTACGCGCCGTTGTCCAGGACTTTCTACTGCCCACTATTGCGTACTACGGTGGCGCGGCTGAGGTTGCTTACTTCGCGCAAACAGCTGAAGTTTACCGGCTCCTGGAGCGTCCCATTACTCCTATCCTCCCGCGCTCAAGCTTGACCATGATTGAGAGTCACACCGGACGGGTGCTGGAACGCTACGGGCTCAGTTTGGCAGATCTCTTTGCCGGACCGGAGAATGTTTTGGCGCGGGTAGTCGAGGAGCACCTCGGAGCGGAGACTGCTAAGACCTTTGAGAGTACAGAGGCCTCGGTTAACCACGAACTGGATCGCCTGCGCGAACAGCTGCGCAACGTCGACCCTACTCTGGCGGACGCGCTGGAGACTGGCCGGCGTAAGATCAATTACCAGCTCGAGGGTTTGCGAGGCAGGTTCCATCGCGCGCAATTGTCTCGTGATGAAGCAGCTCAACGGCAGTTGCAACGGGCTTTCGATCAACTCTATCCGGAGAAGGCGCTGCAAGAGCGCCAAATCAACGTAACATCCCTACTTGCCAGGCACGGCCGTTACGTTGTCGACTGGATCTACAATGCCATCAACATCGGATCGAACGAGCACCAGATAGTCTACTTGTAATTGCCGATTTCCGATTGCCAATTGCCAATTGCCAATTAGAGAGATAGCCCAAGTTACACCACGAAATCTGATTCTGAGAGGAGTGCGCGCGATCCGTTGCAACATTCATGATAATCCTAACTCAACTAATAATCGGCAATTGGCAATTGGAAATCGGCAATGAGTAAGATCCGCCTCCTTCCAGATCATGTCGCAAACCAGATTGCCGCCGGCGAGGTTGTGGAACGGCCTGCTTCAGTGGCTAAGGAATTGGTTGAAAACGCGATCGACGCAGGAGCGACCCACATCGCGATTGATGTTGAAACTGGCGGACGCCGGCTGCTGAAGCTCACGGATGACGGCGAAGGCATGGTCCGCGATGACGCTCTCCTGGCATTTGAACGACACGCCACTTCCAAGATCTTTAGGTCGGAGGATCTAAGTTCAATCAGCACTCTCGGTTTTCGCGGCGAGGCCCTGGCGTCCATCGCCTCAGTGGCGCGTGTGGAGTTGATAACCAAAACTGAATCCGCGCCCGCAGCCACTCGCGTGGTGATCGAAGGCGGCCGGATGCGCGACGTCAAAGACGCAGCGCACCCGCGTGGGACGACGATCGCCGTGCGGGATCTCTTCTTCAATGTCCCGGCGCGCCGGAAGTTCTTGCGTTCGGAAGCCACTGAAAGCTTTCACCTGACAAACCTCGTCACACATTACGCCCTCGCCCATCCGGAAATTGCGTTCACACTAAGTAACAACGGACGCGAGATGCTTCGTGTCGCCCCGGCCCAGGACCTGCGGGAACGCGCTTACCAGATCTTTGGGGCTGAGTTTCTCGACAACCTGCTGGAAGTGAGTGGCGGTCATCTGCAGATTGCGCGTGTGAGCGGTTACGTTTCCGCACCCCGCGATCGGCGGACGTCGCGTGATGCGCAATACCTTTTTGTTAACGGAAGATTTGTGCGCGATCGGTTGATCGGGCGGGCGCTGTCGGAAGGTTATCGCGCAATTCTACCGCACGGAGTCTATCCGGCGGCGCTCTTGTTTATCGATACTCCGTTGGAAGAGGTCGATGTGAACGTGCACCCGGCGAAGACTGAGGTGCGTTTTCGTCGTTCCGCTGCCGTAGCGGATGCGGTGCGTGAAGCTGTGCGCGGCGCCCTCGCCAGTGCCGGGTATGCACGCCCTGAAAACAGGGAACAGGCGACGGCTGAAAGGGATGCGTCCAACGTTTCCCTGGCGGCGATGTCGGCTGTCGCAAGCGGAGTGTCTGAAGCTTCTGTGCCGGATGTTGGTTTCATTTCACCGGAACGACCTCTACCTCCGACAAGTCAGCCACGTATTGAATTCTCTTCGCCGCCGGTTCATGACGAGGACGTTGATATAACAACTGGGATCGCGGGCGTCTCGCCCGCAACGAGCGCGGACCCCGAGCACGTTGAGATCAGTGGCAGACGTCAGGAGCACACGACGGGAGAAGAGGGCTTGTCAGTACCGCCTGCGGTGGCGGGCGAGTCACCCGCTCAACTCCCTCCACTCAACTCAGCACAAAAGTTTGCGCGGGAAGCGTCTACCGATTCGCTCTCATCGAACATTCGCCCCCTCGGTCAACTCGACGAGAGTTTTATCGTCGCTACCGATGATGAAGGCCTGCTGCTTATCGATCAGCACGTGGCGCATGAGCGGATTCTCTTTGACAAGTATCGCGCGCTGGAATCCACGCGGGCTGCGGAATCACAGCAACTGTTGATTCCCGAAACCTTTGATCTGACACCCGCGCAGGCTGCGGCTTTTGATTTTGTTTCCGGGGAACTTGAGAGTTATGGATTTGATCTGATGCGGCTTTCGGGAAGGACTGTGGCGATCAAGGCGACGCCAGCGGATCTCCCGCCGAGTGAAGCGCGTAACATGATCGCTGAAATTCTGGACACTGTGGACGCAGAAAAAAAGGGAAGCGCGCGCGAAACTCTGCGCGATGACATCGCTGCTTCGTTGGCGTGTCACGCGGCTATCAAAGTGAATACACCGCTCGCGCCCGAGAAAATGCGCTGGCTGATCGATCGCCTGTTGACTACCTCGTCACCGACCACCTGCCCTCACGGCCGCCCGGTAATCCTGCGACTAACAACGCGCGATATTCTCAAAGGCTTTCACAGGATTTAGCGACCGAAGGGGCTGCGCCGTAAACGGCGCAATTACGATGCCCAAAAAGGTCTCGGGTCCGCGTAGCAGATGAAACTCATTTCGCTTTGTACAATTCGGGCAATTGCTTGCGCAAATTCTCAACCTTCGGCAGATCGTTGATCACTATGTATGGCTCATCCGGATGCTGCGCCAAATAGTCTTGATGGTAAGCCTCGGCATCATGAAAAGACTGCAGCGGGTTCACCTGGGTCACGATGGGACGATCGAATACCTTCGCTTGATTTAGTTGAGCGATGTAGGCTTCGGCGATCTGCTTTTGCTCTTCGTTCGCGTAGAAGATTGCCGAACGATACTGCGTTCCCCTGTCAGGTCCCTGCCGATTGAGTTCAGTCGGATCGTGGGCTACCGAAAAGAAAACCTTCAGCAATTGTCCGTAGGTCACCTGCGACGGATCGTAAGTAATCAGCACCGATTCAGCGTGACCGGTCTGGCCACTACTGACCTTGCGGTAGTCCGCAGTCTCCGGCGCTCCGCCCGCATACCCGGATTTTGCATCGCTAACGCCTTTGACATGTTCGAAGACCGCCTCGACACCCCAGAAACACCCTCCGGCAAGAACGGCCTTTTGCTCGCCTTTCTGCTTCGTGAGCGGTGCGTCACGCTTCGGATCTGGAAGTGCAGTGGATGAAGCGCCCGCGGTACTACAGGCGAACGTAAAGCCGACAAGAAGAACGACTGAACCGAGCAATAAAGCTGTATACATATTTGTAGTCTCCTAACTTATATACGAATGATATCCGGAATTTGGTTTAGGGTATCCGGTCTCGGGTCTGAAGATTCAGTTTCAAAAGCGTTAACGCGGCCTTTTTCCGCTCCAGTCTGATAATTCAACTTACTTCGTTTCTGTCAGCAATTCCTGAACGAGGCGCTCAACATGAATCCGCGTGGTATCGAAGAAGCGGATTCCATTGCGCCCGCCCTCGGGAAAAATCTCCGGACGAATCAGCAAGGGAATCTCGGTGCCCCCGAGGATCAAGCCTTCGATTCCTTTTCGTGTTCTTAATTCGTCGGCAATTTCCAGCATGCGCTCGCGGGTTTTCGGCAGGAACATGTCGTTGAGGAGTTCGCCCATGTACTTCTCGTGAATGTACGTCTGTTCCGTTTCGTCAGGAACAACCAATTCGATTTCCGCGCGGGAAAATACTTCCGGGTAAAACCTTCCCTGCATAGTGAAGCGTGTGCCAAACAATCCGACTTTCTTGAGTCCCAACTCCTTCACCCTTTCACAGGTCGCTTGGACGATGCTGATCAACGGCAGACTGGACCGGCGCTGCAGCTCATCAAACACGATGTGAGGCGTATTGGAAGCAAGCGCTGCGAAATCTGCACCAGCGCGCGATAGACGCTCAATCTCGAGCACCAGCGCCGCTGTGAAATTCTCCATTTCATTCGCATTAATCCATTCGAGATACTGCTGAAGGTTGATGTGTTGATGATGACTGGGGGATACGCGCGCTTGGGATTCTTATCGCGGTATGCGGCGACGATCAGCCGATAGTATTCAATCGTTGATTCCGGACCGATACCGCCAATTAGACCAAGAGTTTTCATGAAGGAAGCATACCTTAACCAGACGCGTGCAAAAAGATTCAGTGTTTTGAGTTCCTCCCAGCCCTCTGCTCAAGACAATTCTATTGACTGTTCAGCCGTTAGGTTCCACACTCTCCCCAGGTTGGGCCTTCTCATCACAACGATGCAGTATGTATGAGAAGTTCAAAGAGTTAGACGGTACACATCCCTGGCGTGAAGTTAGTCCTGACGGTTATGTCGACTATCAGGCTCGCTACCGGCCAAAGGGTCGTGTTCTCTATTTCAACTTTCCGTTAGCGACGGAGTTGGAACTGATCCCTTGCGACCATCCGCCTCTCATCAATAAAGCCCTCGAGCAAGTCATACTCCAAACCTTCTCGCTGCAAATTATCAATGAATATGACCTAAAGCTGGGAAAGAAATATTCTCCGGAGACGGTGAAGCCCAGTCCTTACATGGCCACTCGCTATCTGCAAACTCAGCACCGTAATAAGCAGGGAAAAACTTCCGGAGATGGTAGAAGCATTTGGAATGGTTGCGTCCGCACCAGCAACTTGACCTTTGATATTTCCAGTCGCGGAACGGGGGCTACGATCTTAAGTCCCGGCGCACAAAAGTCCGACGGAGCTGTCGAGACTGGCGATGAGAGCTATGGATACTCCTCAGGACTGGCGGAGCTCGACGAAATGCTGGGCAGCGCCGTCATGTCGGAGATCTTCTACCGGCAAGGTATTCCTACCGAACGGTGCCTTGCTGTGATTGGTTTTTCCGATGGAAGCGCGATTGGGGTCAGAAGCGCGCCCAATCTAATTCGACCAGCGCACATCTTTCGCTATCTCAAACAGGGCCGGCACGCAGAACTGAAAGCGTCGGTCGACTACTTCATCGAACGGGAAGTCGATAACAACTTCTGGCAGATACAGGTAGATGAGCCGGCAAAATATGAGCAGGCGCTGGATTATCTTGCGCGCTCTTATGGAAAGATGGCGGCGTTGCTCGAGGAGGAATACATTTTTAACTGGTTGGCGTGGGACGGTGACAATATGCTGGCAAGCGGAGCAATTCTCGACTACGGCTCCATCCGGCAGTTTGCCGCCAAGCACGATAAGTATCGCTACAAAGACGTGGATCGTTATTCGGCTTCGCTGGCTGAACAACGTTACTGGGCGCGGTTAATAGTCCAAACCTTTGGTCAAGCCATGGCTTTCATTTGTTCGGGTGAGAAGCAGAACCTGGCTGAGTTTAAAGACGCGGAATGTCTGAAGGTGTTTGATTCTGCCTTCGAAAAGGAAAGCGATTACCGGATCCTCTGGCGATTAGGTTTTGCGCCCGAACAAATTGACCAGCTCATGCGCACGGCGCAAAGCGAGATCCAGGAGTTCCACGGATCCCTTAGTTACTTTGAAGACTTGAAAGTGTCCCGCGGTATTGAAAAACTCCCGGACGGCGTCACGCACAAACCGGTGTTTCTTATTCGCAACCTCTTACGTCAATTGCCTGCCTACTATGTCGCGCAGACGCTGAACCGGGCCGATGACGAAAGTGCTTACATGCCCGACGATATTTTCTTACGTGTCATGGCAGCTTCTTACGTCGGCAAAAGAGATCTGCAAATGACAGCTTCACGCAGCGCTCACGTAAGGAATTTTCAGCAGTGTTACCTGCGGCTGATTGCAGCGCTGGGTGAACCGTTTGACGAAGTTTTGAAAACGCTGCAGGAGAGATCCGCTGTCATCAACCATCGGCATCGGTTAACGGGAGACGCGCTGGTTTTCATCATTGAAGAAGTGATTGCAGTAACGGGGAAGATCAGAGTTACCGGATTGCAAGCGGCACTCGATGCCTTCATCGATTCGCAGGTCCTGGTTCCCGGCAGCTGGCAGCCGTTCGCGCCTGAGCAGCTCAAACCTACAACCCTCAAATCCCGCCTGCTCCTGACGATCCAGGAGAATCTCGAAGAATTCAAGGAATCCATTTAAGCGTCGAAGCGAGACTTGCCGCCATTGGTGCGCGCTGAGTCCGTGACTACTCGCGTGATCGTTGAACCATTGGATCCGAGGGTCAACGAGAATCGCGGCTTTGCCGCTTGATGTGCGGGGGTGGCTTTGCCCCACCGTCAGCATTCAATATTCGTTTGGGGCTAAGCCCCGAGAGGGCGCGCAGCCCCAATTGTTATCAACGCGCCCGGAAGGGCATAGCGCTTAGGGGCAATAATGTTTGCGTTGCCAATGAGCTCGAGCCAATACATTGTCTCGTCGAGCTCCTGAAGTGCGCCCTCAATCTTACTAATGAAATCAGCATTTGATTTAGATCTGCAGGCTTCGCGATACTGGGCTCCTACTGACGTGCCGGATCTGAGCAGCTGTAATCCCAACACAGAGCCCGCACCGCGTGTTGGTAGAGCTGAATAGAGCCTAATGATCCGGAGGGCGAAGTCACCAGTGCGCGTTCTTAGATTAGTACGAGTTTTTAGATTGGAAGCCATGGTGAGGAGACTCCTGTCAGTCATACGGTATATGTTGGACTTAGGCTTTCATCCCTCATCCTTTCCTAGGGTTCGTCTGAACCCTTCTTGCCCTTTTTCTTTTGCGCATCAACTTCCCTGGGACGGGTAGCAGGCGGGGGTGGCTCGGTTCGGGGTGTTACCGTTTCTGGCTTAGGTGCGGGTGCTACTGCTGGCTCATCTGTGCGTGGCGGTGGCGGCAAGGTCACTTGCTCGAGCTTTGGCTCCGTGTCTGTGCTCGCTTCCGTGGCGTCACTGTCCTCATCGCTTTCGTCATAAGCAGCTAACTGAGCGCGTTCGGCGGCCAACTCGCGCTGCCGTTGGCGATAGAGTTCCTTCATGTCCTCAGGCATCGAAGGTGCTTTATCGAAGTTCTCTTTGGGCTTGTCTTTCATGAAGCTCTTCATGAAATCGACGAAGAAGGGCAACGCGCCCACTCCGCCAGTCATTGCGGTTCCAAGATTCCTCTTTTGTCCGGGGTAGCCCATCCAGACCCCCGTAACATAGGTCGGCGTGTAACCGATGAACCAAACGTCAGTATGATCGTTCACGGTCCCGGTTTTACCAGCGAGTGGGACGCCTACCGCTTGAGCTCCTGTCGCAGTGCCGGATTCAACAACGCCGCGCATCATCGACACCATCGTGAGGGCGACGTACTCATTCATAACTTTGTAGGTGGTCTTTTCCCACTCCTCAAGGACAGCTCCGTCGCGATCCAACACACGTCGAATCATGTGCGGCTGGACGCGAACTCCCTTGTTGGGAAATGCCGAGTAAGCAGAGACCATCTGATCGAGCGGCACTTCAGTCGCGCCCAGGGAGGAAGACAGGTAAGGCGCCATGGGCACTTTGATCCCAAAGCGCCGCACCATCTGTGCGCCCGTTTGAATCCCCACCGTCTGTAACAAATGCACCGCCGGAATATTCATTGACTTGGCCAGCGCGGTTTTCAAAGGCAAGTCTCCATTGCCGGGCGACCCGTCATAGTTATGCGGCTTCCACGAGCCGATGCTAATCGGCGCACCGCTCACAGTTGTGTCCGGCGTCATGCCCCACTCGACGGCCGCGGTATAGATAAAGGGCTTGAAGCACGAACCGGTTTGGCGATAGGCCTGGGTGGCATTGTTAAATTTGCTGGTGCTGTAAAAATCATAGCCGCCGACCATCGTAACGATTTCACCGGTCTTTGCATTGAGCGTCATCATCGCGCCCTGGACAGCCGGAACCTGCGAGGTGACAACTTTCAGGCGCCGGTTCTTTTTATCCACTTCCTTAACTTCAAACTCGGAGAGATATCCGGGCTTGAGCTCGCCAGCAGGTTGGCGCTGTGACCAACCCATCTCGGTTGTTCCGACAGTGGCCGTGTAGTTTCCGAAGCGCACCGTGGCTTCGTTGCGTGCGCGATCGACTTTCATCACCAGGCCCATCAGGAAGCGACCTTCCTGATAGTCATCGCCATACCAGTCGGGATGTTTGAAGCCCGCATTTTCCTGCGCCGTTGGAGGCCCGGCGCCGTTCTTCGCGGCAGTGGGGATCATGGTATAGCTCGAACGCCAGCCACGGCCGCGATCGTAGCGACGCAGTCCGGCGCGAACCACTTCATAAGCCTTCTTCTGAGCTTCAACATTGATTGTGGTATAAACCGCCAAACCACCCTGCGCCACGCGCGTTGTGTACTTCTCTTCGAGATCCTGTCTGACGTGTTCCACCGGGTAGTCGAACGCTGAGGAGCGCGGTTGCGATTGATAATAAGCAGTGTCAGCAAGTTGAATCGGTTTGGCTTTTGCAGCATCGACTTCTGCCTGAGTGGCAAAGCCATGGCGCGCCATCAGATCAAGAACCAGATCACGCCGTTCCTTTGCCCTGACGGCGTTGGCGGTTGGCGAATACTCACTTGGCGCCTTGGGAATGCCTGCCAGCAACGCCGCTTCACCAATGGTCAGATCCTTGGCCTCTTTGCCAAAGTAGGTTTCGGCGCCAGCCTCAATGCCGTAGGCGTTGGCCCCGAGAAAGGTATGGTTCGCATAAAGCTCCATTATCTGGTTCTTGGTGTAGTAACGCTCGATCTGCAGTGCCAGGGCCCACTCGTTTACCTTGCGTTTCAGAGTTTGCTCTTTCGACAGAAAAAGGTTTTTGGCCAACTGCTGGGTTAGAGTTGAGCCGCCTTCAACTTTATCGGTAGTGAGATTCTTCCAGGTGGCGCCGATGATACGAATTGGATCTATACCCACGTGGTCATAAAACCGTGCATCTTCAACAGCGAGGATCGCGTTTTTCACAAGAGGCGGAATTTCGCTGTACTTGAGCGGGATTCTCTTCTCGAGTGCGAACTCTCCAATCACGGTCTCGCCGTCGTCAGCGTAAACACGTGTCACCACGCTTGGTCGGTAAGTTGCCAGCGCCGCAACCTCATTGGCAGCGCGGGAATAGTTGAGCTTATAGGCGGCGATGATCCCTGTGAGACCTCCCGCTGCGAGTGCCAGGAGCAACACGGCCGGTAACCAAAACTTGCGAAGAATGTTTTGCCGTTGCGCCGGCGGAGCACTAATTACGCTACGCGGTGAAAACTTTCGCGGGTCATGAGCCATTTCTTGGAAGTACCTCAATGAAACGCGAGCGCGTTAATTGGCTCGCGGGTAATGCCAACTTGATGTCTGGAGAGTCATGCTGGCCAATGGGGATTATATCGCCGCTCTGCTATAATCACCATGCAAACGGGGGCGACAGGCTTCGACAGGGGTACTGGACGATCGACCGGATGTCATGCCGGGCTACTCTATGCAGCTCGTTAAAAAGCGTAGGGAAAAAACAATTGCCAATAACAATGAATTGGCTCTCGCTGCCTAATTAAGCACCGAGCGTCTCGCCGCAAGTTGCTCATGCGCGTGGATGGAGATGTCACTTAGATGAGCTGGCCCGCTCCTTCGGTCCGTGGGAGTAGGCAAGACTAAAGTCGGACTAGCTCGAGCTGAGGTCTTGTCACTTCACTTACTCGGCACCGAGCGAAGTTTTGTTGGGTTCGCCTGACAAAGAAGAGAAGTGACTAAGCATGTAGAGTCTTTCGACGTTGTCTCTTGGATCCGAGTTCAATTCTCGGCGCCTCCACCAAATCAAAGGATGAGGGATGAAGGATGGGGGATGAAATGAGAAAAAGCGCGTCATCCAAGGACGCGTTATCTTCATCCTTCATCCTTTCGCCTTCATCCTTTCTTTTCGTCCCTCATCCTTCATCCTTCATCCTTGCCTTCTAATCTTCCCATTGGCATCTTCGACAGCGGCGTTGGTGGTCTCACCGTTTATCGCGCGTTGCATGAACGCCTTCCGGACGAACATTTTATTTACCTCGGCGACACCGCCCGTGTTCCCTACGGAACGAAGTCCCTGGGCACCGTCGAACGCTACGCCATCGAGAACTCAAGATTTCTCGAGAGTCGAGGCATAAAACTTCTGGTTGTTGCCTGCAACACCGCTTCGGCCCTTGCACTGCCGGCGATTCGCGATGCTGTTAATGTTGACGTCGTCGGCGTAATCGAACCAGGGGCGGCCGCAGCGGTGGCCATTGCTGCGGGAAAGAACATTGGCGTGATCGCTACCGAAGCCACAGTGCAGAGCGCTGCATATTCACGGGCGATTGCGAGACTCGATTCGAACACCAGCGTAATCGAACAGGCTTGTCCGCTGTTCGTGTCCCTTGCCGAAGAAGGTTGGGCTGACACCCCTGTCGCCGAGGCAGTTGCAGCGCAATATTTGAATCAGTTCAAAGTGAACAGCATCGACGCCCTGGTATTGGGTTGCACTCACTATCCCATCCTGAATGGAGTGATTAGACGGACGCTGGGAAGAGATGTAACGTTGATTGATTCGGGAGAGGCCGCAGCAACTGAGGTACAATCTCTACTCGTGTCCAGAGCTCTGGCTAACCCGCCGTCGATCCAAGGCGATCGCGAGCGGCGCCTTTGCGATGATCTGGATCATTTTTATGTAACTGACGCGGCCCAGCGATTTGCTAAAGTCGCCGAAAGATTTTTGGGGGCCGCCCCTTCTGTGTTGGAGGCTGTTGAGGTTTGGGGACACGATGAGCTTCGTACGAACTGACGGACGCGCGCTCGATCAGCTGCGGGCGGTGAAAATAACTCCGGACTACCTGCCTTATGCGGAGGGGTCGGTTTTGATTGAGATGGGACTGACGCGGGTAATCTGTTCCGCTTCAGTCGATGACCGAGTCCCGCCTTTTCTGCGCAACACGGGTCAGGGCTGGGTCACTGCCGAGTACGCGATGTTGCCGCGGTCTACTCAACAACGTAAGCCACGTGAAGTGACGCGGGGTCCCTCGGGTCGTACTCACGAGATTCAGCGCCTCATAGGTCGAAGTTTGAGGGCTGTTGCAGACATGAGGTCTCTTGGTGAGCGCACGATGACGCTGGACTGCGACGTGTTGCAAGCCGATGGAGGGACGCGGACGGCAGCAATCACTGGAGCTTACGTTGCACTCGCGCTGGCGAGTAAACGTTTGCTGAAGAAAGGGAGAATCTCCAAGACCCTGGTCACTGATCAAGTCGCGGCGATTAGCGTGGGCCTCGTTGACAATACACCTTTGCTGGATTTGAAATACGACGAAGACTCGCGTGCGGATGTGGACATGAATGTTATCTGCACCGGTGATGGTCGTTTCATTGAGGTGCAGGGCACAGCTGAACGTGAACCGTTTACCCGAGAGCAAATGGATCAGCTGCTCTGTCTGGCGACGCGCGGAATCGAAGACCTGATTAAGATGCAAAGGGAAACGATCGAGCGCGCGAGCCTTGGCTAATTGCACCAGGGGACAACGGGGTGTGCGGCGCCAGGCATCAGAAGTAAAGCAGAGCATCAACCTTGACGGTCCCAAATCACCAAATTTCACGTTTTTAAACAGGAGTACTAATCGGATGCGAATCTCTAAGATCGCCCTTACGTTTGCGTTCCTGGCAGTCAGCTATTCAGCAGCTGGCGCGCAGGAGTTGTTTACGAGTGAAAAGATCGACTACAGCATCGAACTACCCTCGCCCACATGGCGTGTGATTTCCGAACCCGACGCTGCCCATGAACACCTTGAATTTGTTAATGGTGAGAGACTCGATGGATACCTGCAGATACGTAAAGAAGTAGTGGACAGTGGTACTTCAGCGTCCGATGTTGCTCATCGCGATCGCGATCAGAAACTCAGGTTTTTTCCAGGATTCGTGGAAGGAAAAGAAGAAAAATTTTCCGGTCGCCTGAGTGGAGTAGTCGTTTCTTATGAATACATTCGAACCGGCAAACCGATGCTAGGCCGAATCTATTACCTTCAGGCAAATAATCGCACAGTCTATGCGCTGCGCTTCACCGGGCTGCGCGACAAGCTGACCCGCATTCGCAATCAAACCGACTTAATCGCCCGCAGCTTCCGGTTAAAATAACCTCTTCACGTAAAAACTCTCTGGCCGCACGCGGCACACCTGCCCGGGCGGCCATTTTAGTGTTCGCACGTTTTGAGTTGATGCATGAGACTTAAACTGGATCCAAAACTGGAGATCAAGCCATCGCCGATTGAAGGGCAGGGATGTTTTGCTCGTGTTCACCTGAGTCGGGGGAAAAAGATAGCTGAGTATACAGGCGAAAGAATTTCTAATGCTGAGGCAAATCGCCGCGCCGGGCGCCGGCGTTTGCGTATTTGCGATATCGATGGCCATTGGAGTTTGGATGGAAGCAAGGGTGGCAATGGCACTCACTATATCAACCATTCCTGCGAGCCCAACAGCTACATGAAAATTGTTTACAAGCATATTCTGATTGTCGCACTACGCGACATCGCTCCCGGCGAAGAGATCACGATCGATTATCACTCGACTCTCCACTCAGATAACAAGAGGTGCACTTGCGGTGCACCTTCCTGTCGAGGGACGATCAATAAGCAATTCAGTTAAACAGGAAGCCTCCTGCTCAGGCTCCTGCAGCCTGCTCAGAGCCTCGGCAGCGTAAAACTAAACTTCGATCCACGACCTTCTTCCGATTCAAGCGCTACTGCGCCACCGTGTTGCTCCACAACTTCGCGCACGAACGACAGGCCCAAACCCGTTGATTCTTCATCCTTTTCCTGCCCTTCGCGTACCACGCGATAAAACTTTTCCCAGACACGATCTTTTGACTCGGCGGGAATTCCATAACCACGATCCTCAACACTTACTCGCACAGCCTCTGCTTCCAACACGGCCGAGACGGTCACAGTCGTACGCTCGGGACTGTATTTAATGGCGTTCGTGACCAGATTCTTGACGGCCTGCGAAATCAAGCCCTTATCGGCGGCCACTGGAGGGAGGCGTTGATTCGGCTGTTCGACCAGCCTGATGCGTTTCTTTTTCGCTGTCGGTTGAAGATTCAGGATCGTCTCGCGCACAACATCATCAAGGCGTAACGGAATTTTAAAGACATCCTGCCGGTCCTTGCGCTCCAACTGAGTCACCGCCAGAAACGTATTGATCATGCGCGAGAGACGCTGCGATTCGTTGGCTATGATGGTGACAAATTCCTTTGCTTGCTCCGGAAGCTCCGGGTCGGCGGTGAGGAGTTCTGCAAAGCCGTTGATGCTGGTAAGTGGCGTTCGTAGTTCGTGCGACATCAGGGAGATCATATCGCTCTTCAGCTGTTCATAAGCCTTTAGTCGCGTCAGCTCCCTTACGGTAATCGCGAGGCAGAGTGGTTCAGGGGCCATCCCCGGCTGTCCCATCTGATCCATCACGAGCGATATACGCAAACCAAAAATCCCTTCGCGATCGAAGAACTGCAACTCGCCCTCATAAGGCTCCCCGGTTTGTAATACGCGGCGGACGGCGATGGCTGGTTCGTCAAATATATCCGTGCGCAGGGATTCAAGCAGATCAAACAGAGTAAGGTCGCTGACTGGGTCTTCCGTTAACCGCGCGAGTCCCAGCAGCGGAGCATTGATGTGCGCGAGTGTCCCGTCCAGGTATGCAATCGCCATCCCGTCTGAGGTTTCAGTCAAAGCGTTGATGCCGAAACGCTGTTCCGCTAAAAGACCGTTAACCACTGCCAACAAGTCGAGCCGGCGTTGGGCTGCATCGGCGGACAGGTAACCAAACTGATTTCGTAGGCCTGAAGATTTGGCGGCCTCCTGCCGTTGAAGGTTCCGTGCCAGCTGTGCGCCGACAGCTGTTAATAATCCTCGATCCTCGCTGTCGAACTCATTCGGGAGTCGGATCAGAAGTGAACCTACGGGTTGTTTCTCATGACACAGTGGTAGAGCGACGCTTGTGCCGGAATCTCCGTTCTCGATTTTCTGGGTGAGCAAGGTGCGGGTCTTCAACGCCTCCTCACAGAGGACGATGCTCTCGCGCCACATTGAGTTTCGAGAAGTGTCCGACGAAAGCTTCTGCGGCGAACGCAGGCGAGCCGCAATCACAAGAGCGCCTTCGATGTCGCGTTGGAAAATAACAATCTCCTGAGGCGATAGCATAGTATCCAGCAGTTTCAGTCCGCTATTCAGACGCGCTCGAGTCTTGTCGACGTGCAACGCATTCAATTGGCTCGATGAGTGAATCAAGCGTTCCGTCAACTTCGAATTGAGCTTTCTCAGTCGTTGGGCTTGCGCCGCGACTAAGGAAAGAACAATAGCCAGAACCATCGCGTTGAAGGGGATGTCGAGTGAAAAAAACCGCGCGGCGACCCCGTGCACAACTGCAAGGGCGATGATGGAGCCCCCAATGTAGGGAAACGAGCGGCGCGCGCCCATGACATGGACAATCAGGCTGGGGGCGAAGCTGGCGGAAGCAATGAGCGTGGCGACGCCGAGGCTGGGCAAACGTAGTTGGGTTTCTTGTGCCCCAGGGAGAAAAGCGAAGGTATAGACCAACCAGGAAATGAGGCTGGACTGGCAAATGAGCAGGGCCACGATCGTAGCTAGTAAAGCTAATCCCGCGGAAGGCAGCGCACGTTTGTAGATTGAAGTTACCGGCACGAGCTGTGAAGAGGAATCGAGAGGTTGGTTAGTAAAAAAGCGCTTTGCAGGGCACAAAGCTCATGAGGAGTATACCCCGGCTGGGATTGATAATCTACAAGAATCCCAGAAATCTGCGCTCTAGGAACCCACTGAAGCGATCGCCCGCAGCACCTCAACTTCTTCCCGGGACTCCACAGTGCGCAGATCCAGGAGGACCTTGCCATCGGACACTCGAGCGATCACCGGTGGGTTTGCGGTCCTCAGGCGTCGTTCGATTTCATCGGCAGAGAGCGTGCGGTGCTCCAAAGCGACCAGGCTGGTAGGCGGGTGTGTATTAGGCCCCGAGCCGCCTCCAACTGCCGACTCACCGTCAATTATGCTGACGGTTAACTGCACATCGCTTACGGACTGCGACAACTTCGCCAGAAACTTTTCGGTGCGATTGGCGAGCTCGGATTTAGTCATCGCCAACATGTGCAACGCTGGAACTTCTTCAAACACGGTCCCGCGGCGATGTGCCGTAAGTGTGGCCTGCAACGCAGCCAGTGTCAGTTTGTCGACGCGCAAAGCGCGGTAAAGAGAGTGCTTTCGCAGACGTTCAATGATAGTTCGACGGCCAACAATCAGTCCGGCCTGGGTTGCCCCAAGCAACTTATCGCCGCTGAATGAAACAACGTCTGCTCCCCTGGCAATGCAATCGCCAATTATTGGTTCGTCCTTTAACCCATAGCTGCTCAGGTCCTGCAATACGCCGGAACCAGCGTCCTCGTACAATGCCAGACCCGACTCATGCGCCAGTGAGGCGAGTTCGGCAATCGTAGGTGATGCAGTGAACCCCACAACCCGGTAGTTCGATGGGTGGACCCGCATGATGAGTCGTGTACGCTCGTTGATTGCGCGCCGGTAGTCATCAAGATGGGTGCGATTGGTTGTGCCAACGTCGATCATTCGTGTTCCTGAATTTGCCATCACATCAGGAACCCGGAAGTCGCCACCAATTTCAACAAGTTCACCACGTGAGACGATTGTCTCGCCGTCTCCGGCCAGCACCGCCAGGATCAAGAGAGCCGCCGCAGCGCAGTTATTTACCACTACAGCATCCTCTGCCCCGGTCAGCTCGACCAGCAACTGCTCCACTCGCACGCCACGGCGACCCCTTGTTCCGGACTCAAAGTCATATTCGAGGGTGCAGTAACCCGCTGCTTCAAGTGCAATTGCATCACGCGCACTCTGCGGAAGAGGCGCTCGTCCCAGGTTGGTGTGCAAAATAACTCCTGTCGCATTTATCACGCGACGAAGCGACAAGCTCTCATCTTGAGCAATCAGGGCTTCCAGTCGTTGAGTCGCTGCGCTCAAAAGGTTCTGCCGAGTCTTGCCATTGCTTTGACTGGGAATTGCCGGACTGGGTGCCTGAATCTCGGCGCGGAGTTCATCGGTCACAATTCGCGCGATCGCCGTTAGGCGTTGAAGGCCAACGAGCGTGCGTAATCTCAGCCCGACTTCTGTTCTCAACAGTTGATCTACTGAAGGAAGCTCGCGGAGCGTCTCAGATTTAGGGGTGGCCTTTTCTGACATCTTGTTATTGTGATGGCGGTGACGGTTAGAATAGCCGCTCGTTGTTTGCCGGGCAAACCAACTATGAGGTTTTGCTCATTATTCTTTCGGTTTTTAAAAGGTATTGACACACGGCTTTTCTAACACCTAGACTCGTTCAGACGCGTCCATTTGGACGTACCCGCCTCTAATCTCGATTTGGGAGCACCCCCCTTTTGCGAAGCAATAACAATAAACTGCTACGTTCTCAATTGAAAGCCAGAGGCAAGAACATTTTCGGTGGCGAAAATCAATTGTCGGTCGATGAAAAATTGACTCGGCTCGAGGAAGATATTCGCAGACTCAAAATTGAATTTGACGTCTATTTTAACGGAGCTTCAAAGCGGCCGCCTTATGATACGAAGGGACGAGTTGACACGGTCTTCAAACGGATGGGGGATGATCGCTCGCTCTCTTTCGCCGAGAGGTATCGCTTCAACACGCTGATGTCTCGTTACAACTCCTTCCGCGACCTTTGGCGCCGGACAATGCAGGGCCGCGAAGAGGGGCGTGATCTCGCGTCCGCGGCAAGAGCCACAGCCAAACGGGAGGCAGTTGAGAGTTTTAGCAAAACCACTTTGGTTTGCGTGGACGCACATAAAGAAGTGGAGACGGTGAAGAATCTTTATGATGCCTTAGTCGACGCCAAAGCCAAATGCGGGGAGTCAACTGAGGATTTCTCGTTTCCGCGGTTCCACAGGCTGATCGCTTCGAAGGCGGATGGACTCAAGGAACGACTGCGGTGTGATCGTGTCAGCTTTTCGGTTGACGTAGAGAATGGCCACGTAAGTTTTAAGGCGCGAGCGGAAAGAGAGTAGAGAAACGGTTAGTGAAAATTGAAGAGAGGCGCCCGATGGACGCCTCTCTCTTTTTTGCGCTTACCGGATCACTTAGACCGGAAGCAGTCAGTGGCTGTGCTAAAGCACGCCGGGGAGACTATATCTTGGTCACTTGTTCAGCCTGCGGTCCCTTGGGACCCTGTGTCACTTCAAACTCGACTTCCTGACCCTCTTCCAGAGTCTTAAAGCCGTCGCCCTGAATAGCGCTGTAGTGAACAAAGATATCGGAAGAGCCTGGCTGTTCAATGAACCCATAACCCTTCGAATTGTTAAACCACTTGACCTTACCGGTTATTCTAGACATAACAACGAATCCTCCTAACGATTCGGTAAAACGAGCGAGATTAGCTCAGACTTTTGGACTGCTGCTCTGAGGCTGCAGTCGGAAGCTCTGCTACTTCGCGCCGAGGACGTCAATTCCTGTGAACCGGATGCGCTTACGCGCTACTCGAAACACACAATCAACAAAAATGCATGGTGGAAAGCGCGGCGACGCGATTCCATCCATGCATACACTTACGGGGGCGAAACTACTAAAACTCATTGCTGTAAAGCTGGCAGATCGAAATGCTGGGGAAGTCGAAGGGAAAACCCTGCATTGGGACGATGGCGCATACTAAGCGAAAGCTCTCAGACCTGTCAAGAAATAAAACCTTAAACCTAAACCCTGCTATGTTTACAGGTATTGGGCCTCCCAACGCTGAGATCGGATCACCGGATACTCGTCAGTAGATACTGCAAAGGATTTACTGGTTCGTCATTAACTCGCACTTCATAGTGGAGGTGTGGGCCTGTTGAGCGACCCGTGGAGCCGACCCTTCCGAGCAATTCACCACGCCTTATCATTTGGTCGACAGAGGCCGCTATTGCCGAAAGATGACCATAGCGTGTAGTTAAGCCTCCGCCATGATCAACCACTACGAGTTGGCCGTATCCGTTCTGCCAACCCACAAACGTTACTTTCCCGCTGGCCCCGGCGATTACAGGGGCGCCAAAGGCCGCGTCAATGTCCTGACCGGAGTGAAATTCATATGAGCTGCCTCCGAAGGGATTCCGGCGGCCACCAAACCCGCTCTCCAGCCTTCCCTCGACCGGCCATACAGAAGGTCTGTAACCGGGCCCCATTAAAGCTTCATATCCGCGAAGGTCTTTCTCTATGCGAGCCATTTTTCTTTCGAGGGCGAGCAGGGATTCAGGCTCGAGGGGCAATTCCGGACCACCCGTTCCGGGTCCGCTACTGTTCTCCGACACCATACCGGATTTCTCTGCCAGTTTGCGCGATGTGTCTTCAACAGCCTCGACGCGATTACTAAGCCGGTTCAGTTCTTTTTGCTGACGTTCGTTTTCCGCTCGCAGTTTTCTATTTTCATTCTCAATCCGCAGGTGCACTGCTTGTTGAGTGAGCCCGTAGAATCCGTAGGCACAACCTCCGGCGAGGATGATCCCCGTGAGAGTAAAGACTTTGAGCCACTTTCTTTCTACACAAATTCGTCGGATTTTAGAGCGGGATCGGGATGTATGGGCAACAATAAACGCATAAAATCGGTCATCACGGGGCATATCACATTCTCCACGTTGAGCGCAGAGGTTTGAGGCTGCGTCACAAACGGTTATGGCACAGACCGCCACTCTGGCGGAAAGTGCAAACCAAAAAATTTAAGAGGTACTACTGACCTGCTTGAAGATTTGCAGCGGAGGGATTCTCCCGCGTTGCGAAGAACAACCATCCGGCCGGGGTGCTGCAAGAGTCGAGACCCTATCACACGGCTATAATGGTTTGCAAATGCTGAGAGTTTTTGAAAGCCACCTCGGAAGCAGGTGAAGGCTTAGCTTAGAATTCTAAAGAAGATAAGGTGGGATCCTAAAAGTCGTTGCCAGCACGATGACGGCGCGAATGGTCAAGAAGAATCGCTACCAGAATCATGATAATGAGGGCAATAAAAATCACGACGATAGTGACCTTTAGAGCTGCCAAAAGCAGCCCTGCGGCAGTAAGCAGTTTGCCCATAAGAGCGACGATCAAAAGCATCAGCGCAACGATCCCGCCCAGCTTTGCAAAGATTCCTAAAAGAACTGACATCGATTCATCCCCGTTGTCCGACCCAAATTAAGACCTACGCTCAAAGGATACGGGTTCAATCTGCCTTCGGGATAGCTGTGTCGTTTCGCCCGTCCGAAAGCGCTGGGTATCAAGTGTCCCTGTTACCACGGACGGTGGTGGTCTTCTGGAATCGAAGCGTACCCCTCGATCGTACGACTTGCGGCGTCGCACGTAATCGAAAACCATATAGGCGCCGAGACCTACAAGCGCTACAGGCAGAAGCTCCCGAATCGGTAGTTGCACGCTAAGAAGGGTATGCAAGAGGAAGATGGTGCCAATAATGATCAGCGTTACTCCCCAGGCAAAAGGATTTCCATAGAGCCGTTGTGCAATTACATCCTCTTCCGCTTCCGGAGACAGGCCTGCGCGGATTAGTTGGGCCGTACGACAGGCGTCGACCGCTGCAAACAGCCATGTACCGAGGACCCCAAGCAGGAAGAAAAGCACGCCTTCAGTTATCACGGCCATTTGAAAGAAGCTGGCGAAGATCGCGAAATGCACAATCGCCTTTGATGTCTGCCCGTTGTAGGCCGCACCCAGGCCGGGAACAAACGACAAGAGCGTAGCCACAAACGGCGAACTCCTGCGTCTCACTACACCCGACGGATTAGCGGACGATTGCTGCCGCAGCAATTCCACTCCGGTAACTATGCAATCCTGACAGAACGGGAATCCCCGAATACGGTGATCGCATGCCGGGCAAAGAGGACGAGCACACCGGTTGCACTGAACCACTGATGGCGTTTTCTGATGGTAGGTACAGTGCATCATTGAATTAACGCTTATTCTGGTTTTGCCCCGTGGCCTTATCGTCTCCAGCCGGTTGTGATTGTTGCTGAGAAGGGCCTTGCGCCGGCGAGGAATTGCTGGGTCGCTGTCCACCGACAAGCTCCTTCAAACCATTCGTGTAGCTCTGTTCCGCCAAACGCAAGCTCGCCTGATAGACACCGCTAATCGAACCATCAGCTGAAACGGTATTCGCAAGCACGAACACCGCGACGAGTAACATGGTGGCGACGGTTGCCAGTTGGGGAGAGACGATAGGATCCAGCAGCATTCGCAGCCAGGATGCCACTCTGGCGGAGAGCGGAGCGCGAATTTCTTTGGCGCTCAAAGTCCCCAGCGTCGCCTGAAGAATTCTCTCATTCAAACCCAGAGGCAAAGCCTTCTCTTCAGCAACGTAGGTATAACAGGCTCCGATTGATCGCACTACCTCACCGGGCAGTTCAGTACAGCGATTACAAAGAGCCGCGTGGCGCTCCCAGCGATGGTAGAAAGGAGCCGGAAGAAATCCATCAAGATAGTCCGTTAACGACTCCTCAAACTCACTACAGGTCATAGCCGTTTCCGGCATGGTATTTTGCAGGATCATCGCTTCGAGCTCACGAGTGGGCGGAGGTACCTCGGCAACTCGGCAAGCCTGCATCGTGTTTCTCACCTCACTGAGGGTCTGGTGACAAACCGGACAGCGCAAAGCGTGCTCGGAAAAAGCGCGATGAGTCTCGGCGTCAAGCGCTTCTTCGAGATAATCACTGAGCTGGTTTTCAAAATCGCCACAAAGCATTTTGGTTCTCTCTTCCACCCCTCAAATTAATTCGTTTCAGGGCCGTTGCCTCCCGCAAGGAAACGGCCACCTTAACTCCTTACACCGGGCTCATTGCCACTACTTTCATCCGCCGCAGAATCTTTGCTAACTCAATTCGCCCACGATTAATTCGCGACTTGACCGTGCCCTCTGGTATTTGCAAAAGGGTCACAATCTCCTGGTAACTCAATTCTTCAATGTCGCGCAGGATGACGCAGGTACGCAGGTCCGGGGAAAGCTTGTCTATTCCACTTTGAACCTGAGCACCCAATTCGCGGCGTTCAATCTCCTCCTGGGCTGAACTGCTGGCGGTACGCAGGTGGTAAGTGTGATCGGAAAGATCGTCAGCGTGATTATCGTGCGGCGTTCGCTGGCGCTTTCTGTAGTCGTCGATGATCAGATTGCGCGCCAGGCGCATCAGCCAATTTTGCAGGTCACCCTGCTTAGAATCATATTGATCCAGCGACCGGTAAACCCTAACAAAAACCTCTTGAGTAAGGTCTTCGGCGGCATCAGCGCGAGAAGTAAATCGATACGCAAGGTTGTAAATTCGTCGGGAGTAGCATTGCACGACCTCCTCCCATGCCGCGCCGTCACCTGCGCGACACCTGCGAATCAACTCGACTCCTTCGTTGGCGGCCAAAGCCCTTACAGCCCCCACTGATTCTCTCCGGTTCTGACGTCCGCCCGTTTTTCTCAAACCGCTTTCAAGGATGAGTCTCCTTGCTGAGAGCGGTTACGATGGCGTCGCCGCGAAAGTTCCGGCCAACCCTCGCGCGCCAGACCTGTTCGATCGCCTACCCCTTCATCATGCTTTTTACTTTTCCGGGCGGCTGCGGTTGCTATTTACGCCATTCTTGCCCGGTGTCTGAAAGTGTAGTAGCCTCTTGAAACGGCCCTATATCTTGTGGTTTGCTTTCCAGTGAAGTCAAGTTTCCTTGAAATCGCGTTCACACGAGACTCGATCCCTTGAAGTCATCCGCCCGTAAATATCTGGAGTTTGGCGCGCTCTGCGCCCTGGCTATCGGCATTCTGTGGTGGTTTGGCAGGAAGCTCGATTGGGCGGAAGTCCGTGTGGCCCTTGGACAAACCAACAAATACCTCCTTGCTGCTGCCGTTCTTCTTGTTTGTCTCTCTTACGCTTTGCGGGCGTTTCGCTGGGGTGCGCTGCTCGCTCCATTAGCACCAGCCAGGTTGAAGCACCTCTTTGCCGCAACCACGATTGGTTTTGCCGCCGTGTTCCTGATAGGGCGAATGGGCGAGGTGGTTCGTCCGGTTATGCTTCCGCTCAGAGAGCCGCGCGTACGAGCCAGTGCCTCCTTCGTCACAATTATGGTTGAACGCATCTACGACATGCTGGCAGTTGTAGTGCTGTTTGCTGCAAATCTTTTGTGGTTTTCGCCTCCTGAGAATGTTGCCAGCGAGCTTTCGCGGATTCGGATCGGAGGCACAGTTTTGCTGATTGCCGTTCTCGCGGGGGTTGCTGTCTTAATCTGGTTTCGCAGGCGATCCGCGGCTGTGGTGGCGTGGACAGACCTGAGACTTCGTCGCTGGTCTTTCTTGCCGGCACGGCTCACGCGGGCCGTCATCAGCATTCTCGAACAGCTGGCAAGGGCTTTACGAGTTTTAGCGAACGCTCGTGAACTCGCCATCACTATCGGATGGACAGCCTTGATCTGGGGCGGAATCGTTGTTGCAAACCTGCTTGTCCTACGAGCTTTTGGACTCAACTTCGGCCTGGGTGAAACCGTGTTCGTGCTTGGTTGGTCGCTGGTTGGTTCGTTAGTACCGACACCAGGCGGCGCTGCAGGCGCGTTCCACGCCGCGACTGCCGCCGGCTTGATTTTTCTTGGTGTTGAACGCGAAACTGCGGCGGCAATCTCCATTGTTATGCACGTGATTGATTTTGGGCCGTCCGTAATCTTTGGATTCTTCTATTTTGTCCGGGGCGATATCGACTTTACGCGGCTGCGTTCGTTGTCTTCGCCTGAAGCTGTCGAACACGCCGTGGAAGATGAAAGCATTACGCCTGAAGCTGAAGAAGTGTCGCTTGCCGGACGGTTGGAAGGCGTTGCTACAGCTGAATAATGCCGCTTTACAGACTTCGAAAAATTCTGCCTGAGGTTCACTAGATATGAAGTGTCCATTCTGCGGTTACCTTGAAGACAAAGTGGTTGATTCGCGCGAGTCCCGGGAGGGAGAAGCCATTCGGCGCAGGAGAGAGTGTCTACGTTGTGAGCGGCGCTTTACGTCCTATGAACGAATCGATGAAATACCTTACATGGTTGTCAAGAAGGACGGGCGGCGTGAGACATTCGATCGCAATAAGGTTATGGCCGGCTTGTTGCGCGCTTGTGAAAAACGACCGGTTCCGTCTTCGAAGCTCGACTCGATAGTTAATGCCATTGAGAAGTATGTTCAGGAGTCATCCGAACGGGAACGGCCCACAAGCAAGATTGGCGAAATGATCATGCGGCGCTTGAAAGAATTGGACAAAGTTGCCTACGTTCGTTTTGCCTCCGTTTATTTGGAGTTTGAGGACGTCTCCGAGTTTATGACCGAACTCAAACACCTCGTGCGAACCAGAGCTACGTCCGGAAGCAAGAAGGCATAGATGCTGCACCTAACCAGATCACATCTCCATACAGCCGATGATTAAGCCGATTCGCATAACCGGGCTGGAACGGCTCGAACTACTCCGTCTCCGCGACCGCGTCGGGCGGCTCTTCGCTGCCCTGCAGGAAGCGACGGTGGCTGAGGATCCCTTAGCATCCGGTGCCTGGGCTCCTCCCGTCGATCTCTGTGAGGCAGAAGATGCGATCTATGTGCGGATCGAATTACCCGGACTTAATGCCGATCATATTCAGATTGGCCTGACGAACTCACAACTGCGTATCTGGGGCGAGAAGAAGCGCGCCGTTCCTGGGAAACGAATCATTTCTCATCTCTGTTCCGAACGGAGTTATGGCCGTTTCAGCCGGCTGGTTCCGCTGCGATGGACGTTCAGCATGCGTGAGGCTACGGCCGAGCTCAAAAACGGTGTGTTGTTGATTCGCCTCCCCAAGATCGAGGACCGGCGGGGGGCCGAATTTAAACTGTCAGTGAAGGACTCAGAAAGTGAGTAGAGTGTCTTTGCAACTAATTACCAAAACCTTTTCGCTCTGAATGAAGTAGAATCCATCCATGGCAATAATAAAAGAAGCAGACATTACCCAGTCACTTGAGACCGCCGACACCGACCAGCAGTTGCAAATTCCCAACGATCTACCGGTGTTGCCGTTGCGTGACATCGTAATCTATCCCTTCATGATCGTGCCGTTGTTTGTCTCCCGGGAGAAATCCATTCGCGCTGTTGACGAAGCGTTGGGCGAGAATCGCATGATCCTGCTCGCTTCGCAGAAGGATCTCGACAAGGAGGAGCCCAGCGCTGACGATCTCTACAAAGTTGGCACTGCCGCAGTGATCATGCGCATGCTGAAGTTGCCTGATGGGCGCATACGCATTCTGGTGCAGGGGCTGGCACGGGCTGAGATTGAGTCGGTTGATACCAATGGCGAGTACATTCGCTCGCGGGTGCGCGTGATGCAGGAAGTCCTTCCGCCGGAGCGATCGCTCGAGGTGGAGGCACTGATTCGCAATGTTCGCGCTTCAATGGAAAAAGCCATCAACCTCGGCAAAAACATCTCTCCCGAAGTGATGGCTATCATCGCCAACCTGGATGACGCCGGCAGACTTGCCGACCTCTCCGCCTCGAACCTCGAACTCAAGGTTGAAGATGCGCAGTCGGTCCTGGATATTCCTGACACAACCGCGCGCTTGCGTCGGGTCAACGAATTACTAAACAAGGAAATAGAAGTACTGACTGTCCAGCAGGAGATCAATACCCAGGCCCGCGCGGACATTGATCGTTCACAGCGCGAATTTTATCTGCGACAGCAGATGAAGGCCATTCAAAGCGAGCTGGGCGAGGGTAACGAACTGGCTGAAGAAATTGCGCAGTTTCGGGAGAAAATTGAAGCCGCGTCCATGCCCAAGCCTGCCGAAGATGAAGCCTTGCGCCAGCTAAAGAAGCTCGAGCGAATGCATCCCGATGCAGCTGAGACAGCGACGCTGCGAAACTGGATGGAGATTATGACGGACCTGCCGTGGTCGAAATCGTCGACTGACAACCTCGATCTTCAGAAGGCCGAAACAATTCTTAATGAGGATCACTATGGGCTGGAAAAAGTGAAAGATCGAATTATCGAGGCGTTGGCTGTACGCAAGCTGAAGGAAAAGCCCAAGGGACCAATACTTTGTCTGGTGGGCCCTCCAGGTGTGGGAAAAACCTCGCTGGGCCGATCGATTGCCCGGGCGCTGGGCCGCAAGTTTGTGCGACTTTCGCTGGGAGGCGTGCACGACGAAGCGGAAATTCGCGGTCATCGGCGTACGTATGTCGGCGCCATGCCGGGGCGTGTGGTTCAGGCAATTCAGCAAGCGGGCACAAATAACCCGCTGATCATGCTAGACGAGATCGACAAGGTCGGCGCGGATTTTCGCGGGGATCCATCCTCCGCGTTGTTGGAAGTATTAGATCCGGAGCAGAACAATAGTTTTCGCGACAACTATCTCGGTCTCACATTCGACCTTTCCAACGTCATCTTTATGACTACGGCTAACGTGCTCGACACGATTCAGCCGGCACTACGAGACAGAATGGAAGTAATTCGCCTTGCAGGATACACCGAGGAAGAGAAACGTGAGATTGCAATACGCCACTTACTGCCGAAGCAGATGGATGAGAACGGGATCAGCCCGCGCGATCTGCACATCTCCAAAACGGCGCTGACAGCGATTATCCAGCAGTACACTCAGGAAGCGGGCCTGAGGCAGTTGGAGCGCGAGATTGGAAGAATCTCTCGCAAGGTCGCGAGGCGAATCGCCGAAGGACGCAAAGGCGCCGTCAGAGTCTCGTTAAAAAACCTGCATGAGTTTCTTGGTGCTCCCAAGATCATTCCCGAGGAAGTGCTGAAGAAGGATCAAGTAGGAGTGGCGACGGGTCTGGCCTGGACGGCGGTAGGTGGCGACGTGCTGTTTATCGAAGCCCTCCGCATGAAGGGCAAGGGCAACCTTGTGCTTACCGGTCAGCTTGGCGAGGTGATGCGCGAATCGGCGCAGGCTGCGTACTCCTATGCAAAGTCGCGAGCGAAGGAACTTGAAATAAATGAGGAAGACTTTGCCAACTACGATCTGCATATACACATTCCGGAGGGCGCGATTCCCAAGGATGGTCCTTCGGCCGGTATCACCTTAGCGACGGCAATGGTGTCTGCGCTTTCCCAACGCCCGGTCTTTAAAGATGTAGCCATGACGGGAGAGATTACACTGCGGGGAAATGTTTTGCCGGTCGGCGGAGTCAAGGAAAAAGTACTGGCGGCCAGGCGCGCGCGCGTCTCAACCATTCTGCTGCCGATGCAGAATCGGCGCGATCTTGACGAGGTGCCCAAGGAGCCGCTTAAGGACATTAAGTTTGTCTTCGTCGACAATATGCGGCAGGTATTCCGTGAGGCGCTGAAGGAGAAAGTCGTTCCTCCCGTAACTTCGGGACCAAGAGCGCACCGCATGCCACAAGCTGCTGCCGGCCGGGTGAACCAGTAGAATAAATAGTTTCGAGTTTCGGGTTTCGAGTCTCGGGTTCGTATTTAAGGGCAGCTAGAGTTCGAGAAATCTAGCTCTCAGTTCTAGTTTATCAAAGCAAATAAACCCGAACTCCGGAACCCGAAACTACACTACCTATTGGTACAGATACGAGAAGCTCTTCTTCTGATCCCACTCGATGCTTTCCACATTTGCGCCGTCACGAGCGATTAGTTCTTCAGTCAGCAGATCGGTCGTTACCGCAGGACTAATATCAACTGAATAGGCCAGCGTACCCAGTGTACCCTCGCCATGGCCAATCATTCGCAACTCAGAGTCGAAGCCGTGAGCCTGCAGAACCTCACGGAGTCGCTCCTGGGTATCAGTGACATTCCGAGTCGTAATCTTCAAGTCCATAGAGCGAAAGACCTGCTCCGGTTCCCGATATTCCAGAACCCAAAGCAGCACCACGGAGAAAATTGTCAGAATCAGTGCCAGGTCCCAACGGCCGACTCCCGTTCCCAGTCCAATTGCAAGACTGATAAGCAGTACAGTGATCTCTTTCGGGTCGCGAATATTTGTTCGGAACCGCACCACCGATACGGCCGCAAAGATCCCAAACGCCCGTGCTGCATTGTCGCCGACGATGATCATGAGTGCGGAGGCAACGACAGCGAGTAAAATCTGCGTTTGAGCAACATAGGGATTTGGCTTAAGGCCAAGTACGCGCCGCCGCGGACGATAAGCGAGAACAGCTCCCAGGAGGGCCGCCAGTAGCAGACGCAGCGAAAGCGTTCCCAGAGTTTCTCTCCAGCTCTCAACCCGGTTCGGCGTGCCACTCTGAGGCGTAGCGCTGAAGACTTCGTCAAAAACGCCGGTGAGTGGCGACGCTTGAGGCGACGGACGAGGTTCGCCGATTTCCTGACCAGCGCCTGGCCTGTTATCAGCCCTCGTCGCTGCTGCGCCCTCGCTTCTTTGCTGTGAGCTCTTGCTGGCCAGAAAGTAAACGACAAAGGCGCTTACCAAAAGGACGCCGAGGAAGACTACGATCAGAGTGATCGTTTCCTTCCTCCGTTTCGGATCTAAACTAAGCACGCAATTCTTCCCCAGCCATCACGTCGGCACTATGCCCGATGAAATGCTCTTGACTATCAAATTCCTCGTCGCCGTCGGATCGATCTACATGCCGGTAGTTCCCGTCGGGATGTAACTCTCTGGCTTTCACGTTGTCTCGCAAATAAGCCGCGAGTACAGCGTCCTTCAGATATTTCCTGATAGCTGGGTTGCGAACTGGCGCTATAACTTCAATCCGATGCTTGAGGTTGCGGGACATCAGGTCGGCGCTGCCGATGTAGACCTCTTCATGACCGCCGTTTGCGAAGGAGAAAATCCTACTATGCTCGAGAAAGCGCCCCACCACGCTCCTGACCCTAATCGTCTCGGAGAGTCCGGGGATTCCGGGTCGCAACATGCAGATCCCACGAATGATGAGATCGATTTCTACGCCGGCCTGGGACGCTTCGTACAACTTCATAATCATCTGCTTGTCCGCGAGACGATTGAACTTGGCAATAATTCGAGCCGGACGACCGGCCTTATGGTTCTCGATCTCGCGGTCGATTAGCCCATTAATCCGATCCCGCAAAGTAACAGGCGCGACGAAAAGGCGCTGGTAATCCGTTTGCCGCGAACAGCCGGTCAGATAGTTGAACAGTTCAGTAGCGTCCGCACCAATCTGGTCGTCGGCTGTAAAGAGTCCCACGTCGGTATATGTGCATGACGTTGTCGGGTTGTAGTTTCCCGAGGCTATGTGCGTGTACCTCGTCAGCGAATCTCCTTCGCGCCGGACCACGAGAGTTAATTTGCCGTGAGTCTTCAGTCCGATAATGCCGTATACCACATGAACGCCGGCCCGTTCGAGCTTCCTGGCCCATTCGATATTGTGTTCCTCATCAAAACGAGCTTTCAGTTCGATCAGAGCTGTAACCTCCTTGCCTCCCTCGCTGGCGCGGATGAGAGCGGGAGGAATTGGCGAGTCAGGACCGGTGCGGTAGAGACACATCTTGATCGCCACGACATCCGGGTCAACCACTGCTTCGTTGATGAAGTCAGTGACACAGTCGTACGAATCGTAGGGATGATGTACCAGTAGGTCGCGCTCTTTGATTATGTCGAACAACGGCCGGCCCGATTTGAGTCGTTCGGCCACTCTCGGCACAAATGGCTGGTCTTTAAGGTCCGGCCGGTCCAACTCATAGAGAGCCATCAAATCCTGTATTCCCAGCGGACCATCGACTGCGTACACGTCATCGGCGACCAGATCCAGAGATTCCGTCAGATAGCTGATCAACACTTCAGGCATGTCAGCGGAAACTTCCAACCTCACAGGGCTGCCGAAACGTCGCTGACGAATCTCTCGCTGGAGCACCCGCAAGAGATCTTCGGCCTCCTCTTCGCGGATTTCGATGTCCGCATCGCGCGTAACGCGGAAGCAATGACTGGAGCCGGGGTCCATTCCGGGAAACAGAGAAGAGATATTTGCCTGGATTACATCTTCAACCAACACAAACCGGTAATCTTCCCGGCCGACAGGAATCAGACGTGGAACTACAGACGGCACCTTGATCCGCACGAACCGCGGTTCGTTTTTAAATTTTGGCGGATCGGCAGGTGACGGCTCATCCGAAGCCTCAACCACCAGACCAATATTCAAGCTAAGCGGGGAGATGTAGGGGAATGGATGGGTCGGATCCACAGCAAGCGGCGTCAGCACAGGAAACACCTTTTCCCGATAGTAAGTATCCACGGCCTGCTTCTCTGAATGCCCGAGGGATTTGTAGGAAACGAGAGCGATCCCCTCACTGCTGAGTTTCGGAAGGATGTCTGCTGTCAGACATCGATGCAGCTGCGCACTCATGGGGATGACGCGGTCGCGCACCATTCGCAATTGCTCAGACGGAGTCATTCCATCCAGCGAAAGCTGAGTAAACTTCTCTTCCAGTTCCTCCTTCAGTCCTGATACCCGAATCATGAAAAACTCGTCCAGGTTCGAACAGAAGATTGAAAGGAACTTGAGTCGCTCTAGTGTCGGATTGGATTGGTCTAATGCCTCCTCCAGAACGCGGCGGTGAAACTCAAGCAGGCTCGCCTCACGGTTAATGAACAACTCCGAGGCTGGAACCGACTGTGGCTGGGGTGCCGCGACGCTTAAGTCCGCGCGTGGGGTTTCCTTTATTTGTTCTTGAAGTGCTGTTGACATCGTTTTCTCAATTTCTTCTCGCCGGCCCGTCCACAGATTCGGTACCGGGAAGGGGATCGTTATGACTTATGCTTATTGAATCTCGCAACAACTCGAATGCCCCTACAAGGAGAGCTGGGGCGAATGACGGTTGGCGGAGACTACCTCTTCAATTTGGCAAGCGGTGTTCCATGCCGAATACCAATGTGAGGCAGAGATATCGGGTGAGTTGCTCAAAAAGTACGAGTTCGCCAGTTTGTCTTAGAAAGATAATAATGCCGACTGTACGCATTCAGTCCTACCCTGCGGTTGAATTCGATCCAGCCACGGCGAGCTTTTCTTTGGGGTCATCGTAGGCTCGGAGGGCGGGCACACTGACGATTTGTTTGGTGTCAGTGAGATATGCACTCAGGCGATTTCCGTAAACGCAACCGGTATCCAAGCCGATTGCTCGAGAGGCACGAGTCGGTTCTGCGGCGGGCCAATGCCCGAACAGTACTACTTTCCTGGAATCGTAGAGTTCGTACCAGGGAACGCCCTTCCGGCTTGTGCGATCATCTCCCAGCGTGCGCAGTTCAGTCAGGTCGTCGATTGACTGCTTCTCCAGCGGAATGCCGGGGCGCAACCCTGCATGAACGATCACGTGGTCGTCCAATTCAATCAGTAGCGGCAGCGATTCTAGGTATTCGCAGTAAACCGTGGCCTTTGATTTCAGCTCGGCAGCTGCTTTCGCTTGCGAATTCTTAAGAGAGGAGGTCTCTCCGCGCCAGTAACGAAGCAGGGCGAGGTCGTGGTTCCCGAGAACCGAAGTGAAGCGGCTATCAGTGCGGAAGAGGTCAAGAACCTCCTTGTTGTTGTTACCTTTCACAATCAGGTCACCGACGGCTATAACCTGGTCGTCGGCTTGGAGGCTGATCAACTCCAGGAGGGCGACCAGTTCGTCGTAACACCCATGAATATCTCCGACAATAACGGTTCGTGACATGTATCTCTCGCGGGTTCACTCTGTGGGCTCGCCCGTTTCCGGTAGTTTCCGGGTATCTTTCTCAACTTGCTTCCTCCAAGCATTCTCGATGCCAGTAGGATAGAAGTTAAAAAGTTGAATGGAATTCTCTCGGCGGGCCGGTTTCTTTCCTACAAACGCAACCTGAGGTTCAGCCGTCGCATCAGTATTCTGTGTCGTTTTTCGGTGGAAAACTTCACCATTTAGACCTTTGCTCATAGTAACGATTGTTTGACACCCCGGAAAACGGTGTGCTAACCTCCGGGTTGGTTTAGCCCCGCTGGTTCGGGGTTCATGTCATAGAGGGACCTCAGGTTACCTCGGCAATCATTAAGAATATTCGCGTCGCGACCGTACCCGAGAGTCGCCAGGAATTTGCACTGATGGCGGTGGAGGAGAGAGTTTTGATTTTGTCCTGTTTTCCTCGTTTGCTTTTGCGCTTCTCGCTGGCAGTGTTCACTGCCGCATTCATCATTCCCGCAGCATCAACTTTTGGACAGATCCCGGCGGGGTCGTCTGCTCGGACCATACAAACCGACGTAGAGAAATCAGACCCACGCGTAACGTATCTGATTGCAAAAGCCGAAGATCATTTCCGTAAAGGGAAACTGAATCTTGAGGACAACAAGCGTGATCAGGCTCGTGATGAATTTGACCGGGCTGTCGACGCGATCCTCGAGTCGGGCATGGACGTTCGCGCGAACCAACGACTTCAGGTTTTCTATCTGGAGTTAGTCGAGCGCATCTACCGCGAAGAAGTTCCACCGGGGCAGAGTCCGACGCAGGCAACACAATTGGTGGCGCAGAATGTTCAGACACCGGTTGCCCAGCAGATAAGCAAACCTGCCCAAATTGGATTTCTGGATCAAAGGTTCGAGCCTTCGCCACTGGATGAGCTCAGCAAGCTTGTTCTGACACCCGATGAGCAAAACGTTTCAGACGCGGATGTCCTGGCTCTGGAGCAGGCGAAGCACAACGTCAACTTTGGTTTTACAATAAATCCGCTGATTCAGCAGTACATCAACTTCTACCAGGGCCGCGGTCGAGGGACGATGGAGTCGGGGCTGCGAAAGTCTGGCCAGTACATGAAGTTGGCGCGCCAGATTTTTGCGAAGGAAGGCGTGCCGGTAGACATCACCTGGTTGGGACAGGTTGAAAGCGCCTGGAAGCCAAAAGCCATGTCATGGGCAGCCGCCTCCGGCCTCTGGCAATTTATTCCCGGCACGGGTCGTCAGTATGGCCTTCGTCAGACCGCGTGGATTGACGAGCGCAACAGCTTTGAGCAGGCAACCACTGCATCGGCACGTTATCTGAAAGATCTTGCTGCTCACTATCAGGGTGATTGGGAATTGGCGATGGCTGCCTACAACACCGGCGCCGGCAACGTCGACCGCGCAATCTCGCGAGCTGGCAGTAGAAGTTTCTGGGCCATATATCCCTACATTGCGCAGGAAACCCGTAACTACGTTCCGAACATTCTGGCGACGATTTTGATTGCCAAAAATCCGGAAAAGTATGGCTTCAAGGGAATTCGAGCGGAAGCGCCGATGGCTTATGATCGAGTGCATGTTCCAACAGCGACCAGTCTCCAGTTGATCGCCTCGGCGACTGACACCAGCGTCGATCACATTCGCAGCCTCAATCCTGAACTCAGACGTGACATCACACCGCGCGGTGAGTCGTACGCCATCCGCGTTCCGGGTGGCAGGTCCGCTCAGTTGGTTTCCGTTTTGAAACGAATCCCGGGTGACAAGCGCGAGACGGCTCGTGTAATTTCTGTCGCTCCCGGTGAAGACCTGCAGAACGTTGCCAACCGCACTGGCGTGAGTGTGGCCCAGTTGCAGGCAATGAACACAGGCGTTGACTTGAAATCAACGACCAAGCTCGTGGTTCCCAACAGCAACTTCAAGTTAACCAACTGGAGACGTGCGCAACCAGGGACCGGTGAAACGCCGAGTGCGGCACTCACCAAGGTTAGAGCTCGCAAGGGCGACACGATTGCTCGTATCGCTTCGGCGCGTAACCTCGACGCAAATGAAGTGGCGCGGCTGAATGGTGTGACACCCGAAGCTGAATTGCGAGTGGGACAGGAAATCAGATTGCCGGCAACCGCTGGCGCGGCTCCCTCACGCCGTCGTTAGTTTTCGACAGTGTAGACACACGTTTCAGTTGTTCTGAACGCCGTGGAAAATCAGGAGCGCGCTTTCGATTGATTCGGAAGCGCGCTTGTTTTTTTTGGTGAACCACCGCTCAATAGGTAAACGAAAAGGAACAGCGATAACACAACTGAACGTTCTCACAGCCTATAACACCCAAGGGAATTGCTTTTCGTAAACCGACACTCGGAACCCGAAACTAGAAACATCCCAGGAGCTCCTCACCATGCTCTTCCGCACACTCTCTGCAGCCGTTTACGGCATTGACGCTGATCTCGTCGATATTGAAGTTGACCTGACTCCCGCGCGTGGAGAGTCAGACGCCCTTTCGGTAACGATTGTGGGCTTGCCGGATGCGGCGGTCCGGGAATCGCGAGAACGCATTCGCGCCGCAATCACCAACTGCGCTTTCTTCTTCCCGTTTCAAAGAATCACAATCAATCTGGCGCCGGCAGACGTGCGCAAGGAAGGCGCGAGTTTCGATCTGCCAATCGCGCTGGGAATCCTTGGCGCCAACGGCGACCTGTGTGACGAGAACCACCTGATTGATGTGTTGTGCGTCGGGGAGTTGTCGCTCGACGGGAGAGTGCGCTCAATCAAAGGTGCATTGCCGATCACGATTCTGGCACGCGAGGCTCTAATCAAACATGTGATTTTGCCCGATGAAAATGCGAAGGAAGCCGCAGTGGTTTCCGGGGTCAACGTGTATCCCGTTGCCGACTTACGCAGCGCGGTAGAATTGGTTGCGGCGCTTCGTTCTGCTAATCCACCGGAACCTTTGAAGGTTGACCCTGCTGAGATATTGCTGCGACCGGACCATTACAGCGTGGATTTTCGCGAGGTTCGCGGCCAACTGTCGGCAAAGCGCGCCCTGGAAGTTGCGAGTGCAGGTTCACACAATATTTTGCTGATTGGCCCTCCAGGTTCCGGGAAGACGATGCTGGCCAAACGTCTGCCGACGATTTTGCCCCCCTTGGAATTCGAAGCTGCGCTGGAGCTCACGAAGATTCATTCCGTAGCCGGGATGACGGGACGCGCCGGCCTCGTTGCCGAACGGCCTTTTCGTTCCCCTCATCACACGATCAGCGATGCCGGATTGATTGGCGGCGGCGCCGTGCCGCGTCCGGGGGAAGTATCCCTCGCCCATCACGGTGTCTTGTTTCTCGACGAACTTCCGGAGTTTGATCGCAGTGTCCTGGAAGTGCTGCGACAACCGTTGGAGGATCAGAAAGTCACCATCAGTCGCGCGGCCATGTCGCTGACGTTTCCCGCTTCATTCATGTTGGCAAGTGCTATGAATCCGTGTCCTTGTGGATTTTGGAATGACCCGACGCGCGAATGTCGTTGCACTCCGCTGCAGATTCAGCGTTACGTTGGGCGGATTTCCGGCCCCCTTCTCGATCGCATCGATATTCATGTTGACGTCCCTGCGGTTAAGTTTCGCGAGTTAACAGGTGAACCAGCGAGCGACGCTGAAAGTTCGGCTACAATCCGCGAGCGTGTGTTGCGTGCGCGAGAGTGCCAGCGGAAGCGCCTCAACGGGGAAAAAATATTCGCCAATGCCGCAATGACGCCACGCCTGATTCGTCGTTATTGCCGCATTGATTCCGATAGTGAACAAATGCTCGAACGAGCGATGAATCGGTTAGGGTTGTCAGCTCGCGCTTACGATCGGATCTTGAAAGTCAGCCGCACGATTGCAGATCTGGAGGGCGCTGAAAGAATCGGGTCTGCCCATGTTGCCGAAGCTGTCGGCTATCGTTCGCTTGATCGAACCTATTGGACGTAATACAACATCCAACCAAAATCAAACGTAAGCCTGTCGATGCCTGCTTCCGGAAGGTCTCGATCGCCTGTGTTCTGCCATTGAAAACGAAGAACTTAGGGGGAAGCGAAGAGTACATGAACCTCACTTCTGCCTCGATGGCTTTTTCCGTGTGACGCAACAAAAAAGTATAGGAAACCGTAACACAAACAAGCTTGAAATCGAGTTGCGATCGGGTGGATGCTAGACCCGACCCAGCAAAGGATCACGAGTTTACCCCTATGAATTACGAACAAGGCTTGAGTCCCCGCTTGCTAATCGGGCTTTTCGTGCTTGTCTCAGCGGCCTTCCTCACAGGCTGCGTTAACAAGGCGCAGCAGAATTTCGAACGGCCGCCATCTCCTGTTCAGGTAACCGTAGCAGTCAGCGCGGACGTGCCCACCTATCTCGACGCGATTGGCAAGACGGTTGCGCGGGAAGTCGTTTCAATTCAACCCCAGGTTTCCGGACGAATTACCAAAATCCATTTTACCGATGGCGCCAACGTTAGGAAGGGTGACCTCCTTTTCACGATTGATACCAGGCCCTTCGAAGCGAATCTCAGGCAGGCGCAGGCTAACCTTTCCAAAGACGGAGCGCTGAAGAAACAGGCTGAGGCGAATCTGGCAAAAGAAATCGCCCAGGCAAGATGGGGATTAACCCAGGTTGAAAGGTATCGCGCGTTAGGCGAGCAGGGAGTGGTCCCAAGGGAACAGTACGAAGAGTTCCGGGCGAATTACGACTCGCTTAAGGCGAACGTTGAAGCTGCTCGTTCAGCAGTACGCAGCGCTGATGAGACTATCAAAGTGGACGCAGCGGCGATTGAAAGCGTGAAGGTTCAACTCAGTTACTGCTACATTCGCTCGCCTATCGACGGGCGCGCCGGGCAGCGGCTTGTGGATCTCGGTAATGTCGTCAACCCCGGTGGCTCAAACAATGGCGGTTCCGGAAACGGCAACGCAGCTAACAACACTTCCCTGTTAGTTATCGAACGTCTGGATCCCATCTATGCCGACTTTACAATCTCCCAAAACAGTCTGACAGCAGTGCAGCAGCAAATGCGGGAGGGCACTCTAAAAGCTGAAGTTCGTCTACCCGATAGCGGCGGTATGATGGTCGCCGGCCAACTCACATTCCTCGACAATGCGGTTCAGAATGCGACCGGCCAGGTGACTCTGCGAGCGACAGTCCCCAACGTCGGGCATCAATTTTGGCCGGGGCGGTTCGTGAACATCCGTCTCGTGTTGAGCACGATACACGGCGCAGTACTCGTGCCAGCCTCCGCGCCGCAGATGTCTGCCCAGGGAGCATTTGTCTATGTTGTTAAGCAAGACTCTACCGCTGAGCAACGGCCGGTGACGCTGGGCCAGCAGCAGGGAGATCTAATCGTTGTCGAGAAGGGAGTAGAAACCGGCGAAAGCGTCGTGACAGCTGGCCAGTTGGGCGTCACGCCAGGCGGCAAGGTCGCTATTGAACAGAAGCCGGGTGCGAGCAGCGCAGTAACCAGCGGCGGGCCGAAGCAATGAACCTCTCTGAACCCTTCATCCGCCGGCCCGTGATGACTGCGGTGCTGACTCTCTCAGTGATCCTGTTCGGCGTCCTGAGTTATTTTCAGCTACCAGTCAACGATCTGCCCGCAGTCGACTATCCGGTTATTCAGGTGCAGGTGGGTTATCCGGGCGCCAGTCCGGATACAATCGCCAACAACATTGCCACTCCCCTTGAGCGCCAGTTCATGCAGATTAATGGACTGGAAGTGGTGACTTCCCAGAGCACCCAGGGAGTCGCAACCTTTACTCTCCAATTCTCGCTCGACAAGAACATCGACGCCGCTGCGACCGACGTGCAGACTGCAATCTCTCAGGCCACCGGTAGTCTCCCGGCGGATCTCCCATCGCCGCCGACGTATTCCAAGAGCAACCCCAACGATCAGCCGATCATGTACATCGCGATGACCAGCGATTCGGTCACGCCTGGTCAGCTTTATGACTATGCGAGTACGCAAGTGGGCCAGCGCATCAGCATCCTGCCGGGTGTGTCGCAAGTTAGCGTCTACGGAACTAAATCGGCAATTCGCATCAAGGCTAATCCGTCGGCGATGTGGGCGCGCGGCATTTCGATTGACGATCTGAGCGCAGCCATCAAAAGCGGAACCAGCTATACCGGAGCTGGTCAATTGGACAGCGATTCCGGTACCGCAGTACTCCGCCCCCAGGGTCAACTGGAAACTGCTGAACAGTACAGCAATTTGATCGTTGGCGGCACAACCGACGCGCCCGTCTATCTGCGCGACATTGCCACCGTTAAGGATTCCGTCCAGGACGAGCGAGTGAACATGCGGTTTTGGGTTCGTGGCTATGACGTGCCTTCTGCGACCGTGATCGTGGCCGTCAGTCGCCGCGCCGGCGCCAACGCCGTCGAAGTATCCCAGAGTATCCACGCGGTGCTGCCGATGATTAGCTCTGAGCTGCCGGGTTCGATACGGGTCACGCCAATCTACGACCGCTCGCTAAGCATCATTCATTCCGTCAGTGATGTGCGCACGACCCTGATCATTGCTTTCGTGCTCGTAGTAATCGTGATTTTTGCTTTTCTCGGCAGGGTGACGGATACGCTCATTCCGGTGGTCGCGTTACCACTGTCTCTGCTCATAACTTTTATCGCGATGCGAGCTCTCGGCTACAGTCTCGACAACCTGTCGTTAATGGCTCTCACTCTCGCGATCGGGTTTCTGGTAGACGATGCGATAGTTTTTCTGGAAAACACTGTGCGCCGGATGGAACGCGGCGAGCAGCCCTTCGATGCTGCCATCAACAGCGCGAAGGAAATCAGCTTCACGATCATGTCGATGACCATCTCGCTTGCGGCCGTCTTCATACCGCTGGTTTTCATGACGGGACTGGTCGGTCGCATCTTCCGCGAATTCGCCATCACGATTGTCATCGCTATCCTGGCTTCCGGCCTGGTATCGCTGACGCTAACGCCATTAATGTGCGCCCGCTTGCTAAAAGAGCGCGGCGAGGGTTCAAAGAAGACCTGGATGGAGCGTGTGATCGGAGGCATCGAAAAGCGCGTCCTGGCGATGTATGGCGGATCGCTGTGGTGGTTTTTGCGTCACCGTTGGATCTCGCCTGTGATCTGGGTCATCTGTCTTGCCGGCACGATCGGTCTCTTTGTGCTTGTCCCGAAAGCGTTCCTGCCGCCGGGTGACAGCAGCGTCATCTTTGGCGCATTCATCGCGCAGGAGGGATCCTCCCCGAAACAAATGCAGGCCCTGCAGAATCGTGTTGACCAGATCCTGCAAGAGGATCCAAATGTGATCACTGACTTTACAATGACTGGCGCCACAGGGTTTTTGGCGTCGAACCAGGGCATCACGTTTACTTTAATCAAGCCGCCTGAGGAACGTAAACCGATTGCCGAGGTGACGGCCGAGATGATGGGCAAACTCAACTCGATTCCCGGGGTAATGGCGTTCCTGCGGCCGTTTCCTGTTTTGGAAATCAGTACCGGAGTTACCAGCCAACAACAAGGTCAGTACGCTTTCACCGTTTCCGGCGCGAGTCCCGGTCAAGTTTATGATGTTGGTCAAAAGCTGATGGGCAAGCTCATGGAGTATCCGGGATTCCTTTCGGTCTCGTCAGACTTTTACAACAACACGCCCAACGTAAACATCGACATTCGCCGTGATCAAGCAAAGACCTATGGCGTCTCTGAGGCGCGAATTCTGACCCTGCTTCGCAACGCCTACTCGCAGAACTATCTCTACTTGATCAAGAAGCCTGACGACCAGTATCAGGTTATCCTCGAGATGGAAGACTCTGCGCGCGCGAAACCGGAAAACCTCGGTCTCCTTTACATCAAATCCGATGACGGTCAGCGTCTCCTCCCACTTAACGAACTTGTCACATGGAAATCGACGCTTGGTCCTCAGGTCGTCAATCACTTGAACCAGTTCACAAGCATGACGCTCTTCTTCAATCTCAAGCCAGGCGTCGCACTTGGCGACGCGACAGACTTCATCAATAAAACGGCGTCGGAGATTGTGCCGCCGACCGTGCGCGGGGAACTCCAGGGCGAAGCGCAGACCTTCAGCAGCACTATCACGAGCTTGACGGTCCTGATGGCGTTGGCTGTTTTTGTGATGTACGTGATTCTGGCAATTTTGTACGAGAGCTACGTTCACCCGCTGACGGTGCTCTCGACACTTCCGACTGCACTTGTTGGGGGCTTGCTCACACTCGTTGTGTTCGGCCAGGAAGCTTCGCTCTATGCTTTTGTAGGAATGTTCATGCTGATGGGCATCGTCAAGAAGAATGGGATAATGATCGTTGACTTCGCGCGTCAGCGGGTTGAAGCGGGCGAGGCTGCGGAGCAGGCGATTCATGATGCCAGTCTGGACCGGTTCCGCCCGATTCTGATGACTACCCTCGCTGCGGTTTTCGGTGCCCTTCCCATCGCCCTGGGTTACGGAGCTGACGGTTCCTCTCGCCGGCCGCTCGGCCTTGTCGTTGTGGGTGGCTTGGTGATCTCTCAGTTCATCACGCTTTACATCACACCAGTGATTTACCTATACCTCGAAGAGTTTCAGGAAAACGTCCTGGATCGAACTTCTTTCTTCCGCTCGCGCCGCTCTCAGAAACCCCGCGACAGCGATAGTCCACGCTCCCCGGAAACATTACCATCCGATGTTGCTATGGGAGACTGAGTGAGCTTGAGCCTTTGGGAGTGGAACCTTTCTAAAGTTTGTCTTTTCCCGGATATCGGGAACCTTGAGCGGCTTGTCAGTCCGCACTTATCTCCGTATCTTAAGGCTAGCCGCACAAGCCATTGTAAGGTTCTAAAACATACCGGCTTCGCCTGGTTAGCCGAGCCGGTCAGTTGACGCCAAGCAGGATCAAACCGTGTAACGAACTGGGTACGCGAGCGCAAAAGAGCCAAATGTTGCTGCGGCCGCGAAAACTTTAGAAACCCGTAACTTTTAGCCGACAAAAAGGCAACGACGCGCTTGCAGCGCCGCATCACACCCCCGCTTGAGGGCCCTAACAGCCTCGCACACTTCCCCAGTCGGGGATAAGCTGAGGCCAAAAGGCGCCGCTCCTTGAAATACGGCGGAAACGTGAAGTTTGGCGAACAAGTGGTAAAACAATTTAACTCCTTGTCATTGCCGAAATAGACGAACACGTGACCGCAGCCGAAACCGAGCCAGGAACAATTACCGATTACGGTCTGACGCAGAGTGCCGCTCAGGGCGATATGGGAGCCTTTGAGCAGCTCTACCAGCGCCATAATAGGCGGGTGTATTCACTTTGCCTGCGCATGACGGGAAATGTCTCGGAGGCTGAAGACCTCGCTCAGGAAGTCTTCATTCAGCTCTTTCGCAAGATAGGAAGTTTTCGTGGTGAGTCGGCCTTTACCACCTGGTTGCACCGGTTAACCGTCAATCAGGTTTTAATGCACTTTCGCAAACGCGGGGTCAAGATGGAACAGACCACCGAGGATGGCGAAACCCCGGTGCAGATAGTTAAAGGAACGGAAAACCCTAATGCGATGCCGGTGGTTGACCGGATCGCACTCGACAAAGCCATTTCGCAACTGCCGCCCGGGTATCGAACGGTCTTTACCCTTCACGACATCGAAGGGCACGAACACGAAGAAATTGCGCGAATGCTCGGGTGCTCAGTGGGGACATCCAAGTCGCAGCTCCACAAGGCTCGGATGAAGTTGCGTGGACTGCTGAGGCAACAGAAGGTGAAGGAGTAGCTTCCAACAGAGTCAGGCCAGTTTAGAAAGAAGTTTTCGAAATCATTCCAACAGGATTTCTGGAGACCAGAGCGCCGCCAGGAAGCAGGGTTATTGCAGTCTCCCCTTGATTGCTCGGACCAAAGTGCCACCCGCTGGAACCAGGGATTGAATTTATGAGCGTGGCAGAGTAGAGGTAAGACAATGAACTGCGAGAAGTGTCAGGAATTGATCGGCGATTTGGTGGATGGCGCGTTGACTACTGCAGACGTGTCCACACTCAATCTCCACTTGGAAGAGTGTCTCTCCTGCGCCGATGTGCGCAACGATCTCCATTCGATTGTTAGCTTTTGTCAGCAGCACCGCGGAGAGTACGAGGCCCCTCCCAATGAGAAGGCTTTGTGGTTGCGGATTAGAAATGTAGTCGAAGCCGAGAACGCCATGCCAGCAGTTGTCGGCGCTCCGGTCCCGCCGCCGAGTCGTAAATTCCTGCCGGCTTGGTTGGGCCGGAGTTGGGAACTTTCGGTGCCGCAGTTGACCGCGGCCTTCGCCGCCCTCGTTGTTGTGGTTTCACTCGCGACCGCCGTTGGCATTCGCCGTTGGGACTCCTCAGGTGCGGAATTAGGGTCGCGGAATAATTCTGCCGCAAGCTTTGCCGCAACCGGCAGCAACATGAACGATCGGATTTCGCAACAGCAGCAGGCAATCAGTTACTGGAATCACCGCGTGGAGTTGAACAAGGCCCGTTGGAATCAGCAGATGCGCGAAACCTTTGATCGTAACCTTCAGGTGATCGATCAGGCAGTTAACGACTCGCTCGACGAGTTGAACCGCAATCCCCATGATGAAGTTTCGGAGGAAATGCTCAACGCCGCTCTCAATGAGAAGCTGGCACTACTCAAAGAGTTTTCGGATCTATAGTCTCAAATCTGAGATTTGAAATCTGAAATCAGACCAAGGCATTTCCGGTTAAGCACAGATAGTGAAGAGCCCCATTCAAATGCGTAATCGATTTTTGCTCGCGCGGGCAGGATTCTCTCCCGCTTACATTTTCCCGTGCGTCGTCGTGCTCGCCGTGTTGACGCTCGGTTCGGCTGGCGTCTCTGCCCAGCAAAAGGTCTCCAAACGTTTTCCCGCGGGGAAGAATGTACGTTTAGTCTTAAAGAACATCTCAGGAAAAATTATCGTTGAATCGTGGAACCGGGATGAGATCAAGATCTCCGCGACGATGGAATCCCCAACCGCCAACGTAGCTCCAAAGCAATACCAGGAGGGCGTCGTAATTGATGTAGCCGGTGATAATCGCGGACGAGGCGATGTGGGCAACGTTAACTTCAGGATTCAAGTGCCCGTCAATTCTACGGTCGATATAGAAACGAAAATGGGGGATATTACAATTGCGAACATTCAGGGTGACATGGTGCGAGCGTATGTCAGCTCTGAGGGCGACATTGAATTGAGTGGCATCATGGCTTCCAAGGTGTACGCGCAAAACACCACGGGTAATATCTTTTTTGATGGGGAGGTCAACCGCGGGGGGACCTATCAGTTCAAGTCAACCAGGGGAGATATTTCGATCAGAATTCCGGCAAATTCAACTTTTGACCTGATCGCTTCAGCGGCAGACAGGAAACTCGCGCTGGGCCAGTTTTGGAACAGCAGCTTTAAGACGGTGGGTGAAGGACAAAAGTTTAGTAGGACCGCAACCAATGTTAACGACGGCCGCGCTAAGGTCACGATCATAAACTTTCAGGGTGGTATTACTTTTATCCGGCGTTGAAATTCCTTCTTAAGTCAGACTTCAAATGCGGGCGCTCGTAACCGAGTTGCCCGCATTATTTTTATCCGGGGCCGTCTCCGAATGCTACTATCCAAAGATTGCCAATTGCCAATTGCCAATTCGCCTATGGCGACGTGCGGTCCCATGAGGTCAGTACCACCCCGCGGTAGGGGGTGGCTCGCAAGGTTGGCAATTGGTAATTCTTGGGGAAGCCAATCGGCAATCGACAATTTGTACATTCGGTCCCATGAGGTTAGTACCACCAGGCGGGTAGCGGGTGGGTCTCAAGGTCGGGCCAGCAATGCAATCGTTTGAATAGGACTGGGATGCGATCAAATACCAGCTTCATCTCTCGAAGCCTTTCACGAATCACTCCCGTGTGTTTGCTGATGCTCGCATTGGTATCTCCGCTACTAGCACAGGCGAAGAAGACTGGCGTAGTCGCTACTAATCCCGCGCCTTTGCTCACGCGCACAATCATCCGGCGTGAGTCGGCCCGCCTCGGATATGGTGGCACTGTTACTCTAGTTGGGGCCCCCGACGGATCGATCACAATTGAGGGCTGGTCTCGCAGCGAGGTCGAATTGACGGCGGAAATTGAACTGCGTGCGGAAACTGAAGATGACCTCAATCGTCTTGCTTTCGTAAATGGTTTTATCTTCGACGAGGGGCCTAATCACATTCGCATCATGAGCACGGGCACGCACGACAAGAGGTATTTGCGGCGCATGGCAAAGGCGTTTCCCAAAAAACTCCTGGGACTTCCGTGGAAAATCGACTACAGGCTTCGCGTGCCGGAGGTGATAGATTTGGAGGTCAACGTAGGACGTGGCCCGATAAGCCTCAATGGCGTTGAAGGCTCGTTAGCGCTGACAGCCACCGAAAGTGTAGCCAGGTTAACGTTGAGCGCTGGAGTAGTAAACGCCACGGTTGGTTCGGGGAAGGTGGAGGTGAAGATTCCAGTACGCAGCTGGCGTGGCATAGGCGCGGAACTACGTTTGGCAGCCGGCGAGTTAATTATCGAACTGCCACCTGGCTTCAACGGGGAGATCGACGCGAGCATACTTCGGGTTGGAAAGATCGTGGATAACTATGGCGAATTGAAAGAGCGCACGCGCTCGAGTATTACTCCGCAGATCATTAGGGCTCGTGCCGGCGCCGGCGGACCCAGCTTCAAGTTCACAGTCGTCGATGGAACGATTACCATTAAAAAAACTGGTCTTTGATCTTTGGTCTTTGGTCTTCGTTCATTTGACTCGGAAAAAATAGTCCAACGCCCAACGTCCAACGCATGTCTAGGACCATGCTAGGTGCTGCCGTCGCTTGGGCTTCCGAGTTCAGCAGAACAGACTTTGGACTTTGGACGTTGGACGTTGGACATTGGACATTGTATCCTCCCACACCTTATGAGCATCAAGTCGGATAAGTGGATTCGTCGCATGGCGCAAGACCACGCCATGATTGAGCCGTTTGAACCGCAGCAAGTGAAGCAAGTGGATGGCCGGCGCGTCGTCTCTTATGGCACGTCAAGCTATGGTTACGATGTGCGCTGCGCGGACGAATTCAAACTATTCACGAATGTCTATAGTGCTGTGGTTGATCCGAAGGAATTCAATTCCAAGAGTTTTGTCGACATGAAGGGCGATCACGTCATCATTCCTCCCAACAGTTTCGCGCTTGCGCGGACGGTGGAGTATTTCCGCATCCCGCGGAATGTAATGACGATCTGTCTCGGAAAGAGTACATATGCGCGCTGCGGCATTATCGTGAACGTCACTCCTTTCGAACCTGAATGGGAAGGATATGTCACGTTGGAGTTTTCCAACACCACACCAATGCCCGCCAAGATCTATGCGAACGAAGGTGTTGCCCAGGTTTTGTTCTTTGAAGCTGATGAGGTTTGCGAAACCTCCTACAAGGATCGTGGCGGGAAATACCAGGGGCAACATGGCGTTACACCCCCGAAGATGTAGTTCAGTCGTCGGCCTTGCCGACTTAAAGACACTTTAGGAAAAGGATCCACTACACCACTCGAATGTTCACGAATCTCCTGGGGTGTTATTTAGTGTGAATTCATCGATCGTATGACTTAAGAAAATGTCAGACTCAAAATATTCCCTAAAGTTCAAAAGTCTCGATTCACGTGCAGTGCTTCCGACCCGTGGCACTCAACTCTCCGCGGGACTTGATTTGTTTTGTATCGACGAGCTCCACATCGCGCCGCAATCGCGGATCGGCGCTCATACTGGCTTGAGTGTGGCGATTCCGGAAGGATTCTATGGTCGTGTGGCGCCGCGCTCGGGTCTTGCTGCCAGGTATGGTCTCGACGTGCTGTCAGGCGTTATCGATGCGGATTACCGCGGTGAGGTTATTTGTCTGCTTTACAACACGGGCGATGAAATCATTGTGCTGCCAGCTGGAAGCAAGATCTGCCAACTGATCATTGAACAGGTGATCATGCCGACACCTGCCTGGGCGGACGAACTTGAGGAAACCGCGCGCGGCGCCGGCGGTTTTGGCTCAACCGGCGCCTAAATCTCAGGTCTCAGTTTCAAGTCTCAGGTTTCAGGTTTCAGGTTTCAAGTCTCAAGTCTCAGGTCTCAGGTCTCAGAACTTCTTACATCAGATTGATGAAATTCAACCGCTTGAAACTTGAGACCTGAAACCTGAAACCTGAAACCTGAGACTTGAGACTTGAGACTTGAGCCTGATTTTAGTTGATGGAAATCTGGAGTGGCTGGGGCAGGCGGTCAATCATCAGAACCAGACCGCGAGGAGTCGCCACCGCTTCCTTGTCAGGCGTTTGGAAAAAGAGAAAACCCTGCCGCCGCCGGTCAGTTGGTGAGAGCGGCGTCTTTACATCGAGGCCGTAAGCTGAAAACTCCGCTTCAAATTGTTTCCGTGAATTTGGATTGTAAGCGTAGACCTCATTGGCCTTCAGCACACGCGAAATTGCCTGCTTGGGCGTGAGTAGTTTCCAGTCCTTGCCGGTTTCATCGCGCAGACTAAAACGAGATTTCTTGATCTCAACCGGGACCCCACTCTCATAATTGAGTTCGATACGCACCGGTAGCACTCCCGCCAGGGGCAGGTTGGCTTCGAACAGGCCCTGACTGTCTTCGTCTGAAAGAAGGGGTGCGACGACAACGCTTACGCCGCCTCCGCTTGCGCTCTTCAGGTCGCCCTTTAGCGGCGGCAATTCAACGACAGGTTTCACCTTGTAGAGCGCGCCACCGCAAGCACTGAATAATAGAAACACTGCCCCAGAAATTATGGCGAGTCTCAAGCGAGTCATTTGCTGTCAATTTAGCATAGCCCGCCGAGGTAACACAGACTTGTTTTGGGATCGCGGGGGGCTCGCCCGCATTGCGACCCGTGCGGGCGAGAAGCACACGAGCCGAAACGACGTTGTGTTGCTCTTGGCGAAAACGATGATTGGA
>JBPCNX010000075.1:0-52530 GCA_051000815.1 Pyrinomonadaceae bacterium
TCTGGGTTTTTTCTCCTTTGCCGCTTGCGGGGTGGCCTCCCCCCGCTCCCATTACTCATCGGCTCGTGGTGGTCGAGCCTCCCCCGCTCCCAGTAACCAACTAGATCACCGTGGTGACAATCTCACGGATGCTCGTCTGCAGTTCTCTATCGTCCGTGATTGGAGAACACATCGCGACGTCGGCGGCTGTAACCGGCGGAATGCCGAGCGCGATCAATTGCGCGGCGTAGATCAGCAGCCGAGTGGAAACCCCCTCTTCCAATCCATGTCCCCGCAGGTTGCGGACCTTCTGGCCAATCAATACGAGATCGCGAGCAGTGCCTTCATCCACGCCGCCCTCGTGCGCTACGATCTCAACCTCCAAATCGGGCGGCGGATAATCGAAATCAATCGCGACGAAGCGTTGCCGTGTCGACTGTTTCAAGTCTTTGAGGATCGATTGATAACCGGGATTGTAGGAGACGACGAGCATGAAATCCGACGGGGCGTCGAGAATTGTGCCGCGTTTTTCGATCGGCAAGCGACGCCGGTGATCCGTGAGCGGGTGAATGATTACGACCGTATCCTTGCGCGCTTCAACCACCTCATCGAGATAGCAGATGGCCCCGTTGCGGACTGCCGAGGTGAGCGGGCCATCGTGCCAGATTGTTTCTTCTCCCTCTAACAGAAACCGCCCCACTAGATCTGTGGCCGACAAATCTTCATGACAGGCGACGGTGATCAAAGGCCGCTCCAACCGCCAGGCCATGTGTTCGACGAAGCGTGTTTTCCCGCAGCCGGTTGGGCCTTTCAGAATTACGGGGAGCCGGGCTGAGTGGGCGGCCTCAAAGAGATCCACCTCGCGGCCGGCCGCCAGGTAGAAAGGCTCCTTCACGACGCGGAATTCTTCGATTGCTTGTTCGGGCATGATTGGTAGAGAGCTAGAAAGCTGAATCAGGACTTCTTCTTTGGTTCGAAGCGAATCGCTTTGATGAGTCTCTCGAAGAGTTCGCGATCCTTTGCCTTGTAAAGAACCTTCGACAGGTGCAGGTCAACCCAAAAGCCGTCAACCACAAACTGTGCATACATGTTTTGTTGTTGGACAGGTTGACCTTTGAACGATGGAATCATGAACTCGAAGATACTAACTTCGCCGATCTCCGACGAGACTATGTTCTGCGGATTCTCCCAGTTTGGATTACCGGCATTCCACACCATGTCACGACACAACTTACTGGTCTTGCACTTACCTACAGGCTCTATAAAGAACGACACGTTAATGTGCTGCTTCTCGTCGACGATGTAGAAATAGCCCGCGCGCCCATCTGGCTTGATACGCTCTTGTGCGACCTCGAAATCGTCCGCCGGCAAAGTCATCGTCCACGGAGCCGCTGGAACGGTGAAGCCGATGCGCTTTTGAATCGTGGAGCCCGGCGCGGCCGAGTGCATTAAGAAGAGGACACTGATTAAACTCAGCGTCTGGAGCAACGTCTTCACCATATCCTTTGAATTCAGCAGCATTGGCATAAACCGTTGACTTGGGACGTGAGCGCCTGCCTGTTATCCTCTATTCGGGTTACCTCGGCATCTTAACATTCGCTCGGAAAGGGCGGCAAACAAGGCGATAGAACCATAGTGGTGCAGTCTGGGTGTGAGGTCAGTACCACCACGCGGTAGCGGGTGGCCCTCAAGATGCCAATTGCCCATTGCCGATTAACTTTGGCGGACAGGCCAATTGGCAATCGGAAATCGACTTGGAAATGGTATGAGCCACCCGCTATTGCGTGGTGGTACTGACCTCATTACCAGGCTGCATCAGTACCGATAGAGCGGTGTCGGCTTTTAAACACGATTTACGATTCACGATTCACGATTTACGAAAATGAAAATAGCGGTAGCAATGAGCGGCGGCGTGGATTCATCCGCGGCGGCGGCAATTCTGAAGGAACAGGGTCACGACCTTGTTGGCTTCTCGATGCAGTTATGGAACCAACGACGCGGTATCAGCGTCGATGAGAATGGCGACCCGCTGCCTTCTCGGTGCTGTTCGCTTGATGACGTTTACGACGCGCGGCGGGTGGCCGAAGAGTTAGGCTTTCCTTTTTATGTGCTCAATCTGGAGAGGGAGTTTGAACGTGACGTCGTCGAGCCTTTTGTCGCGAGCTATCTGAATGGAGAGACACCGATTCCATGCGTTTCCTGTAACAGTCGTCTGAAGTTTGCCTCACTCGATCGGCTGGCCGAGAGTCTGGGTTGTGAAAAAGTCGCAACAGGACACTACGCGCGTGTTGAATATGACGAAGCGGCGAAACACTTTCGCTTGTTTCGCGGACGCAACCTGCAAAAAGATCAGTCGTACTTTCTTTGGGAACTCACTCAGGAGCAGCTCTCGCGCTCAATGTTTCCCCTCGGCGAGATGTCCAAGCCCGAAGTTCGCGATATCGCGCGAAACAGCAATCTTGCAGTAGCCGAAAAGGCAGAGTCGCAAGAGATTTGCTTTGTTCCTGACGGAAACTACTCGGGTTTCATCGACCGTTATCTTCAGGCTGAAGATGCAGCTCATCGCTTGCCGCCCGCGGGCGAGATAGTTGACGCGAGCGGTGAGATCGTCGGCGAGCACTCCGGCATCCATCGGTTCACGATCGGTCAACGACGAGGAATCGGCATCGCCCGCGAGCGACCGCTCTACGTTTTGGGAATTGACGCCGGGGAAAACCGTGTCGTTGTGGGGGAACAGGATGATTTGTTCGCCTCTGAGTTTACCGCCGCAGGTGTCAACTGGGTGGCTTACGATAATCCGACGAGTCCTGTTCAAGCGCGAGTACGCATTCGCTATCGCCACACTGAGGCAGCGGCCACTCTGAGTCCGTTGGAGAACAATCGCGTGCGAGTGGTTTTTGCAGAGCCACAACGCGCCATTACTCCCGGGCAGGCTACTGTTTTTTACGACGGTGACGAGGTCGTTGGTGGTGGATGGATTGTTAAAGGAGCGTAGCTCCGAGATCGGGTTTCGGGTTTCGGTTTTCGGGTTTCGCGTTTCGGGTTTCGAGTTTCGGGAACGAGTCTAGGCTTCGATGTTCATGTATTAGTCTTTGTTGAGTAGTCAGGATCGGCGAATTGCATTCCTTGCAGCTAAAACGATCCACGAAGTCACACCAGTCGTCACAAACCCCGAAGACCCGAAACCCGAAACCGCCTTCTCACAAAACCTTTTCCTCACCATTCGCGTACAACTTCCGGGAAAAATCTCTATTAAAGCCAGAAATTGAGCAAACCATTTTAAGGCGGGAATTACTATGGCAATGTCACGAACTCGAAAGACAGTTTTGATTATAACCGGCGTGGTGGTGGCGCTTGGCCTTGTGGTGCTGATTGGAGCGGCCTTAATGCTTGCGGCATTGCGGCAAGGCGCGCCCACGGTGCGGAATAACAGCGTCCTCGCCCTTCGCGTTGCAGGTCCCCTGCCTGACTACGTTCCGGATGATCCGTTGCGGAAATACTTCGGCGGCGCTGACCAATCGCTCTCAAATCTCGTGCTGCAATTCAAAAAGGCGAAAGTTGACAACCGCATCAAAGCGATTCTGCTGGAGATCGACATGTCGGGCGCCGGCTGGGGCAAGGCCGAAGAAATTCGTGACGCAATTGCCGACTTTCGCGCTTCCGGCAAACCGGTTTATGCCTACCTGGAATTCGGCATGAACAAGGAATACTACATTGCGACCGCCTGCGATCACATCTACGTAGCCCCGCCGGGAGAATTGTTTATTACCGGCCTTGCTGCCGACGTCATGTTTTTTCGCGGGTCGCTCGATAAGTTAGGCGTCTATCCGGACATCTATCAAATCGGTAAGTACAAGAGCGCCGGCGATACGTTTACTCAGAAGCAGATGACTGATGCGCATCGTGAGTACATCAACTCGTTGCTCGACGATCTTTTCAATCGCTACGTCGAGGCGATTGCGAAGGCTCGGGGCAAGTCTGCGGACGACGTCCGGGCGCTGATCGATAATGCTCCTTACGGCGCCGAGAAAGCGAAGGAAGCAGGCTTGATCGATGCGGCAGCCTATCGCGATCAACTTGATAAGGACATAAAAGCCAGACTCGGTTACAAAGAGACGGACACCTTACCAACCGTGAAGGCCGGAGACTACAAGGAAGTGCCGGCGGAATCTTTGGGACTCGATAAGGGCGAACGCATAGCGGTGATTTATGCGACGGGCAGCATCGGATCAGGTCAGTCAGAGAATAGTCCCACCGGCGAGCAGTCGATCGGTTCTGACACGCTTGCTAAAGCTCTGACTGACGCGCGTAACGATAATACAATTAAGGCGATCGTGATTCGGGTTGACAGTCCCGGCGGATCGGGACTCGCGTCTGACATCATTTGGCGTGCAGTTGAAGCGGCAAAAGAGAAGAAGCCGGTGGTGATCTCGATGAGTGACGTTGCGGCTTCCGGCGGTTACTACATCGCGGCCGGGGCCAACAAGATCCTGGCGCAGCCTTCGACGATCACCGGTTCGATCGGTGTGGTCGCCGGCAAGCCGGTAGTGAAGGGCTTTTACGATTGGATCGGGGTTTCTAACGAGTACGTGCTGCGCGGAAAACATGCGGGCATATTTCGCGAAACGGAGAAGTTTACTCCGGAAGAACGAGTCAAGTTTGAAGAGTGGATCAGGGAAACTTACTACCAGGACTTCGTGCCCAAGGTCGCCAAAGGTCGCAACAAAGACGCGGCTTATGTCGACTCAGTCGCGCAGGGGCGCGTTTGGACGGGAGCGCAGGGGAAAGAACGTGGTCTGGTCGATGAGTTTGGCGGTCTCGATCGCACCGTGGAGGTTGCGAAGCAACTGGCAAACATACCGGCGGACAAGGGCGTGCATCGCGTGATACTTCCTCACCCGCGGACTCTACTTCAGGAGTTGCTTAACACTGGAGATAACACCTCGGTTGAAGTGCAGCAGCAACGTGCGGTAACAGCTGCTTTACCCGAAGACGCCCGACGGGCACTTCGTTACATGAATCTATTGGATCAGATGAAGAATGGCCAATCGATGCTTTTGCTGCCGTTCGATTTACGAATCAAATAGTAATCCGCAGATTACGCAGATTACACAGACAACAGACCCTGAGGCGTCATTAAGCCGCCGCACAAACTGAAAAGGATCCCTGTTGGGGGATCCTTTCTGTGTCATCTGCGTAATCGGTGGATGCTATTTGGTAATCCTCTCAAGACCCTCCATATAGGGACGCAACACGGCAGGAACGACAATCGATCCATCCTCCTGTTGGAAGTTCTCCAAAACTGCAATCCAGGTGCGTCCGACCGCGAGGCCGGAACCATTCAACGTGTGCACATGCTCCGGCTTCCCGCCACCAGCGCGACGGAACCGAATCTGCGCCCGGCGTGCCTGGAAATCCGTGCAGTCGGAACAGGAAGATATTTCCTTGAACTCCTTATAGGAAGGCAACCAAACCTCAACGTCGTAGGACTTCGCGGCTGAGAAACCTAAATCTCCAGTAACATGTTCGACGACGCGATAATGCAGACCGAGTCGCTGCAAGATCGTTTCCGCATCTTGTGTCAGCGATTCCAGTTCGTCGATCGACGCTTCAGGCGTCGTTAGTTTGACGAGTTCCACCTTTTCAAATTGGTGCTGACGAAATATGCCGCGCGTGTCCCGACCGTAGCTTCCGGCTTCGGATCTGAAGCAGGGCGAGTAAGCCGCAAACTTAAGAGGCAGTTGTGAAGCGTCGAGAATTTCGTCGCGGTGATAATTTGTCACCGGCACTTCGCCGGTAGGAATCAGGTACAGTTCGCGTTCGTCAGTTAGTTTGAATAAGTCTTCTTCAAACTTCGGCAGCTGGGCCGTGCCAAAGAGTGAGCCTTTATTGACGATGAATGGCGGCAGGGTCTCGCTGTAACCGTGCTCGCGCGTTTGCACATCCAGCATGAAGTTCACGAGCGCGCGGCTCAAGCGCGCTCCCGCGCCATTTAGAATTCCGAAACGCGCCCCCGAGATTTTGGCGGCCCGCTCGAGATCGAGAATGCCGAGGCTGTTCCCGAGGTCGACATGATCTTTGGGTGTAAAAGCGAATTCGGGTTTGTTGCCCCAGCGTCGCACCTCGACATTCTCAGTCTCGTTTTTGCCGACCGGGACGCTGTCGTGGGGAATGTTGGGAAGCGACGAAAGCAGATCTCGTATGCGAGCTTCCGCTGCGTCGCGGGTTTGATCTAACTCGCCGATGCGGTCCTTGAGTTCACCAACCTGTTTACGCCGGCCCTCAGCCTCGTCGCGTTTTCCTTCCTTCAGCAAAGCGCCAATCTCGCGACTGGCAATGTTGCGTTCGGCGTTTAGTTGATCCGATTCGGCGATCACGCGGCGACGCTCGGCCTCTGCTTCGGCAAAATCATCGAGGGCCGAGGGAGGCACGCCACGGTTTTGAAGTTTGGCGCGCACCTCGTCAAGGTGTTCGCGCACGTAGTTCAGATCAAGCATTTGTCTGTCCAGTGTTTCAGTGTGTGCGTCAGAGTCTTTCACTTAGGAAATCCCCTGAGCGTGATGCGTCAGTGTACCTGAGTGTATTAGTGGATGCACACTGTATGCACACAAGAAATCTAGCTGGTCTATCTCTAAGAAAGGTGAGCAGGGCAACGGAAAACCTGTAGCACAAATGGGCTGGGAGCGAAGAGGTACTCACCAATACTACTATCGCAAGGAGCGCTAAGGCTCTCGGCTGAAGTCGATCTATGTGGGACGTTGATGTTAAGCCAAAACCGGTTCCTTTCCTGTCACGATGAGCATTTGCGCAGGAAAACTCATTTACTCCTGTGGAAAGAACTCTCGCACGGCATCTTGTACTTCCTGTGCAATATGAGTTCTTTCTGTCTCTTGGTGTATCGCAACAACAAATTTCTATTTGCAAGAGGACTGAAACAGATTCCACACGTGTCTAGAGTAACGTCTTGGGGAACCGAGTCAGCTAAACTCCATTCTCAGCCCTTCTGGAATCATCCGGAATAACTGAAGGCAACAGCTCAACTTCCAGGGAGATAATACGATGGGACTATTTGATAAGATGTTTGGACGCGGTGCAGAAACAGCCAACCAGCAACCCAATGCCGAGAAACGCTTCAATGAGTTGAAGCAGAAGTACAATACGGTGCTCACGACCGCCGATCAGCAGCACGTACAATTCCAGAACCTGCATGTGCAGGACAATAAACTTTTCATTAAAGGTTCTGCGCCCTCCGAAGAGGCCAAAAGCAAGTTCTGGGATCAGGTCAAGCTCGTAAGCCCAACCCAGGACGATATCACAGCGGATATCACCGTTGATGAGAGCCGCGCTACGGGAGCCGCAGTGGGTGGCGGTAGTGGCGGCCAGACCTATGCGGTCAAAGCCGGTGATACTCTCTCGAAGATTAGTAAGCAGTTCTATGGCGACTCGAACGAATACATGCGTATCTTCTACGCCAATCGCAGCACATTAAAAGACCCGGACAAAATTCAGGTCGGCCAACAATTGGCCATTCCTGCGAAGTCCTAAGCGCAAAGGTCGCACACGGCACTCAACGCTCAAGGGAGGTGGGGAGCCCCTCTCTGCTTCCAACTACCTTTGGGCGCACAGCTGCTTTGAATTTCAAGTTTTGGAAAATTAATAATTGGAGCTCAAACCAAATGGATTGGATGAATCAACTCAGCGGAGTTTTGCAGCAGTACACGGGCGCCGCAGCGGCACCAGCTCGATCTAATGTTCAAGATGATTTTGATCAGATCGCTCAGAGCGCGCCCCCGGCAGAGTTAGCCGACGGCCTTGCTGCCGCGTTTCGCTCCGACAAGACACCCGACTTCGGTCAGATGGCTGCCCAGCTATTCAGCAACTCTAGTGGTCAGGAGCGCGCCGGTATTTTAAACACTCTCATCAGCGCTGCTGGTCCAATGATTCTTTCACAGGTTTTGTCACGCCGAACCGGTCCAGACGCGGGCGGTGGCTTATCCAGTGTGATCGACATGTTGACCAGGGGGCAACAGAGCGAAATCACGCCCGAGCAAGCTGAACAAATACCGGTCGAGGCAGTGGAGGAGATCGCAACGCAAGCGGAAAAGAAAGATCCTTCCATTATTGATTACGTAAGTAACTTCTATGCTGAACATCCGACGCTTGTGAAAACGCTCGGCGCGACGGCTCTGACCATCGCACTCGCCCAGATAGCCAAACGGCAAACAGGGTAGTTGATTGGCCAAGTCTACAGAGAGGTTGCACCCGTGAGCAAAGCAGAAGCATTAAGCGACGCCCGTAGGCTAATCCAAGAGGCTGTGGACATCGCAGCCAGGGCTGGCATTGACCCGTCAGACGTGGTCGAGCCGTACTGTGCGGAAGCAGCAGTAAATCAAAATAACAATGATAGAGGATCAGAGAGCCTAACGTGGTGCTGCGTGCCGGTCATCATTGATAACGATACGAGTGACCTGTTCAAGATGGCGAAACCCGATGATAATCCTGAACAGGTGCCCGCTTTTGTTGTGACCCAATCGACAGCGGATCTAGTAGCACAGGATTTCGAGAGGTATAGACCTTCCCTGGAGAGCATGGCCGAGGATTGGCGAAAAGCTAAGAAGCCTTTTTCGTTTCAAAAGGCAGACGGCAAGAATTGAGGCTGGGAGACTTTTACGATGAGAGGCGCGAGGAGTCGTTGCGAATAGCCTTCGGGGAACGAGCGCACATGGCCGCCGGAATCAGAATTTGATTATCTAAACGCGTTCGCGAGGATCATGTAGGAAGCCATATGAGTGGAGACGTGGAACCGAAATTGGTCAAGTCCACCCCTGCGATTCCGCGCTTCATCATCTATGTTGGGGTGCTGCTCGTGGTCTTCTTGCTCGGTTTCCTCCCGATGTGGCTCAAGGCCAGGGCAACCACCGCTAGTCTTGCCGAGACAGAGCACCAGTTAGTGCTTGTTAGAATGCAGAGTAATCTTGCCTCCGCAGTAATTGACGCTCGGCGGGGGAATTATGAGCCGGCACGCCAAGGGGTCAGCCAGTTCTTCACATCCTTACGTGCAGAAATTGATAAAGGGGATACCTCGAACTTTACACAGGCCCAAAGAGTGGGCCTGCAGCCGTTATTTGCGGGCAGGGATGAGATTATCACTTTGCTTGCTCGGAGTGATCCAGCCTCCGCAGACCGGTTGTCGGATTTGTATGTGGCCTATCGCAATAATGTGAACGGTTGAGGCGCTTGTAGTATTGATCAAAGCGTAAGAGGCGTATCGCAGACAGTAATGACAATTGGCTAGTCCAAGCACCGTTGGGAATAAATTTATTACTAGTTGCTTGTTGAAATGGAAGAACGGCAACGCTCTGGGACGTCACCGCCCTTTCGTGATGGAAACACGGCGGCACCGTAGCATTCGTCACAGCGCGGGTGCAAAGGATGCGACTGTTACCCGAGTTCCACAGGCGTAAAAACGGCTAATGAATTATATTTCAGGGGAAAGTGGGAAGAGTTAACGTAATACCGGGCCTGTTTCAGCTCGCCAGCGGTTTAAAAGTTAAAATTCAAAAAGGGCGTCACCGTCTTTCACCCCGGCAACGCCCCCTGGCTCGCAAGCTGCGAGGGCTTGCAAGGTGCGCCTCATGACGCACGGTAGACACGTGCAGGGCCTACCCCTGATTGTCAGGTCTTATACAATCCGCCATTCAGGCTCGCAAGCCTGAGCAATATGTAGCTTCGTGAGGTTGATGCAAAAATTCTTGTAAGGACGAGCAGCAGCAAGGAACTTTTGATTGACAGCCAGTTATAGGTAGGTAAAATCCCGCGCAATCGGGTATCGGTTGCTGGGGTGAGGACAGTAACCAATGGAGGCTGAATGCTTCCGCCCAACCTTGAGAGGTCAGCCCCAAAGCTGGCCTTTCGGTTTTTAAGGCTTGTAAAGGGAGAATCGGAATCATGGCTTCCGCCCTTTCCCCATCACTGTGCAGCCCATGTAGCCGACTCTTTCAAGAGCGTCCTTCTCAATCCTGATTGGTTATTCGAGCCCACGTGCGATTGGCTTTCGAGCAATCTGTTTTATGCGCAATGGTGAAGTGCGTTTAGAAGGCTCATGCACACTGAATTGAGAAAAGCCCGCTAGCTGTTGGGCGATCTGGCAGAGAAAAAAGATCAAGCATTTGTTGTAATCCTGTGAAATATGGTAAGAGAGAACCTCTTTCAATCTTGCAAGAAACTGACGCTAGCCGACGCAAGCACGGGTGTCAAATGTAGCGCAAGCTGTTAGCTTGCGCTCGCAAACTAAGAGTTTGCGTTACAAATCATGCCACAAAGAGTTCGTAAAGCAGTTTTTCCGGCCGCGGGACTCGGCACTCGTTTCTTGCCGGCAACTAAATCATCTCCCAAGGAGATGTTGCCTCTCGTTGATAAGCCTCTGATTCAATACGTAGTTGAAGAAGCAGTTGCATCAGGGATCGAGTCGATCGTAATTGTGACGGGGCGTGGCAAGACCACCATTGAAGATCACTTCGATGTTTCCTTTGAACTGGAAAAGCTGCTCGAGGAACGCGGCAAGCCTGAATTGCTGAGAGAGATGCGCCAAATCTCCGAGATGGCGCGAATTACTTATGTGCGGCAACGCGAAGCACTCGGTCTTGGGCACGCGATCCTGCAAGCCAAAGACAGTGTCGGTGACGAGCCGTTTGCTGTTCTGCTGAGCGACGACATTATCGATTCGAAAACGCCGGCGCTGAAACAGTTGCTCGACGTTTATGAAAAATATGATGCGCCGGTGGTCGCTGTGTTTGAAGTTGAAGGCGAAGCAATCTCGCGCTTTGGTGCTGTCGATGGTGAGGAGGTCGAGCCGGGGGTTTATAAAATTCGCGACATGGTGGAGAAACCCCCCTTGGCTGAAGCGCCTTCAAACCTGGCAATCATTGGGCGCTACATTCTGACACCGGACATCTTCGAAGAAATTGAAACCACCAGACCTGGCGCGATTGGCGAGATTCAGATCACAGACGCTATGCGTGCGTTGCTAAAGAAACGCCCCTTCTACGCGGTGCGTTTTGAGGGTACGCGTTACGACGCGGGAGACAAGCTTGGGTTTTTGATCGCGACGGTTGAGCTTGCGCTGAAGCATGAGGACCTCGCGCCTGAGTTTCGAGAATATCTGAAATCTTTCATAGGGTAATCCGCAGATTACGCAGATTGCACAGATTTTTGGAATCATTGCGGGTAGCTAATTGTGCATTAATGATTATTCACTCGAGACTGAGGCTCCTGTAATGCAGGTGCTACGTAAAAGTTTGTTCATGAAATCTGCGTAATCTGCGAAATCTGCGGATTGCAGTTCCATTCTCATGCCTAACCACAAACCATTTAATAGTCGAGTCGCAATCGTAACGGGCGCCACGCGGGGCATTGGACGCGCCATTGCTCTGGAGCTTGCCCGCCACGGCGCCGACGTCGCGTTCAACTATGCCAGGAGTGCAGAAGCGGCCGAGTCTTTGACGAAAGAGATTGAAGCTCTCGGTGTTCGAGTGTTGGCAACCCAGTGTGATGTGGCAAACACGGAAGCCGCGGCCGAGATGGTCAAACAAGTGAAGGAGAATTTTGGCCGCATCGATTTTCTCATCAACAATGCCGGAGTAACGCGGGACAATCTGATTCTGCGGATGAAGGAGCAGGATTGGGACGAAGTGATGGATACCAATCTCAAGGGCGCCTGGAATTTTGCGAAGGCCGCCTTGAGGGTGATGCTAAGACAAGAGGGTGGCGGATCGATCCTCAATATTTCCTCGATCAGCGGCGCAGTAGGTATGGCCGGGCAGTCAAACTATTCTGCATCCAAAGCCGGAATGATCGGCCTCACTAAAGCTCTCGCGAAGGAAGTAGCCAGCAGGAAGGTCACGGTCAACGCCCTCGCGCTGGGAATGGTAGCGACAGATATGGCTGGAGTACTCGATGAGGCTTATCAAGCCAAAATCATCGAACAGATTCCGCTTGGTCGTTTCGCCGAACCCGACGAAGTTGCACGTATCGCCTGCTTCCTGCTTTCCGATGACGCGCGCTACATCACGGGCCAGGTCATACAGGTCGATGGGGGGCTGGCTATTTGAGTACGTAGCGCGTGTCGGAGCAAGGCAGGTAAGTGCAGATACATTTTCCAATTATCATTTTCCATTCTTCATTTGTCATTAGGATTCCAGCGAGTCTTCAGCCCATTCCGGGAAGTCACCAAATTAAAAATGACATATGGAAAATATCCGAAACCCGAAACCTTCAACTGGAACTCGAAACTTATAACCATCTGGGTTACTATAGGTCCCGTTGTTTAAGTTTGTAAACTTGAGCCAGTTTCTCCCCGCTGATACACTGCGCCTGCTCAAAGGTTCCGCTCAGAACTGCGAGCGCGAAATCCGCGCGCTTTGGTGCAAGCTGTAATCGCACTAACCTCGCTAACACTACAGGAGAAGTTTTATGCAATTCCGACGCTTGTTTGCCCTGACCGGGCTCATCCTCTGTCTGGCCATTTCCCTTACTCTCCCGGCAACTGCCCAGAAAAAGCCAGGCAAAGATAAGAATGCCGGTGAATTCAAATCCGGTAAATTGACTAATGCCAAGCTCCCTAAGGGAAAGGCCGTGGTCGCGCAGCAGACCTTTGGCATCACGCCCAATGTCACCAATTGTGCGACCAAGGTGCCAATCACTCCCGGTCAAACCATCAACGGCGCCCTCGTGTCTGGAGATTGCCAACTCCAGGACGGTTCGCGTTTCGACGAGTACACGTTCACAGCAAGTGCGGGACAAACTCTCTCCATCTCCATGTCTTCGGGTGAATTTGATACCTATTTGATTTTGCTAAATCCGGACAACACTCTGGGCGGTGAAGACGATGATGGAGGCGGTGGGACCAATTCGCGCATTCCGACAAACAGTGGCTCGATAGCGGTCCAACAGACAGGAACCTATTCAATTCTCGCAAACTCTTTTGATCCCGACACCTTTGGCAATTACTCAGTAACCCTGACTTTCGGGGGCGGCGGCGCAACGTGCCCTCCAGCGGCGACGCCAATCTCAAACGGCCAGACTCTGAATGGCACTCTAGTTGCCGAAGATTGCTCGTTGCCGGATAGCAGTCGCTACGATCTTTATTCGTTTTCAGCCAGCGCGGGTCAGCAGGTAGCAATCACGATGACGGCAGCTGCTCCGCTCGATGCCTATTTGATCCTGGTTGGACCCGACAGCGTCGAAATCGCTGAGAACAACGACGGCGGCGGCGGCACCAACGCACGCATTCCACCGGTGAGCGGCGCCTTTGGCACCTTGCCGGCGACGGGAACCTATACCATCTATGCCAATTCCAATCTCGGTAATCAATTTGGAAGTTACTCGATCTCTTTGAGTTTCTCCGGAGTGACGTGCCCTAAGACTCCGATCGCTTTAGGTCAGACGATCAACGGCACGCTTGCTGCCGGTGACTGCCGCTTACCGATTGATGGTTCGTTCCTCGACCAATATTCCTTTAACGGAACGGCCGGGCAACAGATCGCGATCGGCCAGGCTTCGACGGCACTGGATTCCTTCCTGATCCTGCTTTCGCCCACCGGGTCGGCTGTCGCCGGTGACGATGACAGCGGAGGCGGCCTCAATGCTCGCATCCCCGGGCCCACGGGTGCGTTCACTTTGCCGAGCACCGGCGAGTACGTAATTCTCGCCAACACCATTGACACCAACGGAACCGGCCCCTACTCGATAACCCTGAGTACGGCAAGTGTGGCCGCTTCAGTGCAGCTCACTTTCACTGGGTACGCCATTGGCGAAGGTGGAGGAGCTGTTAATGTAGGCGTCACCCGCACGGGAGATCTTACGTTACCTGCTGCGGTTGATTACGCGACAAGCGATCCTTCGGGCTTAAACAATTGCAGCTTCATTACCGGCAACGCCTCGGCGCGTTGCGACTACACCGCTGCGGTGGGAACCGCTCGTTTCGCCATTGGGGAAAGCGCAAGGAACATCTCGATTCCAATTATCGACGACAGCTTTGCGGAGGGTAATGAGAACTTTACTATCACGCTGAGCAATGCCACTGGCGCGACGTTGGGTTCGCCTAACACGGCCACCATAACCATCCAGGATAACGAGGCCACTGATGGAGCAAATCCGATTGATGGAACGGCCTTCTTCGTGCGGCAGCAGTATCTCGACTTCCTCAATCGCGAACCAGATCCACCTGGTTTTGCCGCCTGGCAGGCTGTGATTAATGGTTGTGCTCCGGGAGATACCACCTGCGATCGGATCCACGTCTCTTCGGGGTTCTTCCGCTCGCCGGAATTTCAGGACCGCGGCTACTTTGTCTATCGGTTCTATCCGGTCGCTTTTGGCCGCAAGCCGGTCTATACGGAGTTCATTCCTGATCTCGCTAAAGTAAGCGGCTTCCTGAGCACTGCTGAGTTGGAGGCGGCGAAGGTGGCGTTTATTAATGAGTTCATGACGCGGACGGAGTTTACGAATAAGTATAACGGAACCACCAACACCCAATACGTGGACCTGCTGCTTTCAACGGCAGGGATTACGCATCCGGCACGTGATTTTTGGATTGCCGCATTGGGTAATAGCACTCGTACTCGGGCGCAAGTGCTCAGAGAGATTTCCGAGACCACGGAGGTCTACAACAAATTCTTCAACCAGGCGTTTGTTGTAATGCAGTACTTTGGTTATCTCCGTCGCGAGCCCGACGCGTTCTACCTTCAATGGATTGCTCATTTGGATTCGACTGGAGATTACCGCAGCATGATCAACGGGTTCATGAACTCTACCGAGTATCGAATTCGCTTTGGACCGTGAGAAGGAGTAGGAAGTAGACAGTAGGCAGTAGACAGTAGACAGTAGGCAGACTACTGACTACTGTCTACTTACCTTACTGACCGACTACTGTCTACTGACTACTGTCCCCTGACTACTTCCCCATGCGTGCCATCCAGGTTTCCAAGGTCGGCGGTCCTGAAGTTCTCACACTTGTCGATCTTCCTGTTCCCACACCAAAAGCAAATGAAGCGGTCGTGCAGATCAAAGCTGCCGGCGTGAACTTCATCGACGTTTATTTTCGTGAAGGACGTTATCCCACACAGCTTCCTTTTATTAACGGTCAGGAAGCTGCCGGGATCGTCACAGAGATTGGATCCAACGTCGAGAACTTAAGGCCTGGTGACCGCGTGGCGTATACAGGGGTCACGGGCAGCTATGCCGAGTACGCCGCAGTGCCGGCCGAACGCCTGATACAGATTCCGGATGAAATTGACTTCCACCAGGCGGCGGCGGCGATGTTGCAGGGGATGACGGCTCACTATCTCACGCACAGCACATACCCGATCCAGCGCGGCGACACTGTGCTCGTTCATGCGGCTGCCGGTGGCGTGGGCTTATTGCTGGTGCAAATGGCCAGGGGGTTAGGCGCGCGCGTCATCGGAACGGCAGGAAACAGAGACAAAGTTCAACTCGCACGCGAGGCCGGGGCGGATGAGGTCATCAATTACAGCGAAGAGGACTTTGAAACTGAAACGAAGCGCATGACTGATGGTGCAGGTGTTCATGCGGTTTACGACGGCGTGGGGAAGTCGACCTTTGAAAGAGATCTCAACGTCCTGCGTCGGCGCGGCTACCTGGTTCTTTTTGGCGGGGCGAGTGGGCCGGTGCCGCCTTTTGATTTGATTCAGCTATCACAAAAGGGCTCACTGTACGTCACGCGGCCGAGTTTACATCACTACATTCACACGCGTGCCGAACTGGAACAACGCGCCGGAGAGGTAATGAGAATGATCATCACCGGCAAGCTGCGATTGCGGCTGCACTTTAAATATCCGTTGGCGGAAGCGCAGCGAGCTCACCGTGAGCTCGAATCCCGAAAGACGTCCGGTAAGCTGCTGCTTATTCCCTGAAACGGCTCGAACCCAAAGACAGACATAACCCGCGGATAAACGCGGATGACACGGATCAGAAGGTTACAGAACCCGGAGCGATAGCGGGATGCTGAAACGAAGAGAAAAACTTAGGATCGTGTTAGTCCAGTGAGGTAAGAACAGCGAACCAATCATTCCCTCTCTATGCCCTGAGTTCTCAAATCCGAATTTTTGGCAAAGCCGATCTGGATAATCTCTTCACTTCCGTTACACTCTTAAGATCTACAAAACAATTCTTGACGCGCAATCCTGCCGTTAGTATTCTGCGGACATTCCTGAACCTGAGTTGCTCGCCTTTCAGCTGATTTAGCAAAGGTTGGGTTTCCCCATTCGATCTCCCCGGATCGGAAAGCTTTGGCTCTACGATTTCACTCTTACCCAAGACATTCGAAGGAGAAACATGATGCGAAGTAACAAATTGTTGATTCTATTTTTGGCGGTGCTTGTCGGCGGCTTTGTTTTCGCCTCTGCTGGGTGCGCGACGGTGGAAGAACCTCGGGGACCGGTAGCTGCGACCTCGGAGACCGGAAAGATTCCCGTAACCACCGTGTCGGAAGAAGCGAGGAAAGAATTTCTGCGCGGACGCGACTTGTCAGAAAAGTTACTAATACAGGATTCCATCCAGTATTTTGATCGAGCGATTGCCCTCGACCTGAACTTTGCCCTGGCAGAACTTAACCGCGCTAACGTCAGCCCTACCGGCAAAGAATTCTTCGAGCACCTGAAAAAGGCTGTAACTCTTTCAGGAAAAGCCTCAAATGGCGAAAGGCTGTTGATTCTGGGGAATGAGGCCGGGGCAAACGGCGATGCGGCAAAACAAAAAGAATATTTAGATCAGCTCGTTGCCGCTTACCCAAACGATGAGCGCGCGCATTTCAGTCTCGGCGGTTATCACTTTGGCCAGCAGGAAATACCGCAGGCGATTGAACACTATAAGAAGGCCACGGAGCTCGCCCCAAACTATTCGCCCGCCTACAACATTCTCGGTTACGCTTACCGGCAGAATGAAGATTATGCGAATGCTGAGCAGGCCTTCAAGAAGTACATCGAGCTGATACCCAACGATCCGAATCCCTACGACTCTTACGGCGAGTTGCTTCTGAAGATGGGAAAGTTTGACGAGTCGATTGCGCAATATCGCAAGGCACTGGCCATCGATCCAAACTTTGTCCCCTCACATTCAGGAATCTCCGCGGATTTTATGTATCAAAACAAGCCTGCGGAAGCGGCGGCTGAAATTCAACAGATCGCCAACAAAGCCCGGAGCGACGCCGAACGAAGGACTGCGCTTTTCAACCAGACAGTTGTCGACGTCGACAGCGGCCAATGGGACAAGGCGCTGGCGGGAATGGACAAGCAATACTCGCTTGGCGAAAAGACCGGCGACCTTCCGGCGATGACCGGCGACCTGCAGTTCAAGGGAAACATTTTGTTGGAGATGGGCAAGTATGATGAAGCCAAGGCTCTGTTTGAACGGCTTGTGCAGATGACCGACGCATCAACGCTGTCGCAGGAAATCAAAGACAACACGCGGCTCTTCCATCACTTCAATCTCGCCCGGGTTGCTGCAGGAAAGAAAGATATGACGACGGCGAAGGCTGAAGCAGCGGAATTTGAAAAGGGCGCAATGGCGAAGAAGAATCCTGCACAGGCCCGGCTAGCTCATGGACTGAACGGTTTGATTGCGCTTGAAGACAAGAATTACGACAAAGCCGTTGCGGAGTTGCGACAGGCTAACCTGCAAAACCCCTACGATCTGTATCGCACGTGTCTCGCTTACCAGGGGAAGGACGACGCAGCGAAGGCGAAGGAGTTTTGCACAAAGGCCGCGAACTTCAATCCGCTGCCACAACTCAACCAGGCTTTTGTGAGGGCCAAGGCTGCGAAGATTGCAGCCGGTTAGAGCAATAACATCGGAGGATGGGCGAGGGAAGTCTTGCCCATCACTCATTTCCATATCAAACTAAACATCCTATGACAAACGACTCCTGGCCCGAACTGAAATTTTCAGAATGGCAAGACACCTGTGCCACGCTGCATATGTGGACCCAGGTTGTAGGGAAGATACGGTTAAAACAGACACCGCTGGTGAACCATTGGTGGAACGTTCCACTTTATGTTTCCGCTCGGGGTCTCACGACGTCCGCAATTCCTTACGGCGATCGGATCTTCGAACTCGAGTTTGATTTTATCGATCATGATCTGGTGATCAAGTGCAGCGATGGTGCGGCAACTCGACTCCCACTGCGTCCCCAGTCGGTGGCTTCGTTCTATGCGGAAGTGATGGCGGCGTTGCGCGATTTGGGGCTGCCGGTAAAAATCTGGACTATGCCGGTAGAGATTCCCAATCCGATTCGGTTTGAAGACGATCATGAACACTCATCTTACGATGCCGCATATGCGAATCGCTTCTGGAGCGCGATCGTGAAAATCGACGACGTCCTGAAAGAGTTTCGCGCGGATTTCATCGGCAAAGTGAGTCCGGTTCATTTTTTCTGGGGTAGTTTCGACATGGCTGTGACTCGCTTCTCGGGCAAACCCGCGCCGGAACGGCCCGATGCTGATGTCATCACCCGCGAGGCTTACTCGCACGAGGTGATTAGTCACGGTTTCTGGCCCGGCAATAAGGATATGGAAGCGGCCTTCTACTCTTACACCGCACCTGAACCCGCAGGTCTCGCCGACGCTACGGTTTCGCCGGCAGCTACTTTCTACAACAAAGAAATGAAAGAGTTTTTCCTGCCTTACAACAACGTGAGGAAATCCGACTCACCCGAGAAGACGCTCATGGATTTCTGCCAAACCACGTACGAAGCGGGTGCGACTCTCGGCGGGTGGGATCGTGCGGCACTGGAACGCTAGGAAAGTGGTCGGCGTGGTCCCTCTTTGATGCCAAGACACCACCTGTTTCAATCCGCATGCCTGCTCTCCATGAAAAACAGTCATCTGAAAAAATCAGGGCGCCCACGAAGGAGCGCCACTAGTACTTCCTCAAGCTGGAATTAATAACGTCGTTACTCGACCGCGATTGAGGTCGTCACGAGATTGACTGCAACCTTACCTGCGTCTGTTTGCAAAACTGGATGCCGAGTATTTCCGTACCGAGAACTGATTATTTTCACGTAGTTTCGAGTCTCACGATATGGCGGGATGCCGTCGTACTTGTCGATGGAACCCTCACCGGCATTGTAGCCCGCTAACGCCAGTTCGACATTCCCCTCGAATCTCTTTAGCAACCAACTCAGATACCGTGTTCCGGCAGTAATATTCTCAGCAGGATCATGAGGATTGCGGCAGCCAAATCTTCGCGCTGTTGCCGGCATCAGTTGCATCAAGCCCTGGGCGCCGGCATGTGAACGCGCGCTCACATGATATTTGGATTCCTGCCAGATGACAGCGTGAATGAAACGAGGATCAATACCCTCGCGTTCTCCGATGACGTCGATTAGCTGATCCAGTTCGGCGTCGCCGGAAGTAAACGCCTCAAGCGTTACTTCATAAGAGCTGTCAGTGGTCGGTGCTAATGCGCGGCCGAAGAGGATTCCCGTGAAATTCGTCAAGAGAAAAAGGACGATGATGGCAAAGGGTGCGAATTTGATCGTGTACAAGCGGGGAAACTTTGAGGACAAAATCATTCAGTCGTTCTCCATGTGAGCGATGACCAAGGGGTCATCCAATTAATCATTCCAACTTCGGCTGCGCATGGTGGAAGCGATTAGCAAAGACCTGCTATCGAGACCGCGATTATGATGGGTAACTTCACGGACTGGTTGCTTTTACGTGATAAAGACAAGGCGGTTAACTTGTTCTAATTGCTGTACTTAAACCACGCATATGTAAGCGAGTGTTTATGCAGTTTGGAGGCTCAGATCGTTCAGCTTGAGAGTAGTTCTCAACTCTCAACGGACCCTTTTACGGCAGGGTGTTCGGGTTGTTAATGCAAATCGACTGACTAAACTGTCACGCCTTGTTTAACTCGCACCTCGACTCCCTGGATGTTGGAGAAGTCCTGCAGGGGGTTTCCCCGCAACGCCAGAAGGCTCGCTTCGTAACCGTTTTTGAGGTGTCCAAGTTTGCGTTTGGGAAATATCGTCGCAGGCGTTGTCTCACACCACATCTTCAACAGAGTCAGGTTATCAAAAGCTCCGAGCCGTTTGAGATTCAGAGCTTCGTACTGGGACGTCCGTCTGAAGCTGTCGCTGCCAATCGCGATGCGCACGCCGTTACCTTTCAGGATCTGCAAATTGTGAGTCAGCATTTCGCGCACCGCTTCGGCTTTTTTGGCGTCGGCACCTTCCTTGAAGCTGAAGTCGACGGTCGTACCGGCTGTTGTGACAACGAAAAGTTTGCGTTGTCCGGCGAGCCGCGCATCTGCCTCTGAGATCTGGTAACGTATGAGGTTGTCATAGCCCCTGACGATGTCGTTGTTCTCGGGGCGGAAGCCCGGCAGGTGATTGATCTCATCCGCACCAGCGACTACCGCATAGTGAAAATCGGTCGCAGACTCCACATGTGTTGAGACTCGTAATCCAGCGCGATGCGCGCGTCGGACAATCTCAGGCAGCAGCGCGGGGTTCAATCCTTTCCACGAATAAAAGTTCTTGTCATCTTTCCGTTTGGCGTATTCCTCGGAATAGATCAGAAATGTCTTGATGAAATCAGGTTTTCCCTCAAGGATCTTCGGCCATTTGCGATCGAGGTCAGCCAGGTTATCGATGATCCAACAAAACCCGCCATCAGCATCCCCGGCAAGCATCCCGCCGCGCTCGATGTTTCTTCTCACCAGATCCAACGGGTGTCCGTCGGTAGGGGTTAGTCCTCCGTGAGAGAAGACGACGTCGATGCTCGTAGGAATATTAATTCTGCCAACCAGCGGGCTTGCCGCGCGCGGCAGGTTAGATGGGTTCTTGACATAAAAGATACCGTCGCGCAGGTACATTCCTTTGATACTCGCCCATTGTTCCTCGCTGGAAAAATCTGCGTTGTGGTTGTGGGCTTCGCCGAATGGAGGAACGACGAACCAGTTTTTAAGATCGATGAGGGCGTCGATACGAGCAGGTTTTTTTGAAGTGAAAAATCCAGCAGTAGAGTAAACAGTCTGTCGGCCAGAGGTGTGGTCACGAAAAGTCTGTCCATCGAACCAATGACCGCCAGTAAATTGAAGGTTCCCCTGAAGCGGCGAGGAAAGGTTGGCGTCCTGATGAGCTCGAAGCTGGGAAGGAACCATCAATCCGGCGACTGCTGTTGTGGATAGCAGTAGAAATGAACGTCGATCACTGCTCATAGGTTTTCCCTGTGTTTGTGGGTGTTGGGAACGGTCTAATTGAGGATACCCGCCGGCGTTGAGTTTGTGGCAAGTGAGTAGATTTCTAGGGCGGCGACTGGTCGCCACTTTCGTTTTGCGGAGAAGAAAGCGCTGACAAGTCAGCGCCACTCCAAAGCCCCTACTGCGACCAGGGAGCGGGCCTGCGTACCCAGCGGTGTTGCTTCATCTCTTCGTACAACTCGGCGGGCAGAGGGCCGGCATCGCTCGCGCCAATATTTGAATGAACGTGGCCCGGCTTACGCATGCCGGGAATGATTGTGCCGACGTCCGGATTGTTAAGAATGAATCGCAGCGCCAGGTCGGGCATCGTTATTTCAGTCGAGTGCTCCCGGTTCCAGCGAGCCAGCCATTTCTTTATCTCTTCTGCGCGTTCGACACTGGGAACTAGATTTTCGGGTACGAAATACGTGTTGCGCCAATCGTCTTCAGGCCACGTGCTTTCCTTCGTCAGGTTTCCTGTAAGCGTGCCCTCGTCAAAGGGCACGCGAGCGATAACCGCAACATTCATTTCGCGGCACGCCGGAAACAACTCATCCTCGGGATTTTGATCGAAGATGTTGTAGATCACCTGGACCGCGTCAATCTGGCCGGTTTTAACCGCCCTAATGCCATTCCACGGTTCCCAACGGTTGAGACTGATGCCGATCGCTTTGATTAAACCCTGGCTGCGGAGGTCGTCGAGTTTGTAGAGCCAGCGATCGTCTCTGAGCCATTCATCCTGCCAGGTATGAAACTGCATCAGATCGAAGCTTTGCAGCCCGGCGTTCTCCAGGCTCCGGTGCGCGTACTCCTCAACATGATCCGGCGGATAAGAATCCATTAACGAGTACTCAGCTTTCGCGGGCCACTGTTTGTTCTTCGGTGGAATTTTTGTGGCGGTGTAGAGTCGCTTGTCCGTATTCGCGCGCACGATTTGCCCGAGAAGTTTCTCGCTGCGACCTTCGCCATAAACGTAAGCCGTGTCGAAGAAATTGCAACCGAGATCAACCGCAGTTTGGAGAGACTCGAGCGACTCGTGGTCGTCTGAATTTGACCAGCCACCCATGCCCCACATGCCATAACCGATCTCGCTGACCTGCCAGCCGGTCCTGCCGAATTTTCTGTAGTTCATGAGTAGAGTATATGTCACCGGGCTGACGCTAAGGAGTGGCGGAGGTGTAGCAGAGTTAGGATATTCGTGTTGTTTCTGTGGATCGCCCTTACGGCGACATCATGCGACTCACCAGCGCAGCGGGGAATTGGCGAGACGATCCACGAATCAACACAAAGTGAGACGAAGCTCACGAACACGTTTAGTGTCGCTTAGTGATTTCGTGAACAGCTCTTTAGGCCACGACGCAATGCAGACTTTAGATTAAGGGTTAGGCTCGGCCGCTTTCTTTGCGTAGTAACCGGGCCGGTGTCGAACCTTGACTTGCTCTTTTTGTAGCTGCGGATTCGTGACTTCAATCCGCATCTGGCGGTAGGTGCCGTCGCGTTTCTTGTTGCTTGATGCATAGGCGAGCAGGTATTGAGTCCGCAGCTCCTGTTCAATTTCGGCAAAGACGTTTTTGAGCTCTGCTTCTTTCTTCGGGAAGAACGCGCGTCCACCGGTGCGCTCTGCTACCGTGCGCAACGCTCCGCGATCGACTCCTTCATACTTGCTGTCACCGATTCCGATGGCGAAAATCACCGTTTCGGCCGCCAGCGCCCGATCAATTGCCTGACCGATTTCCAGAATGCTGGAGGTATCGTGCCCATCACTTAGCAGAATTATCGCGCGTCTTCGTTGCGTCTGTTTTTGCTCAGCGCTCTGAGCCAAAACTTCGCCGGCAGTAACGGCAATCGCGTCCCAGATCGCAGTACTGCCTTCGCGAGGTGATCGCTTTATGCCGGGACCGGAAGGTATGCCGCTGATTGGTCTGCCTGTTCCGAGATAGGCGGGCATCGCCACTTCCACGCGTTCAAGCGCGCGGTAGATGCCCAGCACATCACGTGTCAATGGTTGTTCCAGATACGCCAAGCCGGTAAATGGAATTACCGCCGCCTGGTCTTTGCTGGATTGAATCACTGTCTCAATGAACGAACGCGCCGCCGCTTTCTCAGCGGGCAAGGTGCGCTCTTCGGAAGCGCTGACGTCGATTAAGAGGGCGAGCGCCAGGGGGCGATCCGTTTCCCGCTGGAACGTAAATAGTTGCTGCGGCACTCCGTCTTCAAAAATACGAATGTCCTCTTCACGCAACGTGGTTATGAAACGTTTCTGCTTGTCGATGGCAGTGAAGGGCAGGTTGGTAACATCGGAGTCGATGCGGATTACGTCGTCCTGGTCGACCGGTGTCTGGGCAATGACAAGGTGTTGCCCGCCGAGGGACGGCAGCAAAATCAAAGTCAGTGAGACCACTAGATGTGATAAATGCATTCGTGGTTAATCAGCGGGGAGCAGCCGAAGCCGCCAACTACTTAACGGCCTTGGCATTTGCCGGCCGAGCGAAGAGTGAGTCGGGGAGCGTGCGGTTGTATTCAATGGATTCGTAGTTGATGCGGCTGGTTTGTTTGCCGTCGATATAGTGATCGATCACGAAGGGCGCGGTGACGCCTTCAATGGCGACCGGTTTGGCGAGCCAGTCTTCTTCCGTAATCTCTTCAGTCTCTTCGGAGTCAGCTTTCGTTCGCGTGCGTTTGTAAATAACCTTTGCGGGCAGGGCCTCTCTGGCGCCAAATTCATACTCGACCCAAAAGCCATCGGAGTAAACAAGTCGCACAGCTTCGTTACGCTTTGCCAGGCCCGCTTCGCGTCGCCCGAGATAAGTCAGCGTTGCTCCTTCTTTCCGCCACCACCCCCGCAATAAATTTTCAAAACTCGCGCGCATGCCCCGCTTGAAGTCCTCAATCTGCGGAGCTTTGAGATCGTTGATGCTCTTCGTGGCGCCGTCGTAGAGCCAGCCGGTTGACCCGTTGTTGGTATTGATGACGCGAATACCGTTCTCCGTAAACTCTGTTCGTTCCTTGTCGGGGAAGGCGATGTAATCGAGGAACCTCGTGGGCAGGAGCGAGGCGCCGTCCTGATAAGTTGTATAAAACCCGCGGCCCACCACTGTGCGCACATTCAGGTAGGTCGTTCCACCCAGGGCTTCAATTGCGCGATTGAGAATTGCCTCGGCCTTGTTGTCGGCCGGACTCTGGTTGGCGGTCTCCGGCGTGCTCGGCGTCTGCGCGAAAGCGAGAGAAGTGGTGAGTAGGCCGATCACAGCAACGACTGAAAGAGTTCTGCTTATCTTTAAAATTGAATGCCTCATGAAAATCAGCAGTGAACCATGTGCTCGATCAAGACAACAAGCGCTCTGAATTTGTAGTCAGTGCGAATCAGGGCTCAACCTCATTAACACCTTTAACGTGCTTCGCAAAAAAAGGGTTTCAATGAAAGCTCACTGAAACCCAAATCAACCCCGCCCTGAAAAGCACTAATTCAATTGAGGTTTGTTTGTTGCAGTTGGCTTGACGACGGTTTCACCGTTTTCGACATCGACCAGAAAACTCGCCGCTGTCTTCCACATGCTCGTGATCGGCAACTTAACTTTTTCGTCAATATGCCGTTTCAAAAAGCGGGCGCCGTATGCCGTATTGAACCCCTTCTCGGTTAGGAGATTCAGCGCCGCTTCAGTTACTTCAACTGACTTGCCCTGGCGTTCCATCTGCCTGCCTAACCTGTCAAGGTAAAGCTTGGCAATCCGTCGCACCTCATCCATCGTGAGCGGCGCGAAGACGATGATCTCATCTATGCGATTGCGAAACTCCGGCGAGAACCTCTGTTCGGCGGCCTTCATCACTTCATTGTTGACAGCGCGAAAGTCAGTCGCGGTCTTCATCCCAAAGCCTAATGGCTTCTCAAATCTCTTAAAGCTGTCGGAACCAAGGTTGGAGGTCATGATCACAATCGCGTCCGAAAGATAGACCTTCTTGCCGCGACCATCCGTGAGCCAACCTTCGTCAAAAGCCTGAAGGAAGAGGTTCATCAAATATGGCGAGGCCTTCTCAACCTCATCGAGCAACAGCACCGTGTAGGGATTCTCGCGTAGTTGCTCGGTGAGAATTCCACCTCGCTCCGAACCAACAATACCGCGCGGCATGCCGATAAGTTTTTCGATGCTGACCGTGCCATCGCTGTATTCAGACATGTCGATACGGATCATCTTTTCTTCGTCGCCAAACATGAATTCAGCGACTGCCTTCGCCAATTCTGTTTTGCCCACGCCGGTAGGACCAAGAAACAAGAGCACGCCATCAGGTTTGTAATGCGATTCCTTCAATGGACCCTTGTTCAGGCGCAGACGCTGAGCGACTGCTTTGATTGCGGCTTTTTGCCCGATCACGCGGGCCCCCAACATCGCTTCCGTGAGAGCGAAGCGATCGCCGGTATCGCGGAAGATCATGTCGCGAGGAATCCGCGACTCCTGCGAGATCACCTCAATCACGTGTTCCGGCTTGACGACCATTGTCTGTGGCTCATTAATCTCAACTTTCACCGCCGCCGTATCGAGCCAGCCGATGGCCTTATCAGGCAGGTGCAGGTTGCGAATGTATTTCGGAGCCATCTCAAGCGCAGTGTTAATAGCGTCGTCTGAAATCTTTACGGAGTAGTTTTTCTCCAATCGCGGACGCACGCCGAGCAGAATCTCACGGGTTTCGCTGATTGAAGGTTCGACAACTTTAACCAGACGGAAGCGACGCGCCAGGGCCTCGTCTTCCGCGATATACTCCTTGTATTCGGAAAGTGTCGTCGCGCCGATGATCCGCAGGTCGCCGCGCGCAAGGGCCGACTTGAACATGTTCGCAGCGTCAGAAGACGTTCCCAATGCCGCGCCCGCGCCAATGATCGTGTGCGCTTCGTCGATGAAGAGGATTAGGTTCGCGTGCTCTTTCGCCTCGTCGATAATGCCTTTAATTCTTTCCTCAAACATGCCGCGCAGCATTGTGCCGGCCACCAGGCCGCCCATTTGTAGTTGCACCACATGCGAGCCGCGCAAGCGAGCGGGGACCTTCTCGGGTTCCAATTCGATCAGGCGTGCGAGACCCTCCACAACCGCAGTCTTGCCCACGCCCGGCTCACCCACGAGCATCGGCGAATTGGCGCGTTCCCTGTGACAAAGAATCTCCACCATCTGCTGAATTTCTTTTTCCCGACCAATCGTGGGTGCGATCTTGTCGGCGCGTGCCAGACGGTTAAGTGAGACACCGAAATGCTTCAGATAGGGCGGGAGCTCAAACTTTTTGCGATACTGTTCCTCTTCCTGTTCGCGTTTTTGCACTTGTGCGCGCACGTTTTCCGCAACAACGTCGGGATTAGCTCCCATGTTTTGGAGCACTTCCACAAAGAGGCTGTCGTAATTTGTCAGGGCTTCGAAAATGTCGGTTGCTTCGATGGTCTTGCGGCCCTGAGCTCGAGCTCGTTCCATTGCCCGTTTAAAAAGGTCGGTTGTGTCCGGAGCAATGCGAAACCCTTTGCCAACGTGTTGCTGGCGGTTGGTTTCAAGACGTTTATCGATGGCAATCTTTACGGTTATGGGATCAAGAGAAAGCTCACGCATCGCGGAATTGAACATGTCGGGCTCCTCATGCATTAGAGCCTCCAAAATGTGTTCAACCGCCACGTAGTTTTGATCGCGTTGCCTCGACTCACTCAATGCATGCTCGAGGATGCGCTGACCGCTTTCTCCAAACTTATCTTTGTATGCCCCAAGATCAACCATTTGTTCCACCTAATACTTTCATGAACCGCTTCGTCAAAAAGGCCGCCTCGCGGGGATTTTGCTCTGGAAAGTTGACCGTGATCGTTCAAACTAACCGCATCTAACCCACAGGTTAGATGCCATCGAGCATATGCGCCGTTGCGTTTCAATGCAACAGCAATCTCCCGGCGCTATCGCTTGCAAATCTGCGGCCAACCCGGGTCCTGTCTCCACGAAAGCGCAGAATCTTCAGATAACCCAATCCGTTAATTAGTAGTCGTAATCGTCACCGCCTCCGGGCATGGGCGGCGTCGCCTTCTTTGGTTCCGGCGCATCTGTGACCGCCGCATCTGTCGTCAGCAAAAGACCAGCGATGGAGGCGGCGTTCTGCAAAGCCGTGCGGACAACCTTTGTGGGATCGATAATTCCGGCGGCAAGCAGATCTTCAAACTCTCCTGTTGAGGCATTAAAACCCTTAGCGCCTTTCATCGCCTCAACCTTTCCGACCACCACTGCGCCATCAACACCTGCATTTTGCGCAATCCGCCTGAGCGGCTCTTCCAGAGCGCGTTTCACGATTTGAATTCCGGTCTGTGCGTCCCTGTCACTCTCCTCGAGTTTGTCCAAAACCTTTGCTGCTCGCAGCAGGGCGACACCTCCGCCGGCGACGATCCCTTCCTGGGCCGCCGCCCGGGTTGCATTGAGCGCGTCTTCTACGCGCATCTTGACCTCTTTCATGGCGGTCTCAGTTGGGGCGCCAACTTTAACCACCGCCACACCGCCCGCGAGTTTCGCTAAACGCTCCTGCGATTTCTCGCGATCGTATTCGGACGTAGTCTCTTCGATCTGGCGGCGAATCGTTGAGACTCGAGCCTGGATTGCTTTTGCGGCGCCGCCGCCTTCAACGATGGTTGTACTGTCCTTGGTTACAATCACGCGCTTAGCAGACCCCAAATCCTCCGGTTGCACATTCTCGAGTTTGATTCCCAGATCTTCGGTGATCACCCTGGCGCCTGTCAGAATCGCCAGGTCTTCGAGGATCGCCTTGCGACGATCCCCAAATGCCGGCGCCTTAACTGCACACACCTTGATCGTTCCCCGCAACTTATTTACAACCATAGTTGCCAGCGCGTCGCCTTCGATGTCTTCAGCGATAATCAACAACCCGCGTCCGGTTTGCGCGGACTGTTCGAGCACCGGGAGCAAGTCCCGCATGGCAGCGATCTTCTTTTCGTGAATCAGGATTAGTGGTTCGTCGAGTACCGCTTCCATTCGGTCGGGATTAGTGACGAAGTAAGGCGAAAGATAGCCGCGGTCGAACTGCATTCCTTCTACTATTTCCAGCTCAGTCTGTAGCGTCTTGGACTCTTCAACGGTGACCACTCCATCTTTGCCTACCTGTTCCATTGCTGCCGAGATCAACTTGCCGATTTCGCGATCATTGTTCGCGGAGACGGTTGCCACATTGGTCAGGTCTTCTTTGGTTTTTACCTTTTGCGACATTCGTTCAAGCTCTGCAACTACCTTTTCGGTGGCTATCTGAATCCCGCGTTGAAGTGACATCGGATTGGCGCCGGCCGTGACATTCTTTATGCCTTCGCGAAAAATCGCCTGCGCGAGGACAGTGGCGGTTGTGGTGCCGTCGCCGGCTGTGTCGTTGGTTTTCACCGCCACTTCGCGAACCATCTGCGCCCCAAGATTCTCATAACGATCGCCGAGCTCAATTTCCTTCGCCACGGTGACACCGTCTTTCGTAATGACCGGCGATCCAAATTTCTTGCCCAGCACGACGTTCCGGCCTTTAGGTCCCAACGTGACCCGTACTGCGTTTGCCAGCGTATTCACTCCCTGAAGCATCGCGTTGCGCGCGTCTTCATGAAACCTCATCTCTTTCGCAGCCACTTGTTTTCTCCTTAAGTAACCAGATGGATAGCTTACTAGTCGACAGCCCCTTGCGCTTTTTCCGTTGCGCGCCCGACTTTAACTCGCGCCGGGCGCAGCAGGCGATCACCAATGCGATAGCCACGCGTGTATTCCGCAGTGACTCTTCCGTCAAGCTCCGGATCAGCAGGAGCCGTTTCAACAGCTTCGTGTAGTTCCGGATTGAACAACTCGCCTAAGGCGGGCACGGGTTCAAGACCCGTAGCGGCAAGAGCGCTCTTGAAACTTTCGGCGGTCTGTCGCACACCTGTCGAGACCTGTTCCAATGTGCTGCCCGAGTCGGCGGCTTCCGTTGCCCGCTCCAAATTGTCGAGCACGGGAAGCAAGGCGGCAATAAAATCAGTTTTGGCACGCTGGGCGCGCTCGTCCGCGGCGCGGTTGAGACGTTGCCGGGTCTCATCGGTTTCCTGTTGCAGCCTGGTCTTTAGTTGTTCGAAGCGAGTTTGGATGTCCCGGGCTGACTGCTCCGAGGCCTGAGTACGGGCCTCGAGTTCCTCTACGTAGGTTGGTTTGAGCCGGGGAGTTTCGGCGTTTGCAACGGAGCCGGCGTCGTCGTTGTCATTAAGATAACTGCGACGCCGATCGGTGACGCGGATATCTACTTTGCCTTCGTTTGACTCCCGGCCCTGGTCCTCTTTGTCTCTTGATTTCATGGCTTCTTGCTCCCCTGATGTTCCCCGCGTGCTGGGTTCACACAACTCATGGCTCACTTATCAATTCACATCATTTCACCTTGATCTGAATTCGCTGGGCCTCTTGCTCCTTGCGCTTTGGAGTCTGATCTCGAGCACGCCATTTTTGTACTCAGCTCCGATTTCCTGCTGATTAACATTTGTCGGAACAGTAAACGTTCTCAAGAATCGGCCCTCCGGACGTTGGCCAGTAGAAGACGCGCCCTTGAGCGTGCGAGTGCCTCTGATTACCAGTTTGTCATCGTGGAGATCTATCTCGACCGCGGAGCGACTAACGCCCGGCAGGTCAACCGCAATCAGGTATTCACTCTCCTGGTCATAAACATCGGCTGCGGGGCACCATTCAGCGGTTTCGATTTCGTCGCTTGTCTCAGTTGCGACTCTGGCGCGGCGTTCGGTCGCATCTTCAAAGAGGCGATTCATCCTATCCTGCAACGACATCAGATCGTTTAACGGGTTCCACTGTTTAGACATTCTCAATCCTTCCTCGTCTTATTTTTGCTTCGCCGGTCACTACGCTCCTGCCGCCATTTCCGTCTGGAACTTCATCTGACTCAAATCACCAGAGACCTTTAGAGTTTGCCCCGGCACGACTTCGCCGTTAAGAAGTTTTACGGCCAAGGGATTCTGAATCAAAGTCTGAATCGCTCGCTTCAAGGGACGAGCTCCATAGGCGGGATCGTAGCCCTCACGCGCCAGCAGCTCGCGTGCCGAGTCGTCCAGCACGAGCGTGATATTTCGATCCTGAAGCATGTGGCGGAGACGCTCGAGCTGTACGTCGATAATCCTGACGATTTCTTTTTTAGTTAACTGGTGGAATACAACAATATCGTCAACGCGATTGAGAAACTCTGGTTTGAATTGTAGCCGCAACTCTTCCAAAACAGCATCGCGTACGGCTTCCTCGTCGCCCTGCGCCGCCTGAATCTCCCTTGAACCGAGATTCGACGTCATGATCAGGACGCTATTCTTGAAATCCACGGTGCGACCTTTGGAATCGGTGAGTCGTCCATCATCAAGAATCTGCAGCAGTACATTGAAAACGTCCTGGTGCGCCTTCTCGATTTCGTCGAAAAGAACTACCGCATAGGGGCGACGACGCACTGCTTCGGTTAATTGCCCGCCTTCCTCATAACCAACGTATCCCGGCGGAGCGCCGATCATTCGCGCAACGGCGTGCTTTTCCATGTACTCCGACATATCGAGTCGAATCATTGCCCGCTCATCATCGAACAAAAACTCTGCCAGGGCGCGGGCTGTTTCCGTCTTGCCGACTCCTGTTGGGCCGAGAAAAATGAATGACCCGACCGGTCGATTCGGATCCTGTAAACCCGCGCGCGCCCGCCGCACTGCATTGGCCACGGCGTGTAAAGCATCGTCCTGCCCGATCACCCGCTGGCGCAGTCGCTCTTCCATAGTCACCAGCTTCTGCATTTCGCCCTCGAGCATTTTTGAGACTGGGATGCCAGTCCACTTGGCGACGACCTCAGCGATGTCTTCTTCATCAACCTCTTCCTTAAGCATGACGCCGTCGCTTTGGAAAGCCGCGAGCTTTTCCTGCTCGGCGATGAGCTGTTGCTCGAGTTCGGGAATCGTGCCGTATTGCAGTTCCGAGGCTTTACCAAGGTCGCCGGCGTTGCCCGCCTGGTCGAGCTGAAGTTTCAGTTGCTCCAATTCAGCCTTCATCGTGCGCATTCGCTCGATTGCCTCTTTCTCTGACTGCCACTTGGCTTTCATGCCCGAGGAAGTTTCTTTCAGATCAGCAATTCTTTGTTCGATCTCCCGCAGGCGAGTTTTGGATTTTTCGTCTTCTTCACGCTGCAGGGCCTGCCGCTCAATTTCCAGTTGCAGCGTCTCGCGCTCTAACTGATCAATCTCCTGCGGCAGCGAATCAATCTCGATGCGCAACCGCGAGGCGGCCTCGTCAATCAGGTCGATTGCCTTATCGGGAAGAAACCGATCGGTAATGTAGCGATTCGAGAGTGTGGCTGCAGCTACTATCGCCGAGTCCTTGATCCGCACACCATGATGAACTTCATAGCGTTCTTTCAGCCCACGAAGAATGGCAATGGTGTCTTCCACGCTGGGCTCACCCACATAGATCTGTTGAAAGCGACGCTCCAGCGCCGCATCTTTTTCAATATACTTCTTGTATTCATTAAGCGTGGTCGCGCCGACACAACGCAGCTCGCCTCGCGCCAACGCTGGTTTCAACATGTTGGAAGCGTCGATTGCGCCTTCTGCCGCGCCGGCGCCTACCAGCGTATGCAGCTCATCGATGAACAGGATGATCTGACCCTGGGCCTTCTCAATTTCCTTCAAAACCGCCTTCAATCGATCTTCAAATTCGCCACGATATTTCGCGCCGGCGAGCATCGAGCCCAAATCAAGCCCGACCAGTCGCTTGTTACGCAGTGTCTCAGGGACATCGCCGGAAACGATTCGTTGCGCCAGACCTTCGACAATCGCCGTTTTGCCTACGCCCGGTTCCCCGATCAAGACCGGGTTGTTCTTGGTTCGTCTTGAAAGCACTTGAATGGTGCGGCGAATCTCATCATCGCGTCCGATTACCGGATCAAGTTTTCCTTTACGCGCCAGGTCGGTTAAGTCTTTGGCATATTTCGAGAGTGCTTGATAGTTGTTTTCGGCGTTCTGGTCAGTAATGCGTGACCCACCCCGCGTTTGCTCAATGACCTTGAGCAGATCGTCACGCTTAACACCGTGTTGTCTCAGAATCTGTCCCGCTTCGCCGTCTTTCTCCTCGGCGATCGCGACAAGTAAGTGTTCCGTGGAAACAAACTCGTCCTTAGAACTCTCTGCCTGTTTTTGGGAAGTGCTGAAAATCTGGTTCAGCCGCGGGCTCAGATACTGCTGCCCGCCCTGTACTCGCGGAAATCGTGCAATCGCAGCTTGCACGTCGTTGAGGACAACCGGGAGATTGACGGCTAGTTTGCCCAGAAGAGGACGAACGATGCCTTCCGGTTGTTCAAGCATCGCAGCCAGCAAATGTTCCGGTTCGACCTGCTGGTTTTGATTGCGCTCTGCCAACTCGATGGCTGATTGGATCGCTTCCTGACCGCGCAGTGTGAACTTATCCAGTCTCATCCACTCAAACTCTTGATTTTAGAAGAAAGCGGGGACCCGCACCTTTTCGCAATTCAGCTGAGCGAGGCCCCGCTGCATTTCTTATTAACGATACTCACTAATCCGACTCAGCGACCAGCGCCGGCGTCTTTCGCTTTTTCGTCAGGTTCGACGTTCTCGGCCTTTGCCTCGATCGTCTTCCGAGCGCCTGCTTCTGAGCCTGCCACTTCTATTCGGCGGGCCTTAGTCTCTTCACGTTTGGGCAAAGCTACTCGCAGAACGCCGTTGCGGTATTCGGCGGTAGCCCCGTCGGCCGAGACCGTCTGAGGCAGGGTGAAAGATCGGGTAAAGGAACCATAAGAACGCTCAACCCGGTGATAATTATCGCCGTCGTCCTTCTTCTCGAAGTGACGTTCACCGCGAAGGGTGATGACGTTGTTCTCGACGGTTAAGTCGAAGTCGTCGCGATTCATTCCCGGCAATTCGGCCTCGAGCACAATCTGGTCTTTGTTTTCGTAAATATCCACGCTGGGATTCCAGGCGCCCCGACCGATGCCCTCCTCGCCAAAACCCCGAGTCAGATTCGTGGAAAAGAGACGGTTAACCTCCTCCTGAAGCGACCGCAAGTCACGAAACGGGTCATAACGAGTGATACTCATTTTGGAACTTCCTCCTTATCAATAGTAATTCTTTGGACCTACTCAGCCCTCCAAATAGTGTTCAGCGGGAAAGTGAGCAGGCGTGGATAATAATATGTGAGTGTCTCCCTGTCAAGTTTGCGAGCTCTTAGTGCGAGGGTCTCAGTTTGACCCGGCGGATGGGCTAAACTTTGCGGGCTTTTTGAGAATACGGGTAGAATGTGGGAGGACTTACTTCATCCCGAAAAAGCGTTTGACTGCCCAGATGATGCCGGCGGATTCGTCCTCTTCTTCGTCTGCGGCATTGGCTTGAGGGGCAAGGCCCTTCCGTCTTTCCGCAATAATGAAACTGAGAGATTCCACCAGATCGGGATTGGTATCGAAGACTTTTTTCATCGCGTCGTGCCCGATCTCGAGCACCTCGGTCTCCTCGAGCGCGACGATGTTCGCCGCCCGCGGCTCGCCGGTGAAAAGAGCCATCTCACCAAAGAAGTCCCCTTCGTTCAGTGTTGCTACGCTCCGAGAAAAACCTGCCTCGCTCACTTGCACCGAGACCCGGCCTTTGTGCACCACAAACATTGAGGACCCGGCGTCTCCCGCGCGGATAACCATTTCGTCGGGTGCGAAGACATGGCTCACCGCGGCACGGGCCAGCATTCCCGTCTCTTCAGCGGATAAAGGAGCGAAGATATCCACTGCCGATAGTCGCTCAATGAGGGCACTATCATCGCCTTCGAGCGCGCCGCTTCGCTTTGACCTCTCCACATGCAGTGTGCGCGTGGGGAAGGCGAAACTCAGTCCAGCCCGCCGGAAGGCGTACCAGATTCGTTGGCGCACGAGGGCATCTGTATCGTTGTATTTGGCATAGTCATTAAGCCAGTACTTAACTTCGTAATCGACGCCACTCTCGCCGAAGTTTCTGATTCGTACCAACGGCGTGATCTTCTCGGAAACATTGTCAGCCTCACGCACAGCTTCGCGTACAACGTGGATGGTTTTTGCCGGCGAATCGGTGTAGAGGGTGTTGAAGAACACGAGCCGAGCGTTCAAGCCGTCGCGCGGACAAACGTCGATCGGTTCTCTCGCGGCAGTGCTGTTGCTGATCAGCACGATATGATTTGTGAATGTTCGCACCTTGACCGCGCGCCAGGTGATCTCTTCAACCACGCCGGTGTGTCTTAAAGCTCCCACCGTGATCACATCGCCTATCTGAAAGGGCCGGTCAGCCTGCAATGAAATTCCGGCAAAGAAATTTCCGAGCGTATCCTGCAACGCCAGGCCCAGAATAACGCCGAAGATCGCCGAGGTTGTAAAAAGCGCCCCGAGATTAACGTTCTCAAAAATCGAGGAAAAAATCAGCAGGAATAGCGCTGTGAAAGCTACGATTGAGAAGACGTTTCGTACCAGGGTCGGCGCTTCAAAACCACTCCTCAACCTGAAGATTAAGCCGAAGATCAGAACGTTGAGGGCTCGAACGAAAAGGTAAGCCAGAATTCCAAGCAGTACTAAGCGCAGAACATTGACAACTGTGTCTGCGCGAGCTGCGAGGCCACCCATTTGCGCTCGCAGAAGTTCGTGGATCTGATAATCAAAGGAGACAAGAAGATACAGTGCCAGCAGGACGATGGCAGAGATAACGACAAAGAGAATCGGTTTGTTTTTGGTGCGTGAGCGAATCACGTTAGCCGAGCTCGCCTTGGAAGTTTGAAATCAGATCTGTTGTAACGCTTTCCTTTTATCACCGATTAGTGAGCTTGGCGAGAAGAAAGACGGTCTATTGTCGCCATAAAGAACACTAGGAAAAGCATCTAACGGCGGTAACGCATTCTAGAAGGAGAAGAGGTTGGGAAAAATGGTGACCAAAATTAGAAGCAGCGAGAGGACTGTGACTACGATCGCCGTGAGCCAGGCAGCAAGGTTATAGAGCGGACCATTGACGTGCGCGCCCATGATTTCCTTATCGTTTACCAGACGCAGAATCGCAAAAAGTATTACCGGCAAAAGCAGTCCATTTATCACCTGCGTCACCAGCAAAACCTGAATCAGCGGCAGATCGGGAAGCACCGCGATTGCGGCTCCCACAGCCACAAGGAATGTGAATATGCCAATGAAAATCGGGGCCTCGCGAAAACTACGCGAAACGCCTTTTTCAAAGCCCAGAGCTTCGCTTACTGAATAGGCCGTTGCCAGCGGCAGCACTCCGGCCGCGAGCATCGAAGCGCCAAATAAACCGACGGCAAAGAGCGCCTCCGCATACCGGCCAGCGAGGGGACGCAATGCCCTCGCAGCATCAGCCGCGGTGTGGATTTGAATCCCATGCCGGTGGAGTGTCGCAGCGGTGGAGATTACGATGAAGAAGACGATCAGGATTGCGAAGATCGTTCCCACCCACACATCAGTCCTGGTGCGCCGATAGCTTTCTGCAGTTATCCCTTTCTCCACCACCGACGACTGGATGTAGACCTGCATGTAAGGTGAAATCGTGGTGCCTACGATCGCCACGATAGTGAAGAGATAGCGTTGGTCAAAACTAAAACCTGGCTGCACAATTGCAACTGCAGCCTGGCTCCAATCCGGGTCCGACAGAAATGCAGAGGCGATGTAGCCGAGAAACACCAGCGTCATCAGGAGGAACACGCGCTCAACGCGCTGGTAAGAGCCTTTAACAACCAGCCACCAAATGCTGATCGCTGCGAGTGGAACCGAAGCGAATCGGGGTATACCAAAGAGTTCAGTAGCTGCGGCGATGCCCACGAATTCCGAAACTGTTACGCCGCCATTGGCAATCAACAAAGCAAGCATCACGAGCGCTGTCCAACGAACTCCGAACCGTTCGCGAATCAGATCGGCAAGTCCTTTACCAGTGGCCGCGCCCATACGCGCACACATTTCCTGGACCAGGCCCAGGCTGATTGTGATGGGAATCAGAATCCAGAGTAGGCGATAGCCGTATTCAGCGCCGACCGAAGCAAATGTAGCGATGCCGCCGGCGTCGTTACCGGCATTAGCGGTGATCATTCCCGGCCCGAGGATAGCCAGGTAGCCAAGCAGTTTCTTTCGTGGAGTGACGGTGCGCATACCACGAGCTCCGCGCTGCAATAAGCGTCGCCCAGCGGCCCGCACGGCTGCACGTCGTTCTGCCACCTGGAGGTTCTCCGTCGTCATAGCGATCCGTTTGCAATCAGTGTCGCAACGGTTAGCCGAATAATCTTGGCAGGCGTTGACGCCAATCTTTCGGCAACAGTATTTCCATAGCGTCGTCCACGGTGATGATTCCCAAAATGTCGCCTGCCTCGTCGACGACCGGCAAGGCCAGGAGATTGTATTCGGCAATTCGGTGTGCGACGTCCATTGCGGATTCGCCCGCGTGTGCGGAGCGAAACTCAGTCCGCATTACGTCGGCAAGTGGCGCCGCTGGATCCGCGAGGATTAAACTTCGCAAAGCAATCACGCCAATCAGATTCCACGAGCCCTCAGACTCGACGACGTACAGGTAGTAAATCATGTTGGGCGTTTCCGCCATCTCGCGCAGTCGCGCAAGTGCTTCGCCTACGGTTAACTGACGAGGGAGCGTGACAAATTCAGTGGTCATCAGGCCACCCGCCGTATCGTCTTCATAGGGCAGGAGCTCGGCGACGTCAGCCTGCTCTTCACCCTCCATTAAGCCCAAAAGCTCTTCAGCCTTTTCCTCAGGCAAATCGCCAAGAACATCCGCGGCCTCATCGGGTGACATCCACTCCAGAATGTCGGCAGCTCGTTCTTCATCCATATCACCCAAAATGCGGGCCTGTTGCGCAGCGGGCATCTCTTCCAGAGTCTCGGCTGCGGTTTCATCGTCGAGAGATTCGACAACTTCTGAGCCATGAGGATATGAAAGTGCTTCGGCTAATCGCGCAATCTCGACCGGATGCAGCCGCGCGAGCTTTCCCCGGGCCGATTTCAACCGTACGGTAGTGTCATCAGTTGCCAGGTAACCCACGTCTGACCAGTCAATCACTTCAACAGGGTTTCTTGTTCCCACAAAGCCGGCGGGTGCCAGTCGGCGCCATAGTCCCTGGAGGCTCACGTCGGCCCCCGTCACGCGCCACGCTCCTGCTGCTTCGATCAACTGAACGTCGTTCACGCGAACCACTCGCTTGCCGTCGACATCAATCAGTTGCTTATCCAGGACATTACGGGCCAGGAGTACTTCGCCTTCGCGGCGAACAAACGGACGCAGATCCAGGATGTCTGAATTCAGTCGCACGCCATGTTCGTTGAGTTCGGTGATGCGCCAACGGGAAACAAAGAAATCGCGACGCCGGTACCGCGCCACGACGCCGGTTACCTGCGGGTGATCCTCTTCTCCCAGGCGAGTGATGACGTCCTTAACGGTCGCCACACTTTCGCCTTCAAGGTCACGGATCGGTCGACCCAATACCTGCGACAGATAGAGCATTTTTTTGGATTCAACCTGTTGGCTTGATTGCGCGCGAATCATAACACTGTTTGGTCTTTGGCTTTGGGTCTTTGATCTTTAATACTCGAATCGAGACTCTGATAATCAAGCAAGAGTCCAAATGGCCAAAAACCAAAGACCCTCATCGGGAATTTCGCTATCTGGGCGGCTTGCGAAAGTTATAGCGGAGGAGCACGCGCAAAGGAATAGCGTTTCCATTGCGCATGGCGGGAAAGAAATGAAGTTTGCGAACGGTTTCGAGAGATGTCTCATCCAAACCAAACCCAGCCCAACGTGCGATCTCCGCGTGAGTAACCTCGCCGTTCTTGTCTAGATCCACCAGGACATCAACTATCGCTTCAGCCTCAGCTTGTTGAGCCGTGGCAGGATATGAGGGTTGCAGCCGCCGATAGGGTCGCGGCAAACGCAGTCCTTCCGCCGTCGCGACCTTTTCGCCATCAGGAGCCTCTTCAATAACCGGGATTCCTTTATCGATAGCGGACTCGCGGGCCGTTTGCTCCTTGGTAAGTGCCCGACGAATCGAGACAAAGAGTTTGTCTCGCAGGTCCTTGTGAGAAAGCGCAGCAAGTAAGAGGCTTGCAGAGGATGTGGGCATGGGCGCCTGAAAGCTGAGACGCTGCCAGCTAACCAGCCGGCCGCTCCGTGAACTGACCACAAAGATTGAGGCATAGGATTCAAAATAAATCGGCCCACTTGAGGGAGAGCGGCGCAGAGTTTGGGCGTCACCGAGAATATAGAGGTCACTTCCCACAGCCGCGCCGAGCGTACGAGCTTCCGCCACCGCCATGTTCAATGAAGGAGCATAGCCCGCACCAGTGGCGGCCGCGCGAGTTTGATCGGAATCAGCGATCTGTAGTTGGTCGATCGAGCGAAGACTACTCGCAAGTGAAGCTGAGGACTCTTGTCCGATTTGGGAGTTCCCAAAACTTAGAACTGCAATGCCGATGCGTCGACCTGGTGATTGAGCAAAGAGGCAACTGGAAACTGCGATCAGGATGAGGACAAGACGGAAGCTAACGTTTAAGAACATCATGAAAGTTAAGATGGTTCATTTCCATAATTGCTGAGAAGGGACTCTGAGCGCCCGGTTAAACTTACTAGAAGCATTTTCCCAGGCGATTGTAGCGGTCAGCTCGACAATCGCGTCTTCATCGTAAAACTGTCGTAACTTCTCAAACAACTCATCGCTCACTTCTAGTTTAGTGATCGTAATCGAATCAGCGTATTCAAGCGCCACACGTTCAGCCTCGGTATAAAGTTCGCTTGAAGAGTAATTGGGAAGGTCATTGATTTTCGCGCGCGGAATTCCAAGTTCGCTGCCCACGGCAGCGTTGATGTCCTGTCAAAATTCACATTCATTCAGCGCTGCCACACGGCGATTCAGCAAGGCACGCAAACGCGGATCAATTAACCCAGAGGCGTCTATTCCCGTCCACATGGAGCGGGCGCCGCGAAAGATTGAAGGACGGCGGGCATACAACACATGATTGAAGAGTGGAGCGCCCCAGGTCTTCGTTTGGGCTTCGAAAATATCCCGCGCGTAACGATCAGCCTTTTCAGGATCAACCGGTTCGATTCTCGCCATACTAATCTCCAGACGCCCGAGCCTCAGTGCTAGCAACGGATCTGCCTTTTGCCGAGCTGCGGTGGTAGAGCTCATAAACCTCGTTCTTCACCTCGGCTGGAAAGCAAATTCGGTGTAGTTCATAACCTTTCTGCAGCCCACGAACGACTTCGCTAACTTCGCTAATCTCGCGAATTTCGGGACGCGAGTACCCGTCTTCCACGTAGATATGCGACTTCGGCTCTGCGCCGGCCACGGTGTAGTAGTTGTAGTAAGGAACATCGCTGGCCCGGTCTTCGATGAAGTAGTAAGCGGGATCGAAACCGGCCTGGCTAACGCATTCGCGAGCGGCCGCGAGAAACTCCCCCTGTTCCGCTGGCTCATATCCAGGTCAATGGCCTTGAAAAGACGTCGGCCCATGAAACGGCTGCTTAGGTCCTTAAGGATAGGATCGGCCGAACGTTGCCATTGCTTGATATGAAACAAGACATCCGAATCGTCGATTTCCAGGTGTTCACTGATAGTGAGGCTCTGCTTGCGTAATACCTTTTCAAACGCCGTGTCAGGCGCGCACCAGACGGACTGTCCCGCTTCCAGCAGTTGCAGCGCACGACGCAGGACAGAACGAAGCACAGCTTCGGCAGAGCGCAAGCTACGATGAAAGTAAACCTGACGAAACATGTAGTAACGTGCCTGTAGGTATTCTTCAACGGCATACAATCCGCGCGCGGCGACATAAATACGATCGCCAGCTTCATCGATAGCCAGCGCGTTGATGATCCATTCCAGATCGTAAATTCCATACTTGGCGCCGGTCATCAGCGAGTCGCGCAGTAGATAGTCCATGCGATCGACATCGAGTTGTGAAGACACCAGTTGGGCCAGAGCGACTGGTTGAAATTTGCCTTCGATGATCGCTGCTACTTTCTCCGGTAGATCCGCTGAATGATCGCGTAGCAGTTGTCCTATCTCGGTGTCGGCGCTAAGGACCACCTGGACGGTCCAGGCTTCATGATGGAAGCCAAGCACTTTCTCCATCACATGAGAAAAAGATCCGTGGCCGACGTCGTGAAGTAAAGCAGCCGCCCGCGCAGCAGCGCGATCCTCTGGTTGGATGGTGTGCATTTCGCCAAGGCGATCGAGAACGCGTGTCATGAGATGGAAAGCGCCGAGCGAGTGAGTGAAACGCGAGTGCTCTGCGCCCTGATAGGTGTACAGACCTAATCCCAACTGCTTGATGCGACGCAGGCGCTGAAACTCCGGAGCGTCTATTAGACGCATCATCAACTCACCTTCGTCAGAGTCAGTGCGAAGGCGAATGATGTTGTGGACGGGATCGCGATAGATTCGTTCAGACAAGAGGAGTTTCTTTTTCGCTTTGTGGAGTTGCTGATGAAAGTTTACCACGCGGATTGTCGCAAGGGGATTCACAAGACAGTGATGGCTAACGGCAGGTTTCAATACTGCAACGGGCCGATGGCTGCGAATGACGAGTGACGGGAATAATCGCGACGTGAAACAAGAGACCCAGCCAAGACCAGATTTGACCCCTTCCGGGCGGGTGTTGGCAGCAGGGTTTGTTTCAGCCTGAGGTTTGGGATTCGCCGATGGATTTATGGATTGTTCCCAATTTTTTGGATTTCCGGGCTACCTGACAAGGGTCAGCTTGGGCCTAAATCGCTGATCTTAAGTACTATCTGGCCCGCGCGGGAAGCGGGCATGGGAATTGCGAACCATTCGACTGCCACGAAGGGCGGATTTCTTTATCGGAATGTTTCCAGTACCCAACTCCAAGCTAGCGGAAAGCATGATAGGCACGGCTAGCTTCAAGAAAGGAAAGCAAAAAATGAAGAATGCTTCAGGATTTAGGAGTAAAAGTATGACTATCAAGTTGATGTTCTCGGTTGTTGCTTTAGTGTTTTGCCTGGTCGGCTCGGCGCTCGGCCAAGAGACAACTGGCAGCATAGAGGGCACCGTAGTTGACCCAAACGGTGCCAGAGTACCGAACGCTTCAGTGACAGTCACAGGTGGGTCATTTAATCGCACCACGACTACCGACAGCGATGGGGTATACCGCATTGCTGCGCTACCCCCAGGCTTTTATTCGGTCGAGGTGGCTGCCGGAAATTTTTCAACAGGTAAGAGAGATCGCGATGTGGAAGTCGTTCTCGGCAAGGCCACTCCAGTAAATTTCACACTGGCGGCGGGTCAGGTAGGAGAAACGGTCACTGTCACGGCGCAGGATTCAGGCGCGATTGATGTCGCGGATAGCAAAGTCGCAACAAACATTAGTGCCGAGACTATTGCCCGGCTTCCCAAGGGCACAAACTTCACCAGCCTACTTCAGATATCGCCCGGAACTCGTAACGAACCCTTATCCGGAGGTTTCCAGGTTGATGGAGCGAGCGGCTCGGAGAACACGTTCATCATTGACGGCCAGGAAGTAACGAACTTCCGCACCGGCGTCTTGAACGCCAATAACAATATTCCCCTTGGGTTCGTACAGGAGATCCAGATCAAGACCGGTGGTTTTGAAGCCGAATATGGTGGCGCGACGGGCGGCGTCATTAACGTCGTAACCAAGGGTGGCTCCAACGAGTGGCACGGTGAAATTGGTTTGATGTTTGAACCAAGTGAACTCCAAGCAGGGCCGCGTCCGATCCTGACGACCGATGACGTAACGCTCAGGTACATTGTCCCCCGCAGGGACACAACGCTGAATACTTTTCCGAGTTTCTCTCTAGGTGGTCCAATCGTGAAAGACAGGTTGTGGTTTTATACCAGCCACTCACCCCAGTTTTTCCGGACTGAGCGAGGGTTCGTTTTTGGGGATGGTTCAGCTCAAAATTATGTTTCGAAAGAGCGCAGGGATTATTCCTTTTTACGGCTCGATGGTCAGGTCTCCGACAGCCTGCGACTTTACGGTACCTATCAATATAGCCCAAGACGAATCCGCGGGGTGATTCCTTCAAATACTAGTCTCGATGCGACTACTCCTAGAGGCGGGCTCACCGCTGCGCAGCGTGCGCCAAGCCCCTCTGATCAAGCAGAACAGGGTGGCCGGGTCCCCGCGACAAACATCACTGCAGCAGGCACTTGGACACCTACAAGCAAGTTGGTGTTAGATGTTCGCTGGGGCCGAGGTTACTTGAATGAAAAAGTCAACAGCTATGGCATACCGAACATCGTTCGGTTCCGTTGCATCACGGCAGGGCCGCAATGCTCAGCGGGTTTCGCAAACGTTCCCAATATCTTCTCGACGCTGAAGGACATCTCCATCCGCAAGACCTTCGATGTTGACGCAAGCTATCTCTTCAGCGGATTGGGTCGGCATAACGTGAAAGGTGGCTACCAGCGCAACAGCATTACTAACGACGTTGAGGAAGGCTACTTCAATACGGGCGAGATTCGGCTGTTTTTTGGTAGAAACTTTGAAGGCCAGGGCGTCGCTACCGGCGGACTGGGCTATGGCTACCTGCAAAGGTTCGGTACCGTTGGTCTCGCGGGTAGTACAAATGAGGGCGTTTACATTCAGGATAGCTGGCAGATCGCTCGGCGTTTGACCCTTAACTTGGGCCTACGCATGGAGCGCGAGAATGTGCCGTCCTTTACCGAGGGGGGTATCCCGCTCAACTTCTCTTTTGGAGACAAGCTCGCACCTCGATTGGGCTTTGCCTACGACCTGACGGGCAATGGAAAGACGAAGATCTTTGCTAGTTTCGGGCGATTCTTTGATCGCTTCAAATATGAGTTGCCGCGGGGTTCTTTTGGCGGTGACAAGTTCTTGCGCAACTACTTTGTGATCCAGGCCGCCCAGTCAAACCCGTTCTTCTACACACGCGAATATGCTTTTGCTAATGATTACCTCGAGCGAGACTTCCGAGTGCCGTCGAACGACCCTACCCAGCCGACGCTCGATCTTGATCTGAAAGCAGTGCGCCAAACCGAATTTACCGTTGGCGCGGAACATTCCCTGACGAAGGATATCGTGCTTGCCGTCCGTTACACGCGTAAGAAGCTCGACCGTACGATTGAGGATGTGGGCATCCCCGATGCAGGTGGTAATGAAACATACTACATCACGAATCCGGGTTCTCCGTTCCTCGATATCATCTCACAGATTCTCCCTGGCGTTCCGCCAACGCCGGCGGCTGAGCGAGTGTATGATGCGGTTGAGGTTCGCGTCGATAAGCGTTTCTCGAGGAACTACTACATTAATGGCAGCTACACCTGGAGCCGGTTGTATGGCAACTATGGTGGGCTGGCTAACTCCGACGAGGGTGGCCGTACTAGCCCGAACGTCAACCGCGTATTTGACCTGCCGTTCGAGCCGTTCACACCTGAGGGTGTGCCGAACAACGGGCTGCTTTCAACGGATCGTACACACGTGTTGAAGGTTTTCGGGGCATATACGTTCGACTGGAAGAGCTTCTTTGGTCGCAACTTGGAAGGAAGCGGAAGGAATACCACAGATTTCTCCTTCTTCACCACAGCACAGACTGGTACCCCAATCTCGTCGCGCGTCGATCTGCTTGACGTAGCCACGGTTGTGCTAAACAAGCGTGGTGACTTAGGTCGGACGGAACCCTTTACCCAGACCGACTTCTCCGTTACCCATAAATATAAGTTTGGTAATGATGGCCGGTTTGCGATTGCGGTTGACGTAAACCTGCTTAATGCCTTCAATGAGACGAATGAGTTGGCCCGTTATGACTTGATCAGCGGCGCAGTTTTTCAAGCTCCGGATTTCGGCCTCGCGGATGGAGGTGAAGCCATCAAGGCCATATTCCAGGGCAACGGTCTTCGAGACGAGATCGAAGCTCTGCTGGGAACAGAAGGTTTCGAGCGGGATGCGCGGTTTAACCAACCTAACCTCTTTCAGAACGGGCGTCAGATCCGCTTTGGATTCCGGTTTATGTTCTAAGATCGGGCTCTGCCTTTTAGTTAACTTCAAAGCCCATCCGGGAGACCGGATGGGCTTTTTTTGCGCCGAGCATGTTCGACAGCTTGGAAGTTAAAGTCCTCTACTCAACCAGTTGGAGGTGCAATTGCTTTCGATAAAGCCATTCTGCATTGGCTTGCCTGGTTTGATGAACTCAACGTCACGCCATGCCGATTCGGCCCAGTCGGCCAATGCCACGGCGATGAACTGTGGCCCATCCTGTCACACCCACCACTCGTACGGGCCGTCAGGCCAAAGTCAACTTCGATCGCCAACGCCTCGCGATTGTAATCGTTGACGACATTGAAAGTGCGGCATTCCCGACTTAACACATGAGATCTCTAGGCCGATTTCTCACGCAACTGTCTGATGAGTTTTTTAATCTGCTCTGCATCCCGGGCATGGGGCTCCGCTTTAAGAAAGAGCTCCAGTTCTACAGCGGCTTCACGATATCGCTTAAGTTGATTATAAAGTAAAGCAAGTTGCCAATGCGCCTCAGGAATCTGATTTTTACCAAGCTGCTTTGCTCGCTTAAGAGGAGTCTCAGACTGGTCTAATTTACCTGTTTGGCGTAGGACAGTTCCGAGCCACAAGTGTGAAAAGATTGAATTAGGAGCCAGTGAAGCGGCGCGACGAAAAGTCTCAGTTGCAGATGACATTAGCTTTAGGTGGTACTGCGAGATACCCAGTGCAAAAAGACTCGCATGACCTCTTGGATTAGCCTCAATAGCTTTGCTTAAAAGGATAGCGGCGGCTTGATAGTGACGTTGTTTTACGTACTCCGTTCCCAAACGCTCCAGCGCTTGGTAATAGTTAGGAAAAATCTCAATCGCCGACTTCAACCCTGCCAGTCCTAACTCATTTTGGCCGCTGTCAAGATAAGCCACAGCTTTCTCGTAAACGCTCCGGGCCTCACTAGGAATTTCCTGAACAAAGATCGTTCCGGGCACTCCCGCTGAGACATGGGTCTCGGCGGTTTGAAGCGAAAAATCCAACTGAACATATTCGGTGCCGGAAGTGACAGTACCCAATGAGGGGACATTAGTGATGAAATTGACAATGTTGACTCGCTTGGTCTGGCTGACATAGTTCGTGCCATGCGTTAGGACTCTCACCTGATAAGTACCCTGTGAAAGATTCTCGAAAACATAGCGGCCTGCTCCGGTGGTTCGCGTCATCGCGATTACTGAATCAACGTCATTCATTAATTCGACGTATACTTGTGCGACTGGTTGCCGCGAGCTACCAAAGACGAGGCCGCTGATGGTATTCCTGCCCTGAGACAGGTTTGTCATAGCCCGGAAGTCTGTTGCAGAGGGTAGCGATGTTGTCCCCAAAACCTCAATGGACAGGGTCACGCTGACTGTAAATCCCAGGAGCAAGTGGCCAACCATAACATCTTCTCCTTAATTCATATTCCGGCTTGCCGAAGGGACCTAAGAAAATAGACTCTGAAAGCGAATTTTAACACAAGAGTTATATCAGACAAGATCGCGAAGCAGCCCAAAAACTTAGGCCTTCACCGAATCGCCAGTCTCAATGCTCCGCCGACTTAGCCTAACGGGTGATAGCAATCCCTCGGGCTGTAGTTTCAGATTTAATGAAAAGAGGATGGCATGATGCATTAGATTGAGCCTCTATTTGGCTTTCTCGCGCCACCGCACGATGAGCCTTTTAAGTGCTTCTGCCTGGAGATGTTTCGGCTCCAGTCTGAGGAAAGTTTCCATTGCGTCGGCGGCTTCGCGGAAGCGTTTAGTAGTCTCATACACCTTCGCAAGCCGCCAATAGACTTCCGAGATGTTCTTACCGCCCTTCGCGATCGCATCATTGAACTCCGTCTCTGCTTCGCTCATCTTGCCATCCCTCATCAATGCAATTCCCAGCCATAAGTGTGTATCGACTGAACCGGGATTCAGCGATATCGCGCGGCGTAACGACTCAAGAGCGGCTGAATTTTGCTTCAAATTGTATTGAGCGATGCCGAGAGCATAGAGACTGGAGTAAGCCCGTGGATTGACTTCGACCGCTTTGCTTAGAAGGATGCGTGCCGGTTCAAAATATTGAAGTTTGACATACTCCGTCCCCAAGCGTTCCAGGGCGTAGTAGTAGTTGGGGAAGATCTCGATTGCCTTCTTCAATCCCTCTAATCCCCTTTCATTTTTCTTGCTGTCTAAATCTTGGAGAGCTTGGTCAAAAATTTTGCGAGCTTCAGCCGGAACTTCCTGAACAAAGATACTACCAGGGCCGCTTGCGCTGTTACCGCCTGGCCTAAGCATGAAGTCCTGCTGAATGACTTGACCGGCACCAATTCTGGAAGGTCCCGATTCTTGCGGGCGGCCAAAACTGATAATCTGGACCCGCCTTGATTGACCTACGTAGTTCGTGCCGTGAGTTAGCACTCTGACTTGGAAAGTGCCATTTGAAAGTCCGTTGAAAATATAACGGCCTGACCCGTCGGTGCGGGCTGTCGAGATCACTGAATCAACCTCATCCAGCAACTCAACGCGAATTTTATCCAGGGGACGACGTGAGGCAGCATCCCAAACATGGCCGGTAATCGAACTTCCTCCTTGAGGCAACCGCGTGACAGTAAGGTTTGTTAATGACTTAAGAGTAGCTGCAGATGCGATCGGCATGGCGACTACCATTGCCAATCCTAAAAGCAAGGGGATAATCATGGCTTCTCCAACTTTGGCTGGATCTAGATCATTAAGATCAAAGTAAGTGCCCCAACTTTTCTTTCTTGGTGCGCATATAGCCGGCAGCCTTCTCAGTCGGTTCGACCTGAATCGACACCCGCTCCACGATTTTTAAACCTGCCTCTTCCAATGCTTGCAGTTTCAATGGATTGTTAGAGATCACCTTTACGTGACAGAGACCCAATTCAAACAGCACCTCAGCGCATTGGCGATATTCACGCAGGTCGACCGCCAAACCGAGCTGCTCGTTCGCTTCGACCGTATCTGCGCCGGCGTCCTGCAGGGAGTAGGCGCGGATCTTGTTAATGATGCCGATGCCGCGACCTTCCTGTTGTTGGTAAACGACTGCCCCGCGTCCCTCTTCTTGAATTAAGCTCAGGGTCTGGTGTAGCTGTTGCCCGCAATCGCATTTAGTTGACCCAAAAACATCTCCTGTCAGACATTGCGAGTGGATGCGAACAAGGGTGGGAACCTCCCGCCTCATCTCACCTTTAAACAACACGATAAACTCTTCGTCGCTAATTAGAGAACGATACCCAGCGATTTTGAAATCGCCGAATCGGGTTGGTAAATCAGCAACTGCGACACGCTCAACAGAGAGATCAGTGCTAGACCATGCGCATGAAGCTATTGATTCCTTTTTCAAGCCGATTCCCTTTCCATCGCAATACAATCTGATGCACTTATTAGAAGCATCTGTTAAATAGGATAAGACAAGGAGCGCGCGAAGCTTTGTCTGAATTATAGAAGTAAGTCGGAGCCGCTACAAGGAGGGGATGCCTAAAATGGCGTAGGGATCTTGAAAATTTGCGCTGTAACAATATATTGCTAGGCTTGCTCGCGCGGAGCTAAGATACGGACGCATCCTGAGGCAGGGAGGCCCGAGGGTGTTCGGCGGTCACACTCCGAATCGATGACGAGTAACCACATGAGGGACGACGAATCGGGCGAGACGCAGACGCGTCCAGCCCCTGGGACTAATTCAGTCTCAGGTGAACGTCGTCCGGCCCTGGTCTCACTTCGCGGTGAGCTATTGGCAGTTCCAATTCCTCTGGAGCGCGACGTAGTTATTCTTGGACGGGCCCTCGAAGCCGATGTCAGAGTAAACGATTCCCGTGCTTCACGCCTTCACGCCCGTATCGTTGTCGAACGAGATCCTGCAAACAATTCAGTGCGCTGTCGGATCGTCGATCTTGCTTCCACCAACGGCACGCTGCTAAATGGCCAGCCGCTTACAGAGGCCGTGCTGAACGAAGGAGATAAGATTGCCATAGGAGATCATCTCTTTCGTTTCGACATGCTCGACGAGATTGATCGAGAGTTTCAGCAACAGATCCATCGCCTGCTCTCTCACGACGAACTGACCGGGCTGCTAACCAGTAAGTCGTTTTTCTCGGAGTTGAGAAGGGAAGCAGCCCGAGCTGAAGTGAAGTCTCATCCCTTCTGTGTCTTGATGATGGATCTGGATTACTTCAAGGAAGTAAACGACAACTACGGCCATCTTGTTGGTAGTCAGACGCTGGAAGCGCTCGGCGGCGTAATCAAAAAAGCTCTTCGGACCGGCGACGTTGCCGCGCGATTTGGGGGCGAAGAATTTGCGGCTTTTCTACTGGACGCGGACTACGCCCAGGGACTGGTGGCTGCTGAACGCGTTAGAGCGGCAGTCGAGAATCATGAGTTCCCGGCGACGCGCAAAGACGTGCCCTCAGATGGAAAAACCCTGCGCATTACGATCAGCATTGGCGTTGCAGCATTTCCTGATGATGCCAAAGATCCGATTCAGTTAGTTGAGCTTGCTGACTCAGCACTTTATCGGGCAAAACGGAGTGGGCGAAACAGAATTTGCGCCTATCGACATTCCATCGCGGCCACGGAAGGTCCTTTGCCTTCCCGACGGACCTAGGCAACTGCATATTAATGTTCACCCTTCCAACCCTTTCTGAAACAAGGCGGGCCTCAAAGCGTGTAAGTGCTCCGGAGCGTAGGCTCGCCAGAATGGGACGTGGTTGCACCAACTTCCGAGGGGCGTGTATGCTGCTTTCGTAATGCTGCCAGTCCTGCATGACCGGCCAAATGAGATAGTTTTGTAGTGACTACCAAACTCAACCTTGCCAGCAAACCGTTTAGCAATCACGCGCTGCCGTGGGCAGTGACCGGCCTGATTGTGTTTGTTTCTCTGGTCGCGTTTTTTCTAATTGTTCGCTGGACGGGACAAGCCAAAACGCAGGCAGACGCTGTGCAGACCGACATTAATGCCTTGAACCAGCAGGAGCAGGGCTTGAAGTCTCAGGCCCAGGAAGTAAAAAACTCACTCACTCCGGAACAATTGCGGACCCTGACTGCCGCCCACGTTCTGGTTGATCGTAAACGCTTCTCCTGGTCGCGGCTGTTCGCAGATCTGGAATCGGCCTTGCCGGGAGAAGTGAGAGTGACGCGTATAAGCGTCCGCGATGTGGCGGCGAGCGGGGACCAGACTTTGGCTGAGCTTGATCTGACGGCAGTTACCAAGACTCCGTCGACAATCACCGATATGATCACGGACATGGAACGGGCGGGTATCTTCCAGGCAGAACTGCGTTCTCAGAATTTGCAGAAGGGCAGAGGGGAGAGCGGCACGGAGTATGAGCTCTATGTTCGTTATAGGCCGCGAGCGGGCGTCGGTTCGGATACTAAGAGTGTTGATCTGGCTTCTACGAAAAACTCAGACGGGAGTTTAGCCGGAGGATCGAAATGAAGGAAGCACCGGCAACTGAACCCAGAGTCCGACGCCGGCCTCAGATACGAGCCAATCTGCGGCGGCTGCGAGCTTCGCGCCGCCAGGGAATGTTTGGCGTAGCCGAGATCCTCGGACTCGGCGTTGGCGCCTTGATCCTCATCATCGTAATAATCAGTTACTTATATTTATTGGTGCCGGCGCGCTCGCGCCTGGAAACGCTTCAGCTTGAGCGGGCCAGATTACAAAACCAACTTCGGAATTCTCAGGAGATAATCCGTCAGGGTCAGGACACTCAATCAACCGTAATTACGATTACGGAGAGTCTCGAAGGCTTTCATCACAACCGCCTAACGAATGCCAGCCAGGGTCGAATGAGTTTGTACGCCGAGTTAAACCAACTGATTCGCAAGAACTCATTGAGGAACACTTCGGGTCCATCATATACGCCACTGCTTTCTTCTAACGACAAGCAGACTGCCGGCGGAACTAAGTCGGCGAGTACAAAGTGGCAGAGCGTGTATCCCGGAATCGGTGTGAGTTTGACTGTGGAGGGACAGTATCAAAACCTGCGGCGCTTTGTCAGAGACCTCGAACTGAGCAAACAGTTCATCATCGTCAACGCGATCGAGTTGGAACGCGCGACGGAGACGAATAGTACGGCCTCCCTGCAGGGAAGTGCGGCGAGTGGAGTTCGCAACTCACTAGTGAGTTTGCGTCTTGACATGTCCACCTACTTTCAACTTGGCACTACTGACGATGCCGCGGCGGGAGCAGCAGGACAGTAAGCGAATATGCAGTTGACTGATATTACAAACCCGGAAGAGCGAAAGAAACTCATTTGGGCTATTGTGCTTGGGTTGGTCGCTATAGTCCTTCTTTGGTGGGCGTTGATTGGCTTTGGTGGAGGGTCACAGTCAGTTAAAAATCCGCCGGGTGGTTCAATTTCGGGTCCTGGTTCTCGGCGTGCTGTGCCCGGACCTTCCTCACCGCAAACTGCACAGGAGGTTCGGAACACTCCACTCGAGCAGTTACGTCCGATCGTGTTGCCCAACTATGATCCAGGAATTCCCGAAGCAAAGCGCAATATATTTGCTTACTACGAAAAACCGCCGCCGCCGCCTGCGGTTCCGGTTACCGCTACCCCGTCCCCAACCCCGGTTCCTCCGCTCTTGTTAGCTGGGTTGCAACCCTCGAATGTTTTTGCCCGGACAGATGATTTCACTATGGAAGTCCGGGGTGACAAGTTTACGCCTGACGTCCGAATCCTCATCGACGGTCGCGAGCTCGCCACGCGCTTTGCAAGTCCGCAACAGCTGTTCGCTACAGTTTCTGCAGCGCTCATAGCAAATCCCGGCGAGCGGCAAGTTATAGTGAAGTCCGCCAATGGAATACTTTACTCGAACACTCTTTCGCTCAGTGTCAGTTCACCTCCAACTCCGAACTACAGCTACGTTGGAATAATAGGAACCCAACGGTATATCGACACCGCAATTCTCCAGGATAAGAACAACAAAGAAACGCTCAACGTGCAGCGCGGCGATCTTCTGGCTGGTAGATTCCGCCTGACAAGCATCTCAGAGAAAGAGTTGGTGCTCACCGATACAAATCTGAAGATCAAACATGTCCTTCCGCTTAGTACTGATCGCGACCGCGCAAGTAGTCCTTTATCCAGACCCACGCCAAGAGTAGAGGCCGAGGACGATGAACCTTAGCGCAAGACGACACCACAATATATGCGGTACATCCCGGACCGGCGATCGTGCTGTCAGGCTGGTGGAAAACGTGCCGCACCCCACTTCTGAGGCGGGTTACACCCTCGTGGCACTGATTGCGCTGATGACTCTCCTAGCTCTCTTCGCGCTTTCGGCGGCACCTAATATTCGTCAACAAGCTCTTCGCGAACGTGAAAAGGAAGCAATCTTCCGTGGTGAACAAGTTGCGGATGCGATTCGCGATTACTATCTCTACCGTGCGAGCGCCGGTGGCGGTGGCGGTGAGCAGTCACTTCCAACTTCAATCGATCAACTGCTGGAGGGAATACCCATTCCTGGCGGATCAAAGAAGCGTCAGGTGCTTCGTGTTAGTGCCGCGCGTGATCCGCTTTCGGAAGATGGCGAGTGGCGCACCATTCGTCCTCGGGCTCAAGAACTGATCGAGTTTCAGCGAGCAGTAATTGTTTATGCCGGGAATATTCTGCCTCCGCCTGGCAATGCGCAAATTGCGCAGTTACAACAGTTAGCGGCCCCACAAATTACGAGCGTACTCGACACCGGTTCGGCAATAACCGCCCCGGGAGGTGAAGACACATCGGCCGATTCGAGTGGGCCATTTGTTGGTGTAGCAAGCCGCAGTCGAAATGATTCGATTCTCTACTACTACGGAATTGATCGACATGATCAGTGGATCTTCACACCTCTGTTCAGGTAGCTGTGCAGCAATACTCTTCCGTTCTCATAACATCCTCACTCATACTCGATCCAAAGATCTCCGCGCTCGCGATCTGAGCGCAATTAAAACTTGAGACTGTATTTTTCTCCGGCGTGCGTAACGCAAGTTAGTGCATGAAGCGGTTCGTGTCTGAGGGAGATCGTGGAGAGAGCTCCCAAATTATTTTTCAAAATAACAGTAATAAGTTGTTGACATCCGCTTCATTTGCGTTTATATAGCAAGATGTTGTGCGCCGTTTACACTAGCCCACAAGAGAAAGCCAGACACAGTATCTTGTGGTCACCACGCAAACCCCAAACTTGAAAAGAAGGAGCACATAAAAGCTATGGCAACTAAAAAAGGTGGAAAGAAAGCAGCGAAAAAGGGTGGAGCAAAGAAGGGCGCAAA
>JBPCNX010000076.1:0-34642 GCA_051000815.1 Pyrinomonadaceae bacterium
CGCTGGTGCTTGACGCCATCGAGCGTTTGCCGGATAGCTTCAAGATGGTTGATCTTGAACGCGCTTCGCCCAACGTGACGCGGGATATGATTCGCGTGGTGCTGAACCGATTGAAGAAGGAAAACAAGATTTATTGTGAGGGGCGGGGTGCAGCGGCGGTTTGGCGGAAAGGCGTAAGAAAGCGCTGAATTCATTATGGTGGTAATAACTCACTAGTGGTGGTAATAAAGGTGGTATTAGCGAAGATCATTCAAGAGCAAGCCGGTCCACAATCAGCAAGTAGGTTGACATCCTGTAGCCCGTATTGACTTGAGACGATCCGCCAAAAGTTCTAGTTTCTATCCATTGGGGAAAGCTCAACGTCGCTCGTCCTTTTCCCTGCGGTGTTTGATTACGGCGATGCGTCGCAGTTCATCAAATGCACTAAGATTTTGGCAGACTTTTGGCAGACTACGCTTGCAAATTGATCGATTTATGAAGCGTGGACGTGACTCCTCCAGCCGCTTAGTTAATGTTCACAACGACGGGAATGATCACGCGCTACACGATTTGACCTGGGACGGCATTGACACGGTAGGGGTCTGGGGGTCAAATCCCCACGCGCCTACCAATGGCTCCAGTTGCTTCAAACGGTTATCTCCACTGAATTCCGCATTTCCTCGCACATACTCTGTGTTGGCGGACTCTGAAATCAAAAACAGATTCGTGCCCTGAGATCGCAAAAGGTCCCGGCTACACATCTCGTACGCTTTCTCATAAAGAGTTTCGCAATCGAATCCAGGATTCGCTTGTATAGTGTCCTTAGGAAGTAAATCGAGGAAAAAAGTCCCCGGCCGCGCTAAGGGTGCCCAGGACTCCTGTTCGGACCCTTCATGCCGAATGGATCCGAACCAAGGGATAGTACCTCTAGTACTTCCCTGATGGAGCTCGCTCGATGGAGACAGCGTAACCGGCGAAGACGCCGCTGGGTGGGGTCGTCGCGGGTGGGGCACCGCTGTAAAACTGTCTAAATTGATCTCCGCGCTTCCCGAGGTGATACCGCTCGTCTCCGATTTCAAAAGTCTGCACATCTGTGACTGCGAGAAGGTTCATAACAGTAAAGGTACCGGTACCCGCAACTCCGGGGATTGCTTCACCGGTATCAAGGATGACCTGCTGGCGATAGGCCATTGTCAGGACAGGGGTTCCATCGCGGAAAGTGTCCCGGTTCCCGAAGTCTCCGTTCGGCGAATCATCGAGGTAGATAGTGGTTGTCCCAACACGATTGACGACTCGCAGGCGACCGTTGCTGATCACCCGCTCCGTGATTGCATCGGTGAAGAATTTGAAGCGAGCTGTGGTCTCGTTCTGCAAGGTGGGCGTGGCAGTAGTGAAAATCTGGTCAGCGTTGAGGCCGTTGATCAGGCTCAGGTAGCCGTACTGCTGAGAGGTCGCCGGCTGACCAGCAGCTGCGGGAGGAAAGTTAGTCACCTTACCCACTACTTCGAATGCGACGCCGCCAACGGGTGTCGTGAGCTTGTGCAGTCCTTCGTCGTTTGTAGACGCTATGACCGGAGCGAACAGTAGGGTGGCAAAGAGAATTAACGCGATTAGAGAGTTGTTGAATCTATTCATGGAAGGTCTCCTTTATTTTGGGAAGTGTTTCGTCTCATAGACGAGGCGAGTCTTGTTGGTCTCCTTTACGCGGGTGGGTGAGGCAGAACCGCGCCCGCAGGTTGTGGCCGGTTAAGAGTGCTCTGCAGCTTTCTACTGAGAATAGTCTGCTGATCGTCCGCGTCAGATTGAGAAGAATAAGGGGCACCGAATCTCATCTCGGTCACTGGCGCGACTGAGCAAAAGTGGCCCGACTTCTTAGCAGATTGGAGATGTCAGAGATTACTTTCAGCCGGGCGCCCATAGTCGGGTGCGAGCCGGAGCCGTCATTAAGCACTCTGGCGGCTTGTGAGTGCGTCACAATCCGCTCCAGTGCCCTACCGTAGTGAGCTGGATCCAAGCCTAGATTAAGTAGCACGACGACGGCCACCGCATCACAAAACAGTTCCAGCTCTCTTATCTTTGACAGGTCTCCCGACCGTAAGGCGTGAAGCATTTGCAGCGCGACGTATTCGTGCGCCAGTTCATGTCCCAAGAGTCCCGCCAGGGCTGCTTCGTCATTGCCAACAATCTTTAGCACTTCGGTTGAAATAACCAAGACCACTCCAGGCTTGTTATAAACAATCGGCTGCGGGTGACGAAACAAGATCAGGTCGACCACTCCGTAACGATGAAAAAACTTCAACGTAGCTTCGGCGCGAGCGTACAGTCGAGCCACTTGGCGATCATCCTTGACTCGATTGTGATCATTCAGCAAAGGTAACTCACGAGTCAGGATCGCTTTGTCTGACAGACTGACCTGCTCCGGACGCTGGGTTGCGAGTGTCAGGCTAATCTGGGCCAGTGACTTGCCAGTAAACGCTGATTTTGCACGCAATACCTCGCTGTCTTTTTGATCCTGCGCGAGGGCAGATGACAATCCGAAACTCAATGCCATAAGCAGCACCAGCGCTTGGCACAAGAGTGTTGCCTTTGGGATTTGGACAGGTGCGGTCCCGTTGTTGATCAGGGCAACGCCGGGGCGTAAGATGGGCATCATCAGAGCGTCTGACGCGAATATCACAGGCGGACCTCACCACAGACACTACCGACGCACCGGTGGGGAAGTCCTAAGTTGTCGCTAATTTGACCCCACGTTTGTTCCAAGAGAATTCAAACGGAGTTCAAACGTGCTCATGGATTCCACCTCAAACGGCATTTACGTGTTCGGTCCCTTTCGGCTCGAGACGAAAGAGCGCTTACTCATGCGCGATGGGCAGGTCCTGACCCTCACTCCGAAGGCGTTTGAGACGTTACTTCTCTTGATTGAGAACAGCGGGCACGTGCTGACGAAAGAGGAGATGATGAGCCGGCTCTGGCCGGACACCTTCGTCGAAGAGGCCAACCTCACCAACAACATTTCAATACTGCGGAAAGCTCTGGGAGCGACAGATAACGGACATCCTTACATACAGACTGTCCCCAGAGTGGGTTATCGATTCATGGCCAGCGTGACACGCAACTCTGGAGGCCACGAGGCCCGTAGTGTGCCGGTCGAGTCGGGAGTAGAGATCGAAGGAAACGGCAGGGGCGATCGGTATCAATTCGAAACTCCGGCCACTGCTCAGGAAGACCCCAGCAGACCCGAGCACAACGACTCTGCAAGGGTTGAGGATTCAAACCCCAGGTTCACGGCACACTGGAGGGGATGGCCTGTTCGAGCGGCCCTGGTTCCTGCAATCGTCCTGGTATTATCGGCCTCGTTGTTTCTGTTGCGGACTAGATCTGGGGGAGGAGACGCGACAAACTCGACACCCAGCGTCGAATTTTCGCGTCTCACCAGTTCCAGCGGAGAAGAGGCCTACCCTAGCCTTTCACCTGACGGCAAGTTACTGGTTTACACACGTTATTCCGAAAACAAGGGGTCCATCTATCTCTTGCGCATTGGCGGTAATAAGCCAATCAACTTAACGCCCGATTCTTCCGCAAATAATAAGCAGCCCACATTCTCGCCAGACGGAAACTTCATTGCCTTTGCTTCCGGTGACAGCGGCGGCATTTTCGTCATGGGTGCAACGGGCGAGAACCCAAAGCGGATCACCGAGTTTGGCGCGAACCCATCCTGGTCACCCGATCAGAAACAGATTGTCTTTACTACGGATGACACCTGGAATCCGACTACTCGCAGGAAAAATCCGAGCGAACTCTGGTTGGTCAGTGTGGAGACAGGCGAAAAGCATCAATTGCCTACTCCCGGTGATGCGGTCCAACCAAACTGGTCTCCACACGGCTATAGGATCGCCTTCTGGAGTCAGAATGCCGGCGGATCAAGTAATGTCTTTACCATGCCAGCTACCGGTGGCCAGCCGGTGGCTGTGACCAACGAAGTCTTCTTAAGCTGGAATCCCGTCTGGTCACCTGACGGTCGCTACCTGTATTTCGCTAGCGACCGCGGCGGAACAATGAATCTCTGGCGCGTGCCGATTGATGAGAAGTCGGGAAACGTCCTGGCATCGCCTCAAGCGGTGACGACTCCCGCTCCGCACATCGAGCATCTGTGCTTTTCCCGAGATGGACAGCACCTCGCCTACGTGAATGACAGTATCGTTAACAACATCGAAGAAATCCAATTTGACCCGCAGAGAAAAGTAGTTGTTGGTGATTCAAGGTGGGTGACTCGAGACCATACAAATATTGTCAGCCCGGAAGTCTCACCCGATGGGGAGTGGCTGGTTTACCACACGCTCGGAGAAAAGGAGGATCTGTTCGTTATCAATATAGACGGAACCGGTTTGCGTCAACTGACCAACGATGTCAGCAAAGATCGCGGGCCCCGCTGGTCGCCGGACGGGAAACGGATTGCCTTTAGCTCAGATCGGAGCGGAAAATTCGAGATCTGGACCATCAATGCGGACGGCGGCCAGCTCAGGCAGCTTAGCTCGACCGGGGGCTCTGGTGTGGTCAACCCTGTATGGTCGCCTGACGGTACTCGACTGGCGTACACGGCTCGTGGCGGTGGCGACACCTTCATAGCAGAGATGGAAGAAACCGCAGGGAAACCTCCTGGTGTGATTCCTCTCCCTGGCAGCTCGGAGGCTGACTTCAGGGTTGTATCATGGTCGCAGGATGGTCACAAGTTGGCCGGTTGGTCGTACCAGCGTCGCGGCAGTTCTTCAGTTAAGGATCCGGCCCACAAATTATGCACTTACTCATTCGATACACAGAAGTTCGAGCAGTTCGAGGCTGAGGGCGCTCGGGCGGTCTGGCTAAACGATAATCGCACGTTGCTATTTGTGCACTCGCCTACGGATACGCTTTTCCTCCTGGACACGGAGTCAAAAAGAACCCGCAAGCTTATGTCTGCAGAAAACGGGGGACTTGAGTTCCTTTCGCTTCCGCGTGATAACCGCAGGATTTTCCTTACGGTGAGCACTTACGAGGCAGACATCTGGCTCATGAGCATCAAGTGAGTCGATCCTTGTCATACTCAAATTGCTCCGCCTTACTCATTATGTGAAAATGTCCGACAAACTCTAAAGTTTGTCGAGACGGCGGAACAGCCTGTTGCGGAACTTGCGAGGGCTCTGTTCACAGAGCTTCTCACGACTGGTAATTTGGCAGACTTTTGGCAGACTTCGCTGTGCGCTTAATCAGTTTGTATGGCGTGAACGTGACTTCTCTAGCCGCCAGGTTAAGTTTCAAAGCGCAAAAAGCGATTACGCGTTTTACGCGGCGCCCGAACCTTTTTTTGACACGGTAGGGGTCTGTGGTTCAAATCCCCACGCGCCTACCAACAGATCCCACGACCGGTGAGGATAGCGGCTGCTCGGGGCCGCTATTTGTGTCGTTGATTGTGCCATTACTCGCTCAAGATAGATTGAGTGGAGGATATTTAATGACCCCTTGGTGGAGCCCTCTCGTAGGTGTGATTCTCGGAGTCTTACTTAGCACGGCTGCGGGGATTTTTCTTGAGCGTTCACGCAGGCGTCATCAGCGCCACGATAAGCTCGATGAAGCTCGGAGGAACGCCCTTAGCCCGTGCCTTGGAATGGGTAGATCCTATGGAAAGAGCGTTAGGAACGGCGGAGATCACGACCTACGGGCTATTAGCCGGCAATTACGACGAGTTCGAGTTCAGGGCTAGATTTCCGCGTGTGCTTGAGGGACTGGTAGAACTGTCAGCCGAACAGTGTTTGGTTTTAGACATTGACCCTTACAAACTAGGGAGCCCTATTCTGCATTCGATTGAAGAGCTGAAAACACTAGGTCTATTTGTGGGAACGGACAAACCATCCAGCGCATTCACATCAACTGAGTGTCGAGGATGCTCGGCTCAGGTACACGCAGAGAGTGAGCGAAGTACAGAAGGAGGTCCGCGCCTTACGGCACCTACTTTCTCAAGAATACCGAAAAACCTACCGAAGACGGTTCAGGCAGGTTTCCTCCATGTCATCCCCCATGACAAAGTGTGAGCCCGGGCAGTGGTATTTGGTAATCGTCTGTAAGAAATGTAAGACCCGCCAGCCGATACTCACCGACCTTTCCGGCGGTGAATCTCAAATCAATCTCAAATCAATCCTAGCTATAGACTCCAATGTCCAATCTGCAGGCATGTCGACGTGTACGAGTCGGAAGACTTAGAGCGGTATCACTCCGAGAACGGCCCGGCTGGGCTAGTGACCGTCCTCACCTCGGCCACCTTGAGCGGACTTATATTCGACTGTGGGCTAGAATCTCAACGGCTAGACCCGAGGCTGTGATGACGATTCGATGCTTGAGTTTTTGTTAGGGAGGCAGCCCTACAAGTCCCTCTTAGTGTCTACCGTAACTGCCGTGCATTGGACAGTCCCGCTCCCTATATTGCTGGCCACCTGCTCGCCCGCCTAAATGCCACGGGTCCGTAGCTGCTGGCAAACGACGCTACTTCATTGCCGGCTAGCCGTACGGAAGCGTACCTTTTAGAAAGTTCTTGGAATGATTTGACGTATTTGCTAGTCTAGGTTCGAGGTCGCGGGCCGGTGACCTTTCTCACAAATGTAACAACCGTTTCTCAATCCCGGTCATTCTGTCCCGAGTCTTAAACCGCTTGCGAGCTCGTGTCCCTTGTTTCATCTCCCGTATACCAAATGAAATCAGTCTCTCAGGAAGAGTTGTCGTCCGCCTCTCAGCCCCTAACCGAGTTTCTTAATGAACTCACAGAGGAATTAGGCGGCAGACGAAAAGCAACCGAGGCCGATCAGCAGGCAAGGGCACAGCTTAGAGCTGTGGTCGATAACAATTTAACTGGAGTTTGTTTTAGTAACTTCGAAGGCACGATCTCAGAAGCGAACGAAGCGTTTCTGCGATCTGTTGGTTATGCGGCCGATGTTGTTGCCGCCGGTTCGCTAAACTGGCGCGACATAACCGCCAAACCGTTTCGCCATCTTGACGATCAGGCGTTGGAGCAACTCGTCTTCTCGGCGACTTGTCAGCCTTATGAAAAGGAATACGTCGCCAGCGATGGTCGGAATGTTCCCGTCTTGTGCAGTCTCGCGCTTACAAATTCCGATCAGGAAATCGTTTGTTTCAGTTTTGATCTGACTGAATACAAGAAGCAACTCAATCATCTCGCATATCACGATGCGTTGACCACGCTGCCGAATCAGGCGCTACTAAAAGATCGTTTACAGCAGGCCATCGCGCTAGCACGCCGCAACGAACAGATGCTTGCGGTCATGCTCGTCAATCTCGATCGTTTCAAAATCATTAACGACACCCTTGGCTATGTAACATCGGACCAACTACTACAAGAGGTTGCAACCAGATTGAGCGGTTGCGTTCGAGACAGTGATACCGTCGCACGGCTCGGCAGCGATGAGTTCGCGTTACTGCTAACTCAGATCGGTCGCGCTGAGGACGCCGCAAAAGTTGCCCAGGGCATCAAGGATGTTTTGGAGTCACCTTTTCATTTCGCGGGCCAGGAACTATTTGCACAGGCGAGTATCGGCATCAGCCTTCACCCCGACGATGGCAGTGACGCAATGGCACTATTGAAAACCGCGGGCACGGCTTTGAATCGTGCGAAGGAACAGGGAGGCAACGATTATCAGTTTTATACCTCGGGCAGAACTACTAAAGCCTTACGACAACTTGTATTCGAGAACAATCTGAGGCCGGGCCTCGAGCGTGAAGAGTTTCTGGTTTATTACCAGCCACAGGTAAATATTGAATCGTTTCAAATCGTCGGTATCGAAGCGCTGGTACGTTGGCAGCATCCTGGGCTGGGTCTGCTTTATCCACAAGAATTTATTCGTATGGCCGAGGAAAGCGGCCTAATCGTGTCTCTTGGCGAGTGGATTTTGCGAGCCGCTTGCGTACAAAGTAAGTCGTGGCAGGACGCCGGTTTCGAGCCGCTGCGACTTGCGATAAACCTCTCGGCCAGACAGTTTCAACAACCGCGCTTGATTCCAATAATCGAACAAATACTTACGGAAACGGGGCTTGACCCACGGTATCTGGAATTTGAGCTGACCGAAGGTTCGGTAATGAAGGATCCCGATGAGGCAATTAAGAAACTGAATGAACTCAAACAAATGGGAGTTACGATTTCGATCGACGATTTCGGCACCGGCCACTCCTCATTGAGTTATCTTAAACGGTTTCCAATTGATACTTTGAAGATCGACCAATCGTTTGTCCGTGAGATTAGCACTGACCCTGAGGTAACCGCAATCGTGACTGCAATCATCACGCTGGCACACGCCCTCAAACTCAATGTGATCGCCGAAGGGGTAGAAACTGAGGAGCAGCTTAAGTTCCTGCGCTCATTAGGATGCGATGAAGTCCAGGGGTTTCTTTTTAGCAAACCAATTTCAGCCGACGAATTTACTGCTATGTTGATAGAGCGAAGTGGAATCAACTCCCGCCGCAATTACGATACAAATCCATTGCCCCCACTGGAAAGTGTCGCGCAACCTTCTTCGGAGTGAGTGCCGAGGACGCCCTTTTCTTTTTGGCCCAATCCCCCGGGTGGGTGCGGTAACGCCCTTTGATATTTGAAACACTAATGAAGAATTGAAATGGGATCACGTTGACTAATTGCATGTTCGTTAGAACAGATCGTGTTTCTTGCTAGTTCGCCAGAAGGTAGCCGTTCGCGGATTTTGTTGCCGAGCAAACGCGGTGCTTGCAACGCAATGACTAAGGCGATAATTAGACATAGTGTTTTCATGGTTGCGCAGTCTATTTCATTGTCTCAATGGAAAACATTCTGAGGCTACTCTGCGGCGTGTTCGCGAATGGTTACAGGGGGACGACTGGGGCGGAAGGCCGCTGGCTGCAGCAACTGTCTCACACTTTCATTAGGCGAGCGGCCTAACGCCGCGCTTCAGGGGCCGGGCGACAACTATATCGTGCGGCAGGCTGTCGATGAGAGACATGCGGATCCGGTCCGCTGCAAGGGTTGGTTGGGCCGCGGGCGCACACGTCGCGTTAGCATCGAAGTCCTAGCCTGTGAGTAAATACGACATCCCAAATCGCGTGAACCGAGTCCGGCTCCATTTGTTTCGTCGGCGGCATTAGCTTCACAATCAGGGCTTCTTTGCGGGGGCCTTTGATACTCTGCAAAATACTGTCCTGCTCGTTGAGCGGCTCGTTAGGAAAAAACACTTGCGTTATAACGCGGTCAACCTTCCCGTCCACCTCGAAATGGATATGAGGCGTGCGCATTCCGGCTATGAGTCCAGGGTAAGCGCCAGGCTTAATAGTCTTGAAGCGATAACGTCCTGCCGCGTCGGTCTTCTGAACACTGTAGCCTTGAAAGTTTGAGTCTCGCGGGCCAAGATTCGGGTCACTATCATGAGTGTAGCGACCGTTGGCGTCTGCCTGCCAGATTTGGACCCTAGCGCCGCTCACCGGCTCGCCTTTTAATTCAGCACTCGTCCCGTGAGATAAATGACCTTTCCTTGTGCGCGCCCCTGTTTTCCGGCAAGTACAGTTAAATCGGCGTCTTGGTCGAGCGGTTTTATTTGGGGGTAAAACGGGCCTAAGATAAGCGACGGCGTGAATAAACGCTTCACCTCCTGAGCGAACACTGAGCCGCTCAGGGCAAAGCCGCTCACTCCAACCGCCATCCCCAAGATCTGCGGCGTGACAATCCTTTTTCTCGTTTATTCATTTCTCTCCTCTCAGGTGCGGTTCCCGAAAAAAAACTGGTAACTGGCCAATTGGTGTCGGTTGAACTTGCCCACCAGGAGTATAGTCTCCGGTACAGAATGCCTCCTATCACGTCCGCCCTTTCGTCGGAAAGTTCCGACCTCAGTTTCGTGATAAATCTTTTCGTCGGCTTTTGAGCGAGGGAGAACTCATGACCATTCGACCCATTCTTAGAGAGCGCTTGTCTATTGAAAGAGGCGACGCAGAGGTAGTCCGCGAACCCGCCAGTTTGACCGAAAGCGATGAGCCGGCGTTGATATCTAGTTTGCAAGTGCCGCTTGCTCAAGGGACATCTGCCTTGTTGAGTGCGAGCGCCCCACAGAGGAATGAAACGGAGGCCAGAAAGGATTGGTACGATTCTGCCGGAAGAGGTTTTCCCTCGCTTGTTGCCAATCCCTTGTTAACACGGCCTGTAACCACCCGTGCTGAAATGAAATCGAGGGACTTGCTAACGAGTCTCGCTACCTTTTCTCAATCGCTCCAGGGCCTGATCAAGCCATCGCTTATTTACGGTGCTCGCCAGAAAGTGGTTGTCCCCTGTTCGAAGCTCTACAAAACTATTGCTACCTTTTCTCAATCGCTCCAGGGCCTGATCAAGCCATCACTTATTTACGGTGCTCGCCAGAAAATGGCAGCAGGTTCGATTCTCTTAATTATAATTCCAACAGCGGTTATCGGAACTATCTCAGGACTTGTGTTCGGTTTAATCAAGGCGAAAAGCAATGTTGCTTCATCTTTGAGTACGGGAAAACAGACGTTGCCGCTAAATGTTTCGCTTCCGCCAGCAGCCAGTGCACTAGCACCTTCAATCGCCCCTCCCGCGAATTCACATGACGAGAACAAAAGCCTTCAGGTAAGAGCTACTGTTAAAGCTATGCGACCGAACCCCCAACCTTCTACAGCACATTTGAACCTCGAGGCACCTTTAAAGAACAAGGATACAAATTCTCTCCCAGCCAATGCGCCACATGGTGACGAGAAAGCGACTTCACGCACTCCATTAGAGGTTAGGGCTCTTGGGGAAAAGCCAGCCTCTAATCCTCCCTACCAAGCGATCGCGGTCGTCGTACAAATCGAACAAGGGCGTGTGAAGGAGGCGTACATACAAAACCCGCAAGCTGGTTTGAGAGCCTTTGAAGCGACAGCATTGCGGCGCGCGCGCGAACGGGGATACCCAAAGGAAACCAAGCGAAAGGAAACAGTGATCCTGCACATTTCGGCAAATCCTATAAAGCCTTTGCCCTAATCACAACTCTCCGGTCCTACGACATAAGCCCTCTCTCAGTCGTGTGGCGCACTTCGGAATGAATTCATTGGGACGAAGCAGGGTCGAATCTTTGAAGGTGCCGTCCTGGTTGCGTTTGACGTACCGCTTGTCTGTGCCCGATCGATGGATTCACTTTCACCTTTTTTGATTGCCATTGCAGATCTCCTCCTAGTTGTTAAAACTGCGACCCATTACGCTTGAGGATAGACCGTGGGATCAAAGAGCGTCGATCTAGAAACCGAAAGGCCAGCTTGCGGGAGCTGGCCCTTAATCGGTTGGCGCAGGCGTTCAGCCTCAGGATTTACTGTCCTCACCCCAGCAAGTCAACGCCGAGTGCGGCGCATTTTACCGAATCCATCCTCACCGAAGTTATTTTCGAAAAGTCCAAGCCTTCGCACGCTCTCATGGTGCTGGGATGCGGGTAGTTTGTGTGGCGACTAACTCCCACCCCCCCTGCCGCTTCACATAAACTCTTCTGGCGTTTGGGTTTGACCGAGAGAGATAGACAAAGCAACGAATGTTAATAACATGACTCCAAATATTTGTTTCATGTGGAAGCTCCTTTAATTTAGAGGTGGGGACACCCACGTTGAATCAGAGCTTCAGGGTGGACGTCATACGGAAGTATTGTTACGTGAACGTGGCGCACGTATCACAAGCAGTACCGGCGGGCAAAGCGTTGGCTTGGTATAGCTAAGTTTCATAGATTAAATAGCTCTCAATTAAAGATTCCTTGATGCTCAGACATACAAGAATTTTTGCCCCATGCCCTCACGAAGCTAGATGTGCTCGGGCTTGCGAGCCTTAATGGCGGATTGTATAAGACGGGACAATCAGGGGTAGACCCTGCAAGGGTCTGCCGTGCGTCTATGAGCGCGCCTTGCAGGCCCTCGCAGCTTGCGAGCTAGTGCGTTGCCGATGTGAAAAGACGGTAACGCACTTTTTGAATTTTAATTTGTTACGACCGTGGATCAACACGGAAGAGCGCCCAACGCTCTGGTACGTCACCACTAAGAGAAAAGGGGCGTTACCGCCCCAGAACGGTAACACCCTTCAGTCTCAATAACGCTTGAGCGGTACTCAACTACGCGTTTTGAGTTTTCGTCTGACCGCACCAATTACACCAACTAAGCCGGTTCCTAAGAGCAACATGCTCGCAGGCTCAGGAATGGGAGTGCCGGGAGTGCCCACATCGCTACCTTCTCCATTCGCTCCCACCCGCTGGAAGCGAACAACTATTGAGTTGCAGATTTGTTCTTCAGTCATTCCTGCGAAAGGCGCCCCCGAGACGATGAAAGTCAGACTGTTGCCCGGCGCAATGCCGTCGTTCGGAGAGCCGCCGCTAAAGTTTCCGCTGTTGCCGGTCGTCCAACCCAAGTCAAGCACGGCGCTGTTGAACTGAGGGACGTTACCCAAGTCGCCATCGCTGAAGGTGAAGGCACCGACGTTGGCTCCAGAGAAGCCGTTTAGCCCGCTGGCACTCGCATTACCGGCAGGGGGCAGATCGAATCCGATACCGGTGATTCTGGCATCGAAAGGCGAAGTATTTGTGATCGTAAAAGTGAAGGTGTTCGTCTGCGAGTTGAATGAACAATTGACCGTTGCTGTTGCTGACGATCCGTTCGTGTTGCCGACAATGCTGATGGTGTCGGCCTTCGCAGTAGCAGCGCTTAAAAGAATCAGAGCGCAGACCGTTAAAACAAACTGTCGAAGTGAGATTGACCGAGCCATGAGTCCTCGGCACCGGATTATCGCTTGCATTTAGAGACTAGGTAGTACAGCGCCTTCAAAACTTAAACCGCCGTGTGGTGAGGATTCTTACTCAGAATGAAAACTTCGTCAATGCAAAAACATCCATCATAAGAGATTATAGGGTGTCCCTAATTAAGTTGTCGGTGAGCTGCAACCAAACGCCTAACGAAAGCACACGCATAAAAGAGAATGCGGTGTGACGTTGTTTGTGCCATAACTCAGCCTGAGCGCATGAAATGATATGGAGTGGACTGAACACCACTCCCTAAGGTTGTTGAGTTGAAGTTATTTGTGAGGTAACGGCTTCGGTATCATTCAGTGGTATTTCAGTAGTAGACAGGTGAGAGAATTGACACGGTAGGGGTCTGGGTTCAAATCCCCACGCGCCTACCGTTTTTTATTTCGCGACATTGAATAGAAAGCCGCGTGTCTGTCGCAAGGCGCGCCCACCCTAAGGCGTCTGTCCTATCGTGTGCATAAGCCAACCCTTTTCGAGTAAGATGCGAAGGTGTTTGGGAGCGAGTTGTCAGTAAAAAGGATTGAGTGAGCCTCAATAATTCAACGTCGTAAGGATTAACGCCCGCTCAGTACAGTCGCTTCAGACGCAAGTGATCAGTAGTTCGAATCTAATAACGGGCACCATTTCTTAATCCAGTTCCCGGGCTGGAGTCAGTCCCAGCATTCGTTCCGAAGTTTCCCAGAACAGAGCAATGATTGCTGAATCCATCGCGCACTATCGGATCATCAAAAAGCTAGGCGCAGGCGGGATGGGTGAAGTCTATCTGGCTCTGGATACCAAGCTCGATCGCAAGGTCGCAATCAAAGTCCTGCGTCAGGACTGGCTTACTGAAGAACACCTCAAGAAGCGATTAGTCAGAGAAGCTCAAGCCGCTGCCAAGCTTGATCATCCCAACGTCTGTGCCATTTACGACGTCAACGAAGCAGAGTCGTTTACCTTCATCGTGATGCAGTACATCGAAGGTGAATCGCTCGCCGAAAAGATGGAGCGCCAGCCCTTAGAATGCAGCACTGCGCTGGCTTTAGTCGAGCAGGCCGCGGAAGGCTTGGCGGAAGCTCACGCGCACGGCATTGTTCACCGCGACATCAAACCGCAAAACATGATGTTAACACCGCGTGGACAGCTGAAAATCCTGGACTTCGGCTTGGCCAAGCAATTGCCCTCAAGCGATTCAGTGGACAACGAGGCCCCTACAGCCACGCTCTTGAGCAAGCCGGGACTTGTTGTCGGGACGATGCCTTACATGTCCCCGGAGCAGGTGAAGGGCGAACCACTGGATGCGTCCAGCGATATCTTTAGCCTTGGCGTGACCCTATATGAAATGCTTGCGGGGAAACACCCATTCAAGGATAAAAGCGCTCCCGTCACCATGTCTCGGATATTGCTCGGCGAACCCATTCCGACCGAGCAATTTCAAGCTCAAGTTTCACCTGAGTTACGAGCTCTTTTGAGCAAGATGCTTCGCAAGGATAAAGCCCAGCGGTATCAAAGCGCCCAGGACTTCCTAACGGACTTAAGAGAACTGCCGGCTCAACTCCCGGCGAATGAAACTCAGGTAAATGACCCGCGTATCAAAGACGTTTCCGCGATTACGGCGAAGGAAAACGTAGCCCACAGTATTCTCAGCAGGGCCCGAAGCAATAAGTGGCCGCTACTGGCCGCAACGCTTGCACTTGTTCTGCTCGTAGTTGCAACTAGCAGGTGGCTAGCGACAGATCACTCGGACTCTCTAGCGATCTTGCCGTTCACCTATGTTTCCAGCGAAGCGCAACTCATGGCTAATCCCGATCGCGAGTACCTAAGCGACGGTATGACTGAGAGCATCATTAACAACCTATCCCAATTGACCAACTTGAGGGTGATCGCGCGTAGTTCCGTCTTTCGCTACAAAGGTAAGGACCTCGACGCTCAGGCAATTGGGCGTGAACTGAATGTGCGCGCGGTGCTGGTTGGGCAGATCAAACAAGAGGGCGATGATTTAAGGATCGCTGTTGAGTTGATGGACGTACAAGGAAACCGCGCAATTTGGGGCGACACGTATCAGCGAAAGCCCGCCGATATCCAAAGTGCCCAAAAAGAAATCGCAAGAAACGTTTCGGAAAAACTAGGGCTGAAATTGACCGGCGCGGACCAGACTCAACTTGCCAAGACATACACCAACAGCGGCGAGGCGTATCAGGCCTATCTGAAGGGACGTTATCACTGGAATAAGCGCACTGATGAAGGCTTCAAACAGGCGATAGTTTTTTTTCAGGAAGCAATTGCTAAAGATCCAAACTACGCGTTGGCGTATACCGGACTAGCGGATTGCTACACTCTCCGAAGTGATTACGGCTTTCTCCCGTCCCACGAAGGCTACACCATGGCGAAAGGCGCTGTAACCCTGGCACTCAAATACGACGATAGTCTCGCGGAGGCACACACTTCGTTGGCCTCAATCAAAGCCGTTGCGGATTGGGATTGGCAAGGCGCGGAGAATGAGTATCGCAGAGCAATAGAATTGAATCCAAACTATGCGACTGCCCATCATTGGTATGGGGCACAGTTGTTTATCCAGGGCAGGCTGGATCAGGGACTCCAGGAAATCAAAAGAGCGCAACAGCTGGATCCGCTTTCGCTTGGCATTAATAAAGATCTTGCAGTCGCACTCCTTTATGCGCGCGATTACGATAAAGCGTTGGAACAGTGCCGGAAAACTCTGGAGATAGAGCGAGACTTTCACGTAATGTCCACTTACATTGCCCAGATCTATCAATTACAACAGAAGTATCCGGAGGCGGTCGCCGAACTGGAAAAAGCACACGCCGCAGCCCCAGAAGATGGCGAAATCACTTACGGACTCGGCCAGGCATACGCGCTTATGGGGAAGAAAGATGAGGCGCTGAAGATCTCAAATGAGTTGAATCAACCGGGCAAGCAAAATGTGTATCTGCCAAAAGAAGCAGCCTACCTATATTCACTGCTTGGGGAAAAAGAGCTGGCGATTGCGATCTTACAAAAGGCTGCTGAGAACCACTATATGGCTGTGGCGGAACTTAAGGTGGACCCACGCCTCACTGAGTTGCGCAAGGACGCCCGCATAGGTGAACTCTTGCAGAAGATTGGGCTATCGCTGTGAACATCGCGCAACTCGCGGGCGATGCGGCCAAAATTGAAGACCGCGAAAATGAACAGTGAACTGATCACTTCGCGGTCTTGAATAGGGGCCTGGGGCCTGGACTTCAAGCTCAGCTATTTCTTTTTCGCAGCCGGCTTCTTAGCGGCTTTCTTTGTAGCAGCTTTCTTTTTGGCTTTCTTCTTGGGCTCACCGCCTTTAATTGCCATTTGAGTTTCCTCTCTGTTGGGGGTTGTTCTTAATCCAAGATCTGGAACACCAGCGCGGACCAGTCTTGTGAGGGCAGTGTATATAGCTTTCCTTCCAAGGTGTCAATTACTTAATACAGTCGGTATTGGATTAGGTTTGGTAGTGAGGTCAGTGGCTCCGCGCGTTAGCTGATGGCGGATATTTCCGATTGCCAATTAACTCTACCGGACAGGCCAATCGACATTCGACAATTTATTAGCTCGACCAATGACCGAAGCACTGGAGCCTATGCCACGCAGCGAAACACCGATCAAACGCGGATTGGATTTCATCTATCGTATCGCCAGCAAACCAGAGGGCTTCGATAGCTATGGCACCTTGTTGATCTGCTGCTTCGCTCTCGTGGGAGCTACTTCGCGTGCCGCGGGCCTCCGGCAACTCGTAAGGTCTAGAGCGCGGAAACTCGCCCAACGCTGGATCCGTCTGCATCCAGTTGTTCCAGCCGATGCCACTACAAATCTGGTCCTTGATTTTGTAATGGTCCGCTACGCGTTAAGCCGCATTGGCGTGAGGGATGTTGTACTCAACGCGCAAATTCGCGCTTCCGCCAAACGGTTTTCAGTTCAGGACTTGCTGGGTTTCCACCCTGTCAGCGAGCCGCCTGCGGATGATCTGCCTTACCCGTGCGAGTGTGGCCTGAAAAATCAGCGCCGACGAACGTTCTGCAAGCAATGTAAGAGGCGTTTAGAAAATCAAAGCCGTTATAGAGTTTGGATGGAAGCATTGGCCAACACCTACGTTAGCGGGAGGTGCGGCCTCCTCTTCGGAGCTCATTATCTCGATGTCCTTAAGTGGCTGCCTACGATGCGACCCTACCCGGTTAGCGCTAGCAAAGACGTTGAATTCTTGCGCGACGCCATCTATGCGGTCACACACGTTGTCTATACCCTCAACGACTACGGCACTTATCGGCTACGCCCTGGTTGGCTGCCGCAAGAGTTTGCATTTTTGAAAGCTAACGTGGCCAGCGCGTGCGAGCGAAAAGATCCGGAGGTGCTGGGCGAGTTGCTCGACTCGTTGAAAGCGTTTGGTTTGGACGCCGATCATCCGTTGATAATGCGCGGCACTGAATATTTGCTGGCGTCGCAAAACAAGGATGGCAGCTGGGGTGATCCCGATGAAGAAAATATTCGCACGCGATGCCACACGACCTGGACAGCGATCGATGGCTTACGTACCTATGCCTGGCGCGGTGAGCGCTTGACCTTTCCTAAACTCCGACCATTGCTGAAGTGAAGGGTTGGCATACGAGGTCCTCACAATCCGCAGTTAACGCGATTCATAATGTTGTCTTTTTTGAAAGCACCCCAACAGAGGCGCGCGATCTGCTGCGCCAGATTACAAGCGTAGAACTCCGCATGTGTTGCGGGCACAGTATTATTTGTCAACACGACTATTCCCATGCTTTCCCAGGTACCAGGATCTACGGGCTGACCATCGTCGGGCACGACCCACTTTTGAGCGCGCGCAACATAACTCTGCCAGCCTAGCCATACGCCTCGATGATACTCAGCTCGGCTTTCGAAGTTCCTGGTTACTGATCGGCCGTTTGTCTTCACCTCGTCTTTGTACTTATTGCGAAGCAGGTTCCAGCCTGCGCCATATTCCAATTGCTTGTGACCCCGCAATTTCGCAGGCTCCCACAAAATACTCCTGGCCGCTACCGCCTGTCTCTCACCTTTCACTTCAGACTTACAAACCGTCATTTGATCAAGCAACGTCAAATGCGCGTCCCACTTAGCTAAGTCCACGATCGTCGAATGGATGTTGCCATCGCCATAAATGAAATTCAGCGGGCTGTAGCCCACGGGGACATAGCCTCTGCCTTTCACCGGGTTGTAACACTTCGCGTGACGCAAGACTTCAGGGGCCTTTTTCCCGAACCTCGACGTTTCATCAAAAACATAGGTGTTATCCATGCCCACAACGGAGAAGACCTTCTCCTTGAGAACTTCAGAGAGTCGTTGTTTGCTGGCTCTGCGCACTAGTTCTGCCAGCAGTACATAACCTGTATTTGAATATTCAAAGTCTATATCAGGCTCTCGGGGTAGAAGTCTTTGCAAAGCAACCAGGTCGAGAACGTCTCTATTCGTTAGTTCCCTGGCTTTCTTTCTGCGGGTCATCTGCGGATACCAGTCATCGCGCCGTATCATAACCTTATCGTACCAATCTTCGGCTGCGCGTCTCGCCGCAACATGGAGATCTATATAGTCAGGTAGAGCAGAAGTATGCTGGATTAAGTGCTTGATTGTGATTCGATCGGCATAGCGTGGGAAGCCGCGAAAGAATTTCGAAATAGGCGTGTTTAACTCGGATTCCTTGAAGACGCTAAGGACCGCAAAGGCAGTAAATTGCTTCGACACCGAGCCAAGGTCAAAAACCGTTTCGGGAGTAATCTGCTCCCCCGTTTCAAGATTCGCATAACCGTAGCCGCTGAGGTGAATGAGATGGTCGCCCTTCCTTACCATGACGGCGGCACCGGGAACTCCACCGGCCTTTCTTTTGTGGTTTGGTAGCGAGGCCCGCAATTTTTTCAAATACGCGTTCATTAGCTCATCAATACGCGGATCGTTGGGCAGCGCATTGAGATCAAACTGCGTGATCTTGCGGACTTTCTTTTTATAGACTTCCTTCAGACTCATGTTTTGACTTCCGGCACAACCTGGCCCGCCTGGTTACTGACTAGACACTGATACGTTTAAATGGTTCACGATTAGTCACAATTGAATTTATTCATGATGTTGTCTTTTTTCCATTTGCCCAAATACAACTTGGATATCTCCTGGGCGATACGGCAGGTAGTGAACTGTTTGTCACCAAAGTCGGCATTACTTAGTACGATAATCCCCAGACTCTCCGCTCTCGTTGCGTCAATCCTCCGGCCACCTTGCGGAACGACCCATTTTGAGGCGCGGCCAATAAAACTGCGCCAGCCTAACCATTCGCCGCGATGATATTCACCGCGATATTCGTATTTTCTGGTAACCAGCTTCCCTTTTACTTTTACCGGGCCCTCATACTTGTCGCGAAGGAGACGCCAGCCGGCGCCATAGTCAACCTGCTTACGATTCTTGATCAGCACCGGGGACCACAAGAGTTCTCGAGCCGGCAGGTTGTAGTCCAACGTGTGCAGGAATCTCTCCCACGTTGCCAGATCCCTAATTGTCGAGTGAACATTACCATCGCCAACGATGAAGTTCAGCGGCGTGTAACCAACCGGGACAAAGCGACCTTTGACGCGGTTGTAGCACTTGGCGTGTTTCGCTGTTTGCGGATCGTCTGGAGCGAAACCAAAGACTTCATCAAACACGTATGTGTTTCTCATATCCGCATCAATGCCGAAAACTACCGTTTCCATAACGTAGTGTGCGAAAGGCTGTTCAGCAACTCTTTCCACCAATTCTGCGAGTAGGACATAACCCGAATTTGAATAGCCGTATTCGGTGTCGGGGGCGCGGACTCGTTCTTTAGTTGCTAGCCATTCCAGTACGTTCTTGTTTGAAAGTTCCTTCTTCTTTCTATTTGCCATCGTTGGATACCAATGGTCTGGCTTTTTCAGGGCCTTGTTGTACCAACCTTTTTCACGCGGCCTTAGCTCTTCATAGAGGTCGACGTATTCCGGCAGCGAGGACGTGTGGTGAAGCAAATCTTCAACCGTTATGGACTCGGCCCAACGTGGAAGTTCGAAGAAGAAATTCGAGAGAGGCTCATTTATGTCGAGCTGATTGTGGATGACAAGGTTATAGATTGCGGCGGCAGTAAACTGCTTGGACAACGAACCCAGATCAAAAACCGTGTCAAGTTTTATCTTTGTTCCGGTTTCAAGATTCGCGTAACCGTAGCAGTTTATGTGGACGATTTTCTTGTTCGACCTAACCGCCACAGCTACGCCGGGGACGCGTTCGCCCTTTTTAAAAGCACCGTCGCAAACCTTATCCAGATAGTTGGTGACGATCTCATCGATCCGCGCCACCTTCGGCAGCACGGTTCGTTTCCTTCTCTGAACTTTTTTAGAAGCCATTGAGACCTCCCGCGACGATTGTGTGGCGAGAATATTCACCCACAGTTAAAATTATTCATGATGTTGTCTTTTTTCAACGGGCCCCAATACAACCGGGATATGTTCTGGGCGATACGGCAGGTGGTGAACTCTTTGTCACCGAAGTCCGCATTACTTAGCACGATAATCCCAAGACTCTCCACTTTCTCAGGATTAACAATCCTCTTAGCGGGCCATCTTGAGCCGCGAGCGAAATAGCTGCGCCAACCTAACCATTCGCCGCGATGGTATTCGGCACGACTTTCAAACCTGGTAACGTACGTAGGCGGTACCATGATTCCTTCCTGGTACCTGGCCGGTAATCTGATTCCCTTCTCATACTGGTCGCGAAGCAGATTCCAGCCAGCTCCATAGTTCACTTGCTTGCGTTGCTTGAGCTGTACCGGCGACCACAAAAGATCACGTACGCTGGTGCCGTAGCCCAGTTCCTTTGCCTGTTTCTTTGCCTCATCGGGGAAACACAGTCCCATAATGTCGTTCACATGCAGGCTCAGCTCCCAACGTAGAAGGTCCTTAATTGTCGAGTGAACATTACCATCGCCAGTGATGAAGTTCAGCGGCGTGTATCCGACCGGGACAAAGCGGCCGCCCACGCGGTTGTAGCATTTGGCATGATTGACTACTTCCTTGGCTTTAGGAGAAAAGCGTGAAGCTTCATCAAACACGTAAGTGTCTTCCATCTTAAGACCGCGAAATAATCCTTGTTGAAGGTAATCTGCGAACCGCTTTCTGCCGAGTTTTGCCACAACTTCTGCGAGTACGACATAGCCTGAATTGGAATATTCATACTCAGTGTCGGGATCGCGGGGCAGTAGTTTCTGCGCTGCTATCCACTCCAGTACGTCCTTGTTTGTAAGTTGCTTCCTTTTTCTATTCGGCATCCTTGGATACCAATTATCGGGCTTTGCCATGGCCTGTTCGTACCAATCTTCAGCATCAAGCCTAGCGGCCACATAAATGTCGGTGTACGCCGGGAGGGCGGACGTGTGGTGGATCAAATCCTCGACCGTTATGGAGTCGGCGTAGCGTGGAAAGCCTTTGAAGAACTTCGAGAGATGATCATTAAGGTTGAGCTTGTTCTTGGCAAGAAGATCGAAGGCGGCGATGGCGGTGAACTGCTTGGACAACGAACCCAGATCAAAAATAGTCTCGGGGGTTACTTTCGCCCCGGTTTCAAGATTCGCATACCCGTAACAGCTCAGGTGCACGACTTGTTGGTTCTTCCTGACCACTACGGCCACGCCAGGAATGCGATCGCGACCTTTGGGGTTGATCAGGTCGTTAACAATCTTGTCAATCCGCGGGTCCTGCGTCCACGCATTTGGATTTACATGGAAAGATTCGAAAAGGTCATGGTGCTTTTCTTTGTGAACTTTTCTCGAAGCCATTGGCGCCTCCGGAAGAGACTGTGAGTGGCGCTCCGCATACTAAGACAGAACCTGAGGCAAATGAAACAAGAATCCTGACAATTCCGTGCTGCCCGCATGGGACTCGGAAAGATGAGACTGGACGGCGCCGCGCCAAGGTGTGCGTTGTGTTCGCTGGACAGAGACCGAAGGTTCCGGGCGAGCGGTGCGAACTTACGGGCAGTGCGGAAATCGGGGATTGCTGAAAAGCGCGGAAATGGGGCAGGCCTTCGATTCTGCGAAAGGGTGTGGGATCCAAATCCTACAATTATGCTCTAAGCTTGAGGCTTGCCATTTCTCGCTTCGACACGCTTTTGCATCTCCCGCGTTAGTTGTAAAAAAGCGCAAGCGGCGTGTGAAAGGGTTGCGCCCTTACGATAGACCAGGTGGAGACGGCGCTCCGATTTCATTTCGCGTACCGTCAGGGCCATAACCTGCCCGCGAGCGATCTCAGTTTGGGCCGCTAATCGCGGCACGAGCGCCACGCCCATCCCTTGTTCAACGAATCTCTTGATTGACTCCAGAGTCGGCAGCTCCATGGAAATATTCAACGGCGTCTTGTGCTTTTCAAACGTCCGAATGACGCGCTCACGATATGGTGAAGGCACATTGTGCGCTATGAACGATTCGGCGCCCAGCTCGCGCACCGAAACAACCTTTTTCTGCGCCAGCGGGTGATCGGGAGCCACAATCAACGACAATTCATCAGTTAAGACGGGTATCGCGGCAATCGCTTTGTCGGCCGGCTTGAAAGATACAATTCCAATCTCAGCGTCGCGCCCCAGGATTTCCGAGGGAATGCGACTTGCCAAACTCCTTCTGACTTCAACTTTGATATGGGGATGGCGGGCTCGGAACACCGGAAGTACGGGCAACAGATACATCACTGTGTATTCGTTGGCGCTTAAGTTAAGTTTGCCTCGATGAAGATCCTTTAACTCGCGGATAGCTGTATGCGCGTGCTGGCGCATATTCAACATTTGCTGTGCGACATCAAAAAGCACTCGACCTGCAGCGGTCAGCGTTCCATCTTTCGAAGAGCGATCTAAGAGCACTTCACCGATCTCGTTCTCCAGCCGGCTAATTGCCTGACTTATTGCGGGCTGCGTACGATGCAGGGTCTCAGCGGCGCGCGAAAAACTCTTCTCCTGTGCGACCGCCACTAACACTTCAAGTTGGTTAAGGTCCACCGGTCACCTCTCGAAAGTCTCACTAACTTCACTTTCTTACCGAATTCCAGGCCGCCATTTGGCTTGAAACCGCGCAACAAACGGGATTGGCTCGGGTTAGGCCTTATCACCCCACAAGCGCAACGTATGATATCACGTGATATTATGTTTTCATAAAGATTATAACTTTGACTTTACTAGTCCTCGCCACTACCATCGGGGCTTTCGCTGGAAGGAGACGAGATATGACGGCTGCGAAGATATCTATTTTCGACACGACCTTGCGCGATGGCGAGCAGTCGCCGGGGTGCTCGATGGATCTGGATGAAAAGGTGCGTATGGCGCGCCAACTCGAAAGTCTGGGGGTGGATATCATTGAAGCCGGGTTCCCCATTGCCTCAGAAGGGGATTATGCGGCCGTCAGGGCCGTGGCCAGGGAATGCCGCACGGTGACGGTCGCGGCACTTTGCCGTACCTCTGAGCAGGACGTTTTGAAAGCCGCAGCCGCGTTGCAAGAGGCGGCTCATCCGCGCATTCACACGTTTGTTGCTACCTCGGATCTTCATCTCGAATACAAACTAAAAAAGACCCGTGCGGACGTGCTCAAGATGACGCGACGCGCCGTATCGCTGGCAAGCGATTACGCTGAGGAAGTCGAATTCTCGGCGGAGGACGCGACTCGCAGTGACGTTGATTACTTGTGTGAAGTTTTAGCTGTAGCCGTCGACGAAGGCGCTAAGATCCTAAACATTCCTGACACGGTCGGTTACACAATGCCCACGGAGTTTTCCAGACTGGTGGAAACAATTCGTGATCGCGTCGTCGGAGATCGGAACGTCAGATTAGCGTCCACTGCCACAACGATCTTGGATTGGCGGTAGCCAATAGTCTCGCCGCCATTGGTGCCGGCGCGCGCCAGGTGGAATGCACCATCAATGGCATTGGTGAACGGGCAGGGAACGCTTCGCTTGAAGAAATTGTTATGGCGATTAGGGTGCGCTCCGACCAGCTTCCGTATGAGATTTCAATCGACACGCAGCAAATCTATCCGACCAGCCAGTTACTTTCGGCAATCATCGGTTTTTCAGTACAACCGAACAAGGCCATCGTTGGGCGTAACGCTTTCGCACATGAGGCTGGCATACATCAACATGGGGTAATGAGCAACCCGCTTTGCTATGAAATTATGACGCCGGAGTCTGTGGGTGTGCCGACCAGCAAGCTGGTTTTGGGTAAGCACTCGGGACGGCATGCCTTGGCCTTACGCTATGACGAGTTGGGATATTCCTTGGCGCCGGATGAGGTCACTGCCGCATATGGACTTTTTAGTGAACTGGCTGATCGCAAAAAACACATATACGATCAAGATCTGATCGCGCTGCTCGCGGCCGGCTCGCGAAAGAGTGAGCAGCCTGGCGAGCCCGGAGCGGAAGTTAATCGATGGAGACACGCTTCCAGTTACACGTAAAGGTAGAGAGATTCTGCTCGATAACAGGGAAAGTGCTTCAAGTTCTAAACACTGCCGCCACGACGCGAAGTGAAGGCGTAACATGCAATTAACGATCGCTGTTCTGGAAGGTGATGGAGTCGGCCCTGAAGTGACTCGCGAAGCCGTGAGCGTCCTGGCTGCTGTCGCCTCGATAGACAATCACAAATTCAAATTTGTTCATAGGCCGATTGGAGGCGCCGCGATTAAGCAAACCGGCTCTCCTTTGCCGAGCACCACTCTAGACGCCTGTCTGGCCGCTGACGCCGTGCTGCTGGGCGCCGTTGGTGCACCGGAGTTTGACGATTTGCCCCCGCACCAGCGTCCTGAAGGCGGCTTGCTGCTTTTACGACGCGCTCTTGGCAATTATGCAAACCTGCGTCCGGCGATCTCCTACGAATCAATTGTCGCAGCGTCTCCCTTACGACCTGAGGTCGCCGCGGGAACCGATATCTTAATTGTTCGTGAGCTACTTGGAGGCCTCTACTTTGGCGAGCCGCGCGGCATTTGTGGTGAAAACGGAAACACCGTGGCGACCAACACAATGAGTTATTCGGTAAAGGAGATCGAACGCGTTGCGCGCATTGCTTTTGAAGTCGCCTCGCAGCGACAGAGGAGAGTTACTTCGGTTGACAAGGCAAATGTATTAGAAACATCTGGTCTTTGGAGACGAATTGTATCGCAAGTCGCGCTTGATTATCCTAAGGTGACGCTCGATCACCTATACGTCGATGCGTGCGCAATGCACTTGATTAGAAATCCAAGGCGGTTTGACGTGTTACTGACCGAGAATCTTTTCGGCGACATCCTTTCTGACGAAGCTGCGGTCATTACCGGATCAATTGGTATGCTTGGATCAGCCAGCATAGGCGGCGAAGTTGGATGCTACGAGCCGGTGCATGGCTCGGCCCCCGACATTGCGGGGCAGGGGATTGCGAACCCTTTTGGCGCTATTGCCTCGGCCGCCTTGTTGTTGCGTTACAGTGGAAAGCTTGAGCAGGAGGCCGACAACGTTGAAGAGGCGATTCGGCTGGTGTTAAAAGCTGGATACCGCACTCCCGACATTAATTCAGAAAAGGGTAGTTACATAGCCTCAACCTCCGAAGTAGGTAAGTTGGTCACTGATGCTCTGGCTGAGGTCGCCGACCTGCGGCACGCTTATCATGCGGTTTAGTTCCTCTTAGAGGCCAGCCTTGCTCGCCGCAATCAATCTTAAATCAAGACCTTTCGACGGGCACGCAAACTACGTGAGCCGGCGGGCAACAAGCCGCTTCTAAACAATGCAAGTCGAGTTAATGTCTAAGCCGCGTACTCTTTTTGAAAAACTTTGGGACGCGCATGTTGTGCGAAGATCCACTGGCCAGCCTACGCTTCTCTACATCGATTTACATCTCGTTCACGAGGTCACTTCGCCCCAAGCATTTGAAGCATTACGCGCCAACCGCCATCAAGTGCGCCGGCCGGATCTCACCGTGGCTACGGTGGACCACAACGTCCCCACCACCGATCGCACGGCGCCGATCGGCGATCCGGTAGCTGCTAAGCAGATTGAGGCCCTGCGTCGCAACTGCGAAGAGTTCAAGATTCGCCTGTTTGATATCAACTCTGCTGAACAAGGAATCGTGCACGTGATCGGGCCGGAGCTTGGACTGACCCAACCTGGAATGACGATTGTCTGTGGCGACAGTCATACAAGTACGCATGGAGCATTTGGCGCGCTGGCGTTTGGGATTGGCACCAGCGAGGTCGAACACGTTCTGGCGACTCAATGTTTGCCACAAAACAAACCGAGGACAATGCTTGTTGAAATACGCGGAGCGCTTCCGGAGGGAGTAACTGCGAAAGACCTTGCGCTCGGGATCGTTGGCGCCATCGGCACGGATGGAGCGACGGGTTACGTGATCGAATACGCCGGGGAAGCGGTGCGTGCCCTTTCGATGGAAAGCCGAATGACGCTCTGCAACATGAGTATCGAAGCAGGAGCGAGAGCGGGAATGATCGCTCCGGACGAAACAACGTTTGCCTACGTGAAAAACCGCCGATTTGCGCCCACCGGCGCAAACTGGGAAGAAGCGTTGAGATACTGGCAGACACTTTCGAGCGATCCGGACGCCGGATTCGATCGCGTAGTTCATATAGACGCGAGCGAGATGGAGCCGCATGTAACCTGGGGGACTAATCCGGGTATGGTGGTGCCGGTATCTGGTGTGGTCCCCGATCCCGGCGAAACAAAAAGCGATGCTGATCGCTTTGCGGCTCAGCGAGCACTGGAATACATGGCCTTGACGCCGCGTACCCGAATTGAAGATATCCAGATCGACCGGGTCTTTATCGGTTCCTGCACCAATGCCCGACTCGAGGACTTGCGGGCCGCAGCGAGGGTGGTTAAGGGATATCGAGTAGGCGATTCCGTTCTCGCAATGGTTGTACCCGGGTCACAGACCGTGAAGCGTGCCGCGGAACGCGAAGGTCTGGATCACATTTTCCGCGAAGCCGGCTTTGAATGGCGCGAAGCCGGTTGCTCAATGTGCCTGGGCATGAATCCAGACATCCTGCAGCCCGGTGAGCGTTGCGCCTCCACCAGCAATCGCAACTTTGAAGGAAGACAAGGTCGTGGCGGACGTACGCATCTTGTTAGCCCTGCTATGGCCGCCGCAGCGGCAATTACCGGACACTTTACAGATATTCGAAAATGGCAATTCAAAGACGGTGAATCGTGAATCGTGTCCAAAGATTTCTTGACTCACGTTCTTAACTTCCTGGCCTTACGATTGACGTCTCACTATTCACGAACATGATTCCTTTCCGCGTCCACACCGGTCTGATTGCGCCGCTTGATCGAGCTAACGTCGACACGGATCAGATTATTCCAAAACAGTTTCTCAAGCGCATCGAGCGCACGGGTTTTGGTGAATTCCTATTTTACGACTGGCGGCGTCTCCCCAACGGCGAAGTTGATCCCTCGTTCCCCTTGAATGATCCGAAATATAAAGGGGCATCGATTCTGGTAACCGGAAAGAACTTTGGCTGCGGCTCATCGCGCGAGCACGCGCCATGGGCACTGGCTGATTATGGTTTTCGGGCCATCATCGCGCCCTCATTTGCCGATATCTTCGCTAACAACTGTCTCAAGAATGGTTTGCTTACAGTCGCGTTGAAGGACTCGGAGGTAGCTACCATTCTTCAACGAGCGCGAGACATCGAGGGTTATAGACTGACTGTCGATCTTGAACAGAGAGTTATCGCTGGTGCTGAAAACTTCTCCACCACCTTTGCCATAGATGATTTCCAACGTGAGTGTCTGATGGCAGGTCTGGACGACGTAGGTTTGACACTGAGTCACGAAGGGGACATCGCAGCCTATGAAGAGCAAAGGCCAGCCTGGATCCGATGACTGCCTCAGGACGTGCGACCAGCTTCGAGAACGACTTGATTTGGCGTCTATTCCGTACTGTTTTCTCGTTCCCAATGTCGATGCTGAGCAACGGCCTTGATGAATTCCGCCGTGAAGTTTGCGGTTACCGCTCCCCGACTTGTAACCACGCCTGCTATTGCGGCGACAAGCTTGCCAGTGGTATTTGATTCGCTAAATTTCTCGCGCAGTGATTGAGCTATAAATCCGACGCCCGAGCCGCTTGCTGCGATTGCCTTGCAGTGCTTAAAGGCCTCCTCTACGAACTCATTAGATCCCTCACATCGTTTGAGAGCTTCGATACTGGCATCTCCTCCAGGAACGTATGCGGCGTCAAACAAAACAGAAGAGGCGGTGAGAAAACTGAAGTCTACCTTCAACGACTCGCCATTGGCTCCGGTTACAACTCCAAGCCGAGGCGCCACTGTCTTTGGTGTTGCACCAGCCGTAAGAAGCGCCTTATTCATCTCGGCCACCGCCGCGTCATCAAACCCATCCCCCAGCAGCACGGCTATCTTGCGTGTTTTGATGGTGTCGTTTGGAAAATTGGGATTCTCGACCATGCTCAAGGCCGGAGAAGTTTCGATCGACTGTGACACGCGCTTTGGTTGAAACTTCCGCGGATCGCCGTCAGCCGGGACACTCATGTTCATTGGCTTATCGAGTTTCGCCGGCACAGTTAATCCGAGGCCTTCCGCCACGCTATTAGCGAGACCGTTGTCCACCTGCGCTAACAGCGCCAGCATTCGCTCTCTGATCGCCGGCGTCTCAACCTTTCCTAATTCAAATCGCAGCGCCCGGATAATGTGCCCTTTCTCCGGCTCAGACTGACTATTGAAAAACAAGGTCGCCTGGCTGAAGTGGTCGAAGAAACTTGCACTGCGCGCCCGAACTTTCTGAGCGTCAATTCTTTCGGCATAACTGGTGAAGCCGCCCATATCCACGCCAGCTTGAAACGGGCAGCCGCCTCTCAAGGTGTTTGGCTCATAACTGGTCTGGCCTCGATTTACCGTCTGGCGCATGTAGCCATCGCGCTGGTTATTGTGAACCGGCGCAACAGGTCGATTGATCGGAATCTCATGGAAGTTTGGGCCGCCGAGACGAATCAGCTGCGTATCCGTGTACGAGAAGAGTCGGCCCTGCATCAGCGGATCGTTGGTGAAATCAATCCCCGGGACGATGTTGCCGACGTGAAAAGCTACCTGCTCCGTCTCAGCAAAAAAGTTGTCAGGATTGCGATTTAGCGTGAGCTTGCCGATGCGACGGACGGGCACAATTTCTTCGGGAATAATTTTCGTTGGGTCGAGTAGATCAAAATCAAAGCTGTGCTCATCCTTCTCTTCTACAATCTGCACTCCTAGTTCCCACTCAGGAAAATCGCCGTTTTCAATCGCTTCCCAAAGATCACGGCGATGAAAGTCGGGATCTTTCCCCGAGATCTTCTGCGCCTCGTCCCAAACGACCGCGTGCAGACCAAGCAACGGCTTCCAGTGAAACTTCACAAAGCGCGCTTTATTTTTTTCGTTGATGAACCTGAAAGTATGAACGCCGAAACCTTCCATCATCCGAAGGCTCCTTGGGATCGCTCGATCCGACATCACCCACATGATCATGTGCATGGATTCCGGCATCAGAGAGATGAAATCCCAGAACGTGTCATGCGCCGAAGCCGCCTGCGGTATTTCGTTGTGAGGCTCCGGCTTGACGGCATGCACCAGATCAGGAAATTTCATCGCATCCTGAATAAAGAAAACTGGGATGTTGTTGCCGACGATGTCGAAGTTTCCTTCCTGGGTGTAAAACTTGACTGCAAAACCACGCACATCGCGCGCTAGATCGGTCGAGCCACGTGAGCCGGCTACGGTCGAAAAGCGCACGAATACTGGTGTCTTAAGGGAAGCGTCCTGAAGAAATCCCGCCTTCGTGTATTGAGCCATCGACTCGTAAACCTGAAAATAACCGTGAGCCGCCGAGCCGCGCGCATGAACCACCCTTTCAGGAATGCGTTCGTGATCGAAGTGGGTAATCTTCTCGCGAAGAATGAAGTCTTCAAGTAAGGTCGCGCCGCGCTCGCCCGCTTTGAGTGAGTTCTGATTGTCGTTGATGCGGACGCCATGGTTCGTTGTTAGAAACTCTCCAGCGCTGTCTTCAGTGTTCTTCTGCAGGTCGTTGATCTTCGCATCGTTATTTCCCGAATCTGTTTTGGCATTCCTACGCGCTTCGGCTTGCTGCGCCTGAACTTTGTTCGCGACCTTCTTTGCCGGTCCTTTGTCTTTTCCCTTGATCGTTTTTCGTGTACTCATCTTTCACTCCTAAGCTGTTTCGAATCGCGGGCGTCTCGCCCGCAACGCGCCGCCAGGCGCGAGTTAATTTGTTCTCAAAAACAGTTTTCGCGCTACGCGCTCACTGCGGGCGGGACGCCCGCGATCCCGCTTCGCACTCTTTAAAAAGCCGTCTAGGCTTTTGTAGCGCGCGACTTCTTTGCCTGCGCTGCTTCAATAGCGGTGTCTACGTCCTGTTCCTCTTCAGGAGGCGGCAAGACGGCTGGCATTCCGAGTGCTTCGATCCAAAGCTCGCGCGTCCATCCGCTTGTGTGATAGAGGTGCTCATCTTCTTCTTGTTCCACCTGATCGTGCGCATCCTTCAATAACGCTGCTTCGTTGCCGCTCGAGCTCTTCGCAATTTCACCAATCAGTTCCCAATTGAGATGATCCTTGGTTTCCGCAAGTGTCACGCATTCCGCCGCGACAATCTGTGCGGCTGCAAGGTCCGGCCCACGCAGTGCCATTTCCATTGCTTGCACGAGAGAATCACCGATGTGACGCACAATCTTTCGCCCAGGCGTTTCGGTCTCGAGATCAAGATTAAAACTCTTAAGGATGTCGGAAACAACCTGTACGTGTGTCTTTGTCTGCTCGAGGTATTTCTGCCATTCCTCTCTCAAATCCTCGTTTAAGGCGCAGCGCAACGCGGTCGTGTAGATCTGAACGCCGCCCTTCTCTGTTTCAAGAGCCTGATACAGCAATTCGGTTGCGTGACTAGTGCTGAAAGTATCGCTTTTCATGGATTCCCCCTGGGTGTCGGTTTTCGCAGAATGTCGTTACTAAGCCGGAGGAACCGAGCAAACTCAGTGCCGACGTTGGAACGGGAAAAACGAGCTTTCGTCGTTCGATAAGAGAACGAACGGGAGAGCGCGCTGGATAGAAATGTTCTGAAAACAGCTAGGAGTCGGATGTTAGGTCAGTCGTTGCGCCTCGACTGGCTTACCGCTGCTTTCGAGCCGGAATGTTTCTGGTAATAATGACGTCCCCCAGGTGGGTTTCACCTTCATTCTTGTTCGTGTCCCTTCGTATTGTTAGAGGATCGCAGGCCAGTTGGCTCTTGAACTGTTCGCGCGAGCCCGACCGTAACCATAGCGGTCCTCGAACGTCTAACACTTGCCCGGGCTTCCGGCCGCTCTTATCCCCGAGGTTGACTTCACTTGGTAAGGCATTGCGGTTGCAGCTTGGCCGAAAAGGAAATCGATTGTTTCGAAGCGGTACACTGAACGGCTAGGAAACGTGTGTCCTAAGCCATCCGCAAGAGATCAGGAAGTTCATTAGCAAGGAGGGAAAAAGATGGCGACCGCACAGACCAAAAGAAAAACAAATGTCATTGAGGACGATGTTGACGAGCAAAAGATGAGTTGGAAAGAAAGATGGGGGAGTCGCGCGAATCGATAGCAAACACCGTGATGGACATCAAGGAAGCGGTAGCTGACGAGTACGAATCGATCAAGCAAAACATCAGCGACACGTTCGATTGGCGGGAGCAGTTTCGTAAACATCCTGTCGCCTGGATGGTTGGAGCTCTCTCCGTGGGATATGTAGTGGGCAACAGTATCTCTGGCGCGTATAGCGGCACGAAGAGTGACGATCAACTCCTTCCGTACCTCGGCAACCTGGGTGAGAAATTTACCAATGAGCTTGCAAAGCAGGGTATAAGCATCCCCGCCTTAACCGGGACCATTCTGGTTCCGATTGTGGCCGGCCAGTTGAAGGAGGCGTTTGGAATAGACCTTTCGGGTTTACAACGAGAGCTACTTACGGTGAGCGAACCAAAAGGTAAGAAAGCCAAACCAAGGTCTAAAAAGTCCGCTACGAAACTCAAGGCGGTAAGTAAGGCGAAGCCCAGGAGAGTCAGAACGGGCTAGCGGCCCGGTTGCTCAGCCAGTTGCGGTTCAGAGAAACAGGCTTACGGCAATTTGCAGGTCAGGAAGGGGACTCTGTCGCCGCCTCACACCTGAAATTGTTAAGTCGAGATCCGCCCTTTCGAACCGCGCCGAAGGTTCTCAGACGATACGAGCACTGCTGCCCCAGGCGCCGTGTATTTCGTAGCTCGATTAACTCCGCGACATTTATCGTCACAACCTCACGTCGACCTATTTACTTACCTGACCACGATCGGTTATTGAAGACAGTAATGAAAACTCTCGTCCTGAGTCATGGGGAAGTTGTAGATCTCCTTCCGATCAAAGAATGCATCCCCCTCATGCGTGATGGCTTGGTCGCGCTCGCCGCCGGAAAGGTTCACCAGCCGTTAAGAACAATCGTCCGGCCACCTGACGCCAAAGGCGTGATGGGATTAATGCCGGCTTATATGTCTGGCGATCGCGCCGCCTTTGGGTTGAAAGCGATATGCGTGTTCCCTGGAAATCCAATTAAGGGTTTGGATTCACATCAGGGAGCTGTGCTGCTTTTTAGCGCGGAGACCGGTGAGCTGCTGGCCATGATGAGTGCTTCAGCCATCACCGCTATTCGCACAGCAGCTGTCTCGGGTGTGGCTACAGACTTGCTCGCCCGTGCAGATGCCAGCAATCTCGCGATACTCGGTTCCGGTGTGCAGGCTCGCTCACATTTAGTAGCGATGTCTGAGGTTCGTTTGATCAAGCGTTGCCGCATAGTGAGCCGGCACATTGAACACGCGCAAAAGTTTGCTGAAGAGATGAAGCCAGACTTCCCGTTCCCGCTTGAAGCAGTTGAGACTGTTGAGGAGGCTTTAGAGGGCGCAGACTTGATTGTCTCTGCGACAACCGCAGTCGAGCCAATCGTGAGGCGCGAATGGATCTCAGCCGGCGCTCACTTGAATCTCGTGGGTTCGAGCACTCCAAAGACGCGCGAGGTAGACAGCGAGACAATGGCGGCAGCGAGCCTGTTTGTGGACCGTACGGAATCAACTATCAACGAGGCCGGCGACTACATCTTCGCAGCGCGTGAAGGGGTAATCGGCCCCAATCACGTTCGTGCTGAAGTTGGCGAAGTTCTTAAGGGAGATAAAGCAGGCCGGACATCACTGGAGGAGATTACCTGTTTCAAATCACTAGGCCTCGCTATTGAGGATCTTTTCGCGGCGGAACATTTGTACCGCAAGGCGAGGGAACTGAAAGTCGGAACTTGGGTTTCGTTCTAAGACAAAGAAAGATTTTCCATATATCATTTCTCATTTTCCATTTGGGTTACAGCGCTTAATTGCGTCCGACTGAGCAGCGATATGATTCGTGTAAGTTTGTGTTATTTAGTGGCCAGTATCACCAATCTGTAGTCAAATCGCTGAATCCGGTCGGGTCGCGTCCCGGTGAGGTCAGTACCACCACGCGTAGCGGGTGGACCGATTACGCGAGCACTTCAGCTTGCAACCCAAATGAAAAATGAGTAATTCCAAATGCCACAGGAAAATGACCCCCTTCCGTCCCTTGCGCAAATCCACGACGCACGACGAATGATTGCGAATTCAGCGATTCGCACCCCGTTGGTTCGGCTCAACGCCAGGGAAGCACCCGCCGAGACTTACCTTAAGCTCGAAAACCTTCAGCCGATAGGATCGTTCAAAATCCGTGGCGCAACGAACGCCATGGGAAACTTGACGCCGGAGACGTTGTCGCGGGGAGTACTAACGGCATCGGCAGGAAACATGGCCCAGGGTGTTGCGTGGCGTGCACGCGAGCTTGGTATTCCCTGCACGGTGATCGCACCAGAGACCGCGCCGGATACTAAGATCAATGCAATCGAGCGACTCGGCGGACGCGTCATCAAGGTCCCGTTTGAAGAGTGGTGGAGGGCGTTTGAAACGCGCGCTTTTCCCGGGGTCGAAGCAACTTTCATCCATGCGTTTGACGATCTGAATGTGATGGCCGGCAATGGCACGATTGCTTTGGAGATCATGGAAGACTGCCCGGAGGTTGATGCGGTTGTGGTTCCCTGGGGCGGTGGTGGGCTTACATGCGGGATTGCGGCCGCTATGCGTGCCCTGAATTCGAAGTGCAGGATATACGCAGCCGAAGTAGCGACGGCAGCCCCTCTCGTTGTCTCACTTGCATCTGGAACGCCGCAAGCGGTGGATTACCAACCATCGTTCGTAGATGGCATCGGCGCGAAGGTTGTATTTCCGCAAATGCTCAATCGCGCGCAACAGTTGATTGATGGCTCGCTCGTTGCGGAATTGGACGAAGTGAAATCTGCATTACGACTCATGGCTGAACGCAACCGCATAATCGCAGAGGGAGCAGGAGCATGTGCTCTTGCGTGCGCCTTAGCGGGAAGAGCTGGCGGGGGTAAAGTGGTATGTATCGTTTCAGGCGGGAATATAAACTTCGCGCGGCTTTGCGAAATACTTACAGAGTGATTGTCGAGGATTGGCGTTTGGCGAGGTTTCGATTAAGCAGACCTCAATTCCTGCGACATCGCGCCCAACATCCCGAGTTTCGAGTAATGAATCATTACACCGCGAGGTGTGAGCGCTCGCACCGGCCCACCGACTACCGAGGCTGTGTGAAAACCAGGTTTGCCGCAGTGGTGTTTGGCTGAACAGCGAAGTAACAGATTATTTCGTCACTCTCCGACTATTGAAAATGAGCGATGAACTACGCCGCGCAACGTTCTGGCTGATCCATGAAGGTCAACATCT
>JBPCNX010000077.1:0-5175 GCA_051000815.1 Pyrinomonadaceae bacterium
GCCCTGACCCTAGTCGCGATGGCTTGGACGGTTTCGGGCCAGCAGGTCAAGCGATCTTCTGGGAGCGACGCGCCTCGAATCCGGCGTACGGCGCCGGCCGATGCCGCCGCCCTTGCGGCGCGACAGCACTTCCTCGAGATGTTCGCTCGGGCATACTTTCCTGGACGAACCGGCCAACTCCTGATCGTGCCACGTGAAGGCGACTTCATCACGCGACCCGACCCGGACGTGGCCTATATGCACGGCTCGCCGTGGGCGTATGACGTCTCGATTCCGCTGATGTTTGCGGGCCCTGCCGTGAGAACGGGACTGTACTCGATGCGGGCTGTGCAGCAGGACGTTGCGCCAACGCTTGCGGCCGCGCTTGGTGTGCAGATGCCCGCGACCGCCACAGGCCGTGTATTGCCGGTTTTGCGGACAGGCTTTGCTCGACCGCGAGTGGTCATGCTGCTCGTCCTGGATGGCATGCGCCGGGATTACTTCGATCGTTACGCCGGGTCCATGCCAACGCTCACCGCCCTCCGCCGGCGCAGCGCCTGGTTCACTCAGGCGCGGGTTAACTTTCTCCCGACGAACACTGCCGTTGGGCACTCGACCATCTCGACGGGAACCGATCCTCGCGTGCACGGAATCACAGGCGTCAGCGTGTACGACCGCATGCACCGCCGGCGCCACGACCTATTTGCTGGAGGAATGCCGCAAGATCTGATGGCATTGACGCTGGCAGACGTCTGGCAGATCGCGACGACTGGCCGCGCGATCATACTGGTGCAGGGCAGCATCGACCGAGCGGCGACGCCGCTCGCGGGGCGCGGAGCGTGTCAGTTGAATGGAGCGCCAGTCGTGCTCGCAAGCTACGATCAGCAGACGGGGAATTGGAACACGAACCCCGACTGTTTCCGGTTGCCCGCATATCTGAAGGATCGAAACGCGAGAACACTGTGGTCGGCTAGCGGGGAATGGATGCGTCACAGAATCGACTCGGCCGCTGCTGTGCGCTATTCGGCTCTGTTTCCAGCATTCGAAGCCGATGCGATGATCGCGATGTTCGAGCACGAGCCCGTGGGCGAGGATAACGTTGCGGATCTTATTCTGCTGAACTACAAAGGCGCGGACTTTGTGGGCCACAAGTACGGTCCAGATTCGAACGAGCTCCGCGTCACGCTCGGCGAGATGGACCGTCACTTGGCGCGGATGCTGAGTGCGCTAGAGGCAAAGGTTGGCGATGATTATCTCCTCGCGGTGACCGCGGATCATGGCATGCCGTCGGAGCCATTGTCACCGGACCGCCGGCACTTTGCGCCGGCGATTATAGACCTGTTGCACGAGAAGTTTGACCCAGGGGCGAGGCAGCTGATTGCGTCCTTCGAACCGGAAAACTGCCAGATCTTCGTCGATGAGGAGCGGCTGTCGTATCTTGGTCTGACGTTGCGCGACCTGGCCCACTTCCTCGAATCACAGCCGTTCCTTTTCGCGGTGTTCACAAACGACGATGTAAGCCTTGCGGCTAAGGCGGCGAAGCCTGTGACGCCGACGCGGAGGGATTTGAAGTACAAATAGAGTCGTGGTCTTAGTGTTATGGCTCGTGAAATCAAAGAATCTGATTGGAAGTTGTTTCGGCGGTTGCATGGCCTTGCTCTGGAACGTTTTTGTCAGCGGGTACTCGAAGAAGTTCGCTCAGCCACGGCTGATTGCTCCGCTGGCTATCACGACTGTTACCTTAAAGTCTATGCGCTGCTCCGGCGCCACGATAAAACAATGGCGAGCGCTTTCAATGATCCACGCCGCTCAAGTGCATTCATCCTCCTCGCCAATATTAACGCCGAGGGGCTGTTGACCGAGGAGGAGTTGGCGCAGTTTAGTCCCGAGGTACGTGAGGCGATCGAAGTAATCGATCGCATCCGCCGCATCTAACAAGCCATCTGAGGGCGACAAGTCAAGACGTTTTTAGAGACTAAGAGGGGTTCGTCACTGCGTAAGCCAGCAGTGGTGAGCCCTTCTTGCGTAAGCTCTCCAGATACTTCACTCACTGTATGGTGTGCTGGTTTGCCAGCACTTCCAGATGATCCTGATCCATTTGTAAGCTAAGGCTCTGACAGCAGCCTGGCGGCTTTTGCCTTTGGCGAGCTGTTGTTCGTAGTAGGCCCTGGCCCAGAAGGAATGCTTCACCGACTCGCCGGCGTATTCGTGAAAGCTCTGCCGCATGAACTTGGGACAGAAGTAACGCCAGCGGATCCAGACGCTCTGGCCACTGCGCTCCATGACGGGAGCAATGCCTGATAAGCAGGCCAGCTCCTGGGCCGTGGTCCATCGGTCCCGTTGGGTGCCCATCACTGCCAGCAGTCGTGAAGCGTAGACTTCACCGGCGCCTGGCAACGACTGGAACAAGGGGAAGTCGGGATGGGCCGCACACAGTTTTTCAATTTCCCGAGCAAACTGGCGTACGGCCTCGATGGTGGACTTCATCTGCGACGCCAGCGCTGTGATCATCAACACCGAAGAGTTGATGATGGCGCGGTCAGTGGTGAGGGGCACACTCTCTTTGATGGCTGAGAGTCTTTTCTCCAGCGTATCGGAGCGGACGGAGTGGTGGGCGCGAAAGAAGTTGAGCAGGGTGGTACGCTTTACTCCGCGCAGAGTTTCCAGAGCCGGCCAGCGTAGCAGGAAGTCGCAGACCAGCACCGTGCTGAGGTCAGGAAACCAGGACAATACCTGAGGAAAGTAGCATTTCAGCAGCGAGGTCATGCGGTTACTGAGACGCGTGCGATCCCCAATGATCCGCCGCCGGTGTTCCACCAAATAGCGCAGGGTGCGGGTCTGAGTGCCGTCCGGGTGCCAGGCCTTGAGCCGTTCGCGATGTTGCATGACCAACTCGGCCGCGTATTCCGCGTCGCTGGGATCGTCCTTGGCCCGCGAGGGCGAGAAGGCTTCGCGATACTTAGCCAGGGTGGTGGGGTTGATGGGATAGATGACCAGAAAGTCGTACTGCAAAAGGGCGAACAACAAGGGACCACGCGACTGCTCGAGGCCCACGGCAATCTGTTGATTGGGATAACCTGCGCGCAGGTTGGTGAAGTACTCGGCGATCGCTTGTGGCGTGTGCGGCAACACCTGTTTGGTCTTCTTCCCGCTGGCCGCATCGAACAAACAAAGGTCATGCTTTTTGTCGGCCCAGTCTATGCCCAGGCAAGCTGCATATTCTCTCATCATTTCCTCCGCGAGCTGCAGTTAGCAAACGTTTGAGACCACAAACATGCTTTTCTTCAGCCCGGCGAAAGACTTATAGTGGAGCCGCTCAAGTGCGACATCATCTGAGGATTCGTTATTGGGCCAAAGCGGAGAGCGGGTGTGCGAAAGACTTGTTATAAGCGTCTGGGGGACTTCTTCAGAGCATCCCTTACGCTGCAGCTTGCAGATTCGTCACACCCACTCCGCATGTTCCTTTCCACCGCTGCAAACCCTAAAGCACAAAAGCCGGCCTACAAAGGGGTAAAAGGAACCGCGTTAACCTATAAGCCTTGCAGCTGACGGCGCGACAGCGTGCTTCTCAAGTAACATCGTTCCCTTCAGCTTGAATGCTGATCGCGCGCCGCAGCTGAAGGCCATCGTTCGGCGCTAGCGGTTAAGTTTAGAAAAGAATGCAGATGAAAGCGATCATCAGAATTATAGCTGGCTTCGCAATGGCGACCGTGATATGCCAAGGTACATTTTCTGCCCAAATGCAGAATCCCGTGCAGGATTCCGCGGGTAAAGTGAACGGCATAGTCAAAGATACCCACGACGCTGCTGTTCAAGGGGTCTCAATAGTTTTCGAGAGTAGAGTTAGCGGAAAGAAGTTTAAGCGCAAGGTTGAGTCTGATAGCAATGGTTGGTATGAGATTGATCTGCCGGTGGGGCTGTATCGGCTAACTGTCAAGTTTTCCGGCTTTCGGAAATTCCAGCACAAAGAGCTGATGGTGGAAGTGGGCAAGAGCACGAGGTTCGATATTGTGCTCAAAGAAAATCCTCGAAGATACACCACCGTCACCAGACAAAACGTAAGGATAAACTTGATATGTGAAGCTGCGGCGCGCCGAACAAAGCCTTGCAGCTGACGGCGCGATAGCGTGGCTCTCAAGTAGCATTATTCCACCAGGTCGGATGCTGATCGCGCGCCGCAGCTGAAGGCCAGCGTTATGCGGAACAATCTTGATTGGCTGGCGTCCAAATCATTTGAGGTCCTATGCGGCGATCAATCTTCAAGTTAGGTGTGGGTGTCTTCATCTTCTTGGTGAGCGTTTCTGCCGTTGCTTTTTGGTTTGCGTATCGCACCCCCGCCACTGAGACTCTTGGTCTTCCTCCGTGCGCGGGTCCTCCTGGCTACGAGATGACCTCAGTTCCTTGCTCCGAACCCGACCTATCTGTTTTCTCAAACTTGCCGGTGGCCGAGTATTGTGATGTGGTTCGTGATTCAGCCCGCCATTCGGATCAGATCGTCAGGGTGCGGGGTAAGTATTTCTTCAATATGGAAAACAGCGCGTTGTATGATCCTGCGTGTCGTAACGAAGATAGTTGGACGTGGGTTGACTATGAACCGTACTCCAATTTTGAAGATGCCCGGCGCTCAGCTGGGCTTCGGCGAGCCGTCGAAGCGGAGGTAGTCTTTCTCGGTAAGTGGTCTGGCCCAAGCGCTGAAGGCTACGGGCATTTGAACGGATATCGCTACAAGCTTTCCGTTTTCAAAGTTGAGACGATGAAGGCGAAGGTGTCTGACGCTCGTTGAATCTTGCTAGTTCCGCATAACAAAGCCTTGCAGCTGACGGCGCGATAGCATGTCTCTCAAGTAATCTTTTTCCCTTCACGCTGAATGCCGATCGCGCGCCGCAGCTGAAGGCCATCGTTAGGCGGCTACGCTGTGGAGAGGTGCAAGACAAGTTAGCTTTTGTCAGTTGAGTGGTCGCAACGCTCCGCGTGTGAGTGATGGCTGAGAGTAGCGAACGTCATTCAGCGATAGTGGTGGGACTGAAAATTGGAACGCGGACGTTGAATGGGCATGGCTAAACGAAGCCGCCTAACAAAGGCATGCAGCGGACGCGCAATTAGCTTGTCTCTCATGCAAGGCTTGTCGCTACCGGCGGTTCATGCGCGCCGCTGATGCCCAGCGTTCGCGCGCATCGCGTTTTGGAAAACCAACAA
>JBPCNX010000078.1:0-40000 GCA_051000815.1 Pyrinomonadaceae bacterium
TGGGAACCGATCGTACCGGTGAGATTGTTTTGTTCGAACAGCGATGTGTGTTCTGGGGGAGCGGTGGCGGCGGTCCAATTGGTGGCGGAATCGGTCCCGGTGATCCTATTGGAGGCGGGCCGCAGAAGCCTGGACAAATTGACATTCCTGGTGAGACCGAGCGTTTGTTCCAAGACTGCCTGAAGATTGTTGAGGCCCACCTTAAAGAACAGCTCGCAAATACGATTCGCGACAACAATCGAAGTAATCAACCGCTAGCCCTACTTATAGCCCACGCGGCGGTCGAAAGCACACTTGGCACCGCTTTGGTAGGCCTGGGAGGTGAGCTGGGGCTGTTTCAACTCAAGCCGTCAACAGCCCGAGGTTTGGGCTTAGAGAAATTCACAAACAAACAGTTGAGGGATGACTTTGCCTTAAACACGCGCCTCGGTACCACCTACTTGCAACAGCAGGTCAATGCATTTGGTGGGGATGTGCGCTCAGGCTTAGGTGCCTACAAACAGGGCGCCAAAAGTGTCAGGGAAAACGGTCTTACCCCAAGGTCTCAAATATACGCGGACGCGATACAGAAATGCGCAAAATCAATACAGCGTTGAATGCAACCCCCAGCTTTAGGAGCGAACAGCAGGCAATCATGGTATTAGGAAAGATTAACCACCTCCAGGCGCTCTTTGTTGCCTTGTTGGCCGCGTCGGCTCTTGTCGCGGCCCTGGTATGGAAGAAACCTGGCTCTGAGGAGCTCGCTTCTCCACCAGCAGCATCCAAGAAAGCTAATAGCGACAGTTTGATCAAGCGACTCAATGATGAGCGCATCGTTGCCATTCATCGGTGGCAGGTTGAAACCGACGAAGAGAAGACTCTGGTGTGCATGTTTCAGGGGTTCGATAAAGACCCGAACTATGAGGGAAGCGGAGTAAAGCTGACTATTCTAGACCCGTCCGGGGCGTCAGTTTATGAGGCTCTCTTTAGTGAAGTCCAGCGCGTGTACTCTACATTTGCGCTCCGAGATCTCTCCGAGCAACTGGTAATTGAAGTGAACTATGGTGGCAGCACGACCTTTCTTCACATGCTTGATTACCGAAAGGGGAAGGTCGTTGAACTGATCAATGAAAAGGAGAGTGACTTCGACGCTGGGGCGGAGGTGCGGCCCCAGTTCCGCACAGGGATTAATCCCGCCACCGAGCCGTTTCAAATCATGCTGACCCACGGAGTCGGCTTAGCAAGCCCTGCTAGGAAATATACAACCGTGTACAGATACAAGGACGGGAAATATCGGCGTGTTGGAGAGTTTGCACAACCTGAAGTTGATGACTACATGGAAGATCGGTTGAAGGGGGCAAGCAAGCCCAAGACGACTAAATGAAAGGTCGTAGCAGATCACATGCAACTACGACTGTCTGTGTAAGGTTCTCCGCAGAATACCGGACAGACCCCGACAACAACGCCTAATCCGAACTGCATAACGAATGCCGTATCGGGAGCTACGGGTTTAGCTCGTCCGTTTGGCAATGTCGGACCGACCGGCATTATTGGTCATGACGGTGTTCACGTCGTCGCACCAGTAGGCAGTCAGGTCACAACGCTTCCAGCTTTGACAGGCACGGTTCTAGGTAGGCCACGCAATCAGGGGGACGGGTTGTTTGCACAAGACGTGTTGCTTGCTGGCGGCAATGTTGCCATTTACAAAGACCTCGCAACGGTCAGCGTTAGGCCGGGGCAGAGGCTCAGGGCAGGTAGTGTCATTGGCACCGTAGGAGAAGGTGGTGATTATGCAGGCCTGCACTTTTCGCTATTGCGTGGTGGTAGGAACGAAAGAAACTTCTACAGAGGCCTGACGAGTACGGGGCAAAGCAACAAGATCACAGTCGGAATGTTCATCAACCCGCTTGGGCCGAACAGCCCCGTGAACTGTCCGGGCGTGCCTGTAAACAACGCTGGAGTAAACCCTCATCCGTAGAAAGGAGATGCTAAAGATGCGGCATTTACCAGCATTGATAATCGCGCTGATCTTTTCTCCCGGCGTTTCGCTCTCAGGACAAGAGAGCATTCAAACAGGAGCCAGACTTGTCCACCGTTATGAGCGTCGTTGTGGTCACTCTTGTGCTCAAGAACTTGCAGTTGATCTAGGAGGAGTTTATGCGAAGAAGCCTGATGACATGGTAGTTGTGCGATTCTGTTCAAAGGAAGCTTTGCCGCTCGCTTTGTCTACCTCCGCCGCTGCTTATGGCTATGTGATCTCCATTCTCACTGATTCCTACGGGTACACGCCAGAGCGGATACTGTTCCTGCGCTCTGAAAGCTGTCTTGGGCCAGCATCGGCGGTCACAGCCACGGAGTTCTGGGTAATCCCTCAAGGTGCTGCTCTGCCTACTTCCGTCGAAACCGTAAAATCCAGTCAAGTCCGGGTGGACTCGTTAGGAATGGAGGGACTGATCGGGAACGCGCGCAGCTACAAGGCGGCGTTGCAAAAACTCCAGGGGAGGCTGAGTGCGAACCCGGAAGCAGTTGGAATCGTGTTGGGCTATTACTACAAACAACCAAGTCGCGTGATAAAGCTGAGGTTACGCGAGGTGCAAAGGACGCTGAAGGAGAACGGGCTTTCAGAAGATCGCTACTCCGTTCGTCTTGCGCCGTGGACTGGCGAGTACGGCGACGATGATCCAGAGCCGAAGTATCCAAGCCTGTTCGTCGTCGAGATTGCAAAAGCGAAGGACAGCGCGGAAGTAATGCTTAACAGCAACGAGAACATGAAAGCCCAACGGTGAGCTGGGCTTTTTTCATTAGGCGGCAGACTTGGAGAGGAAGGCGTCAATAGTGCGCAAGAGCGCTCAGAGTGTTTATGCCACGACGACTTACGTCTATAACGTTCGTGATCAGATCACGAATATCAGTCAAGCAGGCCAGACGCCGCCGCGATCATTCATCTATGACGGGTATGGCCGCCTTTACCAGAAGACGACGCCGGAGCAGGGCACGACGACTTATAGTTACTTTGCCAATGACACTGTGCAGACGGTGACGGACGCCCGTACCGCGACGACCACCTTCGCCTATAACAACCGCGATCTGGTTACCGGCATCACATACGGTGTTCCGGCGGGCGTGGCGGCGACAGCTAATGTCTCGTTTGGTTATGACGAGGCTGGGAATCGCACGAGCATGACGGATGGGTTGGGCAGCGTGACTTACAGCTACAACACACTTTCGCAGTTGACTTCCGAGGCGCGCACCTTCACTGGTGTCGGCACCTTCAACCTCAGCTATCTTTACAACCTCGGAGGCGAGCTGACCAGCATCACGAATCAAGCTGGCGCGCAGGTTGGTTACAACTACGACAAGATAGGCCGGCCGATTGGCGTGAGTGGCTCCGGCTACGCTGGTGTTTCCAGCTACATCAACAGCATTTCCTATCGCGCCTTCGGCGTGAAGCAGATGGGCTACGCGAACGGCAAAACGCTCTCGCTCGCCTATGACAATCGCATGCGCGTGAAGCAGTGGCATGTGCCGGACGTGATGCGCTGGGATTACTCGTATACCTATTTTGGCGAGAACACGGGGCGCGTGACCTATGCGAAGAATCTCGACGATGGCACGCTCGATCGGTCGTACGATTACGATCATGTGGGACGGATGTGGGCGGCGCACAGCGGCCAGGAAGCGCGCTGGCATATCGGCATCGCCCCATGGGCCATGGATGGCCCTTACTCGCAGGACCGCGGCTCCGATCAATTCGGCAATGCCACGCACCGGGTGGGTTGGGGCGGTTATCAGGGTGGCGGCTTCGACTACTGGTATAGCTTCAGCAACAACCGGCTGGTGCAGAACCCGGCGACAGGCGCTTACCTCCAGTATGACGCAGCCGGGAATCTCACCAACGACGGTTATCAGACAGCGTCTTACGATGCCACTGGGCAGCAGACTTATGCGTCCACGCTGGGGCTGTTTCAAAGCTACGACGGCGACCGGCTGCGGGATAAGAAGACGGAGAATGGCACTACGACCTACTATCTGCGCTCATCAGTTCTCGGTGGCCAGGGAGTTGCGGAACTGAACGGCAGCGGCACATGGATGCGCGGGTATGTCTATCTCGGTGGGCAAATGGTGGCGATCCAGAGTGGTCTGGCGGTAAGCACCGTCCATCAGGACCCGGTTACCAAATCACAACGCATCACAAATTCTTCCGGTAACGTCATCAGCACTGTTGATCTCGATCCCTGGGGTGGCGAGACGTGGCGCAGCAGTCCCGACATGTCGGGACTTTCCAGCCTCATCGCTTCACGAGCTACGAGCGCGATGCTAACGGCGGCGACGACGCCATGATGCGTCGGCACCAATCGTCGCTGTCCCGCTTCTCTCAACCCGACCCTTCCGACGGCAGCTATTCGCCACCGACCCCCCGTCTTCAACTGTTATGCGCAGCTTCAGAATGAATCGCCGCGGACGCCGCCAAAAACAACAGACCTACGCTGCGGCAATAGCCTCGAGAATGCCCGCCTTGACAATGTTCCGAAGCGTTTTGTATTCTTGCCGTTCGCGTTTTAGTACCTGAAAACAGAGATAGTTAACTATGTCGACATACTTTCCCAGTGGTAAGGGTCTTGCCGCCAAACGAAAATGGCACGTCGTGGACGCAGCTGGTCAAACGGTTGGTCATCTGGCATCGGAAGTCGCGTCGATCCTGACAGGCAAACGGAATCCGCAATGGACCCCGTTTCTGGACATGGGCGATCACGTGATTGTGATCAATGCCCGCAAGGCAGTGCTTAAGGGTTCGAAGGTTGATCAGAAAATGTATCGACACCACACGCTCTACCCGGGTGGTCTGCGTGAGGTATCCGCCAGGGACATGTTGGCAAAAAATCCGGAGCGAGTGATCGAACTGGCAATTAGGGGTATGTTGCCCAAGACGAAACTGGGCAAAGCCATGGGGAAGAAACTCAAAGTTTACCCCGATGCCGAGCACCCGCACACGGCCCAACGCCCAGAACCCCGCCAAATCAAGTCCCGTTCAAATCAACAATAAGAAGCTGAGCAAGATTAAGAGGACGATATAGCTGTGGCTGATATTCAATACTACGGAACAGGAAGAAGAAAAACTTCAACAGCGAGAGTTTATTTACGGCCCGGGGCCGGCGATGTTGTCGTTAACCGGAAACCATTCGATCGCTATTTTCCCAATGAAACTTTGCGCATGATCATTCGTCAGCCGCTGCAATTGACTGAGACGACTGCGAAGTTTGACGTTCTGGTGAACGTCAAAGGTGGAGGACCCACTGGTCAAGCTGGCGCCATTCGCCATGGTATTACCCGCGCATTACTCGAATTCAACGCTGACCTTCGCCCGGCATTGAAGCAGGCGGGACTGGTCACTCGCGATCCACGAATTAAGGAACGCAAGAAGTATGGCCAGAAGGGCGCGCGTAAACGCTTCCAGTTCTCGAAACGATAATCACTTGAATCCATTGCCGGGGCTCGGATTGGTTGCTCTCCAAAGGAGAGTGCTATGAGCTGCGGCGATTACATTAAACCAGTTCACACAAAGGAGACTTAGCTTGGTTTCGGTTACGATGAAAGAACTTCTGGAGGCCGGCGTTCACTTCGGCCACCAGGTAAGGCGCTGGAACCCGAAGATGAAGGAATACATTTTCGGTGAGCGCAACGGCATTTACATTATCGACCTCCAGAAAACACAACGCATGTTTCGGGAGGCAATTAACTTTGTCACCAATGCGATCGCCGAAGACCGCGGCAAGACCGTCCTGTTCGTCGGCACAAAGCGACAGGCGCAGGACGCCATCCGCGAAGAGGCTGAACGCTGTGGTCAATACTTCGTCAACCAGCGTTGGCTGGGCGGCCTGCTAACGAACTTCCAGACGGTGCAGAAGTCGATTAAACGACTGCGTGATTTGGAAGCGATGCAGACTGATGGTCGCTACGAGAAGCTGACCAAAAAGGAACGCATCAAATTGGATCGCGAGCGGGAAGGCCTGAACAAGAACCTCTCGGGAATCAAAGCGATGGGTCGCCTGCCCGATGTCGTCTTTATCATCGACGTTCGCAAGGAAGAGATTGCGGTTGCTGAGGCGAATCGTTTAGGTATCCCGATTGTTGCCGTGGTCGACACCAATTGCTCGCCTGAAGGAATTGACTACGTCATTCCCGGCAATGACGACGCTCTGCGTGCTGTGCGACTCTTTGCGTCCCGGATAGCAGACTCAATTCTGGAAGGACAGCAAATAGCCACGGAAGGCGCGGTAGCGATCAGCACTGAAGAGGAAGGTGAACCAGGCGCAACTGCAGAGGCTGAAGGAACGCCGGCAGAACCCGAGCAGCAAGCCGGACCCACCGCGGAAGCAACTACTGCAAGCAGAACCGATAGCCCCAAGTCAGAAGCAAACGGTGGCGCACCGGACAATCAAACTGCGCCAGCCCCTGAAGAGCCGGCAACGAGCGACGCTGGTGCAGCTTCTGATGAAAGCGAGTCTGTGGTGGCGGCGAACTGAACAACAGTTTAGATTCTTAACCAATCGGCGAGCGCAGCCTTTAGCGGACTTCCGCCGGGCTGCGCTTTTCATTAGCCTCGATGAACGTGAGTTTGTCGTGGATCAAGTTGAACTTTGAAGCGGGAGAGATTTGTAATCATGGCAGAAGTAACAGCAAGTGCGGTCAAGCAACTGCGAGAAAAGACAGGCGCAGGAATGATGGAGTGTAAGAACGCCCTTGTCGAAGCGGGCGGAAACGATGAGGTGGCGGTCGACATTCTGAGGAAGCGCGGGCTGGCGTCTGCGAAGAAACGCGAAGGACGTATTGCCGCGGAAGGTATCGTGGGCCAGTATATCCATATGGGTGGCAAAGTTGGCGTTTTGGTTGAGGTGAATTGCGAAACAGACTTCGTCGCCCGGAGCGAGGAGTTTCAACAGCTCGTGAAAGACATAGCGATGCATATCGCCGCAGCCGAGCCCCGCTATGTCTCACAGCAGGATGTTCCCGCCCCGGAACTTGATAAGGAACGGGAGATCGCTCGCGCTCAGGCTCAGAACGATCCCAAGATGGCTAATAAGCCCGAGCAGGTTATTTCCAAAATCGTTGACGGGCGTTTGCACAAGTTCTACGAAGAGAACGTGCTACTGGATCAACCCTTCGTAAAGGATCCGGCCAAGACCGTCGGTGAGCTGGTAACAGAAAAGGTTGCGAAAACTGGGGAGAAGATCACGATACGGCGGTTCACCCGCTACAAGATGGGTGAGGGTCTGGAACGACGCGATGGGGATTTCGGCGGCGAAGTCGCATCGCTCGTCGGCTGACATACGTAAGGTTTGAGTTCACTGCTCATCGAGCAGTCGCTTTCCGCTTCGGAGAAACTGATGAGCGCCGAGAAGCCACAATTAGATCCGGCAGAACTGGTTTACAAGCGGGTCCTGCTGAAGATCTCCGGTGAAGCTCTGATGGGAGAGCAGAACTATGGAATCGACGTGGACGTAGCTCGTACGGTTGCCGAAGAGTTGAAAGCAGTCCACGAGCGGGGGGTACAGGTTGCCGTCGTTGTGGGTGGTGGCAACATTTTTCGCGGGGTTTCCCAAAGCGCTGGCAAGATGGATCGTTCCGCAGCCGACTACATTGGCATGCTGGCGACCGTAATGAACGCCGTGGTGTTGCAGGACGCGCTGGAGAAACTTAACGTCAACACGCGAGTAATGTCGGCGATCGACATCCCGCAGTTGGCGGAACCATTCATCAGAAGGCGTGCGGTACGTCATCTGGAGAAGGATCGAGTTGTGATCTTTGCCGCGGGCACCGGCAATCCTTATTTCACAACTGACTCTGCCGCCGCGTTGCGCGCGCTTGAAATCAAGGCTGACATCATTCTCAAGGCGACGAAGGTGGAGGGTGTCTATTCTGCGGACCCGATGCTCGACCCGTCCGCCACTCGCTACGAGTGCATAACCTACCAGGAAGTTCTCGAGCGACAGCTGAAGGTGATGGATGCTTCGGCAATCTCGCTCTGCATGGACAACAACTTGCCGATCATCGTTTTCAACATGCGCCAGGCGGGTAACATTGGGCGCGTTGTCGCCGGCGAAGCGGTAGGCACGAAAGTCTGCCTCAGTAAATAGTTTCGAGTTCCGGGTTTCGAGTTCGAGTTCGACCAACGAAAGGGAGACTCTTACCAAGTCCAAGCGAAACCCGGAACTCGAAACCTGGAACTCGGAACTCGAAACCTGAACGGAGTGAGCCGATGAGCGAAAAGGATGTTATCAAAGAGACCAAGCCGCGTATGGACACGGTGATTGACGACTTTCGCCGCAAACTCGCCACCGTGCGTACCGGGCGTGCCGCCGTCAGCCTTCTCGACAACATCATGGTCGACTATTACGGAACCATGACGCCACTGAACCAAATGGCTTCTGTGCACTCACCGGAACCCCAGATGCTCACCGTGCAGCCCTGGGATCAAACACAGCTCGGCGCCGTGGAGAAGGCGATTCGCGCTTCTGACCTGGGCTTAAATCCCTCCAACGACGGCAAACTGGTGCGCATTCCGATTCCCCCACTGACTGAAGAACGCCGCAAGCAACTCGCCAAACAGGTTCACGAAATCGCGGAAGACCACCGAACGGCCGTCCGAAACATCCGCCGCGACGCGAATGAGCGGTTGAAGAAAATGCTCAAGGACAAAACGATTTCCGAAGATGCTGAACGCGACGGGCTGGACGAAGTACAGAAACTCACCAACAGTTACATCGGCAGGATCGACGATCTGACTAAGTCAAAAGAACACGAAATCACGAGTGTTTAAGTCGCACCTTCAAGTCGTGCATCACTGAGACGTCTCAGCTCGCGGCTTGCCGCAATCCTTGCGGAAAGTCTGCGGCTTTCCGTGGATATTGATCAGATTAGTTGGCGGCAGAGATAGAGGCATAGCCTCCTGAAGAAGAGGGGCCACCGGAAAGCCGGAGGGGCCACCGGAAAGCCGGAGGCTTTCCGCAAGGGGACGGCCAAGCCGTAGTTTGGAGTCCACACTTAAATGACGCCTAGACGCACTCGGGCAAAATAAAGGGCTGCGCGAATTCGTTGACGCTCAAAATAACCGTGACCTCCTTTAGGGAATCACGAAGACATCATCGCCGATTGGGTTGTTGAGTTTGATATCCTTGACGTTGTAGTCGGCAAAGAAAGCGCCCTGCGTCATTTCCAGGCGCTGAGAAAAATTTGTGGGAACCAGCACGCCGTCTACTTCCTTGAACTTCTTGTGCTCCGTGCCAAACACCGCGCCGTTGTAGTTGATCAGAAAACTCATCACACGCCCATTAGCCGGATCGATGTAGAAGTCGGTTGCGTAGCCATCAGCATCCGAGATGCGAAACCCTCGCTGCTTCTTCTTGTCCGGGATAGCAGTCACCCTGTAACCGGCCTGGTCAAACTTTCCCAACACGCTAAGCCCAAACCGGCTCACCGGCGGCAACTCAACACCGGGGAGCGAACTGTAGGTTCGTTGTCCATCATCGATTTGTTTGAACGCGATAATCGGGCTGGCATCGATCTCGATCCGCGTCTTGTCGCCGGCGGTAACAATGATAAAGCCGCCCGGGCGGGCCTGAGTTGAGTTTGGCGCATAGAGATCGACCGCGCCTCTCAACACCATGCTCTTAAGATTCTTGAACTTCTCGCCTCCATGCGCAGCAACGGCGGCACGAGCAAGGTCTTGAGGTGATGTGTCAGCAGTTATGGCGACGGTTGTCGCGTTGGTCGCCGCCGCCGGCGTGACGGCTGCCGGCGACTTCACCTCACTCTGAGCGAAGGAACTAGTACAAACACACATGAGCGTTATTACAAGAGCGCCCAGATAAGAAATCTTCTGCTTCATGAATGTTCCTTTCGTAACCGGGTAAGACCGCGCTAGTGATAAATAAACCTGACGAGTCACAGGTGACACTCGGGGTTGTTCTGCCGCCCGCGCGGGCTCATAAACCATCTTTGCGCTGGGCCCCCTGGGGCTCACGCCCCAGGCTAAATGCTTTCACCTGCTACGCAAGGTTTGTTGGCATCTATCACGGTTCACTGGTCAATGGTCTCTGAGCTAAAAGTTGAATCGTAGTTGAGCCGAGACGCGCCGGTTACCGCCACCACCACCACCGCCCCCGCCGCCACCCCCACCGGGTCCCCCGAATCCACCAAAGCCACCACCAAGTCCGAGGCTTTGCCCGAACGAGGGAGACGACAGATTACCGACCGGTGTCGAGAGATTGACGTGGTTAAACAGGTTCGAGAAGTTGATTGACAACTGCATGCTGTAACGCTTCCCTTCCGCGGTTCCGGCGCCGCCGAGACCGGGAATGCCGCCGCCCCCGCCGCGCTGCCCGCCGCCCATACCCATAGTCGGCCCGCCGCCTCCGGGAATTCTCGGCGTTCCTGCTCCGGAGCCCGCGTCACCACCACGACCGCCGCGTCCACCCGCGCCTTGTTGCTGGCCCCCGTTGCCTTGGTTGGCCGCGCGACTTGCAGCGGTGCTGCCAAAACTCCAGGTCTTGCTGACACGCATGTTGACGGAGAAGAAGCCGGGGCCCTCGCCGTAGTTCCGCGGAATTAGTCTCTCACCAGCCGCCGGGTTGAGATTGAAATTGCCAAACGCCGTGCAAGCGATATTTGGATCGTTGCAATCGGCGCCGGTGGGGGCGAACGAGGGTCGCTCAGTGAATACCCGATCCAGATTGGTGTCTTGACCGGTAGTAATGTTGAACGGTCGTCCTGAAGCTACCGTGATGAAGGGATTCAACGAAACCTGCCACGGCAACGAGATTGTTCCGGCGAAAGTGAATCGGTGTCGCACATCGAAAGCCGCTCGACCATACTCGTCGCTGAGATCGTAAGAATTTGCCGGGAACAACCCACCGCCCTGACCGTCGGTGTGGTTCTGCGTCTTGCTCAACGAATAGCTGGAAAAGAACGAGATCGTTCGGCTGAAGCGATTATTGAAAGCAATGAAGAACTGATTCTGATCAAAGTTTCCACTCGACTCATACTGATAAATCTCACCAATATTGCCCAGCGGGCGCGTGCCGAGTGGATTCAACGCAGTGATTGACCCCGGTAGTGGCGCATTAATATCGCGTGCGCGAATCACGTGGCGAATGTGAATCGAATAGAAACCTACCGTCGCGGTGAAGCGATAAGGCAGTTGCCGCTCCACTTGCACTCCCCCGAGATAGACAGTCGGAGCCTGCAAATCGTCAGCGACGCGCCAAGTGATCTGCCGGCCAGGTGTCAGGCTGACAACCGGCGGAATATTGTTGGGCGGCGGATTGTAAAACGCGTCGAGGACAGTCGGTAAGGCACCGACAAACGTCAGCTCACCATGGACGTTCTCGTAAATGGGGCGCTCAGCAATCGAATACTGTTGCTGAGTCAGACCATTAAACCGGTTCGCCTGCAGCGTGTTGTTTTCACTGAAACGATTGTAGAAGACGCCGCCTCCGGCGCGAATCACCATATTCGGTGGGCGTGTAGCGTTGGCTGCTCCAGGCGACCAGGCGACAGCGAGTCGGGGCGCAAAATTCAGCAGGCTGCTGATGTTGCTTTGGTTTTCATAACGGATGCCGACGCTGAAAGTCAGGTTCGGGCGCACGCGCCAGTCATCCTGTGCGTAAAGACCGGCGTCAATTTGCTTCACGCTGGCCAGCGGGTTGCCGCTGTTGATGCTGAACTGGGATGCGCCGCCGCCGCGTGCGCGAATTTCCTCGGGCGTTAAGTTAAAACCCTCGCCGCTAAAGAGCAGCGATCTCCGATAGCGCTCCAAACTGTCAACAAATATCGGCTGGCTGAATATCGGTTCATTGTTGGCGTCAAGCGTCGGGACGAAGCCGCCGGTAAAGACATACGTGCCGCCAAAATTATTCGGGTTGCTGTCGCTGATACTAACGCCGCGCAGCCGGCCACCAAACTTCAGCGCGTGGTTTCCTTTTTGCCAGGCGAGAAAGTTTCCTAATTCCCAGGTGGTGTTGGTTGTTAACACCTCTCCGACTTGCGCTCCGCCACTGATGAAAGCGCCGCTCACATTCAACGTGGGGACAGTGTTGTTGCCGAAGCTCTCATTGCGGTTGCGGTTAACCTGAAACCGCGTCTCGTTGATCATCGATGCGTTAAGCACTGCCGTTTCCGTAAACTGGAAAGTCTGCTGCGTAGACGCAGTGTCGTACGCGCGCTCAGGCAAGGAAAACCCACTTACGCCGCTGTTCTCCTGCCGGTTCCGGCTGAAGCTATAACGCGCAACCAAAGTGTTGTTGCTGTTGAGTTGGTAATCGATGCGAGGGCTGAACGTCAGATTGCGTCTCGGCGTCACCACGCCAAAACCAAAGTCCACCGGGTTCAAATTCGAATCAAGCATCGTCCCCCTGACGAGTTCGTTGTCATCAGTTTCCCGGCGCTGGAAATCAACGAAGAACGATGCCTTCTTCGCGACCAGCGGACCACCAAGATTGCCGCCATATTGACGAACCTGATAAGCGGTGCGACTGGAGGAAAAGGGATTGCGCGAGTTCAGGCTTTCGTCTTCAAAGTTCAGGAACATACTGCCTCGCATCTTATCGGTGCCCGGTCGAGTCAGAATGTCTATGCGGCCTGAGGGCTGATCGTTTTCAGCCGCAAACGGATTCTGGTTGATGCGGATTTCGCGAATCGAATCCTTGGGAGGCAGCCGGCCTCCGGTAAAACCATCGATAAAGATCTGGCCGCCATTCGGCCCTACTGAGGGACCTGCGAGCGCCTGAAGCGCCGCGGCGAGTTCGTCGGGATCGTCAGGCAGAGCATCGAGATCCTTACCTGTAATCAGGGTCTGATTGGCGTTGTTCGTAGATTCAGTACTTAAAGGAGTCTCCGCAGCGACGGTTACATTTTGCTCTTCGATAGTTACATTGAGTGTTACGTCGAGCGTCTGTCGCTGGCCAGCCGCGAGGTCAACCTCGGTTTCGTCGGAGGGCGCAAAGCCCTGAGCCGATACGATCACGACATACTTCCCCGGCACCAGGCCGGTTACCGTGTAGACTCCATCACCATTTGTCACTGCTGTCTTCGCTGTGCCGCTGGGATCGATGATTGTCACAGTTGCGCCGACGATAGCCGCACCAAGTTCATCCTTAACCAGACCGCGCAACGTTCCCCGCGCCTGTTGTGCAATAACGAAAACCGCCGCGAGCATAACCACCACACCGATGACTACACTCTGTCGAAAAAGCTGATTCAATTTATTCATGACTTAATTTAGCTTTCTGAATTTTCTCTGTACCGTTCATCAAACTCTCAGCAGACTTATGGCAATCCAATGCCAAACTGGATGCCACTATTCCCCAAACCGGCCGCGGGATTGGGAGCTTGACCACCCGACGGCTGCGGCTGTCTCGCGGCAATCATCGCCAGGAGCGGCTCAGCTCCCGAGAGCAGACTGATCGCCGTCAAACGAGTGGGGTCAGCGCCCTTAGTACTGGAGACGATGATCATTTCTCCAACCTTCACGTCGGTCAAAGAAGCTGCCGGCAACCGTTCCAACATTTCCTGAATGTTAAAGCCGCCACCACCACGCATGCCGCCGCCGCCGGGCCTACCCTGCGGTGGGCCACCTGCGGGTTGTCCGCCACCCGGATTTGCTCCGCCACTCGGACGCATCATCGCGCCACCCATTCCTCCGTCCGCGGGAAACTTTCGCAAAACTGCATCCTGCTTCACCACGATCGTTAGCGGCTGCTTCTTCTCGGCTTCATTGATCTTTAGTTCGCCTGTGGCAGCATCGACGGCAGTCACCGTACCGACGACGGTTTTAAACGCTCCTGTAACAATCTTCTCCGGCGTAAATGTCGCGCCATCAGGAGCGCGCTCCCCTAACGCGCGCAATTGATCGCCAACCTGTAGCTCTCCGAACCCACTGGCTTTAGCGTCGCCGAACTTAATTGAGTCCGGAGCGTAACGACGCATTTCAACTTTTTCGCTCACAGGAATGATCACCGACTGCATGCCGGCCATCGACCGGCTCGAAATCGTTATTTCTTTCGTCGCCGGATTTAAGGCAGAAACGACACCCAGGATTCCCCGGCGTCGCCACTCGGCGCGCTCAGCGTCCTGCTTCTTCGCTATGTCAGCCTTAGTCATAACGATGACCGCTCTCGCCGGTATCGCTTTCCGGTCATCTGAAACTTTGCCCATGGCCATCACGCGATCACCTTCGGCCAGATCTGCGAAAGTAATTTTGGTGGCATTGGTTAGGTTCGTTTCGCCGGGAGCGACTCGCATGTACTGCGTCGCGTCACTGAGCGTTGCGGTCACGAGCGATCCCCCGTCAGTTTTCACGACGAGTTGTTTCGACGCCGCATCGATCGCCTTAACCTCTCCGATGACACGATTCGGAGTGATGCTTTGATCGCCAGACTGCTGAGGTGCGGGAGCTGTTGTCTGACCCAGGCCAATGCTTGCTGTAGTCAATAAGACAAGGATCAATTGGGCAAAGTTCTTTCTCATCGTAATTCCTTAATGATCGGAATAATTTCGATACGAATCTAAGCGATCCAGTTAACGGGCTGCGCTACAAAGTGATCTGCGACACTCAACGGCCGCGGCCATCGCCGTTTTGCCGCTGCGCATCAATCTCCGCCATGAGAGAGTCAAATTTTTGTTGCTGTTCGGTCGTCAAAACCGCGCGCATCCGGCTTCGAGCTTTTAGACGCATTTCCTGGTATCTTGGCCGTAATTCACCACGAAGCGCGCGAAAGTCGCTGGTAGTCTCTTCCAACACCTTCTGTATCTGCTCAGACTGCTCGGCATTCAGATTCAGGTCGTTGCGAATTCTTTCAAACATCGCCTGGCGATCATGCGAGCGCGAATCTCGAAAGGAAGCGTTGGCCTTTGATCGGTAAACACCGCTGAGTCCCACTCCTGTAATGCAACCAAGTACGAAAACTGCCACAAGAACCAACCAGGTTTTCAATGGCGCGCCCGATTTTTCGTTCATTTGCCGGCATCCCTTTCATCCGTGTTAATGATGGTGGCCAGTACGTCTTCGTTGGTTAGCGGGCGCCTTTCGGAAAAAACCATGTTCTCCATGCCTGATTCGTTAGTGCCCAGGTATGCGTCTACACTAAACGCTGCGCTGGCGGTTTTGTTCCCTCCGCGATAAAGAGAGAGTCCGAGACTAACCGCCGCAACGACCACCATGGCAGGAATTGCTTTCCGGGAAATTGGCCGGAATGAAGGCCAGAACCCAACAGTAGCGCGTAGCTCACCTTCACGTGCAATGCGCGCCCGCAGCCGTGCAAACAGGAAAGCGTCCTCGACAATTGCGCCGCTCTCTTCTTCCGCGAGCGCTGAAGCCCGGGTAATCTCGCGCCCAGTTTGATCGAGTTTGTCGTTAGGTCTTGAATCTTTTCCAGAAATCATAGGTCGAGGAACCTTTTAGGAACTTAGGTTCTACCTTGAAAACGTCTTTAGAGCGGTTGTGGTTACAGAAAAAATGCGTGGAAGGGGAGGAAATAGACTGACAAGACTCATCGCTTTATAGAAAGCGGCAGCGAGCCGCACTCCAAAGTCAGGTGAACTGGACTTCGAGCGCAACGAGATGGGGCTTTGGATTGTAATTATGAACCCAAAACACGCAGCGCGACCGCTGTGCTCACCGGCGGAATTAGTTAGAGGAACTTTTTTAGCAGGCGTCGCAGGTCGGTGCGCGCGCGAAAGACCCGGACCTTCACTTTGGGTGACGACCAATTCATCAGTCGGGCAATCTCAGCAACGGAGAGTCCTTCTACGTCCAGTAAGACAAGTACCAGCCGATCCTCCGCGCTCAGCAGGCTCAACAGTTTGTTTGCCAGGTCTCGGTTGATGACGATGGACTCCAGCGATCCCTGGGCAACGCCGGCGTGGAGCGATCTGAGGGTTTGGGCTTCGACATCTGTGATGTCACTGATCGTTCGCTCTTTGCTGCGACCCTGCCTTCTTAATTCGTCGTAACAACAATTGAAAGCAATCCGCGCTAACCACGCCGCGAACGAGTCTTCTCTGTAATGAGCCACGTCGTCGAGTGCGAAGTAAGCCTTGGTGAAGCACTCCTGCACCATTTCTTCGATCTGTTCGGGTTGTTGGAAAAAGCGTCCGGCAATCGCTCCCACGCGTCGCCGGTGTCGCTCAAAGAGAAGTTCAAACGCGAATTCGTCACCGGCACAAGCGGCGGCCGCTAATTCGGCATCGCTAACTCCCTCCCGCGGGACGTGGCCAGGACTTGAGCTGGGATTCGCTATTTCAACTTGCTTGGCAGTTTCCTTTGAGCTCGATTGGTTGTCTTGGTCTTGATACCGGTCCATCCAGCCTCCGGCGCTGTACCGCGACTGCCGAGCGTTCTGAAACCCACGCTATCCATTCGGATGAATTTCCTGGGCATGATTACGCGCCTTGAAGTAGGAATGTTGCCTGACGGAGGAACGCAACTCAACTCTCCGGAGGTATCCCTGGAGTGCGGCAACTCGTTGCCGCTTCTTATGAACGGGCGGAATAAAGCGCCGACAAGTCAGCGTACTCCAGGGATCGCTCTGATGCCGGGCAGCCACTCAGTTGTGAACAGCGCGGGTTGTAAATCTGGAATGTGCTGGAACGGAAACCTATGCAGGCTGCGATTGTTTCCAACCGACGCCGTAGCGCGCGGTGAGGGCGAGCCCAAGGCTGGTGACGATTAGAACTGATACGACCAGCGGCCAAACGTATGGCAGAGAAGCGAGCGTGATCCAAAACGCAGTTCCCAGGAGCAAGGCCACCGTTTCGGAATTCTTCCTCGCCGGAAAAAACTTCCGCTGTAACCAGCGACCCGTGGCCGCATACACCACCACTCGTCCAAATAGCGCGGCCACCATAATCAACGCGAGTGCTATCAGCCCGACCAGGACATTGAGTGGCGCCGGAAGATAGTGCAGGCTAAACGGAATTCCGACCCCGATAATCGCGGCCCCGATCACACCAATGATTGCGACGCGGCCGATCGTCAACTGCAAGCGCGCAATGCCCCGGCTAATAGTGCCCGGCATTACCGCAGTGACTATCAGAGACACGACAAACCAGAAAAGCACGGCGAGTATCCGCAAACCCACATACGTCGTCGACCAGTGAGGACTGACCATTTCCGTGGGATTGCGAATCATGTTGCGCAGTTCCTGTTCGTAGCCGGCATAGAGGATGGTGCTGCTCGCCGAGTTACGATTCGGAGTCGCGTCGTCGTGACGGTAGCTGCCACCAACCACAATTACATCGCCACCAATTCGCGAACCCTGAAGCTGGATTACCGATCCGCCAATCGCGGCCACGTCACCTTCAACTGTGCCTTGAATGATCACATCGCCACCGAGAACAATGGCGCCATTCTTCACGGTGCCAGTCACCTTTACTGAGCGACCCAAACCGTAAGCAATTGTCTCAGTCACGCCATCGACAACATAAGGCGAATCATCACCCGGAGACGTTGCGGGCGCCTGTGCCTGAATTACCACAAACGCCGCCAGAAACAATCCCACCAATCCGCAGGCGCGCCAAATCAGGCGAAGAAAAGCCTGCTCCTGCCGCCGGTAAATAAATATTTCGTTACCTGTTAGGGTTGTGGTCATGCCTGTGAACTACGCCGACCTCTATCGAAAAGGCGCATTTGGTTACGGCGGTGATAACGGACAATGAGGTGGGAGAGGGACGCCACGGCAAGCGCGAGCAAGATCAACGCTGCCAGATTGGCAACCAAAGTTTCGGGTAGAAAGACCCGGCTGACAACTCTCGAGATGATTGTCAAACCCGTTATGGCATCATGCAGGGCGTTCCAGAGCAGCTCGAAAACGCCCAGTACCTTGTTTGCAAGCAAACGACTGCTCACCAATATCGACTTCCCCGCGGTCGCTCCGAGTAAAGCAAATGCCGTTGAGCCCAACGCCACACAAAACAAAAAAGCCCGCCTGCGTTCTTCGCCCTCACGCACGCCACGCATGTCACTCACCGCGTGGGCCGAAACACGCCGGGCGAAGTCTTGTGGAATTGGCAGAGAGCCGGCGTCTCTCGCAAGAGCAGAGTCGAGCTCGCACATGAACTGCCGCTGTTTGGTTAATTCACTGCGACAAGGTTGACAGCTTGCCAGGTGGGCTTCGAATTGAATGTCTGCCGGATCTTCGAGTTGACCGTCGAGGTAGGCAGCAATCCATTTACTCTGACAATTGTAGTCACTAATAGCCATTGTTGGTCTGGGGCCGCAGTGCGAATTCTAAATTCCTGTAATCCCCCGCTCGACGAATTGCTGCCGCATCATTTCACGCGCCCGGAAGAGCCGGTTCTTCACGGTTCCCAGCGGCAGGCCCGTGACCTCGACGATCTCTTCGTAAGTGAGGTCCTGTGAATGGCGTAAGGCGATCAACTCTCGATACGCGGCCGGCAGAGAACGAACCACGAGCTCTATATCCAACCTTCGTTCTCGCCGCTCGCTTTCCTGCTCGGGACTCAGGTTCCCGCTTTCGATCGGCAACTCATACTGATCGCCTTCGATACCGGCCATCAGAGAACGCTCACGTCCCGCATTTCGCCGCAAATGATCGACAGCCGAGTTATGGGCGATTTTGTAGAGCCAGGTCGAAAACTTAAACTCCGAACGGTAGCGGGCGAGGGACCCATAAACCTTGATAAAGATCTCCTGGGTCAAATCGAGCGCAGCCTCATAGTCCCCGACCATTCGATAGACATAAGAGGAGATCGGTCGCTGATACCGCCGCACCAGTTCTTCAAAGCTTCCTTCAACACCGGTTGCAGCAGTAGCCACCAACTCGCGGTCAGTCGCCGCATTAAAATCTCTGAAATAAGCGGGGGATGCAGTCATACTCATGATGCTTAGGTTTTACGCGGGAGGGACTCCGATTGTTTCAAGGTTGCCGGGTCCAGTTTTCAAATCCTGGAGTTCTTGAGCTCAGGTCCGGGAATTTCACTTCACGAAATGAAACCTCGGTCTGGCTGGAGCTGTAAACGGTAATCTTGAAAACTCGAAATTGGTAACCTGATGCCTATTTCCACGATAGAGTGGCCAGACCGGCGGGCGCGGCGATGGTGTCAAAATCCAGTTCCCTACTCGGCAAGCGCAGCCCCAAATCCTCAGCGTCAAGTGGGCGTAAGTCTCCTCCAATACTCTCGTTGACGATCTCACTGGCGCGTGCCTTACTAAAGCCAGTGCCGGTCAACAGGAACCTCGCTAAGACCTGGTCAGTCTCGGACGAATCGGTGGCACGCCGATCGCGATAGAAAAGCAGCAAACGATAAAGCTCGTCATCCCGCTCATCGGGGTTGCACTCGATGCTACGGAAGATTAATGGCTGTTTGTCGCGAAAGACGACGGCAGTGAAACCTTCATTTGTGGTGCTCAGCAGCAACGAGTCGTCAGTGAAACCGTTTCTGGTGAGCCACTGGGACTCACCCAAGTGACGTGGGAGCACGAGGCCCGCGCGCCAGCCCAGTGCACTGAAAAGCGATTCATATTCATCCAACAACACCAGGCGTGTGGCCACCACTCGATAGCGATCTCGTCCCTGAGCATCTTTCGCCAACCGCTCGCGAGAGATCGAGAGCTCGTCGAGTGGCACTCCAAAGCTTCGATCCATCTTCCACCTCAAAACCTCTTCCAACTCACTGTGAGATCCTGGTTGCGCTTCGAGGGTCACAATTAAGGTGCGGGTCGTGGCTTCAGGGAGACTGACAGACCAGCGCTTTTGCCGCATTAGTCCCGCACTGCTCGCAAGTTCCGACAGCGCCGTTGCCAGTTCTGAATGGTCTGCAATGTTGGGTTCGTCAAAGCTCGGCCGAATCAAAGCCTCCGGCAATTTCATCGTGGCCGCGCGACGCAAACTGCCGACGCCGCCGCGACGTTCGAGCTCTACCATCGAGGCCGTGCCCTGTTCCAGTCCGAGCGCGGTCGAGGGAAACCAGGGATGAATTATCTTCGAAAGCGGGTTGGTCATTTTGAAAAGCTGGGCTTTGGTCTTTGGTCTTGGGATGTTCGTGTTTGTGAACCTGGTTCAAAGACCAAAAGCCAAAGTTCCAAGGCCATGTTTTACCATTCCGAGTACGGTGTGCCTTCCGACGAAACGTCTCCCGACGAACTCTTTACATCAGTAACGCCCTGTTCGCCGGAAGTGGAATTTGGATCTTCTCCGCTGACCACAGTCCAGTCCGCCTGTCCCGTTATCGGATCGACCGGCAGCTCCCGCATGTATCGTTCCGAGGTCAGATCCTCAAGTGATTGCGGCAGCTTTCCTTTGTCTGCTGCATACTGATCGAGCAGCGTGCGCATCTTGAAAAGATCGTCGCGCAAGACCGCTTCGCGCGCATGCATGATGGTCCGCTGATATTGAGGTAAGGCAATCGCCGCCAGAATAATAACGATTGTGATCACGATCATCAGCTCAAGTAGCGTAAAGCCAGCGAAACGTCTCGGGGAGACGCGGAGACGGGGCGACGCAGAGAAAAGAACCATTTCACCGTGTCTCCCTTTCTCCCTTTCTCCGTGTCTCTTGCTTAGGTTACCAGTCACTATATTTCTCACCATTCAGAGCCGTTTCCCTGGACGTGGAGCGAACATCAAAAACGTTTTCGCCGCCCCATGAGCCGGCATCGGCGGCGTCGTAGCAGGAGCGCAAATCCCATTCGGCCTTTCCGGTAATTGGATCAACCGGAATCGCGCGCAGGTACACCTTCTTCTTCGTCGAAAGTTCCGAACTCCCCACGTCCGTAGCGTTCACCCTCTGGTCGCCCCGTCCACCTAAACCGGCGCTGCGGGGAATTACATTTACGCCACTAACCATGGTCTCCAGATCCGGGGGATAGCGGTCAGGGTTGTCGACGCCAAAAATTGTCACGTCGCTGATAACCACCCTGCTGCGCGGGTCAATCGATAGCTGCTGCTGTGGCTGCGGCCGCGCTGCGCCTTCGAGTCCGGCCACCGGCATTCCAACTGTATCGCGATGAAATTCATCAATCGCGATACGCATCTGGCGCAAAGCGTCGCGCAGTTGCTGCTCCTTCTGACGCTTGACCGAGACCTTCATTAGCGGAAGGACGCCCAGCGTTAGGACAGTCATGACGGTAATAGTCATCACCAATTCAATGAGCGTGAAACCGCGTCGATCACTTAACGCCCGCCAGGACGGCTGCGGCGAAAAAGGTACGCGGCGACCAGGGAACTTAACTCCAGTCACCGTGTCGCCGCGTTCTCGCGTTTCCGCGTCCCGCTGTCTTCCGAACAACTGCATCTATTGCTTCACTGTCAGAAGCACCGGCGTTACTTCAACGGCAACGTCGCGGGCATCTGTGCCAATCAGGCGCAAGGTCCTCTTGTCAAAACCGAAGGCAGCGTCACCCTCGGCGATTCCCTCCACCTGAATCAAAACCAACGATCCCGCACCCCGGAGAGGAGTTGAGCCGTTAAAAGTGGAAATCGAAATCATATAAACACCCTTGGGGTCGACAGACTGGGTCAAGCTCGCGGAATGTCCGGCCGGGAGAAGCGTACCCGGACTGATCGAGCTTACCTTCACGACCCTGGGATCAAATCGCAACATCATCAGCGCCAGTCCTAAAGGCACATCCGACTTCAATTCGATAGCCAACTGCCGCTTCTCGCCGACTTTCAATGGTTCATTACTCGAGCTCAAACCGAGCTGAGCAGAACCACTCCGAGAAATAGTCGTCGCAGTCTCGATTGGTTTGGGCAGACTGGAAAGGATTGCGTTTTGGGTGCCGCCCACGCCTGTATTTACAAGAGCGAGCTGTTCCGCCGAACGGTCGCTTACCAGTGATTTAGGCGCCGGCACGAATGCGGGCAGTTCCTCAGACGGAGTCTGAACCCGGGCCAGCGCTGCACTCGCAGGTTGTGTTGGCGGCGCTGTTGAGGGGCCAGCCGGATTTTGCGCGACGGTCTTCGCCGAATTCGGATTCAAATTCGGTTGTGGACTCATCGCTGCCGCGGTTGTGGTGTACTGGTGATTATTCGCTGCTACTTCCCTCGGCACTGAGGCACGACTAAACGGTGGGGGTTCAACATCGGGAAGGTTGACCACGGCATTACGAGGCAGTCTGCGCGCAGTGGCAAGCTGGTCTTCGCGGTCCGATTCAATAATCATCGCTTCGAGCGAGCCGGTTGTCGGCGATTGCAACGTTCCGCTCGGCCGCATCTCCTCATCACGCGGAGTCACCGTCGGCGCCCGCAGCACGCGCGGCGTCACCGCAATCACGATATCCACCTGGCGATCATCACGGGTTGGCGACGTAAACAACCTGCCGAGCACCGGAATCAAGCCGAGCAGGGGCAAGCCCTTGCGACCGCTCGATTGAATGTTCTGAGCCACGCTGGCCAGCATCATCGTGCGATTGTTTTGCACTCGTGCAGTACCAGTGATCATCCTCTCAGTAAATGTCGGGGTCAAAGTGCTGGCCCCAAGCACGTCCTTGGATTCGATCGACATCTTCACCTGCACGTCGAGATTCGGAAAAACCTGCGGCGTGAATTTCAATGTCAGTCCGGTCGGCTCGTAATTAATTACCGGGAAGCCGCCGGTGGGGAAATTGGTTCCCTGTGCCGGCTGACCCGTTTGAATCCCAAATGGATAGGTTTGAGCGGTCTGCACCGGAACACGCTGACCAATACGCGCTGTCGATTCCTCACCATTGAACGCGTGCACTTGCGTCGAGGCGATGAGTTTCGTGTTGCCCTTGCTTTGGAAAGCGGTCAGGACCGATTGGGGGATGACGAGGGCTGCAGCCAGGGCCGTCGGGATGCCGCCGACGAGCGGCGTCAGATTGACACCTCGGCCGCCGGAAGCAGTCCCGTTGCCTGATAAGACCGAGAAGCCGGGCGAGCCGCCCAGGTTGAAGACTCCATTCGATCCGGGTACCCCGATCTGATTACCAAATTGCATGAAATCAGATTTGGTCACCTCATAAATATTGACGTCCATCACGACTTCGGCGCGGTCTTTGTCGATACTTGCCAACAGATCGCCGATCAGCCTGACGTTCTCAGCGGTATCGCGTACTGTGAGACTGTTTGTCGCATCATCGGGAACCACGATCGTCTGCGGCCGGCCGACTGACGGCGGGATGGCTTGCTGGATCAACTGTCGCGCATCGCTCGGCTTCATATTCGAAAGGAAGAACGTGCGCAGTACTAACTGCTGATACTGCGGTCGACGCGTTTGATCGGCGACAAGGATTGTGCGCCGGCTCAACTTCTGAAAGAAGAGACCTTCTTGCAGAAAGATGTAGTCGAGAGCCTGGGCCGTAGTAACGTCGCGCAGGTTGATATCGATTGTGCGGGGTTGAGCAAACGACTGTCGATCGAAAACCACGTTGAGTTGCAGTTGTTCCGCAAGACTACGAACGAAGGCCTTGAGATCTCCATTGTAGGTAATCACTCGAAGTTGCTCAGATCGAGCGGGCAGTAACGACACCGCTTCCTGAGCCTGCCCACTGGCGGGAACAGCCAGACCTTCTCCCGATTCAGTTGGAGCCAGGCCATTGCTGGAACTACTAGTCCCTTCCTTCACGCTCTGCAAGCGAAGCATCCGTTCCATTTCTGAAACAGCGAGTTCGTTTACAGCATCGTACCCGTACGCCTGGCGAAAGGCGTTGTATGCTCCAACAAAATCGCGCTGTTCCGCCAGCGCTCGCCCTTGCTGCATATAGGACTGCGAGGCATTGAAGCTGGCGCGGCGAAAGTGGAGCTGATACTCCATGTTGGATGGGTCTGCCGCCACTGCGAGCGTAAACTCCTGGGCGGCTTTCTCCCATTGCTGAGCGGCCTCATGTTGCATCCCGCGTTTGAAGTTCTTGTCGCCCTTTTTCGCCAAAGCCGACACCGGCAATAGCAGCAAACAAAAGGTGAGGAGTAGCGTGACGCTTATCTGGGTTTTTGTAGTAAGTCTCATGGTGATTTCTCTCTCAGCTGAAAGTGGAATTCCGTGGGCAAGAAGTCGAGGCTAATAATGCCGCTAGGACAACTAAGATGCAACTGCGCCGGCCACTTACACGCACGGCGCCAATTTCAGTTCCTAAAGAACCAATCAGTCCAGGATTCCGGTCCCGGGATGCAGGTCTCAGATTCCCGGGTCGCAAGGTTTCAAATCTCAGTCCAACCTGGGTGTTGAGACCTGAGAGCTGAGACTTTACTTGCTTGCGCTAATTTCTTCAACAAAAGTTACGCGGTTTATCTCGTGGAGGGTAGAAACCCCAGCAAAAACCTTCTTCAAGGCCGACTCCCGTAGACTTGTCAGGCCTTCCGCAACGGCCGCCCGGCGGACTTCCGAGCCCGGCCTTCTTTCGACGATCATCTCACGAATATTGTCTGACAGGTCGAGTAATTCGTGAATCGCCGTCCGACCGCGATAACCCGTGTGGTTACAGGCGTCGCAACCCACGTTCGAAAAAAAAGTTGTCTTGCGATGCTCCTCAACTCTGAGTCCTGACTCTCCCAACTCAAGATCCGTTGCTTGATCAGGCCGTTTGCAGTAAGGGCAAAGCATGCGAATTAGTCGCTGCGCGAGAACACAGTTTAAGGACGAGACGAAGTTGTACGGTTCCACGCCCATGTTGAGAAAGCGGCCAATAACGTCTATCACATTATTGGCATGGACTGTAGTGAAAACGAGGTGACCTGTGAGCGCCGATTGAATCGCAATCTGCGCCGTCTCAGTGTCGCGGATCTCGCCGACCATGATCTTATCGGGGTCGTGGCGCAGGATTGAACGCAGCCCACGGTCGAACGTCAGACCCTTTTTTTCATTTACCGGAATCTGCGTGATGCCGTGCAGCTGATATTCGACTGGGTCTTCGATCGTGACGATCTTGTCTTCTTCATTGCGGATTTCGTTTAGCGCGGCGTAGAGCGTTGTCGTCTTACCGGAGCCCGTTGGGCCTGTTACCAGCACCATGCCATACGGTTCGGCAATGTAGTGGCGAAACTTTCTCAGGTCGTCCTCGGCAAATCCCACCACATCCAGATTCAAATTCTTGAACTCTTCGTTGATCTGTTCCTTATCCAGAATACGGATCACTGCATCTTCACCGTGGATAGTCGGCATGATCGACACGCGGAAGTCTACGTTGCGACCTTTATAACGCACGCGAAAACGTCCGTCCTGCGGGACCCGGCGCTCCGCAATATCCAGTTCCGACATAACCTTGATACGCGAGATCAGCGTCTGATGGTAAGCAAGATCGATCGGATCAACTTTGGCGTAGAGCGCCCCGTCGATTCGATACTTGACCTGCACTTCCGTGTCGCGTGTCTCGATGTGAATATCAGAGGCGCGCGATTCCATCGCGTTGTAAATGATCGTGTCAACCAGCTTGATGATTGGTGACATCTCGGAGTCAGTGGCCAATCGATCAAGGTCAAGAACTTCCTCGCCGGTCTCGGTTTCGCGTACGAGCGAAATGCGGAATCCTGATGCAGCCTCCTGCAGGACGCGCTGGGTGGCGTCGCCGCGGCGCAGGATGACTTCGATTGCTCCAGCAGTCGCCACATGGGGAACGATCCGCGCATGTACCGCACTGGAAAGTTCGTCCAGTCGTTCGAGATCAGTCGGATCGGCCATGGCGAGGTGCAGGCCGCGGGCGTCGCGCTTGAGCGGCAGAAACTGGTGCCGCACCATTAAGTCGACAGGAATCTCGTTGAACAAGGCGTAGTCGACCGGGGACTCTCCTTCGGTCGGGAGCAACTCCACAAATGGCAGGCGGTAGCGGAGCGCCAGATCTTTCGCCGCCAGGACCTCGGGTGGCTGATGGTCGCTCTCCGCGCCGAGCGAACCCACGCCTAATACAGTCGGTGATGTACTCTTCGTAGCGTCGTCTTCAGAAATCTGTTTCATCTTAAATTACTGCTTGCTGTTCGCTGATTGCCGACCGCTAATTGCTGAATATCAGCGATGTCCGGTAACTCCCGCTCCGCCCGAAATTGACTGAATGATGGGCAGGTAAATAGCCAACAAAATCGTGACCACGACTCCCCCCATGACGACAAGGATCGCAGGCTCAAGTGTGGTCGTCAACTGTTCGAGCCGAACCTCTGATTCAGCGTCATAAAATACAGCTACCTCGTCAAGCATCTCGCGCAAACTGCCCGAGCGCTCGCCGATTCCGATCATGTCGATAGCGAGGAGGGGCATCCAGCCCGACACTTCCAGGCTCTCGGTAAATGAACGTCCCTCCCGAATCATCGGTAGAATCGCGGAGCTGCGCCGGCGCAGTTCGCGATTAGTAATTGACTCGGCAGCAATCTCCCACGACTCGACGAGGGTGATACCGCCGGCGAGGAGGGTTGCCAGTGAACGCGTAGCCTGCGCCACAGACAATTGGACGGCGAGACTGCCGGCGAGCGGAATCTTGAGGATCAGGGAATCAACCGTCAGCCGGCCTTGCGCGGTGCGCGACCATAGAAAGAGCGCGATCCCTCCGCCGATGATCAGCGGACCAAACCAGATGACGTTTCCCGAGAGCCATCGCGACAAGCCGACAACAATCTGTGTGACTGTCGGCAACTCGCTGCCGAACCCGGAAAACAAGTCAGACATGCGCGGCACGACGTAAACAGTCAGAAACGTAACCATACAGAGCGAAGCAAAAAGCAGGAACATCGGATAGGCGAGGGCGCCGCGAATTTTTCGCCGCAACGCCACGTTCCGCCGCATGTAAGTCACGTAACGACCCAACACCTCATCAAGCGCGCCGGAACGCTCGCCGGCCAGAATCGAGGCGGTGTAGATGCGCGGAAAGAGATTGCCCTGCGAGGCAAAGGCCTGCGACAAAGCTGCGCCTCCGCGAATCTGCTCTTCCACGTCGGACAGAACGACGCGCAAACGCGCCGAGGCCGCGCGCTTTCGCAGCATCGAGATGGCCTGCAAAATGGGAATGCCGGCGCGGAAGAGCGCCGCCAGTTGTTGATTAAAGAGCAGGAAGTCGTTCGGCTTGACGCGCGGGTGTGCGCCACGGCCACCGAGTCTGGTGAGCCTTGAGACGCCAGTCGTCTTCGGCGGCGTCACATTGAAGACACGGAAACCCTCGTGCTCCAGTCGCGCTCGGGCCTCTTTAACCCCGGGCGCGTCAACCGTGCGCGTCACCACCTCGCCCGCGGGCGTTCCTAAACGAACAATAAATTCTGCCATAGGTTAGCGATGAGAAATAGAAACTGGGCGCAGTATAACATGCGACAGAATCAGCCCTTACTCCCCGGTAAGCAGATTATGGGTCACTTTGAAATGAAGCCTAAGAATCGCATCAATGCTTTCGGCTATCTTCAACCTGACCCGCCACCGTAAGCGGACATTTGTTGCACGCTCATCCTGGCAGGAAGTTTCAATCCTATCCCATTTCTCCCTAAACCCCCGCGTCCCTTAAGGTCCGCATTTAAAGGTTGTAGAAAGATTCCACCCCTTGCCGGAACGAGTAAGGCTCGGGCAATCAAAAGTTCCTTCTTGCGTGACCCGGCTCGCTGTCCTACAATTCCGCTGTCCCCAAATTGAAATTGGAATAGCGCGCGGTCAGTCTCCTACGCAAGCCATTTCTCTATAAAAAGGAAAGTGTCGGGCATCACGGATTCCCCTCCAGGCATCTGTGTTAGCAGTCCTTTTGGAACCGTAAGATCGTCTCAGACTCTAGACAACACAAGCGGGGGTCAAATGCACTTACCGGCTAAATTCGCTGTCAGGATTGCCATCCTGTCATGCTGCGCGCTGACGCTTGCCACCGGCACCATCATCCACGCCCAGGAACCTGCCACACCAAAACCAACGGTCGAACCGGCTACCACCGAAACTACGTCCGATCCGGCTGCCCAGCGCAAAATGGGAACCGAACTCGACGGCCCGGTGATCGTCAACACTGATCTAATTACGTTGACCGTGACTGTGACCGACAGCTACGGTCGCTATGTTTCGGGATTGACCAAGGGAGCGTTCACCTTGCTTGACCAGAAAGTCCCGCAGGAGATTACCTTCTTTAGCGACGACGATTCGCCGGTTTCAGTGGGCGTAATTTTCGACGTGTCGGGATCGATGAGCGGCGAAAAGGTGAAAAAGGCGCGCGAGGCCCTCTCGAAATTTATTCAGACGAGTCACAACTCCGATGAATATTTTCTGATTGGGTTCAATTCACGCGCGCAGTTGCTGCTGGACAAAACGCGAGACGGCAACGCGGTGCTTGATAAGCTGATGTTTGTCCAGACCAAAAATAATACGGCGCTTTATGACGCCTGCTACCTCGGCGTGGAAAAGGTCCAGCGCGGCGCTCACCCGAAACGCGCGCTCCTCCTGATCAGCGACGGGCAGGACAACAACTCACGCTACACCTTTGGCGAACTGAGACGACTGCTGAAGGAGTCGGACGTGGTGTTGTATGGAGTGGGAATTCTGGGGGCCCACGATGCCGGTAGTTCGCTCGGCATGGAGGGACAGGGGACTCTCGACGAGTTGGCAAACGTCTCAGGCGGCAAAGCCTTTTTCCCGCGCTCCGCGGTCGAAATGGACGACATTTTCGAACAGATAGCACTGGAGCTGCGCCATCAATACTCGATTGGTTACAAACCCAACAACTTCGCCAACGACGGTAAGTGGCACAAGATCAAGGTGAAGGTCACCCCACCCCGTGGCCTGCCCAAGTTGTTCGTCCGTTCTAAAGAGGGCTACTTCGCAATCCCAGGCTCGCGTTGAGCGCATCGCGGTGATGTAACGCAAACTGTTAGTTTGCGTGCGGGACCAGCGTCTAAGCGGTATTTCGAATGCAAGGCAGGCCGCAAACTAACAGTTTGCGTTACAAGTCTTAGCAACTAACTAACTCTCCCAAACATCTCTTTAGCGTGTGCGCAGTGGACGGAAGGCGACGCTGTTTGCCCCGGCTTTGCAAGTCCGCGCAGACGATTTAGCGCTCCGCCCCCATTCACCAGGGGCTTGCGGGGCGCTTCGCATGATCGGCGTGAAGTTGTTTAGCACAGACAAATAACAATTGTCCTTTGCGCAAAGCAGACGTGGGATAATAGATTCACTCCGGATCGCGTGATAAGTTTTCAGTCAAAGATGAGGTCCCGGAGAGAGGTTGAAGGTCAGTGACAAATCCACGCACTATTAATTTGAAAGAGCGCTCGCTGCGGATCGTTGTATTCGTTGGTCTGATCGCTGTGCTGCTTGCGGGGCTCACGGAAACAAACTTCGTTCCTGCGGGTCAAACTCAGGAATCGCGACTGCGACGTGCGGGACAAACAACACCGCCGGCCAAACCGACAGCCACTCCTACTCCAGGACCAGCAGCGGCAGTCCCAACTAGTCGCCCGACGCCTGCGCCAACGACCCAGGCGCCCGTGCCAACGCCTGCGACCCAGATCACGCGGACGCCCGCGAGCCAACCCACAGTAACGCCAACGCCGGCAACTCAGACGACCTCGCCTGCGCGGCCGGTGGTAGACAAAATCGCGCCAAACCTCGGCGAGCCGCCGCCAATACCCAAGCTCAAGCCCACACCTACGCCCACCCCGCCCGAAGAGTTCGGCGAAGGTGAGGTTGTACGCGTTGACACTGAGCTGGTGACTTTGAATGTGCGTGTAATCGATCGCAATAATCGTCCGATCGACAACGTGCGCGAAAACGAGTTACACGTTCTTGAGGACGGCGTCGAGCAGCCGCTCGCTTTTTTCACACGCGAAGAGGTGCCGATCAGCTATGGACTCGCGATTGATACTTCCGGATCTCTGCGCTCGCAGTTGCCCAGCGTGATCGACGCAGGAAAGGCCATCGTCAATACCAACAAACCCGGTGACGAAACTTTTCTGGTCCGTTTCATCAGCAGCGACAAGATTGAAACGGTCCAGGACTTCACCTCGAACCAGGATTTGCTAATCGATGGTCTCGACAGCCTGTACGTCGAAGGCGGACAGACCGCCGTGATCGATGCTGTCTATCTTTCCGCCGAGCGTCTGGCTGAATACAAGAAGGGCGATGATAACGATCGCCGGCGGCGCGCGTTGATCTTAGTCACAGACGGCGAGGATCGTGTGAGTTTTTATAAACAGGAGCAACTCTTCGCGCGCTTACGTGAACAGGACGTACAAATCTATGTCATCGGCTTTGTAAACGAGCTCGACAAGGAAGGCGGGCTGATTCGCAAGAGTTCCCGGGAACGAGCCGTGAACCTGATTAACAAGCTGGCTTCGGAAACAGGTGGACGCGCCTTCTTCCCGCAGTCGCTTTCCGATATACCGCAAATAGCCGGCGAGATCGTCCGGGATCTCCGCACTCAATATGTCCTTGCCTACAACCCGACAAATAAGGCCCGTGATGGGTCATATCGAGCGATCAAGGTAGCCGTGGCGGATACGGGACGCGACAAGCGCATCGCACTCACTCGCAACGGGCGCGTCGCACCCAGAGGTGGGGCGCCAACTTCCCGCTCAACCGCTCCCCCGGTTCCCCGGCCGCGCTTGCCGGCCACGAACAGACCCTAGCCAGAGGTGATCGGTGACAGATGACAAATGGCCCTGTCACCATTCAGTTATCGCCTTCTCTTATCGCAACCGTGAAGATTAAACTCCCGATAGTCCTGGCGGCACTGCTGATTTGTAGCGCCGGCGTCGCCGGACAAGAATCAAAGCCTGATCCTCAATACCTTCCGGCAATTGTTTCCCGCGCAGAATTTGATTCCTTAGCAAGAACTTACTCCGATAGTTCTTACCCGCTTTCGCACGTTCTTTTCGTCATCGACCGGCGCGACCACAATAAGATTTTCTACATCAACTCCCGGCGTTATGCTTTTCATAAGGACTTCGTCAACGGCACTTACTTATCGCTCGAGCGGGGCCAGGAGTTTTTCGAAAACAACTATCTCAAACCGAACCGGCGCTTTATTCTCGGCACTCTCGCTTATCAGACTCCGGTGCAACGCTGGACTTTCGAGTTTTGGGAAGGTGATCAGATTCCGGCGGATCAAATCAAGACGGCCTCGGAAATAATTAACAGCAGCTTCTTCGCGCACGTGGCCTTTAAGCCAAACTCTTCGCGTCAGGACGAGGCTTCAGCCGGCCTCGCGAGTGTGCAGCGCGTTTTACAAAGCGAGATCGCGAAGGAACAGGAGTATGAACCGCTGAACCTCGCTCGCGGTCTGGGCCGAATTCACATCATCGAGAAGCTGGACGATCACGTGGAGATTGGCTTTAACGAAATCCTGGTGCTGAATGAAGTTCCGATTCAGCTCCCCCCGGTCGCCGGTGTGATTGTCAGCAAGCCCTCAACACCGCTATCGCACATCAATTTACTGGTGAAGGGCTGGGGCGTTCCTAATGCCTACATCAAAGACGCGCACGAGCTCTTGAAGCAGTACGACGGCCGTTGGGTTTCGTTCGAAACCAGGCGCGATGCTTATACGATTAAACCGGCTGACATGGATCAGCTCCGCGAATACCAGCGGCGCATGTCGATCAGGCTGGACGTGATGAAGCCGCGTTCTGACTTAACGGTGAACCGGATTGCCTCTTTGCGGCAACAGCGAGCGCGCGACGTACTGGCTTATGGCGGTAAGTCTGCGAATCTTGGTGAGCTGATTAAGGCGCGACTCCCGGGCATCATCATTCCAGACGGCTTCACCGTTCCCTTCTTCTACTACGATCAGTTCCTGAGTGAAAACCAACTGGACGATTTGATTTTCGAGATGCTGAACGATCAAAAGTTTGTCCACGATCCTGCCTACCGTCGCGGGCGACTCACACAGTTGCGGGAGCGGATCCAGACAGGGACAGTTAACGAGAGGTTGCGCGCGGCAGTCCTGCTATTAGCCCACGCGAAATATCCCGGCAAGGGTCTCTTTGCGCGCAGCTCATCAAACTCTGAAGACTTGCCAAACTTTAGTGGTGCGGGTCTGCATTCAAGCGTGCCCAACGTCAAAGGCGATAAGGAACTGATTGAGGCCATCAAGACAGTGTGGGCTTCGCTTTGGAACTTCGAGGCCTACGAATCACGAGAACGCGCCGGGATCGATCACAGCAGGGTTTACATGGCAGTGTTGATTCAGGAAGGAATCAACGCAGACAGCGCCGGTGTGATGATCACGGCAGACCCTTACAACCGCGACAACAGGGACGCTGTCTACATCAGCGCCAAACGCGGGCTGGGCATCAAGGTGGTGGAAGGTAAAAGAATTGCCGAGCAGATCCTGTTTCGTCCCCAATCGGGCTCGATTCAGGTGCTGACCAGGTCAGCTGAAGATAGTCTGCTTATTTTTGATGAGAAGGGTGGCGTCAAAGAAGTTCCCATCACAGGCGAGCGTGCCGTGCTGACGGACGACATGGTGCGCCGGCTGGCGCAAACGGCGAAGCAAATCAAGCGCGTGTTTAATGGGAAGGATCAGGACATTGAGTGGATCTACCTGCGAGGGCAGATCTACATTGTGCAATCACGGCCCTTCATCACCAGCAGTGGTAATTGATCCCAGAACCGCGAGCGACAGCGAGCGATTCTGTAATAGACGCAGCTTGAGTTGAAGCAGTTTGCCTTTAGCATCCCGTCGCGGTTCCTCCGCACCCCAAGCCCGCTTTGCCTCAAAAGGCATGGCCATGTCAGTTTCGGCTCTGCCGCCGGATGTGAGGCGGTGGCTATGCCCCGCCGACAGCGGCCCGATTATTCCCGGGCTATGCCCCTGGTCCGGGCTTAGCCCTTCGGATTTATTTGGCCAAAGGCCGCACCAACGGAGGAGTTTTGAGCCATTGGGCAATCACGATCCGGGAAGGCCGTAGTATCCTACCGGACGACATTGCTAGAACGAATTGGGCAGCCTCATCGATCGTGGCTTATCATCATGAGGACCAGTTGCCGATTGTGAAAAGTGAGGTCCGCTTTGCAAATTATAAGAAAACTATTTTCGGTCAGTTATTCAGGCATTATTATTCTCTTCGTCTGTTGCGGACTCGCCTTAATATTTTTCGCAACGCTGCAGCTTTGGCATGGACTTAATCCGAGCGAGGTTTTGCCGCTGAGGGCTCGGTTTAATTCTATTCTCGAGGGAATTGGGTTATTGACCATTGCTGTAGTTGCTTTGGAACTCGGGCAGACGATCCTGGAAGAGGAAGTGCTACGGAAGGTGCAGGTGAGCGCACCTACGCGCGTTCGGCGATTTTTGTCGCGGTTCATGGTGGTTGTCGTTGTGGCGCTCTCTATCGAATGTTTGGTGACGGTATTTGAACTCGCGCATGAGGATCCATCACGACTGCCGCAAGCCGCCTCCATTGGAATCGCGGCAGGTGTGTTGCTTGCCGCCTGGGGCGTATTCATCAAATTAAATAAGAGCGCCGAGGAGATAGAGCCGGAGGCTATGGCGGAGGCCAAGAGCGAGGATCGGAAGGTCAATTAGTAAGGGTTCCTGCATTCGAGGTAGGCGTGGCTGCAGTTTCAATGGGTTCTTTGTGTTCTCAGGGCTTGACGGTAAGTGTTATCCGCGCAGTATCACCAAAGAAACAGGGACTCACCCCCGCCCACCTTGCAACGCCTTGAATTAACACCCAACCATCCAGAAATCAGGCTAACACCCATTCGAGTCCAAACAGGCGAAAACCAGCTGCTCATCCGAAGTGATCAAAACTATGGCCTTCACGGTTTTTGATAACCGAGCACCCGCGCTTTGAGTTGAGAAGTGCGCGGGTCCTGTTCAAAGGTTACCCACCCTTCGCGAGTAGCATGACGCGGCAGAAAGGCGACCTCGAGTTCGCCGCGCGCTTTTACCTCACCACCGGTCTCCATCACCACTTCAATGCTCACTCCTTCGGCCGTTTCATCACCGTGATTAAGCACTGTGACGGGCACAATGAAATTGAACTGCTGTTTTTCGGGTGTTCCGAGCAGAACCTCAATGCTGGGTGGCTCGTGCCCCATGGAAGCGCCGGCATATATCAGATAACTAAGCGTAGCGGAAACGAGTATGAGCCCGAGGGCAAAAACAAACCACTCCAACCAATTTTTTTTAGTTTTCTTCATTGCAGCAGTAGCCTCCCCGCAGATGCGCCGAGTGTGGCAGCTACTCCGAGTGCTACGGTCTGACCCAACGCCGTAAATAGCGGAACCCCTTCGAAGCTGCCAAAGAACCAGAGAATCAGTGCCGAAGAACCTAGCGCGATGGCGTAGGTAACAACGGTGCCCAGCAGAATAACAGCGAAATGATCAGCGCGAACAAAATCAGCCGCGCCTTTGAAATCGCTGTAATGCAGGATTAGGAACGCAATCAATAGCGAAAATATTGCTAGTCCCATTAACTTTGCCCATGACGTTTCGATCGCAATGATGACAATCTCCTCAGTCGGCGCCATATTCGCCGCAAAAAGAACGGCGCCGCACAAGGCAAAAACCATCTGGGCGCCGAAGTCAATTTCATTCCTGGCAGAACTTCCTCCCAAACCCTCGTCTTCCTTACCGCCCGCTCCCAGCTGCGCAGTGCCGATTGAAACGCCGATTGCTACAGTCATAGCTCCTACGACGACGACTCCGATAATTTCAATGAGAGGCATTCCAGGTGTGATGCGCCCCAAAAGAAATAAGACAAGAGCGCCAAGAACTACCCCGATGCCCATCTCTTCGATGGAATCGATGGCGACTTCCGTCATGCTCGAATCGCGCCGCAAACCTGAGTAGCGGTTGTACCCCAGCAGTAACAAGAAAGTTGCAAATACATAGGCTATCAGCCGATAGGGATGAGCGATAAACCCGGCCCACCACACTTCCCTGGTGTATAACAGAGGAAGGCTGAATATCAACCCACCTGCCACGCCGCGTCCGTATTCCTGCAGCGATTCAGTGACCGTGCGCTGTTTCATTTTTGCGGACTTGCGACCTGACATAAATAGGAACTGTGAAGTGTGACGATCAAGGATCTGCGAGCGGCTTCCGACTACATTTTCTTGAGGGCGGCAACGAAAGCATAACCGCCGGAACAGTGTTCGGCAACGACAAAAGCTGGACCCTCCACAAATTGTGGCGAGCAAACTGAATCTTGGCCTGTAGTGTGACAAAAAAGATCCGAGCCGAGCAGGGCCGGAATCCTGGTTCATATCAATGCGACAAAGATTATAATGCCTACTGCTGTTTACAATTTATTGGTTCTCTAATGAGGAATTTCAATGCCCTGTAACCCAGGTTTTCTTTCCGACATCACAATGTTCGAACTCCTTGACGAAGATGACAGGCAGGCGCTCGCCGAGGTGGTCGATGAATTGAAGGTGGCGTCAGGGAGCATTCTTTTTCAGGCAGGTGATCCCGGCGATTCGTTATTTATCGTTCGCGAAGGGGAAATTGAACTGTTCATCAAGGACACAGCCGGCCAGAAGATAGTGCTCACGGTCGCCCAACCCGGCGACATGTTTGGCGAACTGGCGATGCTGGATACCGGTCCGCGCACGGCGACAGCAGTGGCTCTAATGGAGAGTGAAGTGTTAGTGCTCGACCGCGATGATCTGGTTCTCCTTTTCCAAAGAAAACCAGAAGCTGCGCTTCACATGCTAGCGTCGTTGAGCGGTCTAACGCGCAAAGCCGATGAACTCCTGCGTACGCGAGTCTCGCGCAATGCCAACGAAGAGATGGAGGTTCATTCGACGCCTTTACAGAAAATCGCTGATTGGATTGCGTGGTTTAGCGGGAGTATGCCGTTTCTGATGATTAACGGCGGCTGGTTTATCATTTGGATCCTTCTTAACACTCTGATCCTGGGCAGCGTTGCTGCGTTCGATCCCTATCCCTTTGGCCTGCTGACAATGATCGTTTCCCTCGAGGCTATCTTTCTCTCCTGCTTCGTCCTCGTCAGTCAGAACCGGCAGGCGGAAAAGGATCGAGTCCGATCCGATATTGAATATGAAGTAAACATCAAAGCCGAACTTGAAATCGCCCACCTGCATGAGAAGACGGACCGCCTTTATGAGAACATGATGGCGCGCTTCGAGAAGCTCGAGAAAAGTACTACGTCTCAGTGAGTTTTTTACCCTGAGCTCAAGCATCTCTTAGGGAAAATCCCAGCCTGACATCCGCAGGGCCGTGAAATTCACATCGTCGCGAACATGGCTACGGCGGCTGCCGCCATAATCGCTGCGGTCGCCCAGCCAAGCGTTTTCAACAGGGGCGAGTTAGCGCGATCGCCCATCACCTTTTTGCTGCTGGTGAGCAGCACTATCAAAACAACCAGCGGCGGCGCCAGCACTCCATTCAATACGGCGGACCAGAACAGCATCTTGACGGCATTGAAGCCGGCAAAGTCCAAAGCGAGTCCGAGAATCATGGAGACTGCAACAACAGCATAGAACTTTTTCGCGAGGCGTGGTCTATCCTCCAGCGTACCGCGCCAGGCGCTGGCCTCGGCGATAGCATAGGCAGCTGCGCCCGCCAGCACCGGTACGGCAAGCATTCCGGTGCCAATCAAGCCCAAAGTAAAAAGCAGATAGGCTCCGCGACCGGCGAGTGGCTTGAGCGCCTCCGCGGCTTGCTGCGCCGTATCAATATGGGTTTGGCCGTGAGCATGGAGGGTGGCGGCGGTTGTCAGAATAATGAAGTACATGACCAGATTGGAAAAGAACATTCCTGTCAGCACATCTGTGCGAGATTTGCGCAGCTCATCATCGCTCGCACCCTTGCGCCGGCCTACAGTGCTCCGTCCCATCTTGCGCTCCTCTTCAACCTCCTGCGAAGCCTGCCAGAAAAACAGATAGGGAGAGATTGTCGTTCCGAGAATGCCAACAAAGGTAGCGAGGTACGCGCTCGACCATTCAATGTGCGGAACGAATGTTGAGCGCATCACTGCCGACCAATCGGGATGCGCAAGAAAAGCTGCCCCCACGTAAACGAACAGGACTAGTGTGAGCCACTTGAAAACCCGCGCGATAAACCGGTAGGAGGTCCAGAAAAGTAACGATGTAATCAAGGCGGCATAGACTGGAGTCCAAACCAGAGAGTTAATACCAGTCACCATTTCCGTGGCTTCAGCCATCCCGCCCAGGTCCGCGCCGATGTTTACGACGTTTGCAACGATCAGTAGCAAACATGCGCCCCACAGCACCCAGCGTGGATAATTTCGCCGCAACACTCCAGCAAGCCCCCGACCTGTAACCATTCCGAGCCGTGCACACATCACCTGCACCGCTGACATCAACGGAAATGAGAAGAGGGCCGTCCAAAGCGGGGCATAACCAAACGAAGCTCCGGTTACGGAATAAGTTGAAATTCCCGAAGGATCATCGTCAGCCGCGCCAGTGATTAGGCCTGGTCCTAATTCGCCAAAGAACCGCCTGACTCTTCCTGGAGCTCTTTTCGCCAATTGATTCACCGCTGCAGTTTCATTCTCAGGCATGAATGTCCCCTGATCGCGACGGCTTCGGATGACGATGCGTGGAATGTTTGAGACCGTGCCGCGCTTCAGCTTCTTCGATTGAATGGCTCATGGTTAACTTCAGATCCGCTTTCGCCATGGCCACGAGTTTTTGATAGTGAGTGTGTAGCGTCTTGATTTCTGCTTCAGTCAGGTCTTCCACGTCAATCAATCGGTTGCTCGCGCCTTCCAGTGCCGCCACAATTTCGTTCAGCTTCAAGTGGATGGCCAGCGCGTCTTTGTTTTGCGTGCGCTGGATGAGAAACACCATCAGGAACGTAACTATTGTTGTGCCGGTATTGATTACTAATTGCCACGTATCGGAGAAGTGAAAGATGGGGCCGGTAAAACCCCACACCACTATGACCGTCAGGGCGAGGATAAAGGCCTTTGAAGTTCCAGTGGCTTTGGTCGCCTTGAGCGAGAAGCGCTCTAGCATTTCGCTGAGTTTGTTTTTTTTCTTTCGCGCCATGATCGTCTCCCTTGAGTAGCAGTGGTGTTCCTTCGGAGGAAGATTAAGAGCCGATCTGATCAAAAGTCTACTGATATCCCGAGCTGAATACCTGCACGAGGACTCGCGGCGTACTTACCGCCAAGAACAGCAAAATCAAAAGAGAGTTTTTGGATCAACTGGTAGTTCCCGCCAGCCAGAGCTTGTAGCTGTCCCTTGCCCAGCTGAGATTCTTTTGTCATCGCTCCGGTTAATTCAACTCCCAGCTGAAGCTTGGGAGTAAATTGCCTGATTAGGGATCCGCCGGCAGTAAAGACAGTCCCTCTGCTCTTAATTCCGATTACCCCTGTGGTCTCATTGCCCGAAAGAAGTAGTCCCCCGTTAAGCCGTAACTTCGTTTTCCTGGTCAACGATTTCTGCAGAATCCCATTAACGTAAAAATCCGCGAGGCCCGATCCCAGTTGCCGTTCCGTGTCTCCAGTGGGCAGTTCAAAATTCAAAGCAACCGTCATCGCGGGTAGCCCTGAATTCTCGCGCTCCTTGAGAAAGTTGTACTTAATTGAAATGTTGGTGTCGCCGATTCCGGTGACTGTTTTCTGAATCGTTCCCGCCTGATTGAAGATTGTGAGCAGGGGCGCCGCGATCCCGATCTCCACACCTTCGAATAGTCCGTAATCAAGTTCGAAGTCAGCGGTATTCTGTTTCAGGCTGGGAAAAGAAGCACGCGGGAGCAGATCGAATTCGTTGCTGAACTCAAAATGAAAATGGCCTTTGGCTGTCACGTCTGCATCATCAGTGACAAAGGGCTGCTGGGAATTGGCACTAGCAGGAAGAATGAGAACGAGAGCCAGGATCGATAGGACTCTCCAGAATTGCCCGGGAATTTGGGCGGGTTCGCGCGCGTGACTCAAGTGGGGCTGTCTCCCGGTATTTAGTTTGGCGCTCTTATTCAGCATACCCGTTAGCTATCACGTGCCTGGTAAAGATCGTAGTTCTTCACTTAGGTGAGAACGGTCGGCCAGTGAGAGGAGTAACGGCCCATGTGAAGTGAACTCCACCACATTTACCGAGCCCACAGGGCAAGCGAGCCGGTAGCGAAAACGGCCGACATCGATTCCCAGTAAGCTACAAAGAATTATTCTGATTGTCGCTTTGTGAGACACGACTAAGACGTTCCCGTCGGAAAAGTTGTTCCTGATCTCTTCAATGACACCCGTGCTGCGCCGCGCGATGGCAACTGCGAGCTCTCCTCCAGTTGGCGGATGCCAGGCGGGATCTGCCAGCCAGCTGATGTAATCATCGTGATATTCTTGTTCGACTTTTTCCTTGCTGAGTCCCTCCCAGCGACCGTAAGCGATCTCATTCAATTCGTCGCGAACTTGCATTTCCAAACCCAGCGCCGAGCAAAGGGGCTGGGCCGTCGTGACGCCGCGACGCAAGCCACTGGAATAGATCGCCGCCCACGGCTTCGCGCGTGACGCGGCGGCAAACGCGCGAGCCATGTTCAGACCCTCGTCCGTAAGTTCCGAATCCAACCCCGAACCGCAGAAGACATCTTCGCGACTCTGGGCTGTCTGTCCATGACGGAGCAAGTGCATTGTCAGAGTCATAATGAACGCATTGTAGAAGTCATCGAGCGTTTGACCTAGAGGTTCAAGTCTTTGGTAGTGCGCTAGTTTGGTTTTCGTAACGCAAACTGTTAGTTTGCGCGCGCCTTGAATGCCATTCATTCAGCGCAGACTAACAGTTTGCGTTACAAATTAGGGCACTACTAAGTGTTTGTAGGGACTAAGCCCTGGAGGTGCCTCACGAGGTCACCTTTGATTGCGCTAACCAAAGATTTCTCTTAACAGGAAATGTGTCGGCACGTAGATTACGAGAGGAAACATGATCATCAATAGAATCAAATACAGGGGCGGCGGCAGCCACTGCTGTGGCTTGCCACCGAATCCAAAAACCCAGTTAACATTTTCTGAGCGCCGAGAGAAAAAATACGTCGCAGGCAAGATCACCCAGGACAGCAGTGTTTGCACCACAAGCGCGCCCTCGTCGTAGCCGAGGCGCGAGAGCATCCAAAGAAGAAGCAACGGGAAAACGATGTGGAAAAGCGAAAGGGCACGAATTGTGAGGGAGATTTTCGGGTCAAAC
>JBPCNX010000079.1:0-68209 GCA_051000815.1 Pyrinomonadaceae bacterium
GGGTTCAGCAACTTGTTGTTTTGAAGGTTCGCTGATTGGTCTTCTCCGTGAGCTGGTTTTAAGGAATGATTATCCCTTAATTGAGCGTGACGTGAATACTGGGGCCGGGGGGGGGGCGGAGGCAGCGAGGGGGCGAGGGGGGCGAAGAGCAGGAGGGGTTTGTGGGGGGTTTGTGCCTGGGGGGTGGGGTGTGGGGAAGCCCCCCCCGATCCCAGTATTCACGTCACGCTCAATTAAGGGATAATCATTCCTTAAAACCAGCTCACGGAGAAGACCAATCAGCGAACCTTCAAAACAACAAGTTGCTGAACCCAACTATCGCAGCGGATATGTTGCTTTAGTCGGGCGGCCGAACGCCGGCAAATCGACACTTCTAAACCGTCTCGTGGGACAGAAAATCGCGGCTGTTTCCAACAAACCGCAAACCACCAGGTTTCGCATCCAGGGTGTTATCACCAGACCCAACGGCCAGATAGTCCTTGTCGATACGCCTGGCGTTCATAAGCCCGGTTATGAAATGAACCGGCGCATGATGTCGATTGTGCAGGATGCATTGATGGGTGTGGATCTTGTTTGTCTCATTCGCGATGCTTCCGCGTCCACCGGCAATGGTGACCGCTTTGTACTGGATTTGCTCCGGCAGTCGAGCAAACCCGCACTGCTTTTACTCAACAAGACAGACAAGCTTAAGGATAAGGCTGAACTGCTTCCGCTGATTGATTGGTATCAACACGAGTATGACTGGCGCGAAATAGTCCCAATCTCGGCCCTGCGCGGCAAGATGATCGATGTCCTGCTGGATCAGATGGTCAAGCATCTCCCTGAGGGCCCACCACTCTTCGGAGAAGACGAACTCACTGATCAGTCGTTGCGCACCATGGTCGCTGAGATTGTTCGGGAAAAGATCCTGCAAGCAACCGAAGAAGAGATTCCCTATGTAACCGCGGTGGTCACGGAAAGGTGGGAGGAAGAGCGGGAAGATTTCACGCGCATCTACTGCACGATTATCGTCGAGCGCGGCTCGCAGAAAAAAATCATTATCGGCAAAGGGGCAGCGCGCTTGAAGGAGATTGGGATTGCGGCGCGTCAGGAGATCGAGAGCCTCATCGGGCATCGCTGCCATCTGGAGCTCTTTGTAAAGGTCGAACTAGAGTGGCGCAACAAGGAACATCTGCTTGACGAGATGGGAATTGGTTGACGCTTGAGGTTTGTATTACAGAACCGCTCTGGTAGCGAATGGATGTCTTTCAAGTCACCTCTTCGTGTTTCGTCCTTTTTCGTGGATCGCCGGTTAACCATTAAGAGGCAATCGATCCACGAAGTTACACGAATTAACACCACACCATCGCTAAGAATCCGTCTCTAGACGCTTGAGATAAAGCGTTCGCTCGCTACCGCGAGCGGTTCTGTAAACTGTTCGACGTCGTCCGCTAATACAGACCGAGTCGGAATGAAAACAAATCAACCATCGTCGCCTAAACTCTTATGGTACGCACTCGATCTCATCTTCGAACCGGGTGCGCCCGAGGCCGTCGAGTACGCGCTGATGGAAGCGGGAGCGCTGGGCACCGAATTGAACGACTCGGCCGAACTCCTAAGAGCGACAGGTTATTTCGCTGAGCTGCCGGATCGTGAGCGAGTGCGGGCGGAGCTGGCGGACGCTCTGAGAATCTATAGTTTGCCCTCATCATCGGTGCGAGACATGAGTTTGCGTGAGGTGGTTGATCAGGACTGGCTCGGCGAGTGGAAGAAAAGCTGGCAGCCGGTTGCGGTTGGGCAGCGTTTCCTCATCGCGCCTCCCTGGAGCGAAACCCTCAGTGCCCTGGACAGGATCGTGATCCGCATCGAACCGGGCATGGCTTTTGGAACCGGCACTCACGAAACCACTCGCCTGTGCCTTGCCGCGATTGAGAAATATTTTGCCGGCGGCAGTTTTCTCGATGTGGGAACCGGAACCGGCATCCTGGCCATCGCGGCTGCCAAACTCTTTCCCGACGCTCGCATCGAGGCCTGCGATACAGACGCCGAGGCCCTGGCGATCGCTGTGGAGAATGCCCGACTAAATGATGTGGGCGAACGGATCATATTTCGCGTAGGGACTGTTGAGCAAGCAACGGCTTCAGCAGATCTTGTGTGCGCGAATCTCACCGCCGATGTGATCGTCTTCCTTATGTCGGCTTTGCTCGGTTCCACCTGCGGCCGTTTGATTCTCTCGGGGGTGTTGGAAACTCAAGTCGAAGTTGTCATTGCGGCCCTACGCGAATGCGGCATTGACAGCCAGCCGGAGATTATTCAAGACGGTGAATGGGTGGCGGTGGTTGTTTAGGTGAACGGTTGACAGTGGGCTTGCGGAGGGGAGCAATAGCAGGTGAGCAGAGATCTTATGGCTCTGCCACCTGATGTGAGGCGGTGGCTTTGCCCCGCCGGCATCGCTTCATAGGTTTTGGGCTTCGCCCCGTTGGGGTTCAAACCTATAAGATCGGGCTCAGCCCGAAATTGAACAGTAGTCACGGCGGGGCAGAGCCTCCGCCTCACATCAGGTGGCGAAGCCAAAAGACCGTGCACGATTATTTCAAGTCCCCAAACAAGTGTTGCAGCAAAGTGGTGGCAGTAATCGCGGCTGTCTCTGCACGCAGGGTGCGCCCGCCCAACGTGACTACGATCCACCCAGCTCCTTTCGCCTCTTCAATCTCGCCATCAGTCCAACCGCCCTCCGATCCAACGAGCGACGTAATCAATAGAGGATGGGCGGCAAAGTTCTGCTTGAGTGATTCGAGCGCCTGGCCACCGCGTTCAGCAAACATCACGTTCCCTCGGTTGGCGGAAACTTCTTTGATCAATTCGTCAAACGAAACCGGCGCGGCGATCTCAGGCACCAGCGCTCGCCCAGACTGCTTGGCTGCCTCGAGTGCGATTCGTCGCCAGCGGGCCAGACGCTTCTCGGCGTCAGACACGTCTCGCAGTCGGACATCGGCAAGTTTTGTTATCACGGGCACGACGCAAACAACACCCAGCTCAGTGGTCTTCTGCACCACCAGGTCAAACTTGTCGCTCTTTAATAACGCTACAGCGAGTGTGAGTTGGAGCGGTGACTCAGGGTGCGCGGGGGAAACTTCGGCGAGGATATTTAGATGGGCAGTATTCCGGCGGGCGTTTTCAATGGAGCACTTAAACTCTTTCCCAACGCCGTCGAAAACGAAAACCTCATCCCCAGGCTTCAAACGCAACACCTCTCGAAGGTGCCGCGCTTCATCTGCTTCGAGCATCACGCTCCGGTGATCAGAGGCGAAGGCTTCAGGGGGTGCGTGGAATCTGCGACGACTCATGATGTCTGGTCTCGGTGAGAATGTTATAGCACTCGGACCGGGTCAATGTGGTTACCTATTCAGTTCGGTCTTCTAACACATTCTCATTCCCACCGGGCTTCAGCCCGGTGGTTCAAGTCTTTCAATGATCAACGGAACCGTTTTGACGGTTTCCAGTCAGCTTCCCGAAGAGAAACCGTTCAAACGGTTAGAATACTGCGCGGGTCCGTGTTCCACCGGGCTGAAGCCCGGTATGAATGAGAATCGCTCTACATCAGCGCCCTCCGCGCCCCTCACTTGCACCAAACCCCATGGATGGCTGATAATCGGTTCGATGATTGATCACGCCTACAACATTGTCGGACCCGATCTTTTGAGGAGAGCATAAAGAGTGAAAGCGGAATTGCAAGAATTAGTCGCTTTACAAACCTTAGATACCACCATACGAAGACTGCAAAAAGAATTAGAGGCCATTCCCCAAAGGCGCGCTGAGATCGAAAAGGAATTCGATCAGCGCGCTTTTGAAATTCGCGCCCTGGAAAATCGCCGGGATGAAGCCAGACATACGCGTACCCGCGTCGAGACTGAGATTGTCGAACAGAAAACACGCGCCGAGCGCGCCGAACGCAATCTGATGTCTTCGAAAAAGCAGGAGGAGTACACTGCGGCAATTCGTGAGGCCGATGCCGCCCGCAAACAGATCTCCACACTCGAAACTCAGGTTCTCGAGCAAATGGAGATACTGGAACAGTCTGAAAGTTCGTTGAACGAGCGTGCAGCGGAGATTGCCAGTCTCAATTCAGATCGCGAAGCTCGGCTCAAAGAGTTCGATGACGAAACCCGAGTGCAAACGGAACAGCTGCAATCAAGTCGTGCTGAACGCGAACGCCTATTCAATTCGTTACCCAAGCAGCTCAGCGGGCAATACAAACGCATCAGCGCCCGCATCCGTGACGGCGTCGCCGTTGCTGAAGCGCGCAACGGCGCCTGCAAAGCTTGCTTCATGACACTGCGGCCGCAGGCTATGGCCCAGGTTCGGCGTGGCGAGGAACTTGTGACCTGCGACAACTGCAACCGGATTCTTTACTGGGTACCGGTTGATTCAGCTCCCGCGAACTCCAATTCAGTCCAACCGAAAGTCGCACATACTTAACCGCGACTCCAGCCAAGCTCGTCGCTGACTGCTGAATTCCAATCAATCTGAAGGGACTTTGCGGGCGAGAGGCCTGCCGTCCCATTATCAAGTCGAATCGTTTAGTTAAGCTAGACTCTGGTAGTCCCTAATTTACGAAAATACCAAACTAGGGCACTACCCAGACTTTCCAGCTTCGCGCTCATTGCCGGCGCGTTTTGAATTTTGAAGGGATTCAAGTTAGTAGCCGCGCGCAAGCCCCACGGATGAAGCTCGTTACAGTACGGGAGCGACCGTAATCAACGGACGGTCCATTCCCCTTTAGAATTTCTAAGTTTTCACGTGTTTCACAGAAATCTACGCGATTTCCTCGGTTGAGTTCGGTCGCTACTGCTTCCGTACTGTAATGAAGGGCTTCGGTCTCAACTTTGTTTCGATGGTCGATTGGGATTTGATATGCTTTAACCTCGCAATATTGAATCCTGTTGCTGACCGCTGTTTGCAGGGTGCTGAAACATGGCCTCGAAATCTGAACTCCCGAAAGGCCGGCTCAAACGCACAGCCCTCAAGCAGGGACCGGCAATCTCAGCCGACGAATTTCTAGCCCTCAAAAAACCCAAAGGTAGTCTGCTGCTGTCTGTCGATGGAGAGAACGTTTCCTTGACGTCGCTGGAACGAGTCTATTGGCCCGCGGAGAAGCTGACAAAGTTTGATTTGCTCTGCTACTACATTCAAATCAGCCCGGTTCTGCTGCCGTTCCTCAAAGATCGTCCTGCAATTCTGCAGCGTTGGCCGCGAGGAATAAACGCGCCCATGTTTTTCCAGCAGGACCTGGAAAGCGCGCCGTCGTTCGTGAAGTCAGTCCGACTAACAAATCTGGAGGGACGCGAACTCGACTATGCGGTTTACACCACGACTGCGTCTCTCCTCCATTTTGTAAATCTGGGTACCATCGAACAGCATCCCTGGCACTCAACTACGAAAAAGCTCACCAAACCAGACTGGATTGCGCTGGATCTGGATCCGAAGAAGGCGCCATGGGAGAACGTCCTCGAAGTCGCGCTTCTGGTCAAGAAGGTGCGATGAGGTTGGGCTCAACTCATTTCCGAAGACGTCGGGCTCGTCCGGAATCCACATCTATTTGCCCCTGAAGGCGACAAATGGATACGACCAGGTTGCGGACTTTGCGAGGTTGCTGGCCACGGAAATTGCCGGCCGGGCGCCAAAAATCGCGACGGTCGAACGGTCGCTGGCCAAGCGCAAGCAGGATCAGGTGTACGTTGACTGGATGCAGAACGCGCGCGGTAAGAGTTTGGCATCCGTCTTCACAGTACGCGCCAAACCGCTGGCGACGGTTTCGATGCCATTAACCTGGAAGCAAATCGAAAAAGGCGTGAGCATTTCAGACTTCACGATGAAGAACGTGCCCACGCTAACTCAGAAGAAAGGAAACGCGTGGGCAGATCTCTTTGCGAAGAGACAGACGCTGAAGTTGCGCTGAATCGAGCGAGGTTCACGTTCAGCCTGCAACTTGACCCTCCGAATGTATTCGCCTAGTCTTAACAGCCGAGGGCTAGACCCAATGATTGAGCACCATCGCAAACTGATTCGCTCCTACTATTATTACGGCCAGCCGCCGGAAAGGACGGCCGGAAGGAGCGGTGTCGGGTGCGATGACTAGCTAGCACTTAGACCAGCGTCACAAACCGGCGACCGTCCTTCTCCGACGAGAGGATCGGTGGCCGGTTTCTTTTTGCATTGGTGGCCAGCAGGGATCGAGGTTCCCAGACATGACTGCAAACGACAAACCTTCATTACTGGCCGACCACGCCGATATGCGTCTGGTTTCCTCAGATGCTGAGGAGTCTGCCGCGGATCGAAATAGAATTGTTCGACTGAGATCTGACCATCCGGGTTTTCATGATCAGAAATACCTACTGCGTCGCAACCAGATCGCCCAGATAGCATTAGATTACAAGAGTGGACAGATCATCCCGGATGCTCCTTACACGAAGGAGGAGGACGAAGTCTGGCAAAGCGTTTGGGAAGCGCTGGAAACTGCGCACCGGGAACATGCCTGTGTGGAGTACCTGAAATGTATAGAAGCTCTCGACCTTGATCGCAAACAGATTCCGCAACTATCGGAGATAAGTGAAAAGATAAATGCCAAAAGTGGATTCAGGCTGGAGCCGGTCGCTGGTTTGGTTGAGCCTCGCGTCTTCCTTGAATCCCTGGCTCAAGGAGTGTTTCTTTGCACTCAGTACATTCGGCATCACTCGACGCCGCTTTACACTCCCGAACCTGATGTTGTTCACGAAATAATCGGTCATGCTATCTCACTCGCGAGTCCTCATCTGGCGGAACTCAATCGCCTGTTTGGTAAAGCAGTGGCGCGGACGACTTCCGCGGAAGGTCTGGATCACCTATCGCGTATCTATTGGTTCACAATTGAATTCGGTGTGTTGCGCGAAGCAGGAGAATTGAAGGCCTACGGCACCGGTCTATTATCGTCGGCCGGTGAATTGACAGAAATGCACAACGCGGAAATTCTGCCACTTGATCTTGAAGCTGCTTCCAGGCATCCCTATGATCCGAGTAAGTATCAGCCAATACTGTTTTGTGCTGATTCATTTGAAGCGATGTTTCAATCACTCAGCAACTACCTCATGCGTCAGTAGGCGATCGACCCTGAGATCTTCGTGCATCCGCCGGTAGAAAAGAATCAGACCAACGATAAAGAGTACTGCGCCAAGTATCGCAGGAGCCAGGTGAAAGAGATCGTTGTAGCCGACAACTGGATGCACACCAATCGCCGTGGCAAAACCAACCACACCTGAGAAACAGAGAACCTGCCAGAGACTCTTTGATGGCCGCGCACACCAAACACAAAAGAAGACTGTGATGCCGGTCGTACAGATCGCGCCGCCGAACCCAGCTCGGTCGTGAGCAATCAGGGGCACAAGCCGCGCGCTGATCGCCTGTAATTCCGCGGGGCTTACGCCCATGAAAGCCAAATCCTGAGGGACGAAAACCCACGTCATTCCGACTGTCATAACCGTCAATCCACCGGCAATCATGCCTGTGGCAGTGGCCAGAAGGAGTGCGCGACCGGTGCCGTAAGGACTTGTCAAAAGCGCTTTAGCCCCTGATTGTCGCAGCGCACTAATTCCTTTGGGGGCTTCAAGGAAACGGCGCGACCGAGCCAGTCCGATGATGAACAAGGGGAAAAGGATGAGGTGGCAACGCCGTGCCAGGTGTCCAGATAACCGTAGCCAAGATACGCCAGGAAGCTGCCGAAGCCCGATAGGCCACTCACTCGAAGGTCCACCACGCCCAGGCCTTTCGTTCACGAAGCGGAAATTCCGCAAGCCACATGTAGAGAGCGCCAACAGAAATCAGCGCACCGCCGAAGGCAACGCGATCGTGGAACATAAAATTAACGATGCGGCAGCTTTGAATGCCGCAGAGCTGTTCCGCCGTCACGCCGAGGAACTGAACATCGTGTGGCAGGAAATGATGGTTTGCGGAAAGGAAAAGCGCGAAGGCTCCCGACAGTATCAGATTCAATCCTACGAAGAGCAGCAACGGACGGCCGTCTTCTATTAATGCCGGAACAAGCCCCAGATTGTGGCGGTGAGTCTGCTCCATGGTGCGCTCCGCTCAGTCTTCGCGATGAGGCAGGGCTTGTATTATTCCCGCTGCGATTTCATCGGCGGACTCATGTTCCGTAATTTGTATATGCACATCGGCGAGTTCATAGGATGAACGCCTTTCGGCGAAGAGAATTCCGGCATCCGCTTCGCTGCGAGCCAGCGGCCGCCCATCCCCGGAAACGGCGATTCTCTTCCAGCAAAGATCGAAAGGCGCATCAAGCCAGACGCTAACTCCTCCGTGATGGCCGACTAGCTGCCGATTCTTTTCCGAGATCCAGGCGCCACCGCCCAATGCTACGACTCGCGCGATGGAGCCTGCGAGCGCTTTAGCAAGTATTTGATTCTCGATATCACGAAACCGGGGTTCGCCGTCTGCTTCAATGATTTGACGCACAGAGCGGCCCTCTTCGTGCTCGATAGTTTCATCCAGATCAATCATTGTGCAATTGAGTAGTCGCGCCAGGGCGCGACCTACCGTGCTTTTGCCGGAGCCCATGAAGCCGGTGATGATGATCTTGCTTATCAATGACCTGTATTCAGATCCTTGCTGCAAAGGGAGACCACTTCGTTTTCCTTTCGCATAGTCATCTCTCTACAATCGATTCCAACAAACTAAAAAACCCCGGAAACGAGACGCCCACACATTTCGTATCTTCAATTTCTGAATCGCCCTCAGCAAACAGCGCGGCAATACTGAAGGCCATCGCGATGCGATGATCACCGTACGACTCGATGCTTGCGCCATGAAGCTGGCCCGGAGTTACTTTCAATCCATCTTCAAATTCATTAACTGTAACTCCCATCGCGCGGAGGTTCTTTACTGTCGCAGCTATCCGATCGCTTTCCTTGATTCGTAGTTCATGTGCGTTTCGAATCTCAATGCCGCCGGCAGTCTGTGTTCCCACGACGGCCAATAAGGGGAGCTCATCAATCAGTTGTCCGATCAATTCTCCGCTCAACAAATGGCAGTCAGACTGCGAAGCTGACTTTGAAACCGAATTCATGCCGCCTGAAATCCGCAGCATGCCGACGGGCTCATTGCTTTCTTCGCCTCTGGCTACTACATCGATCCTGGCGCCAAGTGATTGCAAGACTGACAGAAATTTGGTGCGCGTTGGATTAAGCCCGACGTCTTCAATTATCAAATCTGATCCTGGAGTCAACGCCGCTGCTGCGACTAAGAAGGCAGCAGAAGACGGGTCGCCCGGGACCTTAACGTCGCGAGACGAGAGGTGGGCTAGCCCGTTAAGCGTGATCGCCTGCGCCTCGCCATCGATCGTTTCAGCGATCGGCGCGCCAAACCATCTCAGCATCCGTTCGGTGTGATCTCGGGAGGCTCCGAGACGTTCGCTCACCTCTGTTTGTCCGGCGGCGTTCAAAGCAGCGAACAAGATGCACGACTTCACCTGAGCGCTGGCCACGGGAAGCTTATACCTGATCGACTTCAAATGATCGCTTCCGGAAATTGTGAGTGGTGGTCTGGCATCTCGTGAGTGGATCTTCGCGCCCATCATCTCCAACGGCTCAATGACTCGATTCATTGGCCGCGAGTTCAAAGAAGCGTCTCCTGAAAGCGTGGTGATAAAAGGCTGACCAGCCAGCACGCCTGCCAACATCCGCATAGTCGATCCGCTGTTGCCGCAGTCCAAAACTTCATTACCTGGCTGTAGCCCCCTGGGACCTACGCCCTCAACCCGGAGTGCGTCATCTGACTGCCGAAATGAGACTCCCAGCGAGGTCAGGCAGGAAACCGTCGTCGCGCAATCGGCTCCCGTGGCGAAGTTGGAGATCGTTGACCTTCCTTTAGCGAGTGCCGCGATGATCGCAGCGCGATGTGAGATGGACTTGTCGCCTGGCAGACGAACTCGTCCCCTGATGCGGCGAGCCGGTCGGATTCTCATTGAGGATTTCACAGAAAAGGATCCCCTAATCAAACAAAATTACACCAGCATGTTTGGTGCCGGCTGGTGTGGATTATAGATTTTTCACTAGCCCAGTGCGCTACATACGCAGAAAACCCTCGTCCGGTAATAGTGTCTTGCTGACAGAATAACTTCTGTCGGTCCCGGAGGGACCAAATGTTTATGGAAACAGGCTTTGAAAAAGTTCGAAGCTCCGGAGAGGCGAAATACCTGCCTTTGCTTAGACGCTTATTCGCTCCTCCGGAGCAAGGTACATCTCTGGCAATAGCAGCTATAAACATTTGGCCCCGCAGTGGCCAGTAACAATGATAACTTCGGGTGATCCGGCAACACACTATTACTCCACGACGCAGAAAAACCGTTTTCTTGACAGTTGGGCGGCCCGCATGTTAAACCCTCGGTCTTTCCTGGTAGCTTTTGGTAATTCTTAGTGGAGCAGCCAAGACCCACACGAGATGGCTTCCCCAATGCTCAGCGTTTTGAGTGTGACTGGCGTGACTGTAGAGACGACTGAACTCAGGTTACCCAGCCGACTTGAGGCTGTTGCGGAAGTCGCGGCCGCGGTCGCGGAGTTCTTGAGTCGTACAGGTCTCGCTGAAGACGTCATCTTTGGAATCGACATGGCAGTTCGCGAGGGCATTGCGAACGCTGTCATCCACGGCAACAAGCTTGACGAGAAAAAGGTCGTCAGTATCCGCGTTATAAGGTCCCCGGATTCTCTTGAAATCAATGTGCGCGATCAGGGCCAGGGGTTCGACCCTGAAACCCTTTCCGATCCGACTAAAGAAGAAAACATTCTGAAGACCTCCGGACGCGGCATTTTCTTTATGCGCAACTTTATGGATCAGGTCGAATGGTCGGTTCATCCTGATGGAGGCACGGAGTTGCGCTTGATGAAGAAGTGCTGAGCGGCAGAAATGTTTCCGGCACTCTCATTAGATCGAAAGATCGAAAAATCATAAAGGAGATTTTGAAATGGCAGAGTTGAATATTGCGGAGCGTCAGGCCGGAGATGTAACCGTACTTGATATGAGTGGCAAGATCACCATCGGCGAAGGCAGTGTTGCTCTGCGGTCGGCGGTGCGTCGCCTGCTGGAGGAAGGTAAGAAGAAGATTCTCCTCAACCTGGCCGGCGTGGGCTATATCGATTCGAGTGGCATCGGCGAGCTGGTTTCGAGTTATACCGCCATTAACAAGGAGGGGGGCCAACTGAAGTTGTTGAATCTCACTCAGAAATTGCAGGACCTGCTAACTATTACGAAACTACTGACTGTCTTCGACGTATTCGAAAGTGAGTCTGAAGCTCTCAATAGCTTCAAATGAGTTGGTAGTTCGCAATCAGTTTCACATCAGACATCAGACCGGGGATCGGAGAACAGAGTTATGGCAGAGCTTGAACTAAAGGAACGGCAAGCGGGGGATGTGACAATCCTCGATTTGAGTGGACCCGTGCGGATGGGCGAAGGCAGCATCGCCCTGCGCGATGCCACTCGCCGGCTTGCCGACGAGGGTAAGAAGAAAGTCCTGCTCAATCTTGGCGGCGTCAAATACATGGACTCGAGTGGTATCGGCGAACTGATTGCCAACTACACAACGATCACCCGGCAGGGTGGACAGGTTAAGCTTCTGAACCTGACTGACAAGATTCAGGATCTGCTGGTAATCACCAAGCTCCTGACTGTGTTCGACGCCTACGACAATGAAGCGGACGCTTTGAATAGCTTTAAATAAGGTTTCGGGTTTCGAGTTTCGCGTTTCGGGTGTGAATTTAACTCGAAACCCAAAACTCAAAACTCGAGACTGATTTATGTTCCGCGCCACGTTTCGCCGTCTGCTAGCGCTTGACGATCCACCCGAGCGGACGGCGCTTGCCTTTTCCATCGGGGTATTCATCGCTTTCTCGCCTTTCCTGGGCCTGCACACAATTGCCGCCACGCTGGTCGCCTTCCTTTTCCGTTTCAACAAAATTGCGATCTACGCGGGCACGTTTCTCAACAATCCTTTCCTGACGCTCGTGCCGATCATCATAGCTTCGTATGCCCTGGGAGCGTTCCTGCTGGGACAGCCGCTTCGGATTCCGGCGGAGGGCATCCAATTACTCAAGAACCCGCGCCTCTTGACCGGAGACTACTATCGTGAACTCTTCGGACACAGTTGGCAGGTGATTAAGCCATTCACACTTGGCGCCACCGTGCTTTCAGTCGTTTGTTCCCTCGCGGCTTATCCATTAACATTGGCCGCGTTACGCGCGCGTCATAAGCGTAGGCGGGAGTTGTCGTAGAACTTTATATTTAGGAGCGGTCGTGGCATCCGTTGGCATCTGTTCCATTGGGCAAAGCATCTCTAACTCTTCCCCATCATTTTCCAGATCTTGATAACGCCCGAAACATGGCACGGTTTATGAGCAGCTATCTCAGAATTTTGGTGACTGTTGTCGCGTCTGTCCTCGCTTCGGGCGCGGGCGATGCTTTAGCTTATGCGCAAACAAGACTCGCCCAGACTCCTGGTGGCCCATCCGGGCAGGTGCAGCAGCGATCGTCCGCTGGTTTTAATCTCGCGGAATACGGTGTGGAAGTGCAGCCTGACCCGCGGTTAATCATCATGATGGTAGCGCTGGAGGCTGCTGGTTTCGATCCGACACCGCCCGGACAAGAACCTTCTGCCTTTCGAGCGCAGGTAAGAAAGGACTTGTCGGGACTCGACCCGGAACTCCGGCAGCGGCTCCGCAGTTTTTACGAACGCAATAAACTTCCGGCACCCGCCACTGCCGCTGATCAGGCAGCCCGTTACGTGTCGCTCGCATTTGCGTTCGGTCCCGTGCCCTCGTTCGACGCTCCGGAACGGTCTGACGATCTTCCCGGCGGTCTTTTGGAAGTACTGGACTTTGCTCCACTCGTGCGGGAGTTTTATCGCCGGTCAGGTATTGATGAGCGAATCGTTTTTTACACGCGCGAGCATCAGGCGGAAGGTGACCGCCTGCGTCAACCAACGGCGAATCTGGTGCGCGCCGTGCTTTCTTACCTGCATACGCGACCGATCACAATAATGAACGAACGGGTTGTCTCGAAATCTCCAGTCAAGAAAAACACCGCTCGGACCTACAGCCTGCGCCAACGTGACCGCCGGTTTCTAGTAGTTCCCGATTTGCTTGCTGCGCCTGGCGCGATCAATCTCCGCGTAATTGGCGACGACTACTTTGCGGTTCTACCCCCCGGAACCGATCCTGAATCTTCAGAGTTACAGCGCGCCTATTTACAGTATGTAGTCGACCCGCTGATGGTGCGGTTCAATCGAAGTATCGCTGCTCGACGGGAACAGATTAAGCAGGTGATCAGTGAACGCGAGAAAGCAGGTGGAACTGTAACTCCCGATGTGTTTCTGGTTGTCTCGCGTTCTTTGGTGGCCGCCGCGGATGCTCGCTTTGAGGAAGCTAAAAAGCTTGACTCGCTTTCCCGCGAAGCCCGCCGCAAGCTTGATGAGACTAAAGACGACACTACGCGCGCTAGCATTGCCAAAGAAACACAGGGAGCGATGAATGCCATTCGCGACGACACGATTGCCAAACTGGCGGATGAGTATGAACGAGGAGCCGTGCTTAGCTTCCTGTTTGCCGACGAGTTGAAGGGCATCGAAAGCAGCGGGTTCGATGTGGCAAACTTTTTTGAGGACATCATTTCCTCGTTTGATCCAGTCCGGGAAAGTCGCCGGCCGGCGGAATATGCCGAAGCTCGTCAGCGCGCCCAAGCTGCGAGACAAGCGCGGCTAACGGCCCGGAAGGCGGAGTTGGAGTCACCTGTTTATACCGCGGCCGAAGCGACTCGGGCCGCTTCGCTCGTCAAACAACTGTCACAAATCGAAGAGATTCTCCGCTTAAGAGATTATCCCCGCGCGGAGGCACGGTTGAAGGAGTTGATGAAAGACCATCCGGGTGAGCCACGGATCTTTTTCGCCCTGGCGCAAACTGCGAGTCTCGCCGCGGGCGATGCTACGGATGAAGAAGTGCAGGCTGAAAGACTGAATCGCGCGCTCGCGAACTACCGATTGGCCGTTGAGGCGGCCTCGCCGGAAACTGATCGCGGATTGCTGTCGCGCGCCCACGAAGCGATGGGGCGTATACACTCATTCCTCGACAACTCTGCCGAGGCGGCGAAGGAATTTGACCAAGCGATCAAGATTGGCGACGTGCGTGGCGGGGCTTATAAAGAAGCCGTCGAGAATCGGAAGAAGCTGCCTTAAAAGCAGGTCCAAAGTCCAATGTCCAAAGTCCGCTAGCCAGACGGCTTCGAAAAAGATCAAGGTCCGCTATTGGTAACCCTAAGAATTCAAAGTCCACAAGCGCGCGACCGATGCGCTTGCGGACGTTGGACATTGGACGTTGGACGTTTCTTTAGATCGGCCCTGCTGGTACCCTGCGAATCCTGCCTCGCGGCGCTCGCGCCGGAAACTCCACGTTGATTTCCGGAATTACCGGAAGCTCAATCCGCGGGATGGATATGTTCATCTCGGGAATCGTCGGCAGTGTAATTCTTGGAAGGATGACGCGCCGTCCGACTTGTGGTGCAGTTCCCGGTAGGCCGGAGGGGTTTGAGATCTGCTTTGGTGTCACGGTGAAATTCCTCTGACTCTTGTTGCGAATCACGGTCAGCGTTACATCACCTTCCTTCTTTTTGTTTATGCAGCGAGCAAGGTCGCCGGCATCTTCAACCTTCTCACCGTCGACAGCCGTAATGATGTCGCCGGCCTTGAGTCCTGCTTTTGCGGCAGCGCTGTCTGCGGCTACAGAGGTGACTAACACACCCTTGCCCTCATTCACTCCGAAGTAATCGGCAAGTTGCTTAGTCAGCGTGGTAGTGCTGACTCCGATGCGGCGGTTGTTGCCAAAGGAGAAAACAAAGCCATCACCGGGTTCGCCTCCCTCCCACTTCCAGATCTTCGCTTCTGGCTTCAATCCTTCCAGCCCTCGCAGGCCTTCAAGTCCTTGCAGTCCCTCCAGTCCTTCCAACCGGCCAAAACCCTGCAACTTGTTCATAGCGTCGGATGAATCCTTGCGTTTGCCGATCGTGACAGAAACTTCCTGTTCCGAACCGCCTCGACTGATCGTTAGTCTCACCGACTGATCGGGAGCAACTTCTGACACCATGCGATTGAGTTTCCGCACACTGGTCACGTTCTCGCCGTCAAATCTCAGGATGACATCGTCTTTCCGCAAGCCTGCCTTCTCGGCGGGGCTGTCCTTGACGATGCTCGTGATTCCGGTGCCGCGCGCCTCGCGGAGGTTGTAACGGGCCATGTTTTCCCGGTTGATATCTTCAGCGTAGACGCCGAGGAAGCTGCCGCCATCGACGAACAGAGAAAACGCTTGTCCGAGCGGCTGGGCTAATACCGGCGCGTCGGGTGGGGCTGGAGCTGGGGGTGCGGGCGGTGTGGGCGGCTGTTGCGCCAGACCAATGGCCGCCGTCAGCGATAGGGAGATCGCCACGTAAAAAGCGCGTCTAATTGTCATACAAAGGAAATCCTCCGGATAGATTTTTACAGTTTACACGCGGCAATTTTGGCCAGGTTCCAAAAAGCGAGATGGGGACAGGGGCACGGAGACGGGGAGATGGGGGACGGGGAGATGGGGGGACGCGGTGACACGGGGAGGAACCAACGAGGGTATGCTCAGTCAGTAAGGTGTGGTTTACCCCCCGCTGGTTGATTAACTCAACCTCGGCGGCGACAAGCCAGCCTTCCTGACTGAGCATACCTGGCATTCGCCTATCTCCCCGTCTCCCCATCTCGCGTCCCCTTCTCCTCTCATCCCCGAGTCCCCATCCCCTCCGGCCCTCCGTCACTCCGCCCCGATGCGCCTGTAGACCTCGGTCCCGTTACTTAACTCAAGGGCGATCTTTCCTTCCGAGTGGGCGAGATCCAGATGGGCGACTGCTTCCGAGACAGCGAGGAAGCGGTGCACATCGTCGGTTTCGGGGAACATCTCCCGCGAAACGCTCCAGGCTGTGGCGCCGCTCTTCGGAACCAGGTCGATCACTTCCACCTGCCGTTCTTTGATCGCGTGGAAATAACGGTTGAAAAGTTCCTCGAAGTCGTGGACCGGCTCGCCGTGTCCTCCATAAACCAGCGTTGGTGCAAAGGTCCTGAGACGCGCGAGGCTGACGAGATACTCGGCTAACGAAGGAAAGCGCCGTGACGGATCGATTGGATCGGGTGATAGGACAGGGTTTGGTGTTATCCGTTTCAACACGCAGTCTCCGGCGATTACGGTCCGATCGGCTTCCCGGATAAACGAGCAGGAGCCGGGCGTGTGACCGGGTGTATGAATAACCCGCAGCGAGCCATTGGTGAATACCAGCTCGGCTTCATCGTGCAGTTCGCTGTATTCGTGCTTGTCGAACGAGTCGGCATAGAGCCGGACGTTCTGGTACATCTGGCGCATCAATTCGATCTCGTTGTCAGGCACGCCGGCGCGAACCAGCAGTGCGCGATGCTCTTCGTGTTCCAGTCGCCCCGTTCGGTGCCCGGTCTCCCAGTTATGAACCAGCACTTCCGCGTCCTTCGCCTCGTCTCGGAGTGACCGCGCCAAACCGCAGTGGTCCTCGTGCGCGTGGGTTAGGACAATGCGACGCAGGTCGGAGACGCGAACGCGGGCGCGGCGCAATCCCTCGCGCAAAGCCTCGATGGCTTCTTTGGTCTTGGGACCGGTGTCGATGAGGGTCAGGGGATCTTCCGCGATCAGGTAGACATTAACCGGGCCGATATAGAACGGCGTTGGTACGGAGATAGGGATGATACGCATTTAAGAGAGTGTCCGAGGTCCAAAGTCCAAGGTCCAAAGTCCAAAGTCCGCTGGCACAGGTGAACTTTTGACTGAAACGGTGAAAATGTGGGACCTCTTAGATCTGTGACGACCTCGCGTTAGCGAACGTTGGACGTTGGACTTTGGACTACGCTTTAATACACGTACCGGTTCGCCCCGATCATCGCGTCTGCAATCCGTTGGCGGGCAATAACAGTATTCATCGGCGTCAGTTTCGTGAAGCGACGCAACGCCGCCAGGAGCGTGCGCAACTCATCGCCCTCCGCCATCGCCGCCAGCGTGTTCTTTGCTCGCGCTTCAACACGCTCAACCGCGTCGTTGCAGAACACACGCGTCATGTCGATATAACGCGCTGCGGCGTCTTCGCCTTGCGAGCCGATGAACTTCTGGGTCCGAAGAATCGCGCATTCCATCGCGTAGGTATCGATAATGATGTCGGCAATGCCCATCAACACTTCCTGCTGATCGCCTAGCTTCATCATGTACTTCTGCGCGGCGGTGCCAAGTGTCATCAATGCAACCTTCTTGGAGTTCGCCGCCAACTTCTGCTCCGCGGCAAGGGCCTGGTCGTCGTCGTCAAACCCAGCCATTTGCGGAGACAGGATTTCATCCATCAACGCTTGCGCCGCCGGCAGCAACGCAAGCTTGCCGCTTAGCGCGCTCTTCATCAGCCGGCCCGGGACGAGCATGCGATTGATTTCGTTTGTGCCTTCGAAAATGCGATTGATGCGAGAATCGCGATAAGCACGCTCAGCTGGATAGTGGGCCGAGTAGCCATACCCGCCGTAAATCTGGACCATTTCATCAGCGACGAAATCGCAATACTCGGAAAGCGCCACTTTGATAATGGAACATTCGGCAGAGTACTCCTCGATCGCTCGCAGCTTAGCGTCAGGATCAGTGGTATCGCTGATGGCTGTTTCGATCAGCCCCAGGGTGCGGTAGGTCATCGCCTCGCCGACCCACGTACGAATGGCCATTTCGGCAAGCTTCGCCTTGATGGCCCCAAAAGATGAGATCGACTTGCCGAACTGCTGACGCTCGTTGGCATAGTTGATCGACTCATGCACCATCAACTTCATGCCGCCAATGCACATCGCGCCAAGTTTGAAGCGGCCAATGTTGAGAATATTGAAAGCGATTTTGTGACCTTTACCAATCTCGCCGAGAAGATTCTCGAGCGGCGCTTTCGCGTCCGCGAGCACAAGCGGCGTGGTACTGGAACCCTTGATGCCCATTTTGTGTTCTTCGGCGCCGGGGAAAACACCTTCCTGCTTCTCGACAATGAATGCGCTGAACTTGTCGCCATCCACCTTGGCGAAAACTATGAAGATGTCAGCAAAACCGCCGTTGGTAATAAACATCTTCTCGCCATTGAGAATGTAATGGGTGCCATCGGCGCTGAGCCGCGCCGTTGCTTTTGCCGCCATCGCGTCTGAACCGGAACCGGCTTCGGTTAGTGCGTAGGCAGTGATCAATTCACCCGAGGCAATCTTTGGCAGGTACTTTTCCTTCGCCGCATTGGTACCGAAGTAAATGATGGGGAGCAGGCCGATTCCGCTTTCAGCGCCGAGCGTGGTGGCAAACGACGCAGAACGGCCGATGTTCTCGCCGACCAGCGCGCCACTCGTCTGATCAAGACCGAGACCGCCGTACTCCTCAGGAATGTTCGCACCGATCAAGCCGAGATCGGCTGCTTTCTTCACCAGTTCGCGCGCCAGTTTCCAGTCGTGCTTCTCGAGTTCATCGATGCGCGGGACCACTTCGTTGTCGATAAACTGCCGGGTTGTTTCGGCAATCATCCGGTGTTCTTCGGTGAAGTCTTCGGGAGTGAAGATCTCTTCGGGGGTTGGGTGCTCGATTAAGAACGCCCCCCCCTGGACGACCTTTTTCTGTTCGACTGCGGCTACCATGGTTAATTCTCCTTAACTAATCGTGATCTTGGTCGTTGGCTCTTTCTGGTCTTTGGCCTTGGGTCTTTGGTTCTTTGGAGTCCGGGTTAGCGGACGACTGACAATAGCCCAGCACTTCAGTGCTGGGATCGAGAGTTAGAAATGAGTTAGTCCGTGAAGGACGGCTGAAAACCTGGATTAAGTTGCGTAAGTCGTCTCATGATCTGACCGGTTCAGTCGCCCGTTTCACGGGCTCAGTTGTTTCGCGACACCAGCCCCAGCACAGTGCTGGGCTATTTTCATTCGTCCGCGCCGCGGACTGGTTCGAAATTAAAACTTGTTTGCGTCTTGGCGTTGGTTTTTCTCTACCAACAGACCTTGGACGTTGGACTTTGGACATCACACTCAATCCTTCGAATTTCAAAGCCTCTCGAAAATCCCGGCCGCTCCCATCCCCCCGCCGACGCACATCGTCACCATTCCGTAACGTCCATTGCGACGCTCCAACTCTCTGAGAATTGATGCCGTCAGTTTCGCTCCCGTACATCCCAGCGGATGACCCAGCGCAATCGCGCCGCCGTTTACGTTTACCTTCGCGCTGTCGAGACCGAGGGTCTTGATGACAGCCAGCGACTGTGCGGCGAAAGCTTCGTTGAGTTCGATTACGTCAATCTGATCGAGTGTCAGTCCCGCCAGCTTGAGCACCTTGGGAATTGCGAATACCGGCCCAATACCCATCTCCTCAGGTGGGCAGCCAGCTGTTGCATAAGCGACGAAACGGGCCAGGGGTTTAACTCCCAAACTCTTGGCACGATCGGCGGACATCACAACAGCGGCAGCGGCTCCGTCCGACATCTGTGAAGCATTGCCTGCGGTTATCGTTCCCCTCGCATTGAATGCCGGCTTTAGCTTGGCGAGCCCTGCGATGGAACTGTCACGCCGGACACCCTCATCGCGATCAAAAACGACTGCGCGCGTCTGCTTCCTCCCTTTTTCGTCTAGTTCCTCAATCGTCACCGTTAATGGCACTGTCTCTTCGGCAAACTTGTCGGCGTCGAGAGCCGCAGCCGCTCGTTGATGTGAACGCAACGCAAACTCGTCCTGCTCCTCGCGGGTGACGTTGTACTTCTGCGCGACGTTTTCAGTTGCCAGACCCATGTTCAAATAAAAATCCGGATAGTGTTCGACCAGATATGGATTGGGACGAATTATGTGGCCGCCCATCGGAATCATGGACATGGTTTCCAGACCACCGGCCACAATAGTCTCCGCGCCACCCGAACGAATTCGATCGGCCGCCATCGCAATCGACTGCAAGCCGGACGAGCAGAAACGATTGATGGTCATGGCGCTGGTTTCGACCGGCAGTCCCGCTCGAATCGCGGCCGCGCGCGCGACGTTCATTCCCTGCTCCGCTTCAGGCATCGCGCAGCCCATGATTACGTCCTCAATCTCAGCCGCCTCGAGACCGGGAACGCGCGTGATAGCCTCCCTGATAACAGCCGCGCCCATTTCATCCGGGCGCGTATTTCTCAGGGTGCCTTTCGGCGCCTTGCCAACTGCTGTGCGAACTGCCGATACGATAAACGCTTCTTTCATGGCTTTATAGTCTCAAGTCTCAAGTCTCAGGTCCCAAGTCTCAGATCCCAAGTAGGTCCCAGGTCTAGTCTCACTCTCCTACTTGAGACCTGAGACTTAGTTCCGTAACGGTTTGCCCGTCTTCAACATTGCCGCCAGTCTTTCCTGGGTCTTACGCGTTCCCGCCAATGATAAAAATGCTTCGCGCTCCAAATCCAAAAGATGCTGTTCCGACACTCTCGTCTCGTGATTCAAATCTCCTCCGGTCAGAATTCGCGCCAGCTTCTCACCGATCAAAGCATCATGATCGGATATATAACCACCACGTTTCATCTGGTGAATTCCCAATTTCAAAGTTGCTAGCGCGGGATTGCCCAGTGCCCGAATATCTGTTCGTTGCTGTGGCTGAACGTACCCGCTTGCTGCAAGGGCCAACACTTGCTTCTTGGCATCAGCAATCAACCGATCACCGTTCATTGAGATCGAATCGTCTTCGGCAAGGAAGCCCAGCGTTCGCGCCTCTTCGGCCGATGTAGCCACCTTTGCCAAGGCGATCGTTTCAAACGCACGCTTCACAAATGGAAATGGATCGGCGTCATCGACATTCCCCGGAATCGAATCCAGCGTGCGCAGTAATAATTCCTTCGTTCCGCCCCCGGCAGGGATAATCCCCACCCCAACTTCTACCAGCCCGATATAAGTCTCCGCTGCGGCTCGAACTCGATCGCCGTGCAATACCATCTCACAACCGCCGCCAAACACCATGTTAAAGGGAGCAACAACCACAGGCTTTGGTGAATAACGCAAACTCATCGTGGAAGCCTGGAAAGCACGAGTCATCATGTCGAGCTCTTCCCAGTTTTCGTCCTGCGCCTCCATCAGCATCAGCATAATGTTCGCGCCGACGCAGAAATTCTGACCCTGATTCCCCACTACGAGTCCGACAAAGTTTTTCTCAACCTCGCTCAGCGACTGCTTCAACATCTGCAACGTGTCACCACCAATGGCGTTCATCTTCGAATGAAATTCGAGACAAGCCACGCCGTCGCCAATGTCGAGCAAAGAAGCGCCGGAGTTTTTCTTGATTACTCCCGTGCGATCCTTCACTGACTTGAGAATGATCGTGCCGACGGGATCGGCTAGGGGAACGTATTGCCCGCTGGCAAAGTCGAAATAGAACTGTTGGCCGCCTTCCTTTTTGTAGAACGACTTTCCGCCGGCATCGAGGAGCTTCTGTACGTTCGCGGGAATTGCCTGACCTTCCTCTTTCATCCGCGCAACTGACTTCTCAATTCCGATCGCATCCCAAACTTCGAACGGACCCAATTCCCAACCGAAGCCCCAGCGCATGGCGCGATCAACTTCAACAACCGTGTCAGCAATTTCGGGAATCCGATTCGCAGAGTATGCGAGGGTGCGCGTGAGTGTCTTCCAGAGAAATGCGCCGACCCGATCCTTTCCCCAAACCAAGCCCTTGATGCGCTCTCCCGTGTCCTCAATGTTTTTGGCCACGTCGAGTGAGGGGAGCTTAACCTTCTGCACCGGGCGATATTCAAGTGAAGCGGTTTCCAGCGTCCAGATTTCCGGCTTGGCTCCTGCTTCGGCTTTTTGCTTTTTGTAGAAGCCGCCCTTGGTTTTGTTACCCAGCATCCCGCGAGAGACCATATTGCTGAGGAACTCCGGCGCAACAAACATCTCGCGTTCCTCATCTTCGGGCAGCGCGTCGAACAGGTTTTTGATTACATGCGAGAAGACGTCGAGCCCGACAAGATCGAACGTCCGGAATGTCGCCGACTTAGGTCGCCCCACGGTGGGGCCGGTGATCCGGTCTACTTCTTCAATGGAGTAGCCGTCCTCAAGCATGGTTTTGATTGTGTGGAGCGCACCGAAGGTGCCGATGCGATTGGCGATGAAGTTCGGACGGTCTTTCGCGGCCACCACACCCTTGCCCAGCCGCTGATCGAGAAAGCCAAACAGGAAGCAGGAGACTTCCGGTTTGGTCCACTCAGTAGGAATTACTTCGACGAGATGCAGGTAGCGCGGTGGGTTAAAAAAGTGGACGCCAATAAAGTGCGCGCGGAAGTCTTCCGAACGTCCTTCGGCCAACAGGCGAATCGGAATGCCGCTGGTATTTGAAGCTACGATTGAACCGGGCTTGCGATGTTCATCGACACGCTCGTAGAGCTTCCGTTTGATCTCGAGGTTCTCGACGACAGCTTCGATGATCAGGTCGCAGGTTTTCAGCTTTGACAGGTCATCTTCGAAGTTGCCGATGCTGACGAGCGGTGCAGCAGCAGGTGTGAAAAAGGCCGCGGGTTTTGCCTTCTTCGCAGCCTCAAATCCCGCGCGCGCGATTCGGTTGCGCACGGCTTTGGATTCGAGCGTGAGACCCTTCTGCTGTTCTTCGGCAGTCAGCTCGCGCGGGGCAATATCCAACAGAACAGTAGGGACCCCAGCATTCGCCAGGTGCGCGGCAATCTGCGCCCCCATCGTCCCCGCACCGAGGACGGCTGCTTTCTCAATTCGCATCATGGACAGGTTCTGGTACCTCTGGCCAAGTTTTGTTTTCGGATTACCACCAAGTCGCCCTTAAATGCTCAGTCAGAACATAACTAGAAGTCAGGAACATAGCGCTCAGTCAGGAACACAACGCTCAGTCAGGAACACAACGCTCAGTCAGAACATAACGCTCAGTCAGGAAGGGTGGTTTACCCCCGCTCTTGAGGGTCATTCAAGCTCAGCTGGGTGCAAGCCGACTTCCGAACTCCGCTTTACTTGCCCCCGCCACAATCTCGCAATAATACTGAATGAGCCTTCATTCAGCAAGGAGTTGCGGCTTGTTATGCCCGTGAAATTGATCATTTTCAGTTCGGGCTCCAGATTGCTTCCGATATTTCCAGCTTATCCTTCAAAAGGATGCAGAATAAAACAAGGTGAAAGAATTCCGGATGTCTCACGGTTGTAATGTCGATTCTTTATGATGCTGTTCGACTTAATATTGAAAAGTCAGCTGTAAGGAAAGCAGCAAGCAGGTCCCGGCAGTTCCAGGCAGGGGCCCGATAAACCGACCGCAAAAATAAAGGAGAGAAGGAAAATTATGGCAACAAAACCAACGCACGAACAAGCACAACTACATCTGCAAGTCTACGACTTGCGCCGCGAGGAGCGCCTGCGCCAGGCACGTGATTGGTTTCAGAAAAACTATCACGCGCAAACGATCGACGAAGCTATGCGCATCGCAGCGCCGGGGACGGAAACAGGAAATTTCGTGGGCATGGTCATTGGCTATTGGGAGCAAGCCTGCGCCCTGCTCAACTATGGCCTGCTGCACGAAGATCTTTTCTTTGAGACCAGCGGCGAGTTTTTCGGTGTTTGGGAGTTACTCAAGCCGGTCGCTCCAGAGTTCCGCGAGCAGTTCAAAGATCCGACCATGCTCTCGAATTTGGAGAAAGCCGCTCAGCGTTACGAAGCTTGGCAGGAGGACCGCGCGCCGGGGAATATAGCGGCGATGAGGCAGTGGATGAAGCAGGAGCAGAACAAAGCTGGTTCAGCCGCGAAGGCCTAACCCTGGGGAAGAATGCTCAGTCAGGAAGGCGGGCTTGCCGCCGCCTAACTTTGAATGCCTTAGTCAGCGGGGGTAACCACCCTTCCGGACTGCGCAGCACCCCTGCTTCGCGTGATTCCAATTTTTGAATTAGCCTTCGTTAACTCGACGGATCGTGGCGGCTTGGCGGTAAACTGCCGTCGAAGCGCCTTACTTGGCGTTCCGGATTAGAACCACGTCGGACATCAAAGTTCCGTGTGAGATAACGAGTTTGTTATCGCGGGACCAATCAAAGGAGAATATTTCATCGGCTTTAAAGTTAGTTATCCGCTTCGGTTCGCCGCCGTCAATCGGCTGACTCCAGATGTCTGCCAGACCGTCCTGGCGTCCAATGTAAGTCACCGCCCGACCGTCGGGCGTCCAACGCATACGTGCCGGGAGTTGAAATTTAGCGTCGAAGACCTTGACGGGCGAACCACCATCGATCGGCAGAACGGCGAGCTTGGCGGGTGAGCCGGGCGTCTCCAGCGAACAGGCGACCATCTTTCCGTCATGTGAGGCGGCGCAGCGTACCAGACGTTCTTCACTGAGTTGCACGGGCTCGCCGCCGTCAATCGGCGCCTTCCACAGAGAGCCTTTATCCCCGTAGACCACCCACCCGTCGCCAGCCTGTCCTCCGAAGCCAATCAATTTTTTGGGATTGCTCCCGTCAATGTCCATTCTCCAGCCGGCCGGCGCGCCCGTGCGCTCCGAAGTGAAAACGACGTAGCGCCCGTCTGTCGTGACTGAGGGGCCATAATCTACGGTCTCGTCGGTGGTTAATTGTTTTCGATTCTTTCCGTCCGCCTCCATGATCCAGATGCCTTCTCTGCCGCCAGCCGTCGAGTTGAAAACGATTTTGCCGTCAGGCGTCCACCTGACGCCGTCTAACCCTTCCAGATTGCTGGAGACGGATGTAAACCGGGTGGCGCGGCCGACGTCGCCGTCCGGCGCGACCCAGATATCCGTAGCCTGATTTTCCTGTACCGTCACCAGAACGCTGGAGTCCGCGTTGAGGCTGATGCCCGCGTAATTATTCAGGTCGTTCGTAATTTTTCGCGCCTCGCCGCCCGGGTAAGAGAGGTGCCATATCTGGCGTGTGCGAAGGTCCGACGCTTTCTCCGCCGCGGTCATCAGCAGTCCGCTACCGTCCGCGAGCCATGCCAGCCGCTGAATTTGATACCACCTCTGCGAAGTCAATACACGTTCCTCCCCGCCTTCGACCGGCATTTCGACCACGTTCTGGTATCTGCCGGCGGAATCGGTGGCGCGGGCAATGGTTGCGATCCTCTTGCCGTCGGGCGACCACACGACCCCGCCCTGAAAGAAATTCCCGAAACGGTTTGGTCCCCCCTGACGTGTGGCGATCTTTCGCTCTTCCGTGCCGTCCGCGTTGGCAATAATCAGTGCGCTCTCTCCCTCGATGAGCCCGCCGCGCACTCCGCTGCGCATCCCGCCTTGCAGTCTGCTGCGCACGAAAGCGATCTGCTTACCATCTGGGGAAAAGCCGATTGGACTGCCGATGTCATCGACCACTTTTCTGGGAGTGCCGCCGACGACCGGCATCCGATAGAGCTCACGGTTCTGAATGGTCGTGCCTCCGTAGGCGTAATAAAGAAAGTTGCCGTCGGGCGAGATGGTCAGGCTGAAGTAGTTAACATCTGCGGGCGCGGTCAGCTGAAGATCGGTCGCCGTCGCCACCTGTCTGAGCCAGAGGCTTCGCCGCCCGCCGTCCGCAACCAGGTAAACCACCTGCTTGCCGTCGGGCGAGATCACGGCAGATATGGCTTTGCCGTTGAAGGTCAACTTTGTGATCCGCATCTCCTGAAAAGGCGTGGGCTTCGTCGGGCGAGACCAATAATATTTGTACAGTCCGAGGCCCGCAGCGACCATGACCGCCACGCCGATCAGCGCGAGCACGACACCCATCTTATGACTCTTGATTCTGCTCACCAGATACTCGGCGCTCGAGGTCGAGTGTGAGACCTCTGTCTGGGCCGTGTGGGGCGTCGGCGGCTGGGTACCGGTGGTCTTCGCGTCCCGCGAACCGGTCCCCGATGACGGTTGAACCGAAAGTTCTAATTCGCTCCGGTCCTTCAACTCCTGCCGAAGTTCATCGAGTTCAATCACCACATCTTTAATCGACTGGTACCGCTTGTCCGGCTCTTTTGCTAAACACCTGCGGACGATTCGTTGCAGATCATCTGGAACTGCAGCGTTAATATCTTTGATCTGCGGCGTCGGTGCATGAACAATTTGATGCAGCGAGTCCAACACGTCCTTGCCCGCAAAAGCCTTCCGTCCGGTTGCCGCTTCGTAAAGGATGCAGCCGAAGGAAAAGATATCAGAGCGGTGATCGATCTCGTTGACATGGCCTTGTGCTTGTTCGGGCGACATGTAGCCGACTGTCCCCATGATGATGCCCGGCGTGGAGTGCTGCGCCAGGATGGCGGTCGCAACTTCGCTCGTGCCCCCGTCTGACCCGAACTCTTTCGGGGGCTCAATAAGTTTCGCCAGCCCGAAATCCAAAATCTTCGCGTAGCCGTCGCCCGTGATCATGATGTTGTCGGGCTTTAGGTCTCGATGCACAATTCCTGCCGCATGGGCTTTAGCTAAACCCTCGGCCACCTGTGTGAGATATTTAAGGAGTTTATTTAGTGGAGTCTGCTTGCGATGAATCTCCTCGCGCAAAGTCTCACCCTCAATGTGTTCCATCGCGATGAAGTGTGTGCCTTCAGATTCTCCGACTTCATAGATGTGGGCGATGTTCGGGTGCTTCAGCGCGGCGGCAGCTTTCGCTTCCTGAATAAAGCGGCGCATTCGCTCTCCATCAAGAGCAACATCAGGAGGCAAGACCTTGAGCGCGACAGTGCGGTCCAGTTGTGCATCGAGTGCTAAATAGACTTCACCCATGCCGCCTGCGCCAAGCTGTGAGCGGATTTCGTACCGACCGAGACGAGTATTTGGGGAAATTAACATTACCTAGAGGGGGATTCGAACTCTATAGCAGTACCGCCGAAAGTCAAAATATCTGCTTGCTTTGCGGGGAACTGGGAAAAGGGTAACGGGGAAAGAGGGGAAATTGCAGTTCCTCCCTTTGCCATTTTCCCCGTTCCACTCTTTTCCCGGTTCTCCCTTTCCCCTCTTCCCAAGTTCCGCTTAATCTAAATCATGGTTCCCATCTCAATTCTTGATCTGGTTCCTGTCATCGTGGGTGAAACACCACGCGAGGCTCTGCCGCAGAGTCTGGATCTTGCCCAGCATGCTGAGCGTTTTGGTTACAAGCGGATCTGGGTTGCCGAGCATCACAACATGACGGGCATCGCGAGTGCGGCGACCTCCGTCGTGATCGGTTATCTCGCTTGCGGCACCTCGACTATCCGCGTGGGTTCCGGCGGCATCATGCTGCCTAACCATTCGCCGCTCGTAATCGCCGAGCAGTTTGGCACGCTCGAATCACTTTATCCGGGTCGGATTGACCTGGGTCTGGGCCGCGCGCCCGGTACCGATCAACGCACGCTGCGTGCGTTGCGCCGCGATCCTAGGCGCGCTGACGATTTTCCCGAAGACGTATTGGAGCTGCAGTCGTTACTCGCAGCAGTCAAACCCGGCGACCCTCGCCAGGCTGTTCGTGCTGTTCCGGGCCGCGGCACTGAAGTTCCCATCTGGATTCTGGGTTCGAGCACGTTCGGCGCCGAACTCGCCGCGGTGCTCGGACTGCCTTACGCCTTCGCCTCACACTTCGCGCCGGACTATCTGTTCGATGCACTTGTGATCTATAGGAAACAATTCAAGCCGTCGAAGCAACTCGACCACCCGTACGCAATGGTTGGGGTCAATGTCGTCGCTGCGGATACCGATGAGGATGCGCGACGGCTGTTTACTACGGTGCAGCAGTCGTTCACAAATCTACTGCGCGGCAGTCCAGGGAAATTGCAACCGCCGATCGACGACATCGAGGAGTATTGGACGCCGCCGGAAAAACATCAGGCTTCGCGTATGCTGAAGCATTCGATTGTCGGTTTCTCTGAGATTGTGCGGAGAGATCTGGAAGGCTTCGTGGCTCTAACGAAAGCGGATGAGTTAATGGTGGTCTGCAGCATCCATGATCACGCTGCCCGCCTCAGGTCGTACCAGATTGTTGCCGACATCGCCCGTGCGAGCTAATGCCGCCACTGCTCAAGTAATTCAACCGGGCTTAGTACGCAAATAGAACTAAGTTTTGTTGATTAGAAGTTGAAAGGCAGGTTCATCGTACAAGTTTTCGAAGTCAGGATCACGCGCGATGAGGTCGAAATGCCAGTCCCCGTTCTTGATAGCTTGATTCGGCATCGATATTGCTTCTTCCTTGAGCCCCAGAACCGAATATGTACAGGCGGCATTGTAGAGTGTGCTGGCGTCATGGGGACTGGCGGCCACGGCCTTTTCCAGTTCCGCGACTGCATTAGGCGTATCCCCAACACTAGCAAAGTTCCCAGCGAGCAGGATGCGAGCTCTGACGTTTTCGGGAGCCCATTCTATTTGCCACTGCAGAACTCGAGTTTGTTGCTGCCTCAGACGGCTTGCCTTCTCCCATTCTTTCAGCTTCCTAAAAACACTCGTATAGGGCAAATAGACGTTGTAATCATCCCCGCTCACTTCAATCGCGCGGTCTGCCAGTTCTGCAGCGTCATTTAACCTGTCGGTGAGAAACAAAGCCGAACGGCGCTTCTTCAGTTTTTCATCGCCCATGCTTTCCGGAGGCAGACTTTTAATCGCTACCGTACGTTGCAGTTTTTGATCGATCGCCTTGTAGACCACCCCCATTCCGCCCCGGCCCAGGGTGCTTGTAATCTGGTAATGAGAGATCTTGGTAATACTCATGGTGATTCAATTCCCCGATGGCTCTTCGCATTCCGCCACATCGTTCCGATAGATCATCGCCACGTTGTCTCAATCCGCCACCATCTTAGCGCGTCGCGTTTTAATCGTTGCGGCAATGAATATGACGATGAGCGGTGGAGGAGTGGATCGTTTCGAATAGCAGGCGGTTCCTTACCCCGGGACAATTGTTCTAACGATGCTGACAGTCTTACGTTTCTTCACGAAAGAAGCAACAGGTCTCAGCTGGCCCGATTTTTGTGGGTGATGCGACATCGAAGTCATCAGGCAGGGCTGCCGTTCAAGGATGTGCGGACGATTTCTTAGAATCTGCTGTCTCACTGTATGTGATAACCAACTGTTTCGGCACGCCAGTGAGATTTAGAAAGGCCTTTTTCTCAGGTCGCTATTGCCCTTGCTCGAGATCGTTCTCCTGCTATGAACTCGCTATCAATTCACATCCGCTAAACCGGCCGGTGCCCCGGAAAAATCAGAGCACTGAAAGTGCGAAATAGATTATGAGGCAAAGGGGTATGCCGCTCATTCAGAGCTGAGACAAACTGGTTTGCTTCCCCAGGGGCGACGTGCTTCGCTGCGATCAAACGAGGAATCCCTCAGCAGCAACTCCACTCCGGTCGCCGTTTGGAGAGCTCGTAGAATTACCAAAAGATCAAAGTATTAAGTACAAGTTCGGTCTAAGAACCGCGACAATGACTTTGAAAAGACTTACCATTGCGACCGCCTCCTTATTACTCGCTGATGAGTTTCTATGACCGACAACGATAAACCCTGCCCCTGTGGCTCTGGTGTCAACTTCGCGGATTGCTGCGAGCTAATAATCAACGGCGAGCGAGAGAGCCAAAGTGCCGAAGAGTTGATGCGCGCCCGCTATTCGGCCTTCGCTACCGGTGCAATCGACTTCATCGTCGCCTCTACTCATTCACGCACGAGACCAGAAATCGACACTCAATACATCCGTGAGTGGTCACAAACATCCACTTGGCGTGGGCTGCAAATCTTCGACACCAAACTTATCGACGACAACAGAGCTTACGTCTCTTTCGAGGCTCTGTTTACGCAAGCGGGAAAGGATCAGAGTCATAAGGAAAAGGGCGAGTTCGAACGTGAGGACGGAAAATGGCGCTTTGTCACCGGCGAAGAACTGAAGAATCCCACAGTAAGGTATGAAACGCCACGCACGGGCCGCAACGAACCATGTCCCTGTGGCTCAGGCAAGAAGTACAAAAAATGCTGTGGTGCCTAGATCAGCAACTCAAATAAATTGGATCCAGGAAATCACACCAAATAGCACTAAACAACAATTCTCGTCATTCTGTAGATTCGTGGATCGTTTTGTCTTCAACCATTCCTCGACGCGCATGGAATGGAATTGATTCGGACGCGACTGTGATCGGCGAACAGGATTAACGCGGCTAGGAATTACGCGGCGGTGAATTAAAGCTGTCGGGGCGTCCTCAGTGGGCGCCCTTGTTTCGTTTGTGAGATGCACGGCCAACAAGTCGTTTATGAAGTTGGGAGACCGTGGTACAAGAACAGGGTCGATTGTACGCCGAGCGCGGGGAGGCCGTTACCCAACTTGAAAGTTCGAAATCTGACGCATCTCTGATGACCCGAATCGAAATCACAACGCTGATATTTGCGCACGTCAAATGGTTCGCACCGTTTGATGTAAACGTCACGCCGAAGCCAATCGGCGAGGTTCTCAATGGTCAATTTATAAAGTTCTTCCTTGCGTCAGTCGCCGCCGTCTGCGCTTTTTTCTGGGCAGACCGTACGGCTTACCGACGCGGACTTCTGCGTGAGCTTGACGCTCGACTGAAGCGGCTTGACGACTTGTCCGTCCTGATTCTTCGCTTAAGTGCGGCGATCTTTTTGATCTCGTTGTGGGTCTGGTATGAGGTGCACGGCACAGCTTTTTACATTACTCCAGAGCTTAGGACGCATTCGCGGTATGTCCCGTGGCTGCAACTGGCGCTCGGGTTTTGCGCACTGTTTCGTCGCAGCCTGCCAGCCGTTGGTCTGGGAATATTTGCACTCTACGGTTTGGCTGTCCGCGACTACGGCCTCTTTCATTTGCTCGATTACATGATCTTCGTCGGGCTCGGCTACTTCTTCACGGTGGGGACTATCAAGCGAGGGAAATGGCGCCAGTCAGGGTTCGTCGTACTTTTTGCGGCAACCGGGATTACGCTGCTTTGGGCGGCGATGGAAAAATTCGCTTATCCCGAGTGGAGTTACGCGATGCTTCGTTCGCATCCGGATATGCTCATGGGTTTGCAGCCTGAGACCTTCATGGTGCTCGCCGGTTTCGTCGAATTCAGTGTGGCTTTTGTCCTGTTAGGCGCCGTCTCAATTGCGGGACGTGTTGTGGCGCTGGTTTTCCAGGCAATCTTCATGCTGGCGATCTTCGAGTTTGGGCTGCTCGACGCGATCGGACATCTGATGATTATTGCCATCTTGTTTGTGCTTTTCATGCGCGGGCCGACGAGCGCGCGCGAGATTCTGGTGCTGCGAGAAAAATCGGTCGCGATGGAAATGTATTTCATGATGGGTTTATATTTCCTGGCTTTTGTAATGATTTTCATCGCCTACTATGGTCTGCATTCCGTTCTTCACCGCGCGTAGCGTTTCCGAAGCGGCCAACGGCCTCATGCAGTCAGTACCACCAGGGGGTAGCGGTGGGTCGGGAGATTTCCTGATTGGAGAGAGCCAATTGCCGATTAGTTGAAGTCAGTACCACCAGGCGGTAGCCGGTGGGCCGATACGCCGGCACTTAGTCTTGCGACATCGCGCCCGACATCCGAAACTCGAATAATGAATCATTAACAAGAAAGGTCTTGAGCCTTAGCGCACCGGCCCACCCGCTACCGCGAGGTGATACTGACTCAGGTCACTGCGTCACCACCCCGTCCGGGCACCTTCACGAACCATGCACTCACGGCGAGCAGCAACACAATCAATGTCAAGGCATAGAACATGGCTGCGTAGGAACCTGTTCGCGCTACACACTCAGCGAGAAGCAGAGGCCCAATTGCCGAGGCGATAACTGTGAGGGCTTGCGCCGCACCCTGAATCTTACCAAGGTGCGCACGACCATAAGCACGACTCCAGAACGCGAAGAAAATCACGATCACAAAACCGCCGGCCAGTCCCATCACGAACGCGTACGCAGCGACATGAGTCTGAGTTCTAACATGTGGCAGCGCCAGCAGCGAGCCGGCGAGCAAGACCATCGCGAGTGCTAACAAGCGGTTCATTCGTCCGCGCGAAATCAGCCAGCCTCCCAGAAAGTTACCGACAAGCGCCGTCAGAGCGACGATAACAAGGCTGCGGTGATAGGTAGACGCGTCGAAACCTCTTTCCGCCAGGATTGACTCATTGAATAGCGCGATGCCGGAAGCAATCAGGCCGTATGTGGCGCTGGCTATTCCAAACACCCAAAATCCAGGGGTAAGCAATGCCTGCCCGAGAGTGAATCTGAAAGTTGCCTCATCGTTGACATGCGCTCGTGAGGTGTCGACGTCAGGCTGAAGCGAACACGATTCGGGAGAGTTTCGCACGAGGAGCAACGAGAGAGGCGCGAGTCCAAACATCAACGCCAGGCCGACTGTCCACCAGGTTTGACGCCAACCACTCTCAATCACCATTGCGCCTATTAGTGGAAAGGCCAGCATAAAACCAACGCTGAGGATCACCGTGTAAGCGGCCATCGCCAGGTTAAGACGGCGCACAAACCACTTGCCAACCATAGTGATACTGACGACCGAGAGGGCGCTCTGTCCCAGCCCGCGCGTAAGTGTGATCAGAATTGCCAATAGAAAGGCGCTTTGTGCTCCACTCATCAACAGCACTGCGGTTGCGAGTGCGAGAGTCACGATGGTCAGGACGATCCGGCTGCCAAACCGATCGATCAATCTTCCCACTCCAAGACAAAAGAGGGCGCCAATCAACGTTGCCCAAAGGTTGATGCGGGCGAAGTCAACGCGATTGATTTGCAGGTCTGCAAGTAACGGTTCGGTGATGAGTCCCAGGCCCTGGGTCCGGCCCGGCAGAGTTCCCACCATCGCTAACGCCGCCACAAACACGTTGACCCAGCCGTAGTAAAACGGAAGGGCTATTGGTCCAACCACCGGACGGCGCATCTCAGTGTTCATACTTCAGTTTTCCGCGACAGTATCAGGATCGCGCGCTTTCTCAGTCCCGCAGGGACGAAATGTTTTCCCGTCCCGGAGGGACGTAATGTTTATAGAACGCGCGACTTACAAAAGTCTTCTTCCTCGCTCCTGAGGAGCGAAACATAACACCCACTCTTGACGGAAACATCGCGCTCCGCTGGAGCGCGGATCCTGGGATTCACAGTTGGATCTATAAACATTCGGCCCCTCTGGAGCCAGAGCGTGATTGGGTCAATGACCTGACAATTCGCAACCAGATGAGCGCTAAGAGAAGGCAAGTGGCCAATCCGAGCCAACGCATAATGCCATCACCAAAGACAACCGTTGCGTTGAAGATGATAAAGATTAGGAGACCGTGCCATGCGGCGACGAGGGGCCACGGTCGCTTACGGTAAGACCCAAGACCACTGCGCCACCACCAGGCAAGGTCCAGAATCCAGGCAATCAGCAGGGCATAGTTGATGAAGAGACCACCGCCCCAGTTGAAGCCGAATACCTCTTCAGTTTGGCGAGCAGTGTCGCCATAAGCGGCCGCGTGACTCCAACCGTGATAGAACTGAAATGCGCTTATGAAATGCGCAACCAGGCTGGCACAGGCAACGCTCCACACCACTCGTGCTGCCGAGTCCCCATGTTCTCTTCGAGACAGAGCGAAGATAACACTCCCTACGGCATAGCCAACGATGGAAACCCAGATCGTGCTGCGCGTTAAGAATTCTCCAACGTCCATCTTGTCGAATGCGATTTGCTAATTGCCGTCGTGTCGTTCGGAAAGTTCACTCATGCGCTTATCGTATCTACAAGGGTAGAATTTGTTAAGAACTGTCGAGGATCGTGAGTAATGCCTGTTGCCGTCCTCGCTGTTGACGTAATCTTAGGCAGGCCGTGTTTGCTGTTTACTTCGCCCTTGCTGTTCGCTGATTGTTGTTCACTGTTTACTGTTGGGAGACCTTCTCCACCTTGTCGTTAACTGACTGCCCGTTGCTGATCGCGACGCCAGGTCAATTTTGAAGTTCGAAATCTGAGACATCGCTGATGACTCGAATCGAAATCGCAACGCTGATATTTGCGCACGTCAAATGGTTCGCACCGTTTGACGTAAACGCCGCGCCCAAGCCGATCGGCGAGGTCCTCAATGGTCAATTCATAAAGTTCTTCCTGGCATCGGTCGTCGCCGTCTGCGCTTTCTTTTGGGCAGACCGCACAGCTTATCGGCGCGCACTTCTGCGTAGGCTGGATGCTCGATGAAGAAGCTTGACGACTTGTCCGTTCTGATTTCTTCGCTTGAGTGCTGCGATCTTTTTCATCTCCGTATGGGCCACGTATGAGGTCTATGGGATAGCTTTTTACATTACTCCAGAACTTAGGACGCAGTCGCAGTATGTGCCGTGGCTGCAACTAGCGCTCGGCTTTTGCCCACTCTTTCGGCGCACCCTGCCGGCCGTTGGTCTGGGAATATTTGGACTCTTCGGTTTGGCTATTCGCAACTACGGCCTCTTTCATTTGCTCGATTACATGATCTTCGTGGGGCTTGGCTACTTCTTCGTTGTGGCAACTATTAAGCTAGGGAAGTGGCGTCAGTCAGGGTTCGTCGTTCTGTTTGCGGCAACGGGGATTACGCTCCTGTGGGCGGCGATGGAAAAATTCGCTTATCCCGAGTGGAGCTACGCGATGCTCCGTTCGCATCCGGACATGCTGATGGGTTTGCAGCCTGAGACCTTCATGGTGCCCGCGGGTTTTGTCGAATTTAGTGTGGCTTTTGTGCTGTTGGGCGCCGTCTCAGTTGCCGGGCGTGTGGTGGCGTCGGTTTTCCAGGCAATCTTCCTGCTGGCAATCTTCGAGTTTGGGCTGCTCGACGCGATTGGTCATCTGATGATCATTGCGATCTTGTTTGTGCTCTTCATGCGCGGGCCGACGAGCGCACGCGAGATCCTGGTGCTGCTAGAAAAATCGGTCGCGATGGAAATGTATTTCATGATGGGTTTGTATTTCCTGGCTTTCGTAATGATCTTCATCGCCTACTACGGTCTGCATTCCGTTCTTCACCGCGCATAGTATGATAACAGTTCCCGACATGACTTTGACCGCGTTAAGGGCGTCAATTGTGATTAGCTGGGGTCAGTGCCACCGGGCGGTAGCCGGTGGCTTTTCGATTGACGATTGATGATTGACGATTGGTGGTTGCCGATGGTCCCGGGTCATTGTCCTTTCAGAAATATCGTGACGGCATTAGCGAACTGCTCTGGAATGTTATCCATCGCGTTGTGTCCCTCGCCTTCAAACCAAAGTAGAGTCGGATTGCGCAAACTGACTCTCAACGAATCGATTGCTGAGTTGAGTTGTGCTGAAGCAGTTTTGTTCCCCTTAAGCAGCAGCGTCGGAATTGCTACCTTCTTCATCCGTTTCGCGTCAAAACGATATTTGCTGAGCGCTTGAATCTCGCGAATCTGTATATCAATGCTCGAGACGCGACTGGGCCATGATGCCTTTTGCTTCATCGCCGCAATTTCAGCTGGGGTGATCATCACCACTTCCGCGAGGAAAGTTTCCAGCGCTCGCTCCCGTTCGCCGGCCCTAATCATCTTCGCCATTCGCTTGGCAACCGGCGTGTGATCGAGATCCTGCAAAGGCGGTTCGTAAAGAACCAGCTTTGCGATCTTGTTTGTCAGGAACGCCGCCTCCAGAGCACAGACCCCACCGAATGAATGACCCAGGACAAAAACCTGGCCCGGTCGAGAGTTAATGACGGCGGCGACATCCTCAAATTCCTTCCTCAAGCTGTATCGCAAACCCGCTTCACTTTCACCGTGGCCGCGCCGGTCCATCGCACAAACAGTAAAGTGCGGCGCAAAGAATGGTAGTAGCGGTTTCCAACGGCTGCGGTCGCCTGAACCTCCATGAACAATCAGGAGACTTGGGCCTGTGCCAGTGCATTCGACAGCGATGCGTGTCCCATCTTTTGATTTAACAAACGAGCGAGAGGTGTCGACCGACTGCGCGAACGAGGAGGCCGCTAAAATTAAGGTGCAGGAAATAATGAAAGCAATTCGCATCATCGGGATGTCGATGTTACCAAAGTTTGCGTCAGAGGGCCCAATTACTCTTGCGACGGAGTTCACCGGCAAAACGCGACGCTCAATCTTGCGGTTAAGAGAAGAGAGGATTTTTCTGTAGGTGGATCGTATTCCGCCGCAGCACGAACGATTCACGAAGCAACACACTAGCAATCGCAAATGATAAATGGAAAATGATCGGTCAGTCTCCCCACAGTTCGGGTTAGCCGGTGGGCTCTTTCGATTGTCGATTGGCGATTGGCGATTGATGATTGCCGATTGCCACGCAGATAAGAGGTAATCGAAGAATTGGCAATCGGCAATGAACCGATTGACCAATAGAGTTGGCGCGTTTACGCGCCATCCCGAAGGGCTGCTCAGCCAGCCGTTCGACGGCTGGTTTATACTTGGCGATAATTTGCTTCAGGCGGGCTTTCCTCGTGAACGAGGCACATCAGCTAATTGCCCAAAGTCTTCTGCCCTCATTCCGCTTTGATTGAACCTGATTCCTAATTCGTGTGTACAGCGGCCTAAGACAATGTTGGTATGCGTTCACAGCGGCGACGTGCTTCGCTGCGTCATCGGATCTGAGTGTTCTCTACTCCTTGCTCTCCCACAGTGTTTGCGCGCCGCGCTACCTGTTGCCAGCGGCCATTCTGTCTCAGCCACAATCCTGTGAAGCGGAGCAGTGAGCTTTTTCCGGCACCTGGCATTTTGCCTGCCCAGACGACAGTTTCGCTTCCCGCCACTACCGCAAGATTTTCGTGAAGCTTGATGTGTTCGATGCGCCGATCATAGGACCTGAAGGCTAGGACGCCGGAAACGATCAATCTGAGAACTTCCTTTTTGTTAACGAAGGTGTTCAGAGGGTTAGTAACTACGAGATCATCTGACCAAAGCCGCTCCAATGCCTTTACGTCATTGCGCAACAAGCTCTCAACTTCCTCGGCATTCACACGTCTAATTTCTGCTTCAAGACGCTGATCTCTTTTCTGAGTCGCGACAGGCAACGCAGTCATCAACAATATTGTGAAGAGCGTCATAGCTTTAATCATCTCGTGAATCCTTTCGCCGATTAATGAGAGACCCGGGGCACAGAGCCGATCCCTCTACGCCCTCGCAGGTCCGTTACTACTCCGCCAGCCTACTCAAAGCGGCTTCCCACGGCGGTCGCACAGCCCGTTAAGATCAGGTTGCCGTTAATGTCGAAGATTTCATTCGAAGCCGTGCTGTTGAGTTCGTCACCGTCTTGTCCGATCTCGATAGATTGGGTGAGCCTCTGGGTGCCGGTCCAAACTCCTGCCGGATTGAACAGGAAGGCCTCGGACACTCCAGCGTAGCTATGGTCGCCTAGAAACGACCAGACACCATGGCCGGGACTACGCAGCGCTGGAGGAAAGCCGGTAGTAGTCTCTGTGAGCGTTCCCCCTTGTGCGAAAGTCAGCATCGCGGGAAAGGTTCTCAGTACTGCCCCCGATGTGCAGTCGCGGATCGAAACCTGGACGCGCCAGGTTCCTTCCAACCTCTTCCCTTGTGAAAGCGTTTTCCCCGGATTCTGCGATTGCGACGGGGTTGCGCCCCAAGTTTTCGTGTTCCTGCCAAAACAAGCGCCGCCATCAGAGCTAAACCTGCAACAATTTTCATCCCATTCAGTTTCATTGTTAGATCTCCTTCGCCTTATAATTTTTCGGCCTGCTCGCCGTGTGTGCTAATACTGCATGGAGCAAGCGCCGAAAATCTTTAGGTCGTTCTGAAAAATTTCTGAAAAGTTCTGAATTTAAAGATGGGTGAACCAGAACCCCACATCTACGAGTTCGACGACTTCCGCCTCGACGGGAACGAGCGTGTGTTAATGCGAAGTGGGCAGCCCGTGTCCCTGACGGCGCGCGTCATTGATACGTTGCTGTGCCTGGTGCGGCATCACGGGAGACTGCTGAGGAAAGACGAGTTGATGGCCGAGATCTGGCCCGACACTGTTGTCGAAGAGAACAATCTGAATCAGAACGTCTCCACATTGCGTCGTATGTTTGGTGAGAGCCGGGGAGAGAACCGCTACATCGTAACGGTGCCGGGGAGAGGCTACCGTTTCGTTGCGCGTGTAGTTGAAAACGGAGACGAGCTTTCTCAGTCTCCGCCGCAGACGGTCGCGGTACTTCCTTTCGTCAACATGAGCGCCGATCCGGAGAATGCGTACTTCTGCGAAGGGCTGGCAGAGGAACTCTTAAACGCACTAGCACGGATTGAAGGCATCAAGGTGGCAGCGCGCACGTCTGCGTTCGCATTTGGAGACAAGAACGCCAGCGTGAATGAGATAGCTGCTGCCTTGGGCGTGAAGTCGATTTTAGGGGGCAGCGTGCGGCGGTCTGGCAACCGTTTGCGAATCACCGCGCAACTGGTAAATGCGGCAGACGGATATCAACACTGGTCGCAGAGTTACGATCGGGAGATGGGCGACATCTTTGACGTCCAGGAAGAGATTACCTTCGCGGTTGTAGCCGCACTGAAAGTTCAGTTGCTGGGTAAAGAGAAAGCCGCGTTGCTTAAGCGCTACACCCAGAATACCGAGGCGTACCACCTGTACTTGAAGGGACGCTATTTTTGGTTTAAGTCCACACCGCAAGAGTTCCGCAAGAGTCGGGAATACTTTCAGCGTGCGGTCGCTGCCGATCCCGCATACACGCTTGGCTATTTCGGACTGGCGTCTTTTTACGGCTTCGCATCGTCATGGGGCATGATGCCACCAGAGCAAGGCTGGCCGCCGATGGAAGCGGCGACTATGAAAGCTCTCGCCTTGGACGACAGCCTGGCTGAAGTTCATCACGGACTGGCCGCGTTAAGGTGGGTGTACTACCGAGACTGGTCCGCAGCTGACCAGGCGTTCCAGCGAGCTATCGAGTTGAATCCGCAGGTCGGCGCCATTCACAGCCACTACTCCATCTTTCTTTCCGTGATCGGTAAGCTCGACGAAGCCATTGCCGAGGGAGAGTTGGCGTTGGATCTCGATCCGCTTGCTATCCGCCTCCATCGGAATCAAGCGATGAGATACTACTTCGCGCGGCGTTACGATGAAGCGGTGAGGCAATATGAAGATGCACTGGAGCTGGATCCGAACGACGCCTCGTTGCGTGAAGAACTTGGTGACGTCTATGCGCAGCTGGGCCGGCATCAGGAAAGTATTGCGGAGTGGCAGAAAGCCATAAGTCTGGCTGGAGACGTCGAGCTGGCAGCAATGGTAGCGCGGGTTATGCCGAAGCAGGTTTCGCTGCCGCAGTGCAGGCGTTGGCGCAAAAGCGGCTCGAGCGATTGAACGAACGCGTTAGCTTCGGCGAGTACGTTCCGGCGGCACACTTCGCACGAGCTTATTTGCGGCTGGGTGACACGGAGCAGGCGTTTAACTGGCTGGAGAAAGCGCGCGACGAACGTAACGCTTTACCCTTGCTGATGAAGAGTGATCCGTTCTACGACAGTCTGCGTGCACACCCGCGCTTCATTGCCATCCTCAAGGCAATGAACCTCGAATAAGACGTGCGCCAAAGAGCCGCGAAGCGGCGGCATAACAGCCCCGGGCGTCAGCTCGAGGATCCAATGCCTCAAAAAGTTGATAAACGCCGAAGGCGTTCGCTAATTCCAGCCCAGATTGTGCCTTGGGATTACGCGGTCTACGAAAATCAGAATGTTCTCTAACGCCGAAGGTGTTCGCTAATTCCAGCCCAGGGCAACGCCCTGGGTCCAAAGATGTCTGTTGATTTGCTTCGAACCCTGAAGGGGTTCGATTACGGCGCGAACACCTTCAGCGTTCGCGAAACCTTTGAAACGGACCTCTAACCCAGGGCGTTGCCCTGGGCTGGAATTAGCCAACGCTTTCAGCGTTAGCCGGCTGACATGGCGTGCTAAAATCCCCATCAAGCTTTTCTCAAAAACTAAAATAGGAGACCACCTCACATGGCTCAATCACTCTCACGTCTCTGGACTCACCTCATCTTTTCTACCAAGAGTCGCTTCCCCTTTCTCAATGACAAATCAATACGAACTGACATGCACGCGTATCTCGCGAAGATGTTGCGTGAGCAAGACTGCGAAACACTCATCGTCAACGGCGTAGAGGATCATATCCACGCACTGTTTGCACTTTCGAGAACGCATTCAATCGCGTCAGTTGTCAAAGAGATCAAACGAACATCATCCGCTTGGGTGAAGGAGCTTTCACCAAAATTGAAAAAGTTCCACTGGCAAGGAGGCTACGGTGCATTCTCTGTAAGCCAATCGAATCTGGAGGAGGTTATTAGATATATTGAAAATCAGGAAGAACACCACAAGCGGGTAACGTTTCAGGATGAGTACCGCGCTTTTCTAAAAGCGTATGGCATCGACTATGACGAACGTTACGTTTGGGATTAGGCGCCAACGTTGAAAGCCCTCGCGAATTCGAGCGCAGATGTTCTAACGCCGAAGGCGTTCGCAAATTCCAGCCCAGGGCAACGCCCTGGGTCTACGCACCGAATGTTTCATAACGCCGAAGGTGTTCGCTAATTGCAGCCCAGGGCAGCGCCCTGGGTCTACGATGTTTTTTGAATGATTCGAACCCTGAAGGGGTTCGATTACGGCGCGAACACCTTCAGCGTTCGCGAAACCTTTGAAACGGACCTCTAACCCAGGGCGTTGCCCTGGGCTGAAATTTGCGAACGCTTTCAGCGTTTCCCCATGGCCGTCCAACGTCTGCGGTCACCTGTGCCTCCATGAACAATCAGGAGGCTCGGACCCCTTGCCCGTGCACTCGAGAGCGCTGCGCGTTCCTTCCTTTGAGCTGATGATCGAACCTTGTGGACCTTGGACATGGGACGTTGGACTTTGGACCTGATCCTGCGCGAACGCAACAGCCTCGAACACGTTAACGGCACAGAGGTAAAATCCTAACGTCGAACCTCAAGCGCCCTCCAAAAGGCCGGATTGATTGTTAGAGCAGCGTTCTCCAGACCTTTCTTATTCACAATGGCATGCAGCCTCCGAATATCATATTTGACGGAGTAGATATATGCGGGTTCTCCATCCTCTCGAATGAATCCCAGGAAACCGTACCAAAACAAAAGATCCAAAACGTGCTCCCATCCGTCCTTTCCCACCTTTCTTAGTAGCATCTCTCGTACTGCTGATCCTGACATCGTCACTGGCGCTTCAATGAATTCGTATAAGATATTGCTAGCCGCCGGCGAGATATCGCTTATCTCAAAATCGACTGTGCTCAATAAGTCGCTTGAATATGCTTCCTCACCTTGCTCGATATCAGCTAATTCAATTCGTTCGTGCCTAAGATTCACTGCGTGACTTCGACAGTGGCGTATCAATTCGATTAATGCCCTCGGACGCATAAGACTCCGATCAATTAGATACTGCGAAGTCTCTTCGCCGTTGATGTGGCTTATGACTATTGAAGTCCAGATCGCATCGAACGACATTTCTGAGTCTAAGCCATCCCCATAAAGAAAACGTCGTCGCAAAAGTTCTCGAAGTAGATCGGCGTCGGTCCAATCTAGAATGACACTTGGGACCTTGCCTCTGTCCGGAGTATTCGCAACTAATAACTCATAGACATCGTTGCGAATGAACACTACGCCATGGCACTCAATATCTTCTCTTCGCAGTTCCTTTTGAATTTTGACCATTGCATCTAAAAGACAGCGCAGAGTCAGCACGTCTTGCGGCTGAATGCCATACGGCGGCCAACCCTTATCCAGATTGTCGAATAGAATCCAGAGGGAACTCTTAAACTCGAGATATTCCATGACATCACTTCTTAATCTCGCGACGTCATGTTTGTAAAGCAGTTCAGTGATCTCGCCGGTCTCAAGGATTCGTTTTTGATGCTCGTCCTTAAACGTTGCTCCGAAATCATCAGCTATTCGATCTTTCAGCTTCTGCATCCGCTCTGCAAAGTCCCCTTCGGAAATGAAATCGTCTTGATAGTATGTATCTGCCAACTTCCGATAAGGAGCGTACAGCCGCTGATCTCGCATATGAAGCGAACGATCTTTCGCTAAGAGCTTGTGACAGATTTCAAGAAGAAGGAGATACTCCCAAAACGCAGTGACTGTGTGTTCTTTCGTTCCTTCCTCCAAATAATCTAAGACTCTTTCCTTGAATTTTAGAAGTTGGAATCCCTCGGGCTTCAGGTCCAAAACGACATTCCTCTTATCTTCGCGGATGTTGTCACGAATCTGTGCGAACACGGCCGTCTTGCCCGAGCCCTTTCTTCCAATCTTAATTTCCCCTCGCAGAGTTCGGCGAAACTCATCGGTCTCGAGAAAGTAATATCCAAGTTCTTGAAGTTCATTTTCTGCTGCCGACGCTCCAAGGTTAAGGCGCTCCAGAAGTGTTTTGGGTTCGGTAATGAGTGGCGGCGCGGCTAGTTGAAATCGGGCACTGATAGCAGGAGAGAACGAAGCAACGGCCTCGTCTATCTGATTCGGAAAGCGAAAGGGCCTAACCAAATCTTGATAGTCAAGTGGAACAGGATCGTCGCCAGACTGGAGAAGCAGAAGTTCCTTTTCCAGTCCTAGAGCTAAACCGGCAACGAAGGCTGCTCGGAAATTGTGGACAACGGCATCGACCCGCTCCTTCGCAAGCAATAAGTGTTAGGACGCCATGAGATTGCGCTACATTTTCGATCGCATCGGCAGCACTTAGCCTATTCTGCTCCTCCGGATCGAATGCCCGGAAAAATAATCGAGCTTTTTTAATTCTGGCAATTGTGCGGATTTCAATGTCAGTTTTGACCTTCGGGAGGACGAGTTAAACTGGAGCTGCGATATTGATCGGCTCGGGTATTGCGAGCGGCTCGAGATCCCTGATGTTGCGTATGAAATGCGCTAGGTGGCCGGAATTTGAGTAAGTCTCGTAGCCAAGAGTGTCGAAGATCCAATTTGGCGTATTAACTCATCGGAACCGGTTATTGCTGAATTCTTAATGAGAGCTACGCGCTTGCTGCAACCGATCGCATATCCAATTTCGAACACTACATTGAAGTTCAGCCGCGTAATATCGGCTATAAGAATGTTACCTTCTTCGATCTTCGAAAGGATGGGTTCGACGATAAATCGCCCGGGAATGTCATTCTCTTCCCACGATGTGAGATGCTGAGACAGTCCTTCCAACTGGAGAATCTCGAGCGTTGATCGAAGCGTGCTACCGATGCGTCAGGCTTTGAAGGGTAAGCTATGAGACCGTAAAGTTCTTCCGCCATAGTTGGATTGAGATTCGAGAATAAGGGTCGCTCGCTCATAGTATACCGAATTCAGACGGCAGACGGCAGACGGCAGTCGGCAGTCCGCAATTAGCAGTCAGCAATCGGTTCAGGGATACGGGGATTTACTGCAAGTGTCGGCGGAAAGGAATTGGCGATTGGCGACTTGGCGGTTTAAGGGAGACCATCATCAATTAGTCATTCCTCCGATTGGCGAGTACAGCGCTCGCATCAATTCTCTTCCCTGAGATTTCCCAACAAGCCGCGGAATATGGAAAATGTTCTTTCTTCACCACGAACCTGCACTACTGCGACCTAACCGTTAGCAGCACTACTTCAGGAGTCACACCAAAGCGGATTGGAATAATGCTGGTGCCAATTCCTGTAGTTACGAAGAGATGATGATTGCTTTCGAAGACGTGTCCCCGGACGTAGCCGAAGTTTGAAGGGTGAACGATTGCCCCGATGATCGGAAATCTGATTTGTCCGCCGTGGGTATGTCCTGCCAACAGCAACGGTACCCGTTGGGGAAGACGAGGAAAGATGTCGGGGTTGTGTGTGATGGCAATAACCTGCTGATTTGGAGGAACCTTCGCGATCGTTGCGTCGATGTGTTGGGGACGCGTCCACAAATCCGCGAGACCGGCAAGCCACACAGAACTGCCTCGGGCGGGAACTTCCACGACTTCATCATCCAGAACCTTGATGCCGTTCGCTTCCAAACCACGCCGAACGCGAGCACCGTCCCACCACCAATCGTGATTGCCAAGCACTGAGTAAACACCAAGCGGCGCGCGGAGATCCTTCAGGACAGGGCCGAACACCTCCGGGTCGACCCGCTGTCTGAACGTGCCATTGCCTGTCATGTAGTCACCAAGTATGACGATCATTTCCGGTTGCAGCTGATTTGTGCGTTCGACAATCAAGCGCAGTTTCTTGTCGTCGATGCACCAGCTTCCGACGTGAATGTCGGAGATTACCGCTATCGTTAGCGGGTCAAGTTCTTTCGGCCACTGGGCGATTTGAATAGTTTCTCGATGAACTATGAGGCGATTGGGTTCAACCAGAATTCCCCAAAAAAAGAAGCAACCGATCAGAAGCGGGATTGCGACAAGCGTGATGCGGACTTTCTTTTTCCAATGTGGACTGCGAGACGGTCGACGTACTTCCTGATACAGAAAGAGTGCCAGCCCTAAGAGAATGGCGACGGATATGACGAAGGCTAGGGACATTGCCAATTGCCAATTGCCAATTTTCAATTGGCTCAGTTCGTGTGGTTCGTGTCGCTTCGTGGATCGTCTCTGTCGCATCCCTAAGAATACGATCCACAAAGTCACACCAAGCTTACGAAAAAACGACAGGAGACAGAAGTCGCGGACGAGATCCACAAAAAAAGCGGGCGAAGTCTCTCGACCTCACCCGCGGGGCGACTGCGGCAGGGCTACTAGCTAGTCGCCAATCATGATGCCATCGCCCAGAACCACGCCGTTCCGACTCATCATTCCGTCACCGAGCACCACACCATCACCCAACACAACACCGTCGCCAAGCACAACGCCGTCACCGAGGACGACTCCGTCACCGAGCACCACACCATCGCCGATCAGGATGCCATCACCGATCATGATGCCGTCACCGAGCACCACACCATCGCCCAGCACCACACCATCGCCGAGGACGACTCCGTCATCGATCATAATGCCGTCGCCGAGTACCACTCCGTCTTTTGTTACATGACCGTCGCCGATCAGGATGCCGTCCCCGAGGACAACGCCGTCACCCAGAACAACTCCGTCTCCGAGAACCACACCGTCGCCGATCAGGATGCCGTCGCCAATCATGATGCCGTCGCCCAGCACTATGCCATCGCCCAGCACCACTCCGTCGCGCAGCCTCAGGCTGTCGCCGAGAACGATTCCATCACTGAGTACCAGGCGGCCGTTGTTAACTATTGAATTACCGAGTGTCAGGCTGTCGCCGAGGACTACACCGTCGCCGAGGACAACGCCGTCGCCAATCATGATGCCGTCACCAATCATGATGCCGTTGATTGTCAAAGGCTTGTCGGAGAAGAGGACGCCATGCGCGTAGAGCACGTTACTGCTGATAGCAACGTTCTCGCCGCCGATGTTCACGGAACCGAAAGAGCTCAGCGTTGTATTGCCACGGAAGAAGCGGTCGCCGGCCGTGAGTTGGTTAGCTTGCGGATTGATCGCCCGCGACATTTCCACTGCTGCGGCGGCATTCAGGAGGCCAGCGCCCTGCGACACCACCGACTGGGCTTTGTTTTCGTAGCCGCGAATTTTTTGGGCAGTCTTCACAAGCACCGCTTTTACCTGTAGCGGGGTTAGAGACTTGTTGGCTTCGAGCATGAGGGCAACGGTGCCCGCAACAACTGGCGCCGCGAATGACGTTCCGGAATAAGTGAAGTAACTATTCGGGCGGCCCGTGGATGAAATCGGCTGGACGACGCGTTCGGGATAAGTGGCCGCCAGGGTAGGATTTGCTTCCTGGGACATCGGGGCTACCAGGCGACGGCCGGGAGCGACCAGGTCAGGCTTCGCGAGGTGGTCAAAGCGCGTCGGTCCTTTGGAGGAGAAAGTGGCGACTGTGTCGTCGGAACGCTTGATAGTGTCGTGACCGTCGGTTGCACCGACTGTAATCGCGTAGGGGCTGTTCGACGGGCTGCCAACGGCGCCATAAACCATTTGATAGATTGGGGAGCCATCAGCGTTGTAGCCAAGAATCTGTTCAGTGCGACCGAGGTTGCCGGCGCTTGAAATCACGACCATTCCGGCGCGAACGGCCAATTCAACAGCTTTGCAAAGTGGATCGGAGTGGAAGGACTCGCGCACCGGCGTGCTCATACTAAGATTGACGATGCGGATGTTGAAGCGCTGGCGGTTCTGCATTACCCAGTTCAGAGCAGCAATTACGTTGCTGGTCCGTCCAATTCCGTTCTCATCGAGAACGCGAACGTCAATGATGTCAGCACCGGGCGCGACACCGGCATAATTCGCCGCGAAACCATTTGACGCTTCGCCGCTGCCGGCAGCCACTCCGGCTACTCCGGTTCCGTGACCGTCAGCATCTCCCGAGCGCGTGCTCCCACTGAAATCAACAGCAGCGACTACGCGAGACTGATTAGCGCGGATGAAGTCAGGGTGATTGGCGCTGACGCCGCTGTCGAGAATCGCGATTCCGATTCCCTTTCCATTGAATCCCGGCCTCTGAGCGAATCCACTTTGAACTTGAGTGGCGCCTGTGGAGTCGTTGGTGAGATTGAATTGAGCCTTTACGGGGCGGTCCGGAGCGATGTAGGCGACGTCGGAGCGCGCTGCAAGACCGGCAACCTGGTTAAGGGGAACGTCGGCGACGATCATGTTGAATTCACTATAAGCGTCACGTTTGCTGCCATGAGCAGTTGCCAACGCCGCGTCCAAAGCGGTAGTCGGTGTTCCTTTGGTTTGCATCAGCACGCGAACGGTGCCGGCAGCGCCACTCGTTGATTCGAATTCCGGCGCGGTCTTCTTTTCAATGTGTCGAGGCCCGTTGCTGCCGTTCCCTCGTCTGGCAGGAGCGGCAAAGGTGGTCATTGGAGCAAGGGACACGACCATCAAGCTGCTGAGGCTGAGGTAGGTTGCGATTCGCTTAAACATTGGGGGCCTTCCTTTCGTTTTTGCTGATTGAAACTTTTCAAGATTTCGTTGGCTGCGTCGCTGTTCCCTATTTCAACGCTTGTGCCACAGCAAGACAGAACCTTTGTAAGCTTCTTAAGCCCCTGTTGAATCAGACGTTTATGAAGATGGAGGACGGTGTTTTGGAGGAAGGTCTGGAGCTGCGCGAGGTTGCATACCAGGTAGTCAAGTGAGGTGCCCAGGAAAAGAATTTGTGCAGTATTGCAGGGCTTTCTTTGAGTATCGACTCCTGAGACGGTTATGGAAACGGAGTATACATTGGCTACCTGGTATACACGGATCCACGGATCCACGGATTCAGCTTTGCCCTAAAAGCCGAACCTCACATCGCATGTGACTCTTGAGGCAAAGCCCATCGGATCACGACCGACGCACCGACGGATCGGCTTTGCCCAATAAGTCGGGCTGGAGTTTTGAGCAACGCTAAGCGGATTTAAAGCTGGAGATCAGGCGCTGGCGCTGAGTTGGTAGCGCTCGAGTTTGAGGTAGAGTCCGCGGCGGGTAAGGCCGAGTTCACGAGCGGCACGAGAGATATTGCCGCCGTGCTTGCGCAGGGCTTCCGAGATCATGCGGCGCTCAACTTCCGCAAGTGCGTCAGCAAGTGTGATGTTCTGCATCGAGCTGGCGGGCATCGATGCTAGTGCTGAAGCCGCGGCGCCGTGGGAAACAGGGCTCGACGTTCGTTTAAGTTCCGGAGATAGTTGCTCGGGGGTAATCACGGCGCCTTCTTCGGCGCGCGCGACGATCCGCTGAATCTCATTGCAAAGTTGTCGCACGTTCCCAGGCCAATCGCAAACCATCAGCAAGTCAACCGCTGGAGGTGTGATCTGAATGTCCTTCCGTCCGAACTTTGCTGAGTAGTGGTTGATATAATAATTAACGATGGTCGGAATTTCCGAACGCCGTTCACGCAAGGGCGGCACCCGAAGTCTAATCACGTTTAAGCGATAGTAGAGATCTTCACGAAAGCGGCCCTGGGCAACCATCTCTTCCAGGTCACTATTGGTGGCCGCGATAATCCGCACGTCAACTTTGCTTGGCCGTTGCTCACCCAGTGGTTGGATCTCACCCTCCTGAAGAAATCGCAGCAGCTTTGGTTGGAGATCCAGAGGAAGATCCCCGATTTCATCTAGAAAAAGCGTACCCCCGGCGGCAGTCCGAATAACGCCCTGCGAATCGGTAACCGCGCCGGTGAAAGCGCCGCGCCGATAGCCAAAAAGATAACCTTCAGACAACTCCTTCGGAACTGCCGTGCAGTTGAAGGGAACGAACACCTTGGCGCGGCGCGACGACAAAGCATGAATCGCCCGGGCGACTAACTCCTTACCCGTTCCAGACTCGCCGGTTACCAGCACGGTCACGTCTGAAGAACGAATCTTGTGCACCTCTTCGACGAGGCGAGTCATGGCCGGACTGGAATGAATAAAACCAGGCATCAGACTGGCACCGGCCAGTTCGTCGGGCTGTTGGAGGCCGGGACCTTTATGAGCGCCGGCTCGTAGCGCGCAAACATCCATCCCCAGTCCAACGACGCGCAGGAGCGGTTCCATCGACATGCCACCTGGCAGTCTTGCCCGGTTACGAGGATGTATGTAGAGCGTCGCCGGCGGCGCATTTGACGAGCGCAACGGAATGACTGCCGCGTCATGCTTCTTTGCGTAGCGCTCGCGATCCTGGTCGGTGTCGAGTTGTTCGAGTTCTTCGGCGATCTTTGTCGCATCGGCGGGCGTGCAACCGTGTGAGATCACGGCTCGCGGGTGATGATGGTCACCTTGTTCGCTGATTAGCACACGCTGCGCCGTGGTTTCCTGGCGCATGATCGCCGCAAGTTCGCGGAGCAGCAATTCCCGGGATGCAACGGCTTCAGCGAGACGCAGCGTTAACAGCTGCGTTAACGCCGAATGTTCCAGACTCGGCTCAGGCGTTGTTTGATCAAGACTATCCAGCGCCTCTTCGGCGCGGGCCAGGTCGAGGCGAGCGCCTAACTCGCGAAAAGTATTGATAGCTCGTGAAAGTTGTTCTGCGGCGCGGTTTGGCTGGCTTATGGAATAAGCGCGTCCCAGTTCGTAGTGGGCTCGGGCGGCGCGGTATCGATCTCCCAGCATATCAAAAATCGAAACGCTGCTGCCAAAATGCTGGGCTGCTGCAGTCGCATCTGCCTGCTTCATCTGGACGGCGCCGAGGAGTCGTTGAGCTTCACCGGAAAAGCCAAGATCAGTTGGAGAATCGGTTACTTGATCCGAGACCTTTTGCAACTCTTGCGAACATTGGTTTATTTCGTCATTGCGCAAATGCGCTTCCGCGAGGAGCAGTCGCGATTCACAGATTGCCTGGCGATCACCAATACCTTCGGCGATGGCCAGCGCTTCCTTTCCCTTGGACAGAGCCTTCGCTTCGTCGTCGATCGCGAGGTAACAACGACCCAGTGTCCGCAATGCCTGACCTGCGTACCACTTGTTTCCGTTTTCATTGGCGAGCGCCACCGCGCGTTCAAGATACGATTGCGCTTCATCAAGATCGCCACGGAGCATGCTTAACTCGCCGAGGGAATCCAGAATCATCGGCACCTTGGCGCCGCGGTCGTCAATTTCTGACGCCAACGACAATGCGCGCTCGAGTGCCTGCTGCGCGCGGCCCCATTGACCGATTAGGATTAAGTTGATTCCAAGGTTGTTGTAACCATCTGCCGCGCTGGTCTTGTGATCAGTTCGTTCGTAATAGTCGATCGCCTTCTCAAGATACCGAATCCCTTCAAGAGGCCGTTTGAGGAACCAGCACGCCCCGGCCATGTTTGCGTAGATCCTGCCTAATGAATAACTGGCGGGATGATCGCCGATGAGCTTTAGAGCTTGTTCGAAATTTTCCAGACCCGATTCGTAGTTACCCTCGTGTGTATCGGCAATAGCGATTCCGAAATAAGCTTCGGCTAATCCGCGCCACTCTCCGGTTTGGCGGAAGTGGTCCAGGGCACGTTGAGCGTAATCACGCGCAATCGGGTATTCGCTGATACTTCGGTAAACGCGTGCTAAAGCGCCATAAATTGGCCCGAGTTTGGAGTCTGGCCCGCTCTCGGAAAAATCTCGCAAGACGCCCTTGAGGATGGAAATTGCCTTGGGATGGTCGCCACTGTAGTTGTATGCGAGTCCGATTTGAACGCGAAGGGTGCAAATCGCCTCCGGATCGATTTTGGCATGCGATTCGGGGGTTTCATACATCGCCACTGCGGTCAGCGATTCTCGATAACGTCCCTGCATTTCGAGCGCTGCGGATAAGGCACATCGTGCGAGTGCCAGGACAGTGGGATTATTACGAGCTGCGGAGATCAGTGACGTGAGTCGTGAGCGGGCCTCGGTAGAAAGTCCCTGGTCCAGCAGTGATCGAACTTCGTCTAACTCCTGAATCAGCGCTTCGTTGGATGGGTTGCGTGAGCGAAGACGGACTCTGGCGTCGGCGAGGTCGACCACACTTCGCCCATCTGAAGCCGGTTCTTTTTCGGGACCACTCGGTCCAGAGCCCACACGTTTAGCCATTTAACCCCTTATAAAGGCGCAATCAACGTCTCTTTTCATACTGGGCAACTACTACTGGTGAAGAGCGGAAGGCTTAGAAGTGCGTGTTTCGCCGCGCGCGCTTCTTATTAAGTCTAAACGAGTTAAATTTAGCACATGCAATTGGAAAGCGTCTACATTTCATCCTGGAGCGGAAGGCCACGCTGATACCGCGTTCTACTCTGTTCTCTGCCTCTACTATCTGTCTCCACTACACGATTGTTAACCTTAAGCCCGACTAAAACTTAACCAGGTACGTAACTTGACACCTTTTGTAGTGGCCGCTATTCTTTCCGTTTCCGTGTGGAGCGCGGAATCTCGCCCATTGTTGTATGTTTGAGTCGCTGTCGGACAAGCTTAAGCGAACGCTCAAGAATCTGCGGGGCGAAGGCGTGCTCACCAAGGAACACGTTGATGCGGCCCTCCGGGAAATTCGACTCGCGCTACTGGAAGCGGATGTTAACTATAAGGTCGCGAAAGACTTTATAGCTTCCGTCAAAGAAAAGGCAGAGGGAGCGCAGGTTTGGCAGGACCTCAAGCCGTCGGAACAAGTCGTCAAAATTGTTTACGATGAGCTTGTTGATCTGCTTGGCGGGCAATCTTCGCGACTGGTTTTCACGAGGCAGATTCCTAATGTCGTAATGATTGTCGGCCTTCAGGGTTCCGGCAAGACCACTTCGACGGGGAAGATTGCCAAGTGGTTGGCGCAGAATCAGGATCGCAAGCCGCTCCTGGTGTCAGTTGACGTTTATCGTCCAGCCGCGCGCGAACAATTAAGGGTCATCGCCAAAGCGACTGGCCAACAGATCTTTGAACAGACTGAGACAAACGATCCGCTGACCCTGGTGAGGGAAGCGCATAAGCACGCCCAACAGACCGGGTTCGACACGCTGCTGATCGATACCGCCGGCCGCCTTCATATCGACGACGAGTTGATGGACGAACTGGTGCGGATAAAGCAGGAAACGCATCCAGTCGAAATTCTTTTTGTGGCAGATGCGATGACCGGTCAGGACGCGGTTCGTTCCGCCGAAGAGTTTCACAAGCGCGTGGGGATTACCGGGGTCGTGCTGACTAAGATGGATGGCGATGCTCGCGGCGGTGCTGCACTTTCGATCAAGCAGGTTATTGGTCAGCCGGTAAAGTTTGTAGGCGTCGGAGAAAAGTATGACGCACTCGATCCCTTCTATCCGGACCGCATTGCTCAGCGCATTCTGGGTATGGGCGATGTCCTGTCGCTTATTGAAGAGGTTCAATCGAAGGTCGACCAGGATGAAGCTGAAGCCCAGCTGAAGAAACTCCAGAAGAATGAGTTTACTCTGGATGATTTTCGTTCCCAGCTGCGGCAGGTCAAGAAGCTTGGTTCTTTTTCAAAGATCATGAAGTTGTTGCCCGATCAGCTTCTAGGCGGGATGGGGATGCCGCAACTGAATGACGAGCAGACGAAGGTGATGGAGAAGGAACTGAAGCGAACTGAGTCGATCATCGACTCGATGACCTGGCAGGAACGCACTGATCACAAGATTCTAAACGCCAATCGCCGACGGCGGATTGCGCGCGGTTCGGGAACGTCGGTAGCGGAAGTTAATCAACTGGTGAAGCAATACACGGAGATGCGCCAGATGATGCGACAGCTCTCCAGGTCCGGCATGTTTGGGGGCAGCGGGATCAAGAGCAAGATGATGCGGCGCATGACTGGAATACCAGATTTGAGCGGGATGGAGGGAAACGGGGGAGATCCCGTTTTGCCAGCCGGGCCGTCCCGGAAGAAGCTGAAGAAAAAACGTAAGAAGCGAAAGAGGTGACGGAGAATATCAGTCTCCGTTAACGTTACTGGAGGAGAATCAATTGTTAGCTATTAAGTTAATGCGTACGGGCGCCAAGAAGCGTCCTTCATACCGTGTTGTGGTGAAGGAAAAGCAGTCAAAGCGTGATGGCGCGTACCTCGAAAACCTCGGGACCTACAACCCAACCCGCCAACCTGCGGAAATCAAATTGAAGATGGATCGCGTGCGCTACTGGATCGCGAAGGGAGCACAACCAACCGATACCGTTGGCCGCTTGATCAAAGCCTCTGCCAGAGAGCAAGCCGCCTCTCAAGCAGCAAGCGTTTAGTTAAGACATGGTTGGAACAGAGAGTGACGATTCAAGTTCGTAACGGAACTTATGAAAGAGACCGTGGAGATGATAGTGAGGGCGCTGGTTGATAACGTTGAAGCGGTTGACGTTCGCGAGGTCGACCGCAACGGCGCGACCCTTGTGGAGATTCGTGTAGCGCCCGAAGACATGGGTAAGGTGATTGGCCGGCAGGGCCGGACCGTGCGAGCACTGCGAGCGCTCACTCATGCGGTGAGTTTGAAGCGGAAGCATCGCTTCGTGTTAGAAATCGTCGAATGAAGGAAGCGAGCTCAGACGGCGAGGAGTCGCTGGTAATTATCGCCCGCGCCGTTAAGACAAGAGGACTGAAGGGTGCGTTGGTTGCTGAAGTTCTCACAGACTTTCCCGAGCGCTTCAGCGGGATTAGTTCATTGATAGCCGTAAGTCCAGGTGGTGAACGCCAGGTCGTAGAACTGGAGAGCTATTGGTTTCATCAGGATCGTGTAGTCCTAAAGTTGAATGGCTACGACACGATTGAAACCGCACGTGGGTTCGTCGACTATCAGTTCGCGGTTCCCGAGTCCGAACAAGTTGAACTCGCCGAAGGTTATTTTTACGATTGGCAATTAGAAGGATGTCTTGTTGAAACCGTGGGTGGCGGTCGGGTTGGCCAGGTCAGTGAGGTGCTTCGATTCGGGGGCGGTATTGAAATGCTGGCGGTCGAAGGCGTTGAACATCAAAAGTGTCTGATTCCCATGGTGGAATCGATCGTAGTGGAGATTGATGTCGCAAACCAGAGAATAAGGATCGATCCACCAGAAGGACTGCTGGATTTGTAGGTTGGATGTGGTGCCGTGCTGCGATTCGACATACTCACGATCTTCCCGGAGTTTTTTCGCGAAGCGTTTGATTACGGGATCATTCGCAGGGCACGGAATGCGGAACTCGTTGAGATAAACGCGCACGACCTGCGCAATTGGACGACCGATAAGCACCACAGCGTCGACGATCGACCCTTCGGTGGGGGCGATGGGATGGTTTTTAAGCCGGAACCCATTTTTGCCGCCGCCGCTGACCTGACGGAAATCAAGGAGCGAGCAGATTATCCGGCTGAGAAGCGAGTAGTTCTGCTGTCGCCGCAGGGCCGAGTATTTACGCAGGAACTCGCGCAGGATGTGGCGCAGAGCGCCACGCAGGTGATTTTGATATGCGGCCGCTATGAGGGCGTGGACGAACGAGTTGTTGAAGGGTTGGTGACGGATGAAATCTCGATTGGGGATTACGTCCTTTCAGGAGGCGAGCCCGCGGCCCTGGTGGTAATCGACGCGATTGTGCGTTTGTTGCCGGGGGCATTGGGAAGCGAGACTTCAGCGGCGAACGAATCCTTTTCCGAGGGGCTGTTAGACTATCCCCACTATACTCGACCCCCGGAATTGCGCGGATTGTCGGTACCGGAGGTCTTGTTAACAGGTAACCACGCGGACATAGCGCGTTGGCGGCGGGACCAGGCGTTACAGAAGACAAAACGTAATCGACCGGATTTACTCAAAGATTTGTGAGTTTGCAGAGGTGGAGTGCGGCGGTATTTCGAGTTGTCATGCTCGCCCGAGGGAAAACGAAATCTGAAGGCCAGTTTGTAGTGGAGTGATGAAATGAATCGATTAGATGGAATTGAGAAAACGCAATTGCGCGACAAGATACCGCAGTTTCAGCCGGGCGACACCGTGCGCGTTCATGTGCGGATAAAAGAATCGGAAACTAAAGAGCGTCTGCAGGCCTTCGAGGGCGTCGTCATCGCTCGTAAGCATGGCGGCGCTCGGGAGACCATAACGGTTCGAAAGACCAGCTTTGGAGTCGGCGTCGAGAGAATCTTTCCGCTCCACGCTCCGATCGTCGATCACATTGATGTGGTGAAGCGAGGCCGAGTGCGACGCGCGAAACTTTATTACCTGCGGGAGTTGCGTGGCAAAGCCGCCCGAATCCGCGAGCGCGACACGCGCGGGCAACAGGCAAAAGACGCCCAGGCTTCGGCTGCCGCCAAGGTCAAGTAAGGCAGGCGGGCGCAGCTGTTCCCGCCTGAGAGAGCAGCATTGTGAACCGAGGGCAGATCTTTGCGGATTGCAATAGATGCTCACTCAGTTGGCACCGGCTTGGGCGGGAATGAGAGTTATGCGCTGAACCTAATCGAAGCCCTGGCCAGGATCGATTCAGTCAATCAATACACTCTCTACGTTACCCGGGATGAAGCTGTTGCGAAGTTCAGCCGCAGGTGGCCAAACTTCGTTGTTCGTCAAACGCGTCCTCACACCCCGTTGATTCGAGTCCCTCTAACACTAAGTGCCGAACTAAGAAAAAACCCGGTCGACGTTTTACACGTCCAGTTCACAGCACCCCCTTTTGCCCCCTGTCCTGTCGTCGTCAGTATTCACGACCTGTCGTTTGAACACCTCCCTGAAACTTTTAAGCGCCGCAGCAGAGCGCAGCTCCGTTTGACAGTTCGCCGCTCAGCTCGGAAGGCAGCACATATTCTGGCGCTGTCAGAGCACGCCCGGTCAGACATCATCGCGACCTATGGGATCTCTCCGGACCTGGTAACGGCGATTCCGCTCGCGGCGTCAGATCACTTCCGGCCGGTTGCAGACGAAAGAGATCTTCAACGCGTGCGACACACTTATGGCATAGCTGGAGATTACATCCTTTCAGTCGGATCGATTCAGCCGCGTAAGAATCTGGCACGTCTCGTTGCAGCTTACGCGCGCCTCCGGCTTACACAAGCGAAGCTTAAGTTGCCGCAACTGGTAATCGTGGGAAGACGCGCCTGGCTTTATGGAGAGACTCTCCGAGCAATTAATGAGAGCGGCGTCAGCGAGTCGATAATCTTGACAGGCTACGTGCCAGACGACGATCTGCCTGCGCTCTATTCCGGGGCGCTCTGTTTTGTTTACCCATCTTACTTTGAAGGATTTGGCCTCCCTCCTCTGGAAGCCATGAAATGTGGAGCTCCGGTGCTGGCGGGAAACAGAACTAGTTTAACCGAGGTGGTCGGAGACGCAGGGCTTCTGGTTGATCCATTTGATACGAATGCCATTGCGTCGGGGATAGCGCGCCTCGTGGAAAGCCAAGACTTTCGCAATGACCTCAGGGCTAAAGGACTGAGGCGGTCTCAGATGTTTGACTGGGAAAAAACCGCAAGAAGCACTCTTGAAGTTTATAAACGTGCCGTTGATAATAGTCGCGCTGTTACTCGCGTCTGGAAAGCGCAACGCTAAGTCAACTGAAGTGCTCTCAAAAATATGCGCATAGCCATACTCGGAACTCGCGGTATACCGGCCAGCTACGGAGGCTTCGAAACTTTCGCGGAACACTTATCCACGAGGCTGGTGGCGCGCGGACACGAAGTGACTGTTTATTGCCGGGCGCATTACGTTTCACCAAGACAACTTGAATATCACGGAGTTCGGCTACAGGTCCTTCCGACGATTCGTCATAAATACTTTGACACGGTTGTCCACGCCTTCCTCTCGGCCTTACACGCGGCGCCTTCACGGTACGACGCAGCTCTGATCTGCAACGCGGCCAACGCCCCCTTCGCATCCATTCTTCGCCTTACTGGAACGCCAGTGGCAATCAATGTCGATGGACTCGAGCACAAACGAAAGAAATGGAATTGGCTTGGGCGTAGCTATTACCTGGTGGCCGAACGGCTTTCCACGATTCTTCCCAACGTTACCATCACTGATGCGCAGGTAATCCAGGATTACTACCTGGCGAGGTATGGCGCGCCTTCCACGATGATTGCTTACGGTGCGGAGGTAGAACGGAAACTCGACCGTGAAGTAGTGCGCCGTTGGCGCGTCGAGCCCAACCGATATGTTCTCTACGTCTCACGGCTTGAGCCGGAAAACAATGCCCGCCTGGTCATAGAGGCATTTAAGAGAGTCAGAACCGCCTATCGATTGTTAGTGGTCGGCGACGCGCCGTATGCTCATGAGTACATCAGTGACCTAAAGGAACGAGCGCGCGGCGATCGACGCATCATCTTTACGGGTTTCGTTTTTGGACAGGACTATCGCGCTCTCCAACAAAATGCCTATTGCTATGTCCACGCGACGGAAGTTGGAGGAACGCATCCCGCCTTACTCGAAGCAATGGGCTACGGCAATTGTGTTCTGACGCTAGCTACACCGGAAAACATTGAAGCGGTGGGTGAGGCCGGAATTCCTTACGCCGACGAGTTGGACCTCACTCAGAAGCTGCAACGTGTCTTGCGAGATGGCTCACTGGTCCAGTCTTATCGCAATCGCGCCCAGCTTCGGGTGCAGCAGAAGTACGATTGGGAGCAGGTCGTTAATCAGTATGAGGAGCTGTTCGCTTCGATGTCGGGCCGAGCATTGGCTCGACCTGCAGCCACCGTAGCAGAAAGGGACGTTGTCGAGCGCGTGACCGTGACAAGGACTTAAGCGGAACGAGCAGCGACCAAAACAAGAGAACGGCCCCACCAATCGCATGGGATTGGCGGGGCCGGAGTTTCGGGGCAGGTTCGGGTCGATCGGGTGGCGTTGGCAAAGGAACTGAGACCGTCGCTTGGGCGCTCTCATTGTCTAGGCGGTGCGTTTTATGCGGGTGAGATAAAGCCTCGCGTACTATAAAAAATCATCCCGCGCAAGAACCCTTGCAAACACTTCACTGATAATTGAAAGAACAAGAACTGCGCAATGCTGACAATGTGGGAAATTATACGGAACTATTGTGACCTGTCAAGCAAATATTAATAATTTCGCAAAGATTTCGTAACATCTCGACGCCCTGGCCTGGGCGGGGAGTAGTAAAGTGGATCCAAGCGTATTGTGTTGTCACCGGGCTTGGAATCCTGATTTGCCTCAGCGATGGTCGATGACTATAATGCGCCCCATTCTTTACGGGGCTGGATATGGCAGAAAGAGTCCCGGGTTTGGCAGCGGCAAAACAGGATAATGACGACACAGCTAAGATGGAAACAGCGCGGCCGGATTGCGCCCTTGGTTGGCAGCCGCCCGGAGAGGCCACTGCGTGCGTTCGCACTCACGCTTAGCCAGGCGGCGCGAGCGGCACTTAACGAGCCTTTTCGTCTCACGGTTGAGCATCAACCGATATATCTGAAGCGGTTGCCAAAAGCCTTTGAAGGTTTTCGCATCGTCCACCTCTCTGATATTCACCATAGCCCTTTCACCAGTAGCGAACAGATCGTACGTGCGGTTGAAACCGCGAACCGTTTGAAACCAGACATGATTGCGTTGACCGGCGACTACATTTCGCATGATCGTCAATACGCAGCTCCGTGTGCGGAATTACTTGGTCGCCTTCAAGCGCGTAATGGCGTGTATGCCGTTTTAGGAAATCATGACCACTGGACTGACGCGGCGTTGATCACAGACCTATTTCGCGCTGAAGGGATAACTGTTTTGGTGAACCAGGGCATGAGGTTCGAGCTCGCTGGCGAAGCATTTTGGTTGGCTGGTGTGGACGACACTATGGTCGGGTTGGAAGATCTCTCCTTATCGCTAGCCGGTGCTCGGGAAACTGAGATGAAACTCCTGCTTGCTCACAACCCCATCATCCTGCGCCGGGCAGCTCGAGCTCGAGTAGATCTGGTCTTAAGTGGCCACACGCATGGCGGTCAAGTAACTTTGCGTTCGGAACGAGGGGCTTCTGGGAAACCAAGACGCCGCCTACTTCGCGGCCTTGGCAGGCAAGGTGAGACGCAAATCTACGTCACTCGGGGCTTGGGCACAGTTGTGCTTCCAATCCGTTACGGCTGCCCACCAGAAGTTTCTTTGCTTGAATTGCGTTGCTCTGAGTAGTACTTCTTCAGGTAAATTCCTGAGGGTTTGAAGCGCGCGCTTTTCCAACTCCTTCTAAATCGCGTCCTGATGTCATCCCGGATTATTACTGTCCCCAACCTGCTGACCATCTTCAGGATGGTCCTGATCCCGGTTTTTGTTACCCTTCTTTTCTATCAGCGATTTCTCTTGGCTTTAGCAGCCTTCGTTCTAGCCGGAATCACAGACGGACTCGATGGCTTACTTGCGCGTCGATTTGACCAGCGCTCCCAGCTCGGCACCGTCCTCGACCCCATTGCCGACAAGCTTATGTTAGTAACGGCGTTTGTGGTGCTGTCGATGAGGAGTGTTTTCCCTCAACCCTTGCCAAGCCATTTGCCCGTTCCGTTCTGGGTTACAGCGGCGGTGATCAGCCGTGATGTTTTTATCGTGGTTGGCGCCGCAGCAATCAACATCATGACCGGTTTTCGAGGATTCCGGCCTTCCTGGCTTGGTAAGTTCAATACCACAGTGCAAATCATTGCCATTGCAATCATTATTTTCGCTGCCAGCGTTCCCTATGGCACTGGCTACTACCTACCGACGCTGTATGCCATTGTTTTCGCACTGGCAATCCTGTCGGGCGGGCATTACGTCTTTTTTGCCTCAAAGCTCCTCAACGATGACCGCCGACACCACAGTTCTGATCCTTCAGACCCCGACTTGCCATCCCGCTAACGCCAAAGAGCACCGGAATTCCAGCCTCATAAAAGTTGACAGCAACGCACTCAGGTATTATATTACCTCGGCATTCAACCAGGCTGGGCCACGCCTCCGTTTGCAGCCGGACGGCATGCTGGAGTCGGACAGGACGCAACCGCCCAAGCCAAAACCGGGTTTTGGAGAGTAAAAGAAAATGAGCAGCAAGATTATTGGAATTGACCTTGGAACCACAAACTCTGTCGTAGCCGTGATGGAAGGTGGCGAACCGACAGTAATTCCGAATTCTGAAGGGGGGCGGACGACCCCGTCGGTGGTCGCCTTTACCAAGGATGGGAGCCGGCTGGTTGGCCAGGTAGCCAAGCGCCAGGCCGTTACGAACCCTGAAAATACTGTTTATTCAATTAAGCGGTTTATGGGGAGACGTTACGACGAAGTAACAGAGGAAATCAGACAGGTTCCTTATAAGGTGCAGGCGGCAGGAGGGGACGTGCGCATCGCAGCGGGCGGCAAGGAATGGAGTCCCCCGGAGATTTCAGCAATCATCCTCCAAAAGATGAAGCAGTCTGCCGAGGACTACCTTGGTCACAAGGTGGATAAGGCCGTTATTACCGTCCCGGCCTACTTTAACGACTCGCAGCGTCAGGCGACCAAGGATGCGGGCAAGATCGCCGGACTCGAGGTAATGCGCATTGTTAACGAACCCACTGCTGCAGCGCTGGCCTATGGGCTCGACAAGAAGAAGGACGAAACAATTGCCGTTTTCGACTTCGGCGGCGGTACGTTTGACGTGTCCATCCTCGAGGTTGGGGAAGGCGTAGTCGAGGTCAAATCAACAAACGGTGACACACATCTTGGCGGCGACGATATCGACGAAAGACTGATTGAGTGGATCATTGAAGAGTTTAAGCGCGACCAGGGCATCGATCTCTCCAGCGACAAGATGGCGTTGCAGCGTTTGAAGGAAGCAGCTGAGAAGGCAAAGATTGAACTGTCCAGCACAATGGAAACAGAAATCAATCTTCCCTTTGTCACGGCGGATCAATCAGGACCTAAACATCTAGCGATGAAACTGACGCGATCCAGGTTTGAGCAGTTGGCTGATCCGATTCTGCAGCGGTTGCGGGGGCCAGTCGAACAGGCTTTGAAAGATGCCGGGCTGGACTCCAAGAAGATCGACGAAGTCGTCCTGGTGGGTGGTTCCACCCGAATTCCCAAGGTTCAGCAGATGGTCCGCGACCTGTTTGGCAAAGAACCGAACAAGAGTGTGAACCCTGATGAGGTAGTTGCTATTGGCGCGGCCGTTCAGGCGGGCGTGCTCTCAGGTGAGAAAACCGACATTCTGTTACTCGATGTCACTCCGCTTAGTTTGGGAATTGAGACTCTTGGTGGGGTGTTCACCAAGTTGATCGAACGGAACACAACGATCCCCACCCGCAAGTCGGAGATCTTCTCAACTGCGTCGGACAACCAAACGTCCGTCGAAGTGCATGTCTTGCAGGGCGAACGGCAAATGGCTGGAGATAATCGCACTCTCGGCAAGTTTCATCTGATTGGCATTCCCCCCGCGCCGCGCGGCATGCCGCAGGTTGAAGTGACGTTTGACATAGACGCGAACGGCATCGTTAACGTGTCCGCGAAAGACATGGGAACCGGTCGCGAGCAGAAGATAACGATTACCTCATCGTCGGGTCTCAACAGGGACGAGATCGACAAGATGATGCGTGATGCCGAATCACACGCTGCCGATGATGCCAAGAAGCGCGAAGAGATCGAGGCACGCAACCGGCTTGATGGACTGGTATATCAAATGGAGAAGACGCTCACTGAGAACCGTGAAAAAGTAGGTAGCGTCGCCACTGAAGTTGAGACTGCCATCGCACAAGCGAAGACAGCGCTCCAGGAAGGAGGAGTTGAAAAACTCAACGAGGCATTTAATCAACTGCAGGCTGCCTCTCACAAACTTGCTGAAGCGCTATATCAGCAGGCTCCAACACCGGGAGCGGAAACGGAAGCATCTGGCGATCAGGCTACGGCGGCAGGCGCCGCTTCTGGCGGGGCCTCGGGCGAGGACAATGTCATCGACGCCGAATACGTCGATGTAGACGAAAATAAATAAAGCCAAGGTGACAAGGCGAGTTGGCAGGTGACCGGTGACGGGCTGAGCGTTTTCGCCTTGTCACCTGTCACCATTTACTATTCAGAGCCTCAAACATGGCCAAACAGGATTACTACCAAACGCTGGGCGTGAAGCGCGATGCCAAGCCTGAAGAAATAAAGAAGGCTTACCGCAGACTCGCGCGCAAGTATCACCCTGACGTCAATCCGGGCGACAAATCCTCCGAGGAGCGTTTCAAGTTAACCACTGAAGCCCACGACGTCCTCTCAGATCCCAAAAAGCGCGCCGTCTACGATCGCTTTGGACAGTATTCCGACAACCTTGCAGACGCGGCCGCACGTGGTGCGGCTCCGAGCAGCGGCGGCAGCACGGGACCAGGGTTTGATTTTACTGGCTTTGATTGGGGCACAACCTCCGGAGCCGGCAGCAGCACAAGTTTCAAGGACATTTTTTCTGATCTGTTTGGCGGCGGGGCCACAAAAGAACGCGAACCACCGCCTCCGCAACCAAAGCGCGGCGCGGACATTGAGATGCCTCTTGCTCTCTCCTTCGAAGAAGCGCTGCAGGGACTAACCACCAACCTTACGGTAAACCGCTCCGAACAATGCTCACGCTGTAATGGCGCCGGCGATATCGGCGGACCTGTCATGATTTGTCCCACGTGCAAGGGTTCGGGTCAGGTTCAGCGTTCGGGAGGCCGCCTGCGTTTTGCTCAGGAATGCGCTGACTGCGAAGGCACTGGACGACGACGTTCGCCTTGTTCGCTATGCAAGGGGAAGGGCACGTTGCCTAAAACTGAAACGGTGAAAGTGCGAATTCCTGCGGGCGTTGAAACCGGTTCACGCGTTCGGATCCCAGCCAAAGGTCATGGCGGTCGCATGGGTGCGCCTGCCGGTGATCTGCATATCATCACGAATGTAGGCAAGCACAAACACTTCACGCGCAAAGGTGACAACATTTACGTTACCGTTCCGATTACAGTGCCGGAGGCGGCCTTGGGCGCAAAGATCGAAGTTCCCACCGTTGAAGGAAAGGCGCAGTTGCGCATTCCTCCAGGTACACAATCGGGTCAGAAGTTTCGTTTGCGCGAACGGGGCGCGCCGGTCTTGCGAAATCCCGGCTCCAAGGGTGATCAGTTTGTTGAGGTGCAGGTGATTTTGCCGAAAGTGATCTCGGAAGAGACCAAGGAGCTGTTGCGGCAGTATTCGAAGTTGAATTCGGAAAACCCGCGCGTGGAGATGGGACTGGAGTAATTGCCGATTTCCAATTGGCGATTGCCGATTGGCAGATGAGGACGCGGGCCACGTTTTGAATGGTTGTGACGCCGGGTGAAAACGGTCGTGCGGGAGACTGAAATAGGCCATGGCTCACCTCAACTCGACTCAAAGAATCGGCAATCGCAAATGAATGGCAATCGCCAATCGAAAATGAGATGAAGCGCAAGCCGAAGACATACACGATCAGCGCGGTGGCGGAGCAATACAATCTCCACCCGCAGACGCTGCGCCTTTACGAACGCGAAGGACTGTTAAAGCCATCGCGTTCAGAAGGCAACACCCGGCTTTATACCGATCCCGATCTCGAGCGCCTCGAATTGATCCTCTCCTTAACTCGCGACCTGGGTGTGAATCTCGCGGGCGTGGAAATCATCATGAACATGCGCGAGAAGATGGATGCGATGCAGCACGAGTTCGAGCGGTTTTTCCTGTACCTACAATCACACGCCGAAGAGTTGACCAACTTCACAGAACCACCTCCCGAAGGCTCCTCCGACGCTCTTGTTCCTTTCTCGCGAGTCGCCGTTCTAAGACGCCGCAACCTGTCTCGCTAACCCCATTAACATTGCCTGGGCGGTGAATCCTGGGAGCACGGGCGTCCTGCCCGCAGGGCCCCGTTAGCTCATTTTGTATTGGATCAATTTTCATGCACCAATTCAAGCAAGGGACTTGGAGAGCACAACCGGACTTCAGTCTTGTCCACTGTTCTAAGCCGTGCTAGAGTCCGCGCGCATTCGAGCAAACCCGGCCTCTTTTACTCATACTCAGGTCACGAACCCCGGGCCGATGCTTGAATTAATCCGAACAAGTTCTTAAGTCATAGTTACCCAGACGACGCCACTGATTGAAGCGGCGTCTTCCTCACCAGGAGAACACGATGAGAACCTCACACTCCCTCCTTCTGTCGGCTCGAAAGCCCTGCCACGTTTGCTTGCTGCTTCTGATTATTGCCGCCGCCTTCAGAGCATCGCCTGCGCAGGACCTCGACAATACGAGCATTGCCGGACGTATAGTCGATCAACATAACGCTGTCATCGCCGACGCGACGATTGAGGCCGTGCTTGTTAGAACGAGTTTGAGCCACAAGATCAAGACTAACTCTGCGGGAAGCTTCAACCTTCACCACCTTGAACCCGGAAGTTACTCGTTGCGAATTTCAGCTGCGGGATTTGCTGACCAGTTGAAGCAGAATCTTATTCTGATTTCCGGACACAACGCTCAACTTGAAATAACACTTTACCCTTCGGCCCTGACCGTGGCCGCTGTACTGATAACTGTTGCCGATGAAGCCGCGATCGATACCACACGCACGGTTGTCGGTGGGACGCTGACGACAGCGGAAATTGAATCGCTTCCGGTGCATACACGCTCGCCCCTGGATTTGATTTTCACTTTGGGCGGTGTTACCGAGGAACCACTTTCCACCCGAGAACTCGCGGAGGACAGGGAGACCAGTCCAGCAAACAGTCCTGAGGAGGCGGGAATATTCGCCGTTGCTGGTGGAGCGGCGTACTCGAACAATCTGACAATTGATGGTTTGGATAACAATGACGACCGTTCGGCGCGAGAGCGGTTTCAACCTTCGCTTGAGGCCATTGAAGAAGTCCAGGTCATTACCAATCAGTTCGCTGCGGAGTATGGCCGTGCGTCAGGCGGACGGATAAACATTCGCACACGTGGGGGCTCGAAGGATTTTCACGGACGGGCTTTCTACTTTTTTAAGGACGAGTCGCTCAACGCCAACACTTTCAGAAACAACTCGCTCGGTTTCAAGCGACTACCGCTGCAGGAACACAACCCAGGCTTCACTCTAAGCGGCCCTTTGGACTTTCCACGTTTCCGCAGCCCGCGGACCTTTTTCTTCAGTTCATTTGAGTTCACTAAGCTTCTTGATACAGCGCTGATCGACACTCTTGTTCCGGCCCAACAGAACGATTTGTTCCCGCTACCCGCGCCAACGATATTGCAGCAGCAGCGGCTTGAGGATGCTAACTCTCCCGCTCTGAGCGCGGAGATTGCGCCTTTTATTTCTTTGGTTGCCACGCCCTCAATAACCCAGTCCTTCACTACTCGAATAGATCACCAGTTCAGTGACACTCATAACGGCGCTTTTCTCTATCAACTCGGGCGACTGAGAAATCTGCGACAATTCGGCGGTGGGAATCGACTGGTGGAAGCGCTCCAGGCCAGGACCCGTAACTCGGATGCCATTTCTTATTCCGATAATTATGTTTTCTCCGCAAATACTGTGAACCAAACTCGAGTGCAGTGGGCCAGGTTGACGCCCGCTATTCAAGCCAAAGGCGGGGCCAGTCCGGTAATTCTGATCAGTATCAACGACCCATTCCCCGCCGATGATGCCGCTCGGCGTTCCGGTACACTCGTAGCCGGTTCCTCCACTACCGGCGCTACTGACCGAAGCGAGGTTCGCTTCCAGTTACAGGAAATCTTCACTCATATTACGGGCAACCATTCACTCAAGGCAGGCTTGGACGCTCAGAGAATAAGATCGACTTTCATCGACCTCTCCGACGCTTCCGGCACATTCAGTTTCGCGAGTGCGGGAGATTTCCTTGATGGAAGGCCCAGCCGTTTTCGTCAGAATTTTCTAACTCAATCAACGCAGCGAAACACCTACCTGGGCTTTTTCGTCCAGGATGAGTTTCGGCTCCGGCCGAACCTCATGCTTAGTTATGGATTGCGTTATGAAAGAGAAAGCATCATCCGTGATGGGGACAATTGGGCGCCGCGAGTTTCGCTCGCATACGATCCCTTCAGATCCGGGCGAACGGTGCTGCGTTTTGGTGGCGGAATTTTTTACAATCGCGCATTGCTGCGGACGATCGATGACTTTACTCTCGGCGCCCAGCAACGCTTTTTCGACACCAATACTCTGCGCGATCCGACAACCGGGACCTTATTGAGCGCGGCCCAGCGGCGCGAGTTCATCGATGCGAATCTTAGCTTTCCCGAAGCAATAAGCAGCGACTCACCGCTCGTAGCACAGTTTGGCGTGCTCAACACCGGCTTCTCTAGACGGCTCGACCGGAATTTGCGGATTCCGGAAAGTTACCAGGCTAACTTCGGCATTGAACGCGACCTCGGTCGCCGCTTTGTCTTTGAAGCAAACTACACGCTCAACCGCGGCATTCATCTTTGGCGGGAATTCAATGCTAATGCCCCGCGTCTCCCTGCCGGGTTTCGAGACTTCGCGGAGTATCTGTCGTCGCGCGACTTTGCCAATTTCCACATAGGACCGGCCGGCTCGCGTCCGTTGTATAACGTCGCCAATGCCGGCGAGTTAGTAAGGTTTGTTTTCACTAGCGCGGATCCGGCGAATCCAAATTCAGTGGGACGAACCGTTGAATTTGGCGTGCCTCTCTCGCTCATTAGTCTCAACAGTGTTTCATCGTCGACAGCGGTCAACGTCGCGCTGGCTGCACTGAATGGGTTGCGACCCGATCCGACGCGCGCTGAAGTCGAACAACTCATCTCCGCGGGCAACAGTTTTTATCAAGGGCTGACCCTTGAGTTGCGTAAGCGATTCTCTTCCGGCGGCGGTCTTGGGTTTTCTTTTCGCGCCGCTTACACACTCTCGCGGCTGATAGACGACGGTGTGGTCAATACATCAGACGCGCTGACTCCCGCTGACTTCCGGCACGAGCGAACTCGCAGCCTCCTCGACCGGCGCCATCGATTTGTTTTCTCGGGAAGCTTTGATCTGCCGCGGCTCGTGGGCAAGGTAAGGTTGTCACCGATCATTCGGGTCGCTTCGGGAGCGCCCTTCAACATCTCCCTCGGCGGCGCAGATCGGAATTTGGACGACGTGGGCAATGATCGCCCGGTTTTTTCGGGAGATTCGAACCTGCTCCGCTGGCGCGGTCCGGGCGATTCAATCGATCCGGCTTTGCTCGACCTTTTCATGCTGCCAACGATAGGCCGATCAGGAAACCTTCCCCGCAACGCCGGCCATGGTCCCGGTTTCATCCTCTTCGATCTCAGTATCACTCGTGAGTTTCATATTCATAAGCGCCTGCGAGTGCGACCGGTAGTCGAGTTTGACAACGTGCTGAACAAAACCGTCTTTAGTTTCGGCGCCGAGTTCATTAACTTCAGCGCCTTAGCACCGACAGCTACAGCGGCGCAGCGCCAGGCATTTCTGGATACATTTCTCTTGACCACCAGGACGCTCAGGCCGCGGCAGCTGCGATTGGGAGTACGGTTCGACTTCTAGTAAACCGGCAACGATCTGTTTTGGAGCGCGCTGACTTGTCAGCGCTTTCAATCAATCCCTCGAAAGCGGCAACAAGTTGCCGCACTCCAAAAGGCTTTGTGACTGTTCGTGTGAATTTGTGACTCGTCCGATCCGATAGGAGCAATTCTTGAGAATCGTTGAATTCGTCCCCTGTGCTAAACTCGCTTTCAGCCCCGACTTTGACACTCAAGGGCGGCAGGATTTCGGATGGCGAATACTCAAACGAGCTCTGAAGCGCAATCAATGGCTGGCCAGCCTGGAGAGGTGGATTCTGCACTGCTCGACGCCGAACTGTTCGTCAAATACAAAGCCCCCGAGCGTGCTATCAAAAGACTGAGAGCTGCCCTGGAGCGAAACCCGCGCTCGATTCCCCTGCGCGAACGTCTGCGTGAGGTAGCGGCTGCGCACAAGCATCCAGATGAAGCTGCGCGTCAGGGCCTGGCGCTCGCCAGCCTTTATATCGAACGCGACGATTTTGACAACGCTTACGACCGGCTACTTGAGGCGAAGCAACTCGATCCGGGTATCAACGTGGCCAAAGGACTGGAAGCCATTCGCCGCGCGCGGCGGCCCGATATCCAAGCCCCTGCGAAGGCCGCACCCCAGCTCAAGCGACACGGTGTAACGCTCGCGGGCGACCTTTCTGCCGTCAGCCTGTTTGATGCGATTCAGGTGATCGAGAATGCGAAGCTCACCGGGGCCTTGAACCTGGTGAGCGATGCTCAGAGCGGTCGCGTACTTTTTAATGAAGGAAGAATTGTTGACGCGGAAGCGGCTGGATCAAAGGGCGCCGCAGCGTTTCGACATGTAGTGGAAATAACCAGTGGCGGTTTTGAGTTTCAAAAGGCCGCCCGGGAATTCCCTGTGGCAATCCAGGCTGCAAGCAATACGAACCTCATTCTCGATACGCTAACGCAATTGGACAAGGCAAAGGCCTAGCTTCTAGGGACTCACAGGCGCTGATCTTTTCGTCAGTGCAATGCGGATCGTCTGGTTGTCCTCGGCCAGATTAACTACCTCGCCAAACGTTTCACACTCTTTCGCAATTACCTGAATCTTCAGACGTCCCTGCGGTACTCCCGACGCAGTCACCGCCCCTTGCTTGTTTGTTCGCACTTCCTTGCTAAACCGGACGCCTTCCTCTTGCGACTCGAGGATCACCCTGGCGCCTTCGACCTTATCGGCTCCGGCTGTTACTTCGAGCTGCACTCGAGAAGTCTTTTTCGCTGCCGGCGAAGGTCTTGGCTGTCCGCCGCCAACTGGGTCCTGTGAAAACACCTGGGTTGCTGAACAAACCAGGAATGCGACAACCATCAATATTAGCTTTCGTGATCTTGTTTGCACCAAGCGGATTCAACTTGGAAGTGCAACAGACTGTTGTTTGAAAAAGACTTCATTCGGCGTTCGGTATCCGAGCGTCTTACGAGGTCGGTTATTAAGTAAGTCTTCCACGCGTTGCAGGTCGCTGTCTG
>JBPCNX010000080.1:0-11557 GCA_051000815.1 Pyrinomonadaceae bacterium
CTAATTGAGCAGACCCCCCCGAGGGAACACAGACTTTTTTTGGGCTCGCGGGCGCCTCGCCCGCATTGCGCCCTGTGCGGGCGGGACGCCCGCGATCCGAAATAACGTTGTGCTACTATTGGCGAAAACGATGATTAGACCATTTGGCTCTGTCCATCCGCAGATTCACAACTCTGCTTACGTTGATGAAAGTGCGCAGATTATTGGCGATGTACAGATCGGTGAAGAGTCCTCGATTTGGTGCAACGCAACCGTGCGCGGCGACATGTACTACATTCGCATCGGCAATCGAACGAACGTGCAGGACAACAGCGTGATTCATACGCGTACCGGATCGCATCCCACAATTCTCGAAGACCAGGTGACCATCGGGCACAGCGTGACCTTACACGGGTGCTACATCGAGCGCGGTTCACTGATCGGGATCGGTTCAATTGTCCTCGATGACGTTCGGGTTGGTTCGCAATCGCTCGTCGCGGCGGGTTGTTTATTAGCGCCGGGAACTGTCATCCCTCCGCGCTCGTTGGTGATGGGCGCTCCCGCTAAAGTAAAGCGACCGCTGACCGAGGAAGAAGTTGCCAGTCTGGATCTCTTTTGGCAGAACTATGTGGAATATACGAAGAAATACAAAAAGTAGACAGTAGACAGTAGTCGGTAGACGAACCAAAGACCCAAGACCGTGGTTGCAAATACAAAACCAGCGCGCGGCATGCGCGATTTTCTTCCCGCAGATGTGCGGCGACGCGAATACGTCATCGGCATCATCAAGGAAGTGTACGAGCGCTATGGTTTTGAGCCGCTTGAGACTCCGGCCGTCGAAAATATCGAAACACTTACTGGCAAGTATGGCGAAGAAGGCAATCAACTCATCTACAAGATTTTGAAACGAGGCGTCCATGAAAGCACCGGAGAGGCTGACCTTGCACTGCGTTACGATCTAACCGTGCCTCTCGCTCGGGTTGTTGCGGAGTATCGCGACAAGCTGCCAAAGTTTTTCAAGCGTTACCAAATTCAACCAGTGTGGCGCGCAGATCGTCCGGCACGTGGAAGATTTCGCGAATTTTACCAGTGCGATGTCGACGTGTTGGGCTCGCGGTCGATGGTAGTTGAGGCTGAGATTTGCGCCGCGGCTGCGGAAGCATTAACAAAGCTCGGTTTCAACGATTTCAAGGTCCGCCTCAATCATCGCCAGGTACTGTCTGGCGTTCTCGAGAGTGCCGGTGTACCTCTGAACAAGCACGATGCCGCCTTAATTGCGCTGGACAAACTCGACAAGATCGGGCGCGAAGGTGTGGCGAAAGAATTCAGCGCCCGAGAAATTGAAAGGGCTGCTGCTGATCGACTACTCGACTTCTTTGTAGAATTAGGATCGCTTAAGCACGCAGCCGACCTCGCAACCAGCGACGTTGGGACGATGAGCGAGGCATTAAACGCGGCAATCCTCGGCCGGTTGGTGGAGTTTGTGGGAGCGAACGAGCTTGGCGCTCGAGGGATTGATGAGTTGCGGTCGATCATGAAATTCGCCACTGCGTCAGGCATCGCCGCGAAGATTGAAATTGATCCGACCCTCGCGCGCGGGCTTTCCTACTACACCGGCGCGATCATGGAAATCAACGTTAAGGATCTGCCGGGAAGTCTTGGAGGTGGCGGGCGTTATGACAATCTCGTGGGAATCTTCCTCGGTGAAAGTGTGCCTGCCTGTGGATTTTCGCTGGGTCTGGAGCGGATCATAGTGGTGATGACGGAGAGAGGAATGCTCCCGCCTGAGCTGGATAGCGCGTCTGCGGATGTCATGGTTGCGATCTGGGATGAAGCATCCTATGCCGAGGCGATTTCGCTTGCTTCAGAGTTACGGAAGCTGGGTCTGCGAGTTGATTTATATCCCGAGGCAGACAAGCTCGCAAAGCAATTCAAGTATGCGTCGGCCCGGGAGATTCCGTTTGTCGCTGTGATTGGCGATGAAGAAAGAACGCGCGGCGAGATAGCGCTGAAGGACATGCGAAGGGGAGAGCAGCGAGCGGTAAAACGGCACGAGGTTGCGAGAGCGATTAGAGCCGTCGACGAATAGCCGGCGAAGCCGGGGGCAGCATAAAGCCTGGGGCATAAGCCCCAGGTGGCGAGCATCGCGGTTCGCCGGAAAGCTATGAACCAATCAATAGCACAACATTACCTGGAAGATTCGCTCGCAAGCTTTCGCGCTTACAAGAAACTCGCGGAGAAGGCCCTCGCGCAGGTTAGCGATGACGAACTGTTCGCGGCAATTGACGAGGAGTCGAACAGCATCGGCGTGATCATGAAGCATATGGCCGGGAACATGCTCTCTCGCTGGACCGATTTTCTTACGAGCGACGGCGAGAAGCCCGATCGTAATCGCGACATGGAGTTTGTGATTGAGTCACAAACAACAAAAGCAGAGCTGGTCGTGTACTGGGAAAAGGGCTGGGACTGTGTCTTTAAAGCGGTCGAGCAACTGCAGCCGGATGATTTTGCCAGGAAAGTATCAATCCGTGGCGAAGAACATACAATCGTTCAGGCGATCAACCGGCAGTTGACTCATTACGCTTATCACATCGGCCAAATTGTTTTTTTGGCGAAACACTTTCGCTCGGTCGACTGGAAGTCGCTTAGTATCCCCCGAAATCGCTCGGCGGGGTTCAATGAGTATCTGGAGAAAAAGCTGCAGACTGGTGAAAGGGAGCATCGCTTTGAGGCTGCAGTAGGTTATGTTTCTGAAGCAGCAGGCGACAAGGAGAGTTAGGCGGGGGCAAGCTGTCGGATCGCGGGCGTCCCGTCCGCAACGTCCGCCAAACACAAATATGGTTTGCAAATGGAGAATATAGCACCTGCGGTGCGTTGCGGGCGAGACGCCCACAATCCGATATTCCCGCAGTGTCACAACTGTGAGGGGATCCTTCGGAAATACTCCTGGAGTAATCGAAAACCCGCATTTCAGACTAAGCGAATACACATGGCTATCTCAATCGTTTCACTGCAGCATGTGAATGTTAGAGTCCCGCCAGCGATGGAAGTCGCAGCCAAGAGATTCTACGGAGTAGTTCTGGGTCTGCCGGAGGTCCCTAAACCAGCTGATGCGCGAGGTCGTGGCGGCGCGTGGTACCAACTTGGCGGAGTTCAATTGCACCTTTCACGTGATGCCGCAGTCGACAACGATGGCAGCAAACGTCACATTTGTTTTCATGTTGCGGACCTCGATCAAGCGAAGCAGCACTTGGAAAATGCCAGCGTCGAGATTCTGCCTGACGACGAACCAATTGCCGGCTTTCCGCGCTTCTATGTACGCGATCCCGGTGGAAATTTGATTGAAGTAGCGGAAGCGGCACGGTGAAGGGAGACGCGGGGAAGGGTGGACTCGGAGAACCGGGGACGTTGGAGACACGGGCACCCAAGGCCAAAGACCTAAGACCCAAGGGCAAAGACCTGAGACTTACATAAATGCTGGATCACCTGGGAAACCTGGAGCGCACTCATTCCTGCGGCGCCCTAACTAAAAAAGACGTCGGCCAGAGTGTTACGTTGATGGGCTGGGTAGCGCGTCGTCGCGACTTTGGCGTGCTGACCTTCATCGATCTGCGCGACCGTGACGGAATCACGCAGGTCGTTTTCAACGCCGATGATGGCGCTGCTACGCACGCCAAGGCAAAAGAACTACGGGGAGAATATGTCATCGCCATTCAAGGCGAAGTCCTGCTGCGGGATGAGAGTCAACGCAATCCAAAGCTGGCCACCGGTGAGGTTGAAGTTCGCGCCCGTCAGTTGTTCATTTTGAATGATGCGCGGACGCTGCCATTTCAACTCGAAACAGGTTCCTCTGACGCGCTCGCCGCCGAGGATCTGCGCTTGAAGTATCGCTATCTGGATCTGCGCCGGCCGCAGCTGCAGGCGAATTTACGTTTGCGTCATCGTGTGCTGGCGGAGATTCGCCGGTACATGGATGAGAAGCAGTTCACTGAGATCGAAACTCCAGTTTTGATCAGGTCCACTCCTGAAGGCGCCCGCGACTACATCGTCCCGTCCCGGATTCAGCCCGGCAAGTTTTTCGCCCTGCCACAATCGCCACAGCTCTTCAAACAGTTGTGCATGATCGCCGGCCTGGATAAGTACTTTCAGATTGCACGCTGTTTTCGTGACGAAGATCTGCGCGCCGACCGTCAGCCCGAGTTTACTCAGCTCGACGTTGAGATGAGCTTTGCTTCGCCTGAGCAAGTCTACAATCTGATCGAAGGTTTGTTCGCGCGACTCTTCAACCTTATTGGCGTGGATCTGACGCTGCCCTTTCCACGATTTACTTACGCCGAAGTAATCACCAGGTTTGGATCAGACAAGCCGGATCTGCGAATTGCGGGCCTGGAACTTCAAGATCTAACTTCGCTTCTGAAAGAAACCACGTTCGCTCCGTACGCCGCGGCTTTGTCCGCAGGCGGCCCGGTGAAAGGAATCGTGGTCCCTGGCGGCGCAAGCCTTTCTCGCAAGACACTCGATGAACTGCAGGAGTTTGCGAAGCGTTATGGAGCGACTGCCTTAGCCTGGATAAAGTCAGGCGATGAATTGTCTTCATCGTTGCTCAAGGTTCTCGGTGATGAGGTAGTTAAGCAGATGGTTCAACTGGCAGGAGCTGAGAAAGGTGACGCAGTCCTGATTGTTGCCGGCAAAGCCAAGACCGTGGCCGCGAGCCTGGGAGCGCTGCGCAATGAAGTGGCGCGACTTGAGAAGCTGATTCCGGAAGGAATATATGCGCCGCTGTGGGTCACCGAGTTTCCCATGTTTGAGTATCATGAGGAGGACGGCCGCTACTACTCAATGCATCATCCGTTCACTTCGCCTGTCGATGAAGATCTTTCCTTGCTGGAACGCGCCGTCGAGGGTGGAGAACCCGAACTCCTCGGCAAGATTCGTACGAAGGCTTACGATCCGGTCATTAACGGCGTGGAGTTAGCAAGTGGATCTATTCGTATTCACCGCAGGGATGTGCAGCGGCTGGTTTTCAAGGCTCTGGGTATGACGCAGGAGGAGGCGCGCTCGCGGTTTGGTTTCTTTCTCGATGCTTTGGAATACGGCACACCGCCTCACGGCGGGATTGCGCCCGGTATTGATCGACTGATGATGGTGCTTGCGGGCACAGACAACATGCGCGATGTGATTGCGTTCCCTAAAACTGCATCAGCCGCTGACCTGATGATTGACGCGCCCGGCGAAGTGGATTCAAAGCAACTGGAAGAACTGCGTCTACTGGTTGTGAAGGGTGAATAGACCGTTGAGTACGCAATCTTGGGGAACCGACTTAGGTTGAATGATGTCTAAGGGGTTATGGGTGTCAGCCGGGTCGTCAAACTTCTTCTCTTAACGGCGGTATTGCTCTTTATCACCTCACACATCGCGTGCGAAGAGGGCCTTAGTCACGATCAATCGGGATATTGTGTTATTGATCCGTTCATGCCACCAGCCTTTCTTGGCTTCGAACACTGGTTCACAGTAGGCATTGCCTTGGCAGCAGTTGCTTCTAGTTTGGTTGTAGCAGCGATCATGCTAGCCAAGGCTGACTAAGAGACTTCCGCCCGAAATGCTCAAACTCCGTTCCGACCAAATTAGCAATATCACTGCTCACGCTCGCGAGGCGGGACAGACCGAATGTTGTGGTCTGATCGGCGGGACGGCTGAAGAGAAAGCGCTGACTGTTTACAAAATGCAGAACGTGGCACGCGATGCGCTCGTTTCCTACGAAGTGGCCCCCGAAGAGCTCTTCGCCGCACAAAGAGAGATGCGTCAGCGCGGGGAACAGCTCGTCGCGATTTACCATTCTCACCCTCGCGCCCACGAGCCAGAGCCTTCTGAAACTGACGTGCGCCTCGCATATTATCCCTCAGCAACTTACCTAATCATCGGGCTCGGCGGCCCTGAGCCGGTGATGCGCGCATATCGCATCTCTGAACAACAGCGGCGTTGGGAGCGGGTTGAGTATGCAGTTGCGGACGAGTAAGATTGGAACCGTTCGAGCATTATCTGCGTAAAGGCTCCGGCGATGGAGACGAAGAAAACAAAATACGATACTAATCCGCTTGATCCTGACGTCGCCAGACGCACCGAAGAGATTTGGGATCAGGAAGAGGAACGTCCTGGCACCCAGCAAGTGAAGGGTGCCACCCGCGAAGTCGGTTACTCGGTAAACGAAAACGCGCGGCAGAACATTTATTCGGAAGCCCCTACGAGAACATTCGATGGCTCGCCTCTTGACGCTCCGTACGCCTCGGTGTTGACACCGCCAAGCCAGACCCAGCCGTCGATCTATCAACCAAACCCTTACTTGCAAGTGCCTGTTAGCCTGAGGCCGACGTCGCGCAGCGTTGCGGGAATCGGACTACCGGAAAAGTGGGCCATGATCCTGCCCTATGCTCCTTTCTATATCGGAGTGGTAGCGTCGTTGATTGAATTGTTTTTGGTGCCGCGCAAAGAAGTGAAGGTTCGCTTTCATGCGGCGCAGGGCCTGGCGCTACACATTGCCATTCTGGTCTTGCAGACACTCTTTGGCGTGTTGGGTTCAATTACTGATAGTTCCATTGGCGGCTCGCTGTTTAAGCTGGCAGCGACAATTTTCCTGATCATTTCCATGGTGCGCATCTGGAAGGGCGAACCTCACCGCATTGCACCCATCTCTGAACCTGCTCAGTGGCTCAACGAACGCATCGAACCTCGCAATAAAGGCTGAGTTCAATTCACTGGCATCCTCATTGCTATGTAACAGGGCGGAAAGCGCATGTCCCTTATCGGCCGTTTTTAAAGGGGACGGCGTCCTTGAAACGTATATCAATGTTGCGATTTCGTGCAGTTTGTTATGGTGCAAGCTCAGTTTTGAGACCGCAACTACGAAGAGTGAAAATTAAGAACAGCTCATTAGAAATGAGACAATTAAAGAATCTCAGCTCATGTTCCAGTTCGCCTCTCCCTTACCGCCCAGGCCAGAGCTGAAGTTTCAAACGGAGGGAGACGATGATTAAAACCAATTACCGAAAAACGCAGGGCTTCGTCGCCGGACTCGCAATCTGCGCTATGTTGCTGCTGCCGGTCTCTGTATTTACTCAGACCAAGATCAGCTATCACAGCAATAAGTATAGCCTTCAGGATGACGTCAAGTTGGGCCGCCAGGCAGCTGCGGAAGCTGAGCAACAGTTTCCCCTGTTGCGCGATAGCGAAGTCGAAAGCTACGTCGAGGGCGTGGGCAGTCGCCTGGTAGCCGCAATTCCCAGCGAGTTTCAGCATCGCGAGTTTCAGTACTTCTTCAAAGTGATCAATGCGCGAGACATCAACGCGTTCGCGCTTCCCGGTGGTCCGATGTATGTCAATCGAGGAATGATCGAGGCGGCAGGACGCGAAGGCGAAATGGCGGGCGTGATGGCGCACGAGATTAGCCACGTCGCTTTGCGACACGGCACGGCCCAGGCTACTAAGGGTCAGAAGTATGGATTGCTTGCCGGCATCCTGGGTATTGGCGGCGCGGTTCTCGGTGGACCCGCCGGAGCAGCGGCGCAGATCGCAGGGCAGGGAGTTGGCGTTTATTTTCTGAAGTTCAGCCGCGAATACGAAACCGAAGCTGACATTCTCGGGGCACAAATCCTGGCCCGTGCCGGTTACGACCCGCGCGATCTGGCAACTATGTTTCAGAGAATTCAAGAGGCGGGCGGCGGGAGCAGCGGTGGCTTTCTGAGTAGCCACCCCAGTCCGCAGAATCGTTACGCGCGTATTAACCAGGAGGCGCAATACCTCCGGGTCGAAAATCCGATTCGCGATACACGCGAATTCGAACGCGTTAAGGCTAAATTGCGCGGTTATGGAACTGCGCCGACGATGGCCGAAATCGCTCGCAGCGGACAGCGTTACCCTTCGGAGAATTCTACCGGGTCTACCGGGTCAAGCACGCCTGGTGGACGAGTGGATTACCCATCAACTCGCTATCGCAGCTACAGCGAGTTTGGTTTTCTGAACGTTAGTGTGCCGGACAACTGGCGGGAGCTCCGCGGCAGTAACTCAGTGTGGTTTGCTCCCGAAGGCGGTTTCGGCCAGCACAGCGGCCAGGATGTGTTTACTCACGGCGTGAACTTTGGCGTATTCCGTTCACAGAGTCGCGACCTGCGCCAGGCTACGCAGGAACTGGTTAACAGTTTTACGCAGGGGAACAGCAACATGCGTCTCAGCAGTGGTTATCAGCGTACGACTCTCGGAGGACGTAACGGGTTGAGCGCTCAGTTAACCAACACCAACGAAGCTACCGGGCAGCGGGAGACAGTTACACTCGTGACTTCGCAATTACGCAACGGTGATGTGTTCTACATGATTGCCGTGGCGCCGCAAAGCGAAGCGAGAAGCTTCAGTACGGCGTTCAATAACATCCTGCGTTCGATTCGTTTGAACGACTAGGAACGAAACACTCACCCCAAACCAAAAGGCCCGCAACACCGCGGGCTTTTTTGTGTGCGCGAAAGGATAGGAGCAGGCGGCAGGAGCAGTAGGCTCCTGTGAGAACTAATAATTGCCCTCACGAATGCTTCACATCAGAATGAATTGCTCGGGACGCCCGCATTAAGCGAACGTGAAACTGGGATCGCGGGCGTCCCGCCCGCCCTGCGTCGTCAGGCGCGAAATCTTAGAAACCTTTTCGCGCTTCGCGCTCATTGCGGGCGGGACGCCCGCGCTCCCAGTACACACCGATCAGTTACCCTCAAAACTCCGAACTGCCGAACACTACGCGTGTTCGACTTTTGCTGATTCCATACGGCATAATCAGACTCCAATCAGAGGTCCCGGGGTACCAATACATATCATGTCTGAACTAACTGAAGAACTTATCCTCAATGCCTTGCGTCAGATCAACGATCCGGATCTGCATAAGGACATTGTCACCCTTGGATTTATCAAGGATTTAAAAATTGACGCCGGCGCCGTGTCTTTTCGCATCGTGCTGACTACGCCTGCCTGTCCCGTTAAGGAAGAAATGGAAGGCGCTGCGAACGAACTCGTGGGCTCACTGCCGGGAGTAACATCAGTCAGTGTGAAGATGGATGCCGAGGTGCCAAAAGGACGCGGCATCGGCGAGAAAGTCACTGTGCCGGGAGTCCGTAACATCATCGCTGTTTCGTCCGGCAAAGGCGGTGTGGGTAAATCAACCGTTGCGGTAAATGTGGCTGTGTCGTTGACGCTTGACGGTGCGCGTGTGGGTTTGATGGATGCGGACGTTTACGGACCCAATGTGCCGATCATGCTGGGCGCCACTGACGCGCGACCCGAAGTTGAAGGCAACCGGCTGATTCCGATCGAAGCCTATGGCCTGAAGATCATGTCGATGGCTTTTCTGCAACCGGGCGATAAACCGATGATCGTGCGCGGCCCAATCCTCCACGGCCTGGTGAAACAGTTTCTCTCCGACGTGAAATGGGGGGAGCTCGATTATTTAATCGTCGACATGCCTCCCGGAACTGGCGATGTGCAGTTGTCGCTTGCACAACTCGTCCCGGTCCAGGGTGCAGTTCTGGTAACAACGCCGCAGGATGTTGCCGTCGCCGATGTGCGACGGGCGTTGCGCATGTTTGAGACTGTAGCCATTCCGATTCTGGGTATTGTTGAAAACATGAGTTACTTCATCGCCCCGGACACTGGTAATCGTTACAATATTTTTGGCCAGGGCGGCGGCGAAAAACTGGCGACGACGTACAGCGTGCCATTTCTCGGTTCGATCCCGCTGGGGATCAGCGTGCGAGAAGGCGGTGACAAAGGCGTACCGGTCGTGGTGAGTGAGCCCGATTCTCCGCAGGCCCAGGCTTTCCGACACGTTGCGGAGGAAGTTGCGCGCCAGGTCTCAATTGAGGCCATGAAACCCGAACTTGTCGTTTTGGGCAAAGGACAGTAACATCATTGGCGATTGCTCATTGCCAATTTCCGCCTTAACGGCAAAGGGCAATGGTGTTTGGCGCAAATCAGCAATCGGCAACATTAGAAGGAGAATTTTAAGAATGTCAGCAAATACAGCCTCTACTACGGAAACGCCAGCCAGCCCCACGATGGCGCCGAGCATGACGCTCGTCGTCACTGAGCCTGCCGTGGCTGAGATTAAGAAGTTTATGGCAAGTGAAGAAGGTCTCCCTGAGACTTCCGGGCTACGCGTCCGCGTAGTCCCAGGTGGGTGCTCTGGTTTTCAGTACAGTTTGAATATCGAAGAGGAGTCACGTCAGGGAGACTTTATTCTTAATGAAAAGGGCGTGCGACTTTTTGTCGACATGTTCAGTGCCCAATACCTGAACGGGGTTCAGATTGACTACGTCAGCGGCGTGATGGGTTCCGGTTTCACGTTTACGAATCCTAATGCGACCGGAAGCTGCGGTTGCGGCACATCCTTTACGGCATGATCCTACAGCAGGCCCGGGAGCCTGCCAGATTTTGAAGGAACAGGCACGATGCCTGCTCCGTAAACGGCGCGGTGCATAATTGAGGCTGGGTAGTCCGAAAAGACTCCCGGCCTTTTTGTTGTCGTGGTTAAACGAATCGGAGCGCCTCTTGAAGATCATCCAGGTCCAATCTCCCAAAGACGTCCAGCAGGTTCGAAAACTCTTTGAAGAGTATGTCTCCTGGCTGGGCATAGATCTTTGCTTTCAAAATTATGAGAAGGAATTGGCGGAACTGCCTGGCGAGTACGCGCCGCCGAGCGGCCGGCTGCTAATCGCCTACGCAGATGACCAAGTAGCGGGGTGTGCCGCCTTGCGTGATCTCGGTAACGGCGTATGTGAAATGAAACGGCTGTTTGTAAGGCCGGCTTTTCGCGGAGCACGCCTGGGCTGGAATCTCGCCGAAGCAGTTCTTAAGGAAGCACGCGGGATTGGTTACAAGAGAATCCGGCTGGATACCCTGCCAGGCAAGATGGATCGGGCAATAGCCATGTATCGCTTTCTGGGATTCAAGGACATCGAGCCTTACTACAACAATCCCGTCGTTGGCGCAGCGTTTATGGAATTAGTGCTATAGAACGGTCTCAAGTCTCAAGTCCCAAGTCTCATTCTAGTCTGAGGCCTTAAGCGTCAACCTCGGGCTATTCGCAGATTTGAAATCTGAGACCTGAGACCTGAGACCTGAGACTTGAGACCCTCGGCTTGAGACTTGAGACTTGAACTCAGTTATGCCACATTCAAAAGGTAATCAAAAGTAACTCTCTGGAGTCATAAGCATGTCCAAGATTGAAGCGGAGACCGCTAGCGGTCTGCAAGCGTTTGAAGCACCTCAGGGTAAAAAGCTCGTGCTGGCGATTGAAGACGCCGGTGTCGATATCCTCCACCGCTGTGGCGGCAATGCCCGCTGCACTACCTGCCGCGTTGAAGTTCTTGCCGGAGATCCTGGTGAAATGGGTGAGTTGGAACGCGATCGTCTGGCGATGGAAACAGAACTCGCAGACAACGTTCGACTCTCTTGTCAGATTCGCGTTAACGATGATCTGAAGGTGCACGTGATCAACCAGGCTAGTGTGCGCGGAATGGATCCAGGACCGCGACCATTGGATGAATAA